>CBFHQJ010000048.1:0-36474 GCA_965657795.1 Akkermansiaceae bacterium
TTAGACACTTTCTGGAGGCCGTCACATCGAAAACATGGGGCAATTCAGTCAAGTTTTCCCTAGCTGGATGACCCTGATCATAGAGACTCGGGTCAAAAGAATAGAATCAAAAGGGTTTGAGCAAGCCCACTCAAACTCGCACTATTCTCATCAGAGCCCATGCCAGCAGATCCCTTTCAAGATGCCCGTCACGAGCAAGGAACCCTAAAGTGCCCGTTTCAAGGAGAAGAGATTCCCATGCTCTTGCGCCACGCCGATGTCCGGGCCGCGGCGAAGAACTGGCAGACCTTCAGCTCTGACGCACCCTTCAGGGTTCCCATCCCTTCCGAAGAAGAAATGCGCACGATGCGGCAGCTCCCCATCGAAACCAATCCGCCCGAACACACGGAATACCGCAAGATCGTCGAACCGTTCTTCAAACGATCCAAGACTCCGGAGGTCGTCGGGAAAGTTCAAAACCTCATCAACGAATGCGTGGAAAATGCTCTTGGCTCTGACGGCGCCATCGAGGTCGTTCACGGATTTGCCCTGCCCATCCAGTCCCGTGCTTTAACCTACCTTTTGAATGTTCCGAAGTCAGAAGCCGAAACATACATCAACTGGGGCATTCACGTTTTTCACGACGAAAACGGAAGCGGCTCACAACTGGAAGACTACCTCGAATTCGCTCTCGAGCGCGCCGCAAAAGATCCCGGCGAGGATCTTTTCAGCGCTCTGAATCAAGCAACTTTCCAGGGCCGCTCTTTGACCCAGGAGGAGAAGATGGGATTTGCCAATCTCACTTTCGCCGGCGGTCGCGACACCATCATTCACAGCATCTCATCAATCATCGCATACTTTGGACGACACCCGGGCGATCTCGAATCACTTCGAGGTAACCCAAAAGGGCTCGTCATCGCAGGAGAAGAATTTTTCCGCGCTTTCATGCCCCTCACCCATATCGGAAGAGTTTGCCCGATCGAGACTGAGGTCGGAGGGAATCTTGTCCCACCGGGAGGGCGGGTATCGCTGGGCTGGGCAGCCGCGAATTTTGATCCCGAAGTCTTCGAAAAGCCCGGGGAAGTTCAGCTCGATCGCAAGCCGAATCCACACGTCTCCTTTGGGTTTGGCACCCACCTGTGTCTGGGAGCGCCACACGCCAGACTCATCGTTCGTTCGCTTCTTGAAGCCTTGGTTGCAAAAGTGGCCAAAATCGAAATTCTCGAATCCACGCCGCACGTCGAAAACAACCCCGCCTACTCCAGAGAAAACGGGTTCGATCGTCTTAAGGTCGTGATACACCCGCGATAGAATGTATCCATGAAGATCACGCTCCTTCTAGCTCTTACACTTCTACTTCCTGCGACGGCGCAAATTGTAGTCAATGGTCTCAGCAACCAAAACACTTACAACGGAGAAGCGACCTTCACCGTGCCTTCAGAAATTGGCTTCAGTACCAGCGCTGAACTCGATGGCAATCCAGTTCCGCTCAACACCTCCACCACCGAGTCGGGACCGGGCTATCACGAGCTTCTTCTTACAAAAACCCCGGAAGCCGGAGGCACTTCAGAAACGGAAACCATTCAATTTATTGTCAGGGATCCCAACCGCCCTTCCTCCGACAACGGAATCTCAACCTGGACTCCCCTCCCATCAGTCGCGGCCCCGGCTACCGTCCTCGACGACACCATCGTCGAGTTCATCACTCCCTGCTCAGTCACACCCGGAATGACTTTCCCCATCGTCGTCCGACTGACAAACACAGACGGAAAAATTGCCAGATTGAATGCCCACTCTCTCATCAGCGACTCTTCCGGCAATGCGGAGACGCTCAAACTCCGCCGTGGTGCCGGAGCAGGCTCATGGACTGCGACCAGTGAACTGCCTTTTGTCATCACCCTTCACCTCGGGAATCGCACCTTCTCCAGAGAAATTTTCGTCAACCCCTTCCCTCCACAATTCCTCGGCGGGGAACTGACGGAATCAACCGATATCATTTCTGCCTTCATCTACATCCTCAGTAATATCACCGTCCCCGCCGACATGACTCTTCGCTTCGGAGAAGACTGCCTCGTTCACATCCCGCCGGGAGTCACCATCGAAATCCTTGGCAAACTTGAAATTGCAGGTAGCCCTGCCAACCCCACTCTCTTCTACACCCAGGACCCAACCCTACCATGGGGTGGCATCTTTCTTCGAGGTGGCGCTACCTCCGCAGACATTGATGGCGCATTTTTCACTGGCGGCGGGGCTGAATCCAACTGGACTTCCAACAATGGGTTCAGCTCCCATCGCAAGGAACAGCCCATCTTTACTTTTGATGCCGGAACATCAGGCGGCACCTGTATCGCCACCCTCAATGATGTCTGGATCATCGATAATCCCACCGCACAAGCCGGGCATGGCAGGAATGCCGACCTGACCTTCGAAAACTGCCTCATCCAACGAGCCACCACCGCCGGCCAATACAATGGCGGGACTTTCAATTTCTTGAATAGCCATGCCATCGAATTTCCATTTGAAAGCTCCAACTTCTCCGATGAAGACAATGATGCCCTCTACCTCACTGCTGGAGCCCATCGCATTCGCGGCAGTGTCATCGGCTGGACCAAGGACGATGGGATCGACTGTGGCGGCAGCCAGGAAGGAACCCTCCTCGTCGAGGATTCGTGGATTGACTCCTGTTTTCACGAAGGCTTCGCTTTGAGCGGAGACAAGTTGGTCACGATCACCAAAACCGTTTCCATCAACAACGGTCAGGGACTCGAAGTAGGATACAGCGGATCATTGAATCGTCCGGATGCCACCGCCACCAACATGCTTCTAATCGGCAACGCCCATGGTGCACGACCCAGGATGCCGATACCCTTGCCGATCTGGGACTTGGCAACAGCACTCTTTACATGAACGGAGACCGGATCCCAGGAGCACCCGGTACTGTTCAAGATCATATCTTGGCGACCAATCAGGCCGAGTCATTTGACGAAGAAGGTAGCAGCCAGATCACCACCCCGGGGCCCACGACCGCCACATCCGATCCACCTGCCGGCTTCGAGAATGATATGATTATTCTTTTTCGAGATAACCCGGGGGATGATGCCGCCCCTCTGATCCACGAAGCCCTTGTGTAATCAGGAGACTCGGGAAGCCCGCTCTTCTCAGAATCCGGAGGTACCCTCACCATTCTTGGAGTCGGTTCTTTTCGTCTGGACGATGTCCCGGGCAATTTTATCGATACCGCAGGTCTATCTCCCATCCCCAACGGCTTGGAAGAGCGAAGCGGATCAGCCTATACTTACGCGGGTTCTTATACCACGGAACTTCAGACTGCGATCGATCGCGTTCCAGCTCCGATTCCCGAAGCGAGTTCGCTTGCCCTTCTTTTCTGCGCATCTGCATTTGGAATGCGGAGGCATCGATAACTTTTCCCTGCGAAAGAAAATTAAACGGCCGAAGGTCGGAACTTGGCCCCTTCACCATTCTCTGATAAACGCCTTCCGATGGAAGGCCTGGACCCTGCAGAAATTCACTGTAATCCTCTGGCATTAAGGGGATTGCGACTAAAAATCGAAGCGACGCCGCCTTGGATTAGCCGCCGAAAAGTTAAGAATCTCGCAAGAGAGGACGGATATCCCGTCACCATGCTCTTGCTCGACCGACAAATCGCTGCGGACCAACCTTCCCGCTACACCCGATATGTCCGGCGACTCGAGACCCCTCAGGCAGTCCAGGAAGCCGGACGAATTGAATTTGACTTCGACCCGGCAACACAAGTTCTTCTGATCCACGCCATCTCAATTTTCCGTGATGGCGAACTTACAAATCACGCCAAGCTCGATGAGATCGATGTCATCCAGCGTGAGAGCGACCTCGACCAGGGAATCTACTCTGGAAACATCACCGCACTCATCCTTCTGAAGGACCTCCGGACCGGTGATATCGTCGATGTCGAAAGCTCCATCGTCTCGGACGATGACATCTTTCCGGACCACTATTGGTTTACCGAAAACCTGGAACACACCCTTCCGGTTGGTCGACAGTATTTTTCCTGGCTTTCGAAAAACCACGAACAGTTCAAAATATCAGCCCCGGAGGATGATTCCCATACCGAATTCACCGAGGAAGAGACAGAGTCGGGGGTTCGGAAAAATTGGATGAGAGAAAACACCCCTGCTCTTGACCTCCCACCCCTTCTTCCACTCGGTTATAATCCCTTCAAAAATATCTCGATCACTTCTTTTGAATCGTGGGCACAAGTTGCCGGAGAGATCACCCGCTTGTGGGCCCGCACCGAAACTCCCGGTGACGACCTCCCGGGAGAACTGGCAAAAATCCAGCAAGCCCACCCTGATTCGGAGATCGCTCTGATCGAGGCTCTCGTTGCCTTTGTCCGGGACAGCATTCGATATCAAGGCGTGGAAGTGGGTCGCTTGGGACTTGTCCCCGAAAACCTGAACACGATTTGGGAGAGGAGATTCGGAGACTGCAAGGAGAAGACCAGCCTGCTTTGCTGGCTCCTTCGAGAGTGCGGCTTCGACACTCATCCGGCCCTCGTCTCAGTGGCCCTACGCGGCAAAGTGTCCGAAAGACCTCCCGCCCCCATCTTCGACCATGTCGTTGTTTACCTTCGTCATGATGATAAGGAATACTGGATTGATCCCACCGTCATTTCCCAGAGAGGGTCGCTTCCTAAGTGGAATAGCCTGCCCTTTCAAAAAGCTCTTCTCATCTCGGACGAAGCCGAAGGATTCATCGAAATCAAGGAGGCTCCTCCCAAACAAGACTTCATTCGTGTTTCGGAGGCCTACCGCTTCACTGGAAACGACGCCACGATCACTGTTCGCCAGGAATTTCATGGAGCCGAAGCTGACGGGATCAGAGGTATCCTCGATTCCAACGGAAGGTCTACGATTCAAAAAGTCTTTTGCGAAACGGTCAAAAGTACCAGGGCCGAGGCTGAATTGACGACCGACCTTGAAGTCTCGGATGACCCGGATTCCAACATCATTGTTTTAAGCGGAGAATTCTCAGCGGCAAACGCCCTGAAGCCAAATCCCCAAACCGGCAGAATGATCTGCGAGTTCATTCCCTATTCCGTGATCGACAAAATCCATGGCATTGACAATTCCAATCGCAGCTTCCCGCTGGGACTTTATCATCCTGCCGAGGTCTTCCATGCCATTGAACTTGATCACCCCGATGCCAAGGGAGCCGTCGTGCCGAAGACAATCATCAACAACGAGTTCCTTGAGTTCGAAGCCGGCACCAAAAACGAAAACACCCATCCTACCCTCTTTTATCACTATCGCTCAAAAGCGCCCGAGGTTCCGGCCAAGGACCTTCATCGTTACCGCCTCAACCTCGATCAAATGAGCTCAGTGATTTCACTGGTTTTCGAAACAAACCCCGGACGCGATTCCACATCAAAACCCATGCGCCAGCGACGAAACTGGGATGAAGACGAGATCGAAGGCAACAGTTCGTCAACACATGCCAAACCAGTCAGACCCTCAAGCGGTGGATCATCTCCTCCCGTCTGGCTTTTTATCGTTGGCGGAATTGTCATCATCAAAGTGATCATCTTGATCCTTCAACAAGCAGCAAAGACCTAATCTTCACTCGTCACCCGGCCTTCGGGGTATCGTTAAATCATGTCTCCGCTTCTGACGAAAAAATGCTTTTCGCTCTTCGGTGGAAGGCACTCCCGGAGGGACCTCGGGGAACAATTTCCCATCCGGGATCTTTAATAAATTCCGGTCGGTGAAGGCATCCATCAAAGCAACCAGGTCATCGATCTCCTGTTCGGTGAGTTCAAGATTCCCCATATCCTCGTGGTTCACCGTTTCCGGATAGTTGGTCACGCCCCAGCGTTCGGGTTCGAGGTCCCGTTTGTTGTAAAACTCCATCACCTCCTTCAAGGTCTTAATGGAGCCATTGTGCAGGTAAGGGGCCGTCAAAGCCACATTCCGAAGCGACGGCACTTTGAACTGACCAAGCTCGCCCGCCTTCCCGGTGATTGCCCCAAGTCCGGGATCTCTCGTACCGATCGCGGGCGCTCCCAGGTTATCAAAACCCGAATCAGTCAGTAGCGGCTTGGGCCAACTGGCTACCCCGGTCAAGTGGCAAGTGGCACATCCACCCGTCGTCTGAAAAACATCGAGACCCCGTCTTTCCGATAGACTGAGGGCATCCTTATTCCCCGCCCAGTAGTCATCGATACGGGAATTAAAGGGCCGAAACATTGGCTCCCGAAGGAATGCCACCAAGGCCTCAAAGGCTTTTTCATTAACCTTCTTGTCACCTAGCCCATGAAACTCTTGCCCGTAATCACGCTTGCGGAGCTTGCCCGCCAACTCCGTTTCGTGGGCGAAATTCATCTCATTTTTATCGAAGAAAGGATGCCGAACCTGATCGAGAAGATCGTGGGCGCGGCCATCGAGGAAAAACCCTCCTTCCACGATGTATTCCAACTCCCCGTTTTCGTCGTAGGTATCTTCCAGCCGCTGGGGCGGAATCAAGGCCGCATACATCAATGAAGGAGCATTCCGACGTCCCTTCCGCCCCTTCACCGCGCCCGGAGAAATGCGACGAGAATCGGCAAAGGCCGCCTCGGGACTGTGGCAGGAGACGCACCCCTGCCCAGGTGGATTGGAGAGTGAAGTATCGAGAAAAATTTTCTTACCCAAGGCTGCCAGAGGTGGGTCGCCTCCCAAAAGAAGGCCGACCAAACCAAACCACGTTAGTAAGATATTCTTCATTTCCTAACACCCAGACCAATCGATTTGCAGTAAGCAATACTACGCTCGATCTCACCTTTTTGATAATTCTGTTCGTCCTCTTTTGAAGAAGACTGATGAGGCTTCCTGGCCTTGCCCGGGGCTGCCCATTTTTTAAAAGCAGCCAGACTCGCGGGTTTCCCCTTGGGCCAGGCTTTCCAAAATCCATCCTTCTGAAAAGCGAGTTCACGATTAAATCCGGAAATCGTTTCAATCTGAACCGGAGCATTCGGACAAAGCTCTGCAAAACGTTTAAAGTAGGCCTTCCAGTCCACCATTCCCTCACCCATCGCGGTCCACTGTGCTGTCACCCCGTTCTCACTTTTCCAAACCTGTGTATCCCGCAAGCTTGTCGTCAGGGTGTATTTGCCCAAATTCTCCAAATTCTCCAACGGAGTCTCGAGAGTCCAAACCGCGTTGCCGGCATCCAGGTTCACTCCCACGAAGTCGGGGCCGGCCGCTTCCACCAGCGACTTCAATTCCAGCGAATGCATGTCGCCGGCATGATTCTCCATCGCCACCTTGACTCCCAAATCTTCGGACATCCCCTTGCAGGATTTCAGCACTTTCACCGTGTCCTCAATCCGCGCTTCGATTCCACCCTTCGTTGAGCGATCCTTCCCGTTTCCAAGCACCACCCGGATCACCGGCGATCCCAGCGCCTTTGCGGATCGCAAACCAAGTTGAAGATGCTCTTCGGCTGTTCCCCACTTGTCCTTGAAGCTCACCGACGTCGGGCAAATGCTCCACGTTCCCAGGAAGACCTTGATTCCCTTTTCTTCGGCATATTTCCGAATCTCAACGAGATGCTTTTCATCCAGAGACTTGAAGGCATCAAGATCGGTGATGAAAACCGTATCCACCTTCAGCTCTACGGCGTAGTCGATGAGCTCTTTCGCCTTCCAGCCCATCGCACGAACCGCGAAGTTATCGTATCCCAGAAGAAGTGGCTTGGACGACTCTGCGCCGAGTGCACTGGCAGCAGACATCGCGAGAGAACCGGAAAGAAAGTGTCGTCGTTTCATTGCTCGATCTTCCTACGTTCGAACGATCAAACAAGTTTCGAATCTCAAGATCGTTCCAACCCCCGCACCGAAGATTTCGTGCTGCTTCCGAATTTTTCGATCTCCACTCCCATCCGTTGCGCCAGCGGCACAAAGAGGTTCGCAAACGGAGTATTGTCTTTCGGGTCATGAGCCACGTAGGAACCATGTCGATACCCGCCGCCGGCCACGATCACCGGAAGGTTCCGCCAATCGTGCGACGAAGCATTTCCGAGATTTGATCCAAAGAGAACCGCCGTGGCATCGAGCAAATCCCCACCTTCTTCGGGAGTCTCTTTCAAGCGCGTAAGAAACTCATTGAATGCTTCGAATTCAGCTCCTTCGATCAACTTCAGCTCGTTGATTTTGGCGTCATCTTTCCCGTGATGGGACAAGTTATGCCAGTCCTGGCTCACTCCTTGAATGTTGCTCGGAGGCGAATTCAAAGCACCCAGCCCAAAGGTGACCACGCGGGTCGAGTCGGTCTGCAGTGCCAGCGCAATGAGGTGATACATCTGGCGCTGCTTGGCCAAGATATCGTTCTTATCAGCAACATCTTCGGGAGTCCCAGCATCAACCTTCGGCTTGGACTTGGTCGCCCATTCTTCCGATTGCTCGAAGCTTTTCTCCAGATCTCTCACCGAAGAAAAATACTGCTCAAGTTTCTCCCGGTCTTTTTGGCTCAGCGTCCGCTCCATCTTCCTGGCATCCCCCATCACGGTATCAAGGATGCTGTGCCCACGCTTGAGCTCGGCCAACTCCTTTGCCACCTCTTTTTCGGTTCCATCAATGAAGAGACTTTTGAAAATTTTGGCCGGTGATTTTTCAGCTGGAATCTGCACGCCCGAGTCAGTCCACGAGAGTGAGTTGTGGGTCGTTGTCAGAGCCAAGTGAGAAACCCGCGTTTTGCCTCGCAAATGTTTCGCCATCAACTGGTCGATCGAAATGGAATTCTTAAAGCCCGCCAAGCCCGGCCGTTGCGCCGAGGTCAACCAAGTCAACTCAGAGGCATGCCCGTTGTTCCCCGCTTGATTAGGATGGGAGAGACCGGAGAAGAGAGTAAAGTCATCTCGGTGACCCTTGATCTTTTCGAGATAAGGAGTGAGCGCGTAGTCACGCCCGGGAGCCTCCGGAAACAGACCCGGACCATGAAAGCCCAGAGCCGCATTCATGGCCACGAATCGCTTCACTGGCTCGGACACAACCGATGCCCCAAAGACCGGACGCATCGCTTCGAGCGAAGGGAGGGCAATGGCGGTCCCGAGACCTTTGAAAAAGTGCCTTCGGCTCAAGGCGCGACGGGTGGAAACATAGGGAGCTTTCATTTGCTGAGGAAAATGGGGGATGAAATGGCGAGTTCGAGCAGGTCCCGGATACGATAGCCTTCCTGGGCGGATTCTTCGACCATTGATTGAATTTCCAGGCGGTCGGAGAAACCCATCTCGCGTCCGGTGGCAAAGGTCAGGAGCTTGCTCAAAAAGTTGGTGGCCAGCGCCTCTTCTTCTGCCGCCAAAAGATCGCGGAATTCAAGGTATCCCCCAAAGGTCTGCCCGTCCGGTAAAGCACCTGCCGAATCCACCGCCGGCCCGCGACGAAAGCGAACGTTGCGGCCACCAATCTTCTCTTTAATCCGCTCGCCTTCGCCCATCGACCGGAATCGCTCACGGAAACCTCCGATGGGATTGAAGGACTCCAACGCAAAACCCGGCGGGTCAATCTTCTGGTGGCAGGCATTGCAGCTCTGGGAATCCCGATGCTTGTCGAGGATTTGTCGAAGCGTCTCCGCTCCCCGAATATCAGGTTCCACCCCGGGGATGCCCGCCGGTGGAGGCTGCGGTGGATCTCCCAGGATCCGCTCGAGCACCCACACGCCCCGCACCACCGGCGAGGTGTTTGTGCCATTTGCGGTCACTTTCAGAATACTCCCCTGGGTCAACAAACCACCACGCACGCTCTCCTTTGGCAAAGTGACTTTACGCATCTCCGGCCCCTCGACAGGTGGCAAATCATAGTGTTGGGCCAACCGACTGTTCAGCATGGCGAAGTCTGATTTCACAATCGCCCTCACCGGATGATTCCCCAAAAAGAGCTCCTTCAAAAAGGCACGAGTCTCAGGAACCAGGGAATCTCTGAGATATGGATCGAATTCCGGAAAGAGATTTTTATCCGGCGCCGTGAAATCGATCTCGCGAAGATCCAACCATGAATCCGCAAAGTCCGCAATGAATCGGTTAAAGCGATCGTCCTGCATCAAACGCTCTGTCTCGCTTCTCAAGTTTGCCTTCACGCCCCCCTTCGCCACAACCTCTTGCAATACCACATCAGGTGCGGTCCGGCTCAAGAAATACGACAGCCGATTCACAAGCGCGTGGTCATCAAGCATTCCCGCCTCTTCTTTGAGAAAAAGAAATTTTGGAGAAACGAACAAGGCCGTCAACGCAGTGCGAAGAGCGCTTTCAAACGATTCCTCCTTCGCTCGCTCGGCTTTAAAAAGTCCGAGGTAAGATTCCAGATCACTCTCATCGACAGGCCGACGCCATGCTCTTGAAGCGAGCCGCTTAATTGACCCCACAGCCGCAGCCTCCTCGTCATCAGTCTCAACCTCAAACTTGGGGCGATACCAAGACTTTTCGCGATCACGAAGATTCCCCGGCATGATTTCTTTTCGCTCCAAGCCATCAAAAATAAGTTCATGCCCACGCGTCGGAAACTCCTCGATCAAAGGTCCCGTGACCGAAGCTGAAACGAAAGCAAAGCCCGCCCCCTTGTAGTCGTCAATATTCTCGGGCCGGGGATGGGGAAAAACCAGTCCCCGAGGCTCCACCACCAGCATGTAATTTTTCTCGATCCACTGGCGAAACTTCACCGTCGTCGGCTTGTCTGGCGCAAACGAGGCATAGCGATAAACCGGCTTGCCACTGCCACGCTGATAACTTTCCCCGCTGATCGAGCAAGTGACCGACTTCTCCGATTGATGCGCGTATCCCGTCACCTCGATTTCATACCAACCCGAAACCGGCACTCCCGAATTCCGCAGTAACCCACTGGGATAACCTCCCCCTTGAAAACGAACGATAGCACCATCCGGGAGCTTCTTCCATTGCTTGCCAATCGACTTTTCAATCTCGCTTTCCCGAAAATTTGCAGGAATCACCTTGGCCTCCGGCTTCTTGATCTCGCTTTGCACCGCAGTATCGAAAACCAACCTTGCCGCATCAAGGTATCGCTCGAGGTGCATCATCGAGAGCCCGAGTGCCTCACCCACGTTATCAAATTCATGGGAACGTCCATCCTCAGGCAACATTCGGGCCAGCTTCAGGTTTGTCCCGAAGAGATCATTCATCGTGTTCTCATACTCCCGCCGATTGAGCCGACGCAAAACCGTTCCCCGCTCCTTCTGATGAGCTTCATAAAGTGGCCGGAAAAGTCGCTCCCCAAAATGTGAAACCTCGTCGTCATCCGGGCGTTCCTTCACCTTCTTCGGAGGCATCTCTCCTTTTTCAACCCGATCGTAAATCAGCTCCCACTTCGCAAAATTGGCGGGATCAGCGAGATCGGTTTTCAGCTCATCAAAATCCAAGCCACCCTTGGACATCCCATCGCCGTGACAATCGTAACAGTGATTCTCCAGAAAGACCTTCAAATCCTTCACCAAATCATCCGCCCCGTGGCAGAGCCCTGAAGCAAACGTCAAAACCAAAAGAACTTTCTTCATCATGAATCAGCAGCGGTCCGGGAAAACCAATGTCCCAAAAATACGCTGGCCGTAAGGATTCTCATTCAAAGAATCTCCGACACTGCAAGCCACTGCGTGAACAGGAACAATAATCCACCTTCACAAAAACAATGCCTTTAACGAATGGGTCGCCATTACCTCCTCCGATGACACCAGGATACTGCCGATCCAGCTTTAAGGACCTTCCCAAACAGCAATCATGATCGAGTAATCAGGACAGGTTTCTTTTAAGAATTCTGCTAAGCCCAAATCCGGGAGGATCTTGATTTGATCTGTATCAACTTCGCAGTAGAAGAACTTTGCCGCCCGCAAATTATCACTCAAAAACACCGGCCCGGGGTCCCTGAAGGCCGACCAACCCATCTTCGTTTCGAAGTGATCATCCAGGCACTCCAAGAATAACCATTGCTCATTGAGGAAGTCACTATCATCCGAGATGTCGCACTTCTCCGGATCTGTCAGAATCGCCTTCTCACGGTCAAACTCCTAAGTATCCACCCAATCGATAGACTCAAACATGACCGGATGACTATTTCTTCGCGTCAGGCAATTCAACCTGCTGCGGGTGCATGAGATAGGCGATGAGATCTCGCGTTTGCTCGGGCGTGAGCGCGTCGAGCAAGCCGGGCGGCATCATGGAATCAGGCAAGCGGGTGCTTTTGACGATGCCTGCGTTCTCAATGACCACTTCGTCAGTGAGTGTTTTGAGAGTCGTCGAGCGTTTGTCAGACGAGGAAATGACTCCGCTCACCACGCGCCCATCCTTGAGGGTGATCACCGACATCTGATATTCGGCAGGAACCACGGAATTAGGAGCGACAATATTTTCAAGAAGATAGCCCAGATCAGCGCGCCCCGACCCGGTCAGATCGGGGCCGAGCTTCCCGCCCTGTCCATAAAGTTGGTGGCAACTGGCGCAGAGATTGTTGAACAAGACACGCCCCTTCGACTTGTCCCCCTTTGCTCGAACTCCGGGAGTAAGCGCCTTTTCCAACCCAGCGATTCGCTTCTTCAAAACTTCATCCGATTGCCGGACTTCGCCCCAGTGTTTGCGAAGTTGATCCGCCAACGCCTTGTCCTTCATCTCAAGAACCTGACGGGCATGGAATGGAGTCATTGCCTGTCGCGATATCGCCCCTTTCTCGATCTCCGAAAGCAATATCCCGGCCCACGCCGGACGCGAAACCAAACCGTTTATGACAGCCAGCTTATCTTCCTCCCGCCAAAGTTTGCGATAGTTGGCGGCGAGCTTTTTCCCAACCTCTTCGTCTTTAAAACGGGTCAAACCACGAACTGCGGTCTCGCATAATCCGGCCTTCCAAAAAAGCGTTTCACAGATCTGACGAAACCCTTCGGCATCCGCTTCAATGAGAGCTTCCAGCGCCCGTTTCCTCGCGGAGACCTCCTCCTTGTCATTCAGAGCAATGGCCTTGAGCGAATTCATGGCCCGTCCATCTCCAAAGAGCGCACTCAATTCACGCGTTAATTTCGGAATACGTTTCGCAAGCACCAGCGAACTCTCTTCCCAACCTTCCGGCATCGGCGCCTTTCGCACCCCTTTGAAGCCTTCCATCAGGCCCTTCAGCAATGGCTCTGACTTTTTTTCATGCGCCACCGCAAGAGTCACGACGTCTTCAACCATCGTTGGTTGCCCAACCGACGACCGGGCCAGATATCGAAGCAGATCGGGCCACACCGTCTTCTTGGCCACCTCCAATCTTTCATCACCCAGGTGCATCAAGCCAAACCACACCAAC
The DNA here is from genome assembly GCA_965657795.1 of Akkermansiaceae bacterium. GTDB lineage: Bacteria > Verrucomicrobiota > Verrucomicrobiia > Verrucomicrobiales > Akkermansiaceae > SW10. The sequence continues at coordinate 13,292 of CBFHQJ010000048.1, forward strand.
CTCGGCAGATTGTGATCCGTGGCATCCTCGGCCCGGCCAGCGAGAGCCGAGGCCAAGGCAACCCGATCCTCCACCGCAATCCTTTGAAGAGTCGAAGCCAAAGCCAATCTTACCAGGCCCGACGAATCTTCCTTCGCCATCTTCACAAACCGATCTCGCAACTCCGGCTCGGATTTCACCTTACGATGCGGCATCGGGCCGTAAACCGAATCGATGGCCCACTCGTCAGTCAACAAACGAATCGCCCAAACTCTGATATGTTCTTCGTCGTTTTTTGACAAAACTCTCAAATCCTCCCTTTTTATCAGGCCAGCTGCATGAGCCAACCAAATCTCCCGTAGGTTTGCACCGAGTGATCCAGACCTCAATGAGAGCGAAAAACCATCCACATCGTCCCGATCCAAAACAGGAGCAATTTTCTGAACTTGTCTGAAAAACCAAGGATTCGGAGATTCTATAATTCGTCGTCTGAGGTCAGAGGGATCGGTACTGCTCAATAACAGGCTAACATCATTCACCTCGCCTTTCGAAAAACGATAAATCCTCCCGCTTGTCCGGTGCACTCCAGTGTGGTCATGACACTCCCCGGTGTCACTCCAGTCTAATCCATAAAGCGCACCATCCGATCCTTCCCTGATATCGAGTCCGCGGAACCAATCATCACCCGCCAGGAACTGATCCGGCTCACGTCGAGCGACATATCCGCTGCCTTCCCTTTCCAATCGTTCGCGATTCAATCGCCTTCCATGCTGGTTCCACGTCAGCAGTTTCCCCTGCCACTCCTTGGGCAAATGATCTCCTTGATAAATGCACATCCCGATATGAGAGTGCCCGCCACCATAGTCGTTTGCCGCTCCGTTCCGGGACTTCGTCCAGCTGCCGGTTTTGTCGAAATGCCAGTGATCCGCGTGCATCTGAATCGCTTCGTAAACAAGTGGATTGACCGACCTTCCAAACGGCCGGTCAAAATGACCGCCGGGAATCATGTGCCATAGGTGGCCGTTCACGGTGTTAATAAAAAATCCTTCGCCGTTTTTATCCCAATCGTGCCCCCAGGGATTGGTCGTTCCATGCACGATGACCTCAAAGAACTTGCGCTTGGGGTGATAGCGCCAGATTCCACCACGGAGAGGAATGCGCTCTTCATCCGGTGTTCCCAGTGCCCCGACCATTCCCGGACAAGAACCTCCGCACCTTCCATAAAGCCATCCGTCCGGGCCCCAACGCAGACCATTGGCGAAATTATGATAGTTGCTCTTCGCCACCGTGAAGCCATCTAACACCACCTCCGGTTCTCCGTCTGGAACATCATCGCCATCGGCATCGGGAATGAACAATAGCCGGGGCGGACACATTGCCCAAACTCCCCCATGCCCCAGCTCCACGCTGGTGAGCATCTGCAGTTTGTCCGTGAAAACCTTCCGCTTCTCCGCTTTTCCATCACGGTCGGCATCCTCAAAGATGACAATGCGATCCCGGAGATTGAGATCAAAACGCTTCCCCTTCTCTGCATAAGTGTAGTTCTCAGCCACCCACATACGGGCTTTGTCATCCCAGGCCATCGCGATGGGATTTTGCACCTCCGGCTCGGCCGCAAAAACGGTGACTTTAAATCCCTCCGGCACCTGAAAGGCTTTTGCCGCAGCCTCTGGTTCCATTGGTTCCCCGTTCTGCTGCTTCTCGCTGTTATAAACCTTCGGAAACTCATCGGCACAAAGCGTAGCAATTGTGAAAAATAAGACGGCTGGGATCTTCATCGGTCAGGGCAGAAAAGCAGATAATCAAGACGCTGACACTTCAAAAGAAACCCGCAACTCTCGCTCGATTCAAGAAGTCCGTGATTTACCCGGGACCGAAAATCGGTAAAAATTTAACCTCTTTATGAAGTTGAACGCGAAGACCGACTTTCTTTACCGCGCATTGATTTACGTCGCGCTCCATCCGGATCGTCTCGTCGCGGCTCGCGAGATCGCCGAGGCATACGATCTCTCGCACAATCACATTTCCAAAGTCTGCCAGGAGCTTATCCGGCACGGCTTCCTTGAAGCGCAACGGGGACGAGGAGGCGGAGTCCGTCTGGCCCGCAAACCTGAAGACATCCAACTAGGCGAACTTCTCTACCTTGGGGAAGCAAACCCAAAAGTGATCGACTGCGAGTCCGGCACCGGAGGCGTCTGCCGCATCTCGCCAGCCTGTCGGCTGAAAGGGATTTTCGCACAGGCTCAGCGCGCTTTTCTTGAGGTCTTAAACTCTCATTCGCTGGCCGAGGTCACCTCGCAGCCCAAGCTCATTTCCCTCTTCGATCCACCAGCGCCAAAGTGACCTCGCTCCCGATTCTTTACCGGGACGAGTGGCTTGTCGCGATCAACAAACCGCCCGGTGTTCTGGTCCACGCTTCCGATGAACCCCGGCCCGACGATCTCGTTGCGATGAAAATTCTTCGAGATCAAATCGAAGAGAAAATTCATGTCATTCATCGACTCGATCAACCAACTTCGGGAGTCGTTCTCTTCGCAACCGACCGCATCGCAGCCCGTAAAATCAGGAAGGCTTTCGAAAAAAGACAGGTCATGAAAAAATACCTCGCGATGGTTCACGGTCACCCTGAGAAAGAAGAATGGTCCTGTCAGGCTCCTCTCAAAAAGACGCCCGATGCCTCTGAAAAGCCAGCGGAAACCTCTTTCCACGTGCTCCGAAAAAACAAGCACCGACTGGCCCTTGTTGAAGCTTCCCCTCATTCAGGACGCTTTCATCAGATCCGACGGCACCTCCTCAGAGCCGGTCACCCCATCGTTGGCGATTTTCGCTACTTGGACGAGGACCTCTGCAGAGCAACCGGCGAAAAACTAGGAATCGGGACCCGCATGCTTTTACAAGCCAAGTCTCTTCGGTTTTGCCACCCAATCACAAAGGACCAAACAGTGATCGAAGCCCCGACTGATCCTCACATTGACAGGCTGGCAAAAAGTTAGCCCGCTCCTCTCTCGAGGAAGCGGGCCGATATACTTTATGAACAAGTAAAGAAACTTACTTAGCAGCAGGAAGGATCACCGAGTCGATGACGTGGATGACTCCGTTGGTCCCGACGATGTCGGTCTTGACGATGTTGGCCTTGTCGATCGTCACTTTGCCGCCTTTGATCGCGATGGTCGCTTCAGCACCATTGAGAGTCTTGACCTTGCCAGCCTTGACGTCAGCAGCCATCACCTTGCCGGACACAACGTGATACTTGAGAATTGCAGCGAGCTTCTCCTTGTTCTCAGGCTTGAGGAGAGTAGCAACAGTTCCCTCAGGGAGCTTGGCGAACGCTGCATTGGTCGGAGCGAAGATGGTGAAAGGGCCTTCGCCGGAGAGAGCTTCGACGAGACCGCCGGCCTTCACAGCAGCGACGAGAGTTGAGAAGTCTTCAGCGCCAACGGCGATTTCGACGACGGACTTGGTAGCCTTTGGCTCGGCCTGCACGGAAACAGGGAGGAGGACAGCGGCAGCAGCAAAGATAGCGGTAGTAATTTTCATGTTTTTGATTTTGTTTTTCGGTTGGGGTGTCGGGTTCTTTCGACGGCACATAAAAGCATCGCTTTTGAAGATTTCTCAAAAAAAATACCCTAACAAAACTTTAGGTTGCGGGTTTGCAAAACTGTTCTTTCTTTGCGAATTTTTTCTGACCTCAAGATCGAGGAGCCCACCCCCTAAACAACGAAACCAAATCTCTCCAGTCATTGAAAATCAGGGCTTTCCAGCCGCCGCCCCACAATTAGTCAATTTGAAATCCCCTAACATTTTGCGACGGACTTTTCCCCTATCCATCAATAAAAAAATCATTGGAAACTGCTTTATTTGCTCACGGCTCATTTCCATAGTGACATTTTTAGAGGCGGGAGGCCAAAATACCGGGCTCCTCGCCCTCCGAATCTTCGCTCCGGACGTAATCTTGAAGACTGATGATGCTAACAACTGTATCGACATCGACAACTGCCCCATTCTCCATCTCACAGCCCCCGCGCCCGAATTCCAGATTCCCGAGAGCTTTTCAATTGCTCCAAGTCCTGACCTTTTTGACCAAATCTCGCTCACCTTCCAGAGCATGCCCGGGCTGAAAAGTTGGGGCCTTTCTTTTCGCAATCGCAGATTTCCCTTCCCGCCCATTCCGAATTGAGGTGAGCTAGCTCTCTCATGATGAACGTCCTGCACTCTCTTGTTCTCGCCGAGGCAAGCACCGGAAGATTAATCGGCACCTTGATCGCCGCGATCATGCTAATCCTGGTTCTCATTCTGAAATTCCGGGTTCAGGCCTTCATCTCACTTCTTCTTGCCAGTATTTTTGTGGGTCTCGCTTCCGGCACGATGTCGATGACCGACATTGGCGAGACCATCAAGAACAGCATGGGATCCAGCCTAGGTTTCATCGCTACCATCATTGGAGTGGGGGCGATCTTCGGAGCGATGATCGAGCATTGTGGCGGAGCTCAAAGCCTCGCCAACGGCATGCTTCGCATAACCGGAGAAAAGCGAGCCACTTGGGCCATGCTCTTTTCCGGATTTCTAATCTCCATCCCGGTCTTTCTCGATGTCGCCCTGGTCATTCTCGCTCCCATTATCTACGCGCTGGCCCGTCGAAGCGGGAAATCGGTCACCGTTTACGGAATGCCCCTGCTGGCCGGAATGATGGTCACCCACTCCTTCGTCCCGCCAACGCCCGGCCCCACCTGGGTCGCCTACACTTTCGGCATCCCCATCGGCACCGTCATTCTTTATAGCCTCCTCGTGGGAATCCCCACCGCGATTCTTTCCGGAATTACCTTCGGTGGTCGTATCGCCGCCACTATCCACATTGATCCGCCCAAACTGGAAACCGCCGAGGAAGAAAATCCGCCCTCATTCGGCATGATCGCGGCCATTTTGGTTCTTCCCATCATCCTGATCGTGGCAGGCTCCCTGGTCGAGCAATCCGTGGGCAGCAGCCTGCCCGCCGGACTGGCCAAAAGTGCCCGCTCGGTGCAACTCAACGAACTCCTCCGATCCGCCCCGATCTGGCAACAAATCATCTCATTCCTTGGCCACCCCATTATCGCCCTCCTTCTCGTTACCTGCCTTAGCTTGTGGCTTCTTGGAACCAAAAGAGGAGCTTCCCGTGACACTCTCATGGACGTCTCCACCAAGGCCCTCGGCCCTGCCGGAGTTATCATCCTCATCACCGGAGCCGGCGGAGTTTTCAAAGGCATGCTTGGAGCATCCGGAGTTGGCGACGCCCTCGCGAATGCCTTGGATGGGCTGGGCATCTCCACCCTCCTTCTGGCCTTCCTCTTTTCTTCGATTTCGCGGATCGCTCAAGGCTCCGCCACCGTCGCCATGGTCATGGCAGCCACCCTGATGGCCCCGATTCTTGCCAAACTGGATCTTTCCGACGCCAAGCTTTCACTCATCGTGGTCGCCATCGCCTGCGGTGCCGCCGGCTTTTCCCATGTCAACGACTCCGGCTTCTGGATGGTCAGCCGCTACCTCCGCATGACAGAAAAGGAGACTCTCAAAACCTGGAGTGTCGTCTCCACCGCAGTGGCCTTCATCGGGATTGCCCTCGCCTCAATCGTCTGGCTTTTCGTCTCATGAAAGCTCTCGTCATCATGGGAGTGAGTGGCTCCGGGAAAACGACTGTGGGGCAGCTCTTGGCCGGGAAGACCGGAGGCAAATTCCTCGACGGGGACGACTTTCATCCTCCTGAAAATGTCGCCAAGATGTCGGCCGGAACCCCGCTCACCGACGACGATCGCCAAGGCTGGTTGGAAACTCTCGCCACCCTCATTCGCTATGCAGACGAGTTTACCATCATCGCCTGCTCCGCGCTCAAAGCGAGCTATCGGGAAATCCTCAAAGGAGCGGAATTTGTTTTTCTAAGTGGCTCACCCGAGCTTCTGTCGGAGCGAATCAACCAGCGGAGCGGGCACTACATGCCTCCCGGCCTGTTGCAATCCCAACTGGAGACCCTGGAAGCTCCCTCAAATGCTCTCACTCTTGATGTGATTGATTCACCGGAAACACTCGTGGCTCAAATCATGTCTGAATTCGATCTCTGATCATCAAAACTCATCCTTGCTAAGAAAATAGCACTTGGATATTATATTTCGCGAAATGAAGAAAGTTCTACTCTCTCTGCTTGTAGTCTGATCCATAACCCTTTGCCACGCTCAGAGGCGTGTTGCTTTGGTGATTGGAAACTCGAACTACGTCACTCAGAACGATCTCAAAAACCCGGGCAACGACGCCCGGCTCATGAAAACCACCTTCGAGAAGCTTGGCTTCAAGGTTCACTTCTACCTCGATGCAAACAGCAACCAATTGCTGGAAGCCGTTCGTAAATGCCACGCCGACCTGACTCCGGGGAGCATCGGGGCTGTCTTCTTTTCCGGCCACGGCGCCCAGGTCGACGATCGCAACTACATCCTCCCGACCGACCTCAAGGCTCAGTTTAAATACGAACTCAAAAAGAACAGCCCCAGCCTTAAAGATATTTTAAGCGTGATGGAAAACGCCAAGACCAGTCTCACTCTGGTCTTTCTCGATTGCTGCCGCAGCGTTCCCAATCTGATGACAAAGGCCCGCACCGGCTCATAAGGATTGGCACCCTATCAGAGTGAAAGTGAAAGTACTCTCGTCTCTTATGCCACCAAACACGGCAGGGTTGCCTACGATAACTCACAAGGCACCAACAGCCTTTATACAGCCACTCTCGCTGAGGAAATCCAACGCCCCGGGATCGTGGTTGAGTAAGTTCTCCGTCGTGTCGCACGCAGTGTCTTTTACAAGAGCGGCAAACGCCAGCGCCCCTGGAGTTATGGGAACCTTCTCGAACCCATCTACCTCGCCGGCAAAAATGGCACCCCTCCCCCGGTCGTCGAAGCCACCCAGCCTCCGCCACCGACTCCAGCGCCAACCCAGACCCAGACCCAATCGGCTCCCGCCCACGCCACCTTCACCAACGTTGGCAAGCTCACCCGTAATCGGATTCGTACCGCCCGCTCGGTTCAACCTTCCCAGGTTTACTTTGGCGAATTCGGGGGAGTCCAAGCCGCCGTAAGTCTGCAATGGCTCGACGATATGGATGCGGCACGAGGGGCAATTTTCCCGATCTCAAAAGATTCAAAAGGGATCGAGCAACAATGGCAGTTTCTCGGCACCAACTACGTGCAGGGAGAAATCGATATTCACATCTATGATGGGTCGAAGCTCATCGCCAACGGATCTCTTCGTAAGCACCGGAATGGAGACGTCCTCTCCTGGATTGGCAAAACAAGCCGCGGTGAAGAAATCAGTATCTCGCGCACCCTTCAACGGAAACCGGCCGCGCAAATCAAATCAAATTACCGCGGGAAGATTGGAACCTCTGATGTTCGCGTCACTTTGGACTGGGGCAAGGATCGCCTCGTCAGCGGATCCTACAAGAGCCTGACCAGCGGTAAGACCTATCAACTGCGCGGCGACAATACCGTCGATGGTTTCATCTACCTCGACGAGTTCAACGGTGGAAATATCTCGGCCCGCATCCTTCTTGAAAAGACCTACCACAACGGGAAATTAGTGTGGGTTGGCAAAATCTTTAATCCCGATGGCCGCATCAACCCGGTCGCTATTTTCAGGGAGTAAGCTGCCCAAAGGGCCCCGTCTTCAGGCCGGACATCATCGCAATCATCTGTCGTCGAAAGTAGGGAAATTTCATCCCAATTGGAAAAGCAAAATCACGGAGCTCACCCAGCTTGAGGTGGTCCGACTGGAAAAACGGCGTCGTCCATCGCGTTGCAAATTGGTAAAACCTCACATGCTTTCGGCGTCGACGGGAATAGGTCGCCAGCGCTTCTTCCAGATCCATTTCGGAAAGACATCCAGCCAAGACAGAGGCATCACACAAGGCCAGATTGATCCCCTGCCCCAACTGTGGACTCAGGGCATGCGCGGCATCACCCAAAATCGCAACCCGATCCCCGTGCCATTGCTTCATTCTCACATCGTGGTACGAGGCACGCTGAAGTTGCTCCAGCGACTCCACCTGCTCCAGAAACCCCTCTGCTTCCGGAACCAAATTTAACAGCTTTTTCTTCCAGCCTTCCAAATCAGGAAGCGCTTCATCCAGACGAACACTCCAGAAAAGACTCAAATAATCCTCCTTGGTTCCGGTCGGGAGAAACCCGCAAAGTTCTCGAGTCGAACCGACCCGCTGCCACAGAAGATCCGCTGCAAACTCGGGAGTCCTTTTCCCAATAAACCACAAAGCACCCCACGGATAGCGGTCCACCCTCGCCCCAATCCCGCTCTGACCCCGAAGCTGCGAGCGTGCTCCATCGCAAAGCAGCACCAGGTCAAACGGCCCTCCCCCATCCAGATAACGCCGACCTTGTTCCAGACTCATCTTCTCAATCGAGGACCCCCAGCGCATTTCGCCTCCGGATTCCCTGAAGGCTTTCAAGAGCACCGATAAAAGCGAAGAACGATGGGTGCCCAGCCCGAAGAGGCCTTCCTTCAGCTCCCGATACTTGAGATCGAGCAGAACTTTCCCCGATCCCGTTTCGCAGTAAAGCCCACGAATCTTCTGAGTCACGGCAAGCACTTCGTCAGCCAAGCCCAACTCTCTCAACACCCCCAAACCTGTCGGTTGCAGCAAAAAACCGGCTCCAACCGCCTCTTCCTTCGGAGCACGCTCAAACAAAGTCACTTCATGCCCTGCCCGTGCCAAAAAAATCCCGGCAGCCGGACCAGCAGTTCCGGATCCAACGATGGCAACACGATAGGACATGCCCGAGTATTTCTGGCTCTCCTCGTCACGGAAAGGAGATAACTTCGCCCTCTTGCCAGCGTATCCATTAGCTCAGCCAAGTTTTGAAAAATCCTCTCTCCATTCTCCTGTGCCTCATTGCCGTTTCCACCGCCGCCGAACCCACTGATGGCGAGAAGCTCTTTGCCTTAAAGGTCAAACCGCTCTTCTCCTCCCGCTGCATGGCTTGTCATGGCGAAGAAGGGAAAAAAATCAAAGGTGGCTTCGACATGCGTACCCGCGAGGCGATCTTGAAAGGTGGCGATGAATTCGAAGATCAAGTCCTCATCCCCGGAGACTCTTCCAAAAGCCAACTCTACCTCGTCACCACCCGTACGGTGGAGGACTACGAAATGCCGCCCAAGGAAGCCGACAAGCTCTCGGAAGAAGAAACCTGGATCATTCGCGATTGGATCAAAGCCGGTGCCCCATGGCCCGACGAGGAACGCATTGCTGAAATCCAAAAACGCTACGCCGAGGGTGAACGCGTCGCCACTTCCAAGGCCCTGAACGAAGACTGGCAAAACCGTCGATACGAATCCGAAAAACTCTGGTCTTATCGCCCACTTAAGAAGGTTGCCATTCCAAATGGAGAGAACCCCATCGATCATCTCATTTCTAAAAAGCTCAAGGCAGCCGACCTCCCGCCTGCCCCTCCCGCGGAACCAAGCGAACTCGCACGACGCCTTTCCTTCGGCCTTACCGGACTTCCTCCCTCACCAAAAGAGATCGCCAGCTTCAAAAACGCCAGCGAATACGCCAAACAACTCATGGACTCGCCCCACTACGGCGAGCACTTCGCACAACACTGGCTCGATGTCTCCCGCTATGCCGATTCCGCCGGCTTCGCCAACGACTACTACCGCCCGCACGCCTGGCGCTACCGTGATTACGTCATCCGCTCATTTCAACACGACAAACCCTACCCCGATTTTGTCCGCGAGCAGATCGCAGGCGACGAACTCCCCTCACGCTCGCCCGAGTCCCTCATCGCCACCGGTTTCCTCCGCATGGGACCCTGGGAACAAACCGCGATGTCCGTCTTTAAAGAGACCCGCCAATTCTGGCTCGATGACGTCACCGATTCCGTCGGCCAAACTTTCCTCGCGCACCCCATGCAGTGCGCCAAATGCCACGACCACAAATTCGACCCCGTCCCCACCCGCGACTACTACCGCATGATGGCCGTTTTCTCGACCACCCAGTTTGCCGACCACCCGGTCTTGTTTCTCAAAGAAGAAAACCGCAATCACTTCAAATCGTCCCACGATTTGGTGATGACAAAAATCAATGGTTACAAGAAGCAACGCGCCGCTTTGAACCAGAAGATGAAGGCCCAGCGAAAGAACGAAACCGGCGACGCCAAAGTCGGCGACAACGGCCTCGACCCCGGCGATGAAGCGTCCAATGCGCGCATGCTCAAAAACATCGAACGCCACTACATCGAGGCCGATCGCGTCCAGCCTCGCGCCCACGGCGTTTACACCGGAAAGACCATCAAAAAGAGCAAAGTCGCAGGGCACCTCAAACCCGCTGACAAACCATGGCAGGGTCCCGGATACATCGAGGAAGACACCATCCTGACCGGCGGCAGCGTATACTCTCCTGGCGACCCGGTGATACCCGGTGCCCTCAGCGCAGCCGAATCACTGGGTGCGATGAAACCCGCCACCTTCCCGGGCGACAAAGGCAAACGTCGCCTTGCTCTTGCCAATTGGATTGTCGATCCCGCCAATCCACTCACCGCCCGCGTCATCGTCAACCGCGTGTGGTCTTGGCACTTCGGCAGAGCAATCGCCGGGAACCCTAACAATTTCGGAGGCACCGGGGCCACCCCCACCCACCCCGAACTTCTCGACTACCTCGCCCAATGGTTCATTGAAAACGGTTGGTCCATCAAGAAACTTAACCACCTCATCATCTCCTCCCAGGCCTATCAACGCAGCTCGCGACACCCTTCTCCTGACCTCCTCACCACGGCCGACCCAGCTCAAAATCTCTACTCGATTTTCAAACCGCGACGCCTCACCGCCGAGGAACTCCGCGACGCCATGCTCGTCGCAAGTGGCGAACTGAATCGCGAAGTTGGAGGCCTCGCCGCCCGTCCCGACATCAATCTCGAAGTCGCCCGCCAACCTCTCCAAATTATGGGTGGCACCGCCTCTGTTTATGAACCTGATCCCACCCCCGCCCAACGAAACCGACGAAGCCTTTACGCCGAAAAACTCCGCGGCCTCCGCGATCCTTTTTTCGAAACCTTCAACCAACCCGGCTCCAACGATTCCTGCGAACTTCGTGAGACTTCAACCGTCCCACCACAAGCCCTCACCCTCATCAACTCACAGGAAATGCAAGACCGCGCCCTCGCCTTTGCAAGCCGCCTCCTCACGGAATCAAAGAACGACAAACAGGTCATCACCCGCGCCTTCCAACTCGCTCTCGGACGAGTGCCCACTGCAGAAGAAAACGCCACCTTCCTCGCCGCCTGGCAAACAGCCACCTCCGACGAATCAAGACTAAAGCCAAAATCGTCGGCCCTCCCCACCTCCGTCAATCGGACCGTCCGTGCCGAAAAGACCGGAGAGTTTTACACCTTCGAAGAGTTCCTCCCCGTCTCCAAGATTTACCAGCCCGACCTCCGGCGCAGCAAGTCCGACGCCCGCACCCGCGGCCTTTCCCACCTCTGCCTCGTCATCTTCAACTCAAACGAATTCGCATACTTGGACTAAAGCCATGAGTCACCACTTCCACGCAAACCCGACCCGACGCGAAGCGCTTTACGGACTTGGCGCCGGACTTGGATCGGTTGCATTTTCCTCCCTTCTTCAAGCGGCCGGAACCAAAACCATCCATCATCCCGCCAAAGCGAAGCGTTGCATCTTCCTGATGATGGAAGGCGGCCCGTCACACATCGACACCTTTGATCCCAAGCCCGAACTCACCAAGCGGCACCTTCAAAAATTCAATCGCAAAGGCGAACGCGAAAGTGCGATGTCCTCCGGCCAACGCTACTTCGTCAAAAGCCCCTTCGAGTTTGAAAAAGCCGGTCAAAGCGGAGCCGACATTTCCTCCGAGTGGGTTCACCTCAAGAAGAGAGTCGATGATATCTGCTTCTATCGCGGCGCCAAGGTCGACTCAGTCAACCACCCGACCGCGTGCTATCAACTCAACACCGGCAACCGCTTCGGCGGTGACCCCGGCATCGGATCCTGGGTCACTTACGGTCTTGGAACCGAAAACCAAAACCTCCCCGGATTTGTCGTCCTGCCCCGCACCTCCTACCCTCAAGGCGGAGCCGGCAACTGGTCAAATGGTTTCCTCCCCGCCGACTTCCAGGGCACTCCCCTGCGACCCGAGGGCAGCCCCATTCTTGATCTTAACCCACCTGCCGGAATCTCCCGTCAACGGCAACGGCAGAACCTCGACCTTCTCGCCAAACTCAACCAAGGGCATCTTACCAACCATCCCGATCGCAGCGAACTCAGCGCACGCATGGCATCTTATGAACTGGCCTATCGCATGCAAATGGAGGTCCCTGAAATCCTCGACCTCAAAGGCGAAAAAGAATCCACCCTCGAAGAATATGGCGTCGGACAAAAGGACACCGACGCCTTCGGCCGCAAGTGCCTCCTTGCCCGCCGCCTCGTCGAAAAAGGCGTTCGCTTCGTGCAAGCCTATGCCGGCAACTGGGATAGCCACGACTACATCGCGCGCGCCCACGGTTCCCTTATTCGTTCTGTTGACAAACCCATCGCCGCCTTACTCAAAGATCTCAAACAACGTGGTATGCTCGACGACACCCTCGTCATTTGGTGCGGCGAATTCGGCCGAACCCCCGACAACGGAATGCGTGGCGGCCTAAGCTATGGCCGCGACCATAACGCCAACGCCATGGCGATGTGGTTTGCCGGAGGCGGCACCAAAGCCGGGCACACCATCGGCGCCACCGATGACATCGGCGGCGAAGCCGTCGACTGCGTCCACCACATCCGCGACGTCCACTGCACCATACTCCACCTCCTCGGCCTCGATGACAACAAGCTCACCTACTACCACGCCGGCCGCCACAAACAACTCTCCCAATTTGGCGGAGAAGTGATCAGGCAACTCATCGGGTGATTCCAAAAAAAGATGCCACCGGCTGCCAAAACCCTAAAAATAATCTCGGGCTTTCTCGGCTCGGCAGTGAAGTGCTTAGCCATTTCCTTCATTATCATTGACCTTCTTTGGGGTGGATTGCTCGCTGCCATGGCATTTTGGTGGGCCTCCGAAAACTCGATTTTGCGAGGAGTATTCGCCGTAATCTGGACTTTTATCGTGATGGGATCTCTAGGGCTAACCGCCTCGGTTCAGTTTTCAGTGTTCTCCACCGTCAAGCGTGCCGTCAAAGAAGCAAAGCTTGGTAGCCGCGTCTTCGAGAAACTGATCTAAAAATCCACCGGCATTTCGGGACTCATCGAGGACCCGGATCAATTGCTGGCGCTCTCCGAAGTGGAACGGGCCATGAATGCAGCCGCGGACCAAATCCTTGCAAGCGATGATCAAGCCGCAGATCTCTCAGGAGTCATGTTTTGGTTTGCTCGAAAAATGCAACGAGTCGTGGTCGGGGCAACAGTCCGGGCTGTGACGCAATCCTGCACACATGACGGCGAGACTGTTCGATTCTCTGATGTTCGTGATCGCCTTGGTGGAGTCATCGACGAGCGTGTGATCGAAATGATTTCAGGGATCTCATGGAAAATCGTGACCCAACTCATCGGTCTGGCAACCGGGCTCGTCATTCTCGGCTGCCAGCTCCTCAGGTAATCCGGAGCCAGCTCCGACATGCCAAAATTTACTTCCACCAAGCATCGAGCACCTTGGTCATCTCGGCTACTTTTTCAGGATTGGCCTCGGCAAGGTTCTTCTTCTCGTGAGGATCCGCCTTCACATTATAGAGCTCAGGCTTTCCCTCTTTATTGTCAGGATGGGCCGCTGATTTTCCGGCATAGGGCAAGCCGTAGTTCTCGGGGTCATGCAGGAGCAATTTCCAGTCACCCTGCACCACATAACGCGATTCCATATTCGCGGTGCGGTCGTTGACGTCAAACATGTCGTGATTCCCGTCATAGCCGAAAACGACATCCCTCTGATTCAAGGCTTCGGTATCGCGAAGATCAATTCCAGTCATGGCCTTGGGAACATCAACGCCAGCCATCTTTAAAATCGTGGGCGCGATATCGATCGAAGAAACCAGAGTATCCTTATCCATCTTCGGCTCCACCTTGCCCGGCCACTTAATCATGATGGGAGTGCGAATTCCCATCTCATAGGGCGCTTGCTTGGAAAGCGGAGCATAGCGACCGGAATCGGTCGACTGGATCCAGCCATTGTCGGTTACATAAATTACGATGGTATTTTGGGACAGCCCCCGCTGATCCAGTTCCTGAAAAAGCTCGCCGCAGGTTTGATCAAACCACTCGACCATCGCATAGTAGCGCGCGACAAACTTGCTCTCACCCTTCGCGAGATACTTGTCGAAAATTTCCTTGGGCGGATTGTGCGGGGTGTGGGGAAGGAAGGGTGCGTGCCAAATGAAGAAAGGCTTTTTCTTTTCCTTTGCCACATCCAGGAAATTCTGAATCGGCTTGATACCATCACGGGAAATTTTCAATCCAGCATCACCGTGACGCCCCCCTTTGGCCGGATCGGCATGAGTCATGGCATGGGTGAATCCGTGGCGCTGGGGTTTCCCCTCCCACCATTTTCCGGTCTGCAAACTCAGATAACCCGCCTTGCCAAGAAGACGAGCCAAGCCATCCCGCTTCTCAAAGTCCGCATAGATTTGCTCATGGATCTTCCCTTCTTCCGGATGATTCCGGTTGAACTTCCCCTTTCCTACTTTTTTGCGAACATCGTTTCCGGTGATGCCATGAACCGGGGTGTGAAGGCCGGAGAAGATTGAAGCAAGAGACGGACGACAAAGCGGTGAAGTCACATAGCCACGAGTGTAAGTCAGCGACTCCTTGGCAAACTTGTCGAGCGCCGGAGTCTCGATCAACTTGTGCCCCATAAACGAGTAGTCGGTCCAAGATTGGTCATCGGAGAGAATGAGAACCACATTGGGACGTTCCTCCGAAAGCACCGGAAGAGATAAGATAAAAAGAAGGAAGGACAGGAATCGTTTCATAAGCGGCGAAGTTAGCTCCCGATTCTACTTTGAAAAGCCGATTATCCTATCAGTTGCTTTTCCCACGCAGCTTGTAGCGCAAAAGATCGGACGTCAGATCACCTCCGACCACCAAGACAGCTCCAAGCAGAGTATAAAAGAGAATGTCATCATACTCCCGGAAGTTTTGCTGAATGGAAATGTAGTAACCCAGGGAACTCACTCCCAACATCCCAAGAACCGTAGCTTCCCGCACGCAAGATTCCCACCGGTAGAAAAAGAAGAGCATAAATCGGTTTAATGACATCGGAGCCAAAGCTCCAAGGTAGCTTTGCAATCGGCTTCCACCTACCTCCAATACGGTTCTCGGAATACCCGGCCTCTGGTTTTCAACGACTTCGGTCCAAAGTCTCCCCAGGATCCCAAGATTATGAAGCGCGAGTGCCAGAACCAGCGGCCACGCGCTCGGCCCCATCAATCCAACCAGCAGAAAAGCGTAAAGATACTCAGGGACCGCGCGGGTCAGAATAAAGAACGCCCGGATCATCCCTCCCACCAATTTGGGAATGGCGCTCCCTGACATCGCAACGCCAAGTGGATGGTGATTTGCCAAAGACCGAGCCCCCAAGGGAACTAGAAGGATGGCTAGCCACGCCGCAACAATGATCGCCGCCACTGACATCGCAAGGGTGTTGATCACCGCCTCCTGCCCCGGGTGTTGCCACAAATCTGCAAGCCATGGGAAAAATTGATCCGAACCATCGCTCCAAGCATCCTTCCTCTCACCCCAGTCCGCGAGAGATTGATCAGGCGCGACTGGATCTGGAGTGAGCTTTGTCAGGAACCGCGATAAGCGCTCAACCCGCTGTCCTTCCAGCATCGGAGTCACCAGAGGCTTGCCCACAGAAAAGGCCATCAAAATCACAACGAGCCAACCAAGCCCCGTCGAACGTAAAAACCAGTCACGAGGCGCCGTTTTCCTGAGTGCTCTTTCGGACACCCCTTCCGGTCGCCGCTCCCGTGCTTTGCCCGAGGTCATCTTCTTTCGAGTCAGATGTCCCAAACCCTCGATGACAATCACCGTCGCAATCAAAACATAAAGCGCCGTCCATACCTCTCCGTAATAACCATTTTCAAAAGAACGATTGATGGAAAGGCCAATCGTTTCCACTCCGATGAACCCCAACACCGCCGACGACCGGAGAGCGCACTCAAATCGATAAAGCGAGTAGCTTACCATGTCAGGCAGGGCCATCGGAAGAATCGCCGCGACAAAACCCTGTGCTCCGCTACCACCAGCCGCCGTCAGGACATCGCGTGGAGAACGGCTTTCCTCGTCCATCAGCTCGGAGAACACCTTTGCCAGAGTCCCTGTGAATGGCAAAGCCAAGGCAAGACAGGCGCTGAAAGGAGCATCACCGAACGCTGAGAGAAAGAAGATCGCCCAGATCAGTTCATGGATCGAACGCATCAGCGAGAGCAAGATACGAACGGGCCAGCGAATGAATTGAAAAACCAACCGGACGCCGCTCCGCGGCCACCATTGTTCCGAAGCAAAGAAGCCCAGTAAGAGACCAGCCGGAATCGCAAGTGAGGTCGCAATCAGAGCATAACGAATCGTCCGCAACAAATCATCCCCAAGCCGCGAAAGAAAGGGCTCCGCATCGGCTGGCAGGCTGGGATTTTGATCAACTAGAGAGGGCGCAACCGCTCCGCTAAAAAACCGAATCGTGGAAGCCCAAGGGTCGGATCCCGGCGTGTGGGAAACAAAGCTTGTTCCCAACCTCGCCACACAAAGAACGAAAATCACCCCGAGAGCAATGACCAACCATCGCCGCCCCAGCCACATTCGCGTGCCGCCCTTCACAGATCGTAAAGGCTGGAAATTTCCCCGTCTGTCGGCTTACCATCAAAGGCCACTTTTCCCTTTCTCAATCCAATGATGCGCGGAAAAAACTCACGCGCCAAGGAGACCTGATGAAGGGAAACCACGAGCGTGATCCCTTGCTCGGACGAAAGTCCGGCCATCAACTCCAGAACATCCCGCGCTCGCGCCGGATCCACCGCACTCAGTGGTTCATCAGCCAAAAGAACCTCCGCCCCCTGGTAAAGAGTTCTGGCCAATGCCACCCGCTGCTGCTGACCACCCGAAAGAGAATCGGTACGATCATACATTTTTTCAGCCACGCCCATGCGATTCAGAATTTCGAAGATTTTCTCACGCTCCACTTTCGCAGGCCAAAGAAGATCTCGAATTGTTCCAAACACATTGCGCTTTCCAGAGCGTCCCAACACGACATTTTGGATGACCCTGAGATTCGGCACGAGTCCCAGATCCTGTGGCAGCATGCCAATGCGCGAGCGTACCTCCCGAAGCCCTTTCCGGTTTGGCTTGGAAAGATCGAATCCCAATGCGGTGAGGTCTCCCGAACTGGGCAAAGTCTGCAGCCCAAGCAATCGAAGAAGCGTGGTCTTACCACACCCCGAAGCCCCAATCAGAGCCACTTGCTCACCTGCAGAAATATCAAGCGCGACGTCGGACAAGGCCGATGTCGCGCCGAAATTCTGAGAAACATCTCTGACTGAGAGAATGCTCATCAGTGCCCCTTAGTCGAATTTGACTTTCTCCATCACCTTGGCAACCGGAATGAAAGTCTCATTGGTTACTTTTACCAACTCGTCACGACCAAGTGCTTTGAGTGCCGCCGGGTCCTTGCATTCCAAAAGAGCCTTTTGAAGTTTCGCCACGAACCCCTCTCCAAACGCTTTTTCAAGCGCAGGGTGAGCGGTAAAATTGTAGTCGGCAAAGGGTGGAGTTTCCCAGACGACCACGCACTTCGCGGGGTCGAGTTTGTTTTCCTTCACCATACTTTCATACTTCCCATAGCTGAGAACTCCGGCCTGGAAGGTCCCGTCCTGAACTTGTAAAGCAGTCTTGTCGTGCGCCCCTGAAAACCCAATTGGCTTCTTCTGGAAAAACTCCATCGGCGTCTTTCCGGTCTTCTCCATGATGAAGTGGGAAGGCATCACACAACCCGAAGTAGAACCAGAACTTCCGTATGTGAAAGTCATGTCTGCGATCGCTGTTGGGAAATCAACTGACTTGGTCAGGCCAGTGGCAGCGTTGGCTACGAAGTAAGATTTGAAAGCAAGATCCTTCTTCCCTGCTGCCAGAGCTTCGGCCCCGTCAACAGCCTGTCGGGCCTGCTCACCGGAAACTCCACCAAACCATGCAAGGTGAATGTCACCGTTCTCGAACTTCTCAACCGACGCCCCGTAGGTTGCCGAAGGGACAAACTCGACCTTCACATCCAAAGCCTTCGCCAGGTAATCGGCCACCGGCTTAAATCGCGCAGCCTGTCCCGTGGTATCCTCATCAGGAATGGCAGAAAAACGAAGTATTGCGGTACCACCCGCCCCTTCGCCTTCCTTTTCCTTGTCCCCACAACTGGTGAAGGAAAGTGCCGTAGCGGCCACTGCGATGCTGCCAAAGCAGCCCTTCATTGTCTGGGAAATCGACCGATGCCCCAATTTGAATAATTTCATTCTTATTTCTTCTTTTACTGAGATTAACATTTTTCGTGTGCCTCAAATTTCCTCTGCGCAATCAGATAAGGCAAGGGAACATTGCGCACTCCGGTGAATACCATGCAAATGCTCCCAAACCCTTTCATTGAAGTCACACACACTTCATTTTCTAAATCCTACAAAAACATTCTGAAGGTCGCCAGAATGGACCAGCCATCGTAGATGTCCTGACCGCCGCGATTAATGTCATCATACTCCACCCCGATCAGAGAGTGGATGTTGTCTTTGCAGAAGTGATACTTGAGTCCGAGATAGAAGGCATGGTGCTCATCGCCCCGCCCCCCCAACAAATCGACATCATCGAATTTCGAATCAGCTCTCCTGGCGTAACGACTGTTAATCCGGACCCCTTCGGGATTCTCCGAACCTTGGTATTGGTATCGGAAAACTCCTTCGAGCTTATCCTCCACCAACCAAATACTTGGCAGAAAGACAAAGCCCCAATAGTTGCCTTGGCGCGATTCACGAACCTCTTCCGAGTTCTTGCCATAGACACCTTCGACGAGGAATTGCCATGGTCCCTGCCCATAGACGAAAGCGGCCGAAGTCGACCACTCGGTTCCTGCCGCCAGGCGTTCAAACGAGTCGGTCGAATCAGAATTCTGATAATAGCCCGTCACGAAAAGCGTGGAGACATCCGCTCCGGTGAGCGATGTCAGATCGTGTTGGTAGTTCATCCAATACATCTGCCCGTCAGACCAGGGTGCCCAAAAATCATCCTGGGTCGTGGTGAAGACACCAAGTTCGGTATACCAATCCTTTTGACCGAACTTAACCCACGCTCCCGTGGCATTTGCAAACTCACCATTTGAAGGCCAAATCTTGTTTGAAAGAGCGGAACGCTCCACTGTCTTCAACTTGTTGGAAGAGGTGTGCCATTCATAGGAAGTATGAGTTTCACGTGCACCATACCCGAAGGTGAGTGTCTCCAACGACTGGATTCCAAGCGCGGCCTGCGCATCAAAGGTGACATACATATCCCACATCTGTTGAAATCGAACATCGCGCGTCGTACCGCCCCGCGGGATGTCGTCATTGGAAAGCTCGGCCTGCGCCTTGAGGCCAATATGATTAAAAACTGTCGCCTTAGCTCCGAGACGGAATCGACGGAAGTCCGCCGTATCATAATCAATGTCTCTGCCAAAGGCATCCGTGCCGTCGACATGGCCATACTGCCAATGCATTCGACCAAAGAGCGAAAAGCTCTGAATGTAAGGGTTATCGGGATCCTTGTAGAGCTTGCCCAAGTTTCGATAGGCATCGCAAAAAGAACTCGTTTCTTTTTCGGGTGGCGGACTTGCTGTCAACGGAGAGCTGACACTGGGACCCGCGCACAAAAAAGCCGTCGAACCCAGCATTACAGCTCCAGTCAAACGGCGCTTCTTCCAACTATCTCTGAAGGTGGACCCACCTTCGCTATTACGTTTTCGTTTATTCATAATGACGGAAAGGGAGGTAACAGAACGCGCCAACCTTGGAAGGAAAATGTTTTGCTTCCCCTCCCAGCCAACTCAATGGTCGCCGGAAGCTCCGGAGGGTGTCGGACCACAAACAACCACATCCAAAAGCTGGAGCTTCCGACAACCTAACAGAACCTACGCAGGACCGGACCGCCCATCCAAATGGCTCAGGGCTTCATCAAAATCAGACCACTCAAAATCGAATCCTTCCACCTCAAGCCGCTTCGGCAAAACCCAGCGACTTTTCAAAACCAGTTCGGTTTCCGACCTCATCACAAAAGTGCCGATTTCCAACATCCACTTGGTCGCCGGGAGCCCAAATCCCCTTCCGGCAATGCGCCGAAAGCCAGCCATGCACCCGGCGTTGTCAGTCGGATTAGGTGCGGAAAGATTATAAAAATCCTGCAGTTGATCTTGCTTGATCATCCACTCGATCGCCCGACAAAAGTCATCCACGTGGATCCAGCTCATCTTCTGCCGGCCACTTCCCATTTTCCCGCCTAATCCCAACCAGGCCAGTTTCCGCAGATAGTCGAACACCGAGCCCGGCTCATTCCCCAAAACAATCGCCGTCCGCAAAGCCACCTTTCGCACGCACTCGGGAACTTCACTTTTATCAAGAGCCTTTTCCCAAGCCTTGGCCACTTCGACCGAGAAGCCCTCTCCCAGCTCTCCTTCTTCTTCATCCTGAGCTCGATCCTCGGCATGCCGGTAAATCGTAGCCGTGCTCGAATTCAACCACAATCTGGGAGGATTTTTGCATCCCTGAATGGCCTCACCAAGAATCGCCGTGCTCTCCAACCGGCTTTGAAAAATGAGCTCCTTGTTTTTCTCACCATAGCGACAATTGACACTCTTCCCCGCCAGGTTCACCAACACCTCCGCGCCTTCGAATTCGTCCGCCCAAGCACCCATCGTTCGACCGTCCCAACGAACATCTTTTGCGACCTCTGCCACTCCGCCATTTCGAGAGATCCCCACGACTTCCCAGCCGAGCTTGTCAAACCAGTGGCAAAGATATTTCCCGAGGAAGCCATTGGCCCCTGCCACAATAATTTTCTTCATACCACAATCAACGACAGGCTGGCCGGTTCGCAAGCCCCAAGCTGTGGAATTGTTAGGACGAAAGAACTCAATTTCTGCGCCTTCTCCTGAGCAACAAAAAGGAGGCCAGGCAAAATGTCGCCGAGCTCGGCTCGGGAATGGGAGCTCCATTAAAGAATTCAATTTTCACCCCATCCACCGAGCGAAAACTACCGGGGAATCCGGGGAATCCGGGGAATCCGGGGAACAAACGGTCTCCAAATGTCGTTTCAATCTCAGTTGCAGGAGATCCCAGCTCGAGGTTTGAGAAAAAAACAGTCCCCTCAATCCCTTCGTTGCTCGAAGAATAGAATCCGGACCCGATTATCGAAGCCCCAGCAATGAATGGCTCCGCGAAAAACGCCTCGGGCGGTGCCCCGCCAAATCCAAGCAGGGAATAGCTCACACGCACGTGGCTGGCCGCTTCCGAAAGGAGTAAATTGGCCGTCCAGGTTCCCGCTCCGGTGTGAAAATAGTAGGTATCCGGATTCGTGCCCAGACCACCCGGAAATTCATAGGCGGCAATCACTTCGGTGGTCAGGTCGCTGGAGGTGATCAAAGTGCCCGAGCTTGCCTGTGCACTTCCTTGCGAACCGCTGCCTGTTTCTCCAACCGGCGGGGCAAAACTCCAGGTATCCCAAGAAGCGGTCGCAACCGCGTTGGGCGACGACTGCCAGGTCGTCGCGGCCTGGGAGATTGCGGGGGAAACAAGGAGGAGTGGAATGGTATTCTTAATCATCAGTTGGAGTTGTTTGAAGCTTCGATTGGGCTGAGCCGGAAGAAGGTCGGCCCGGATTGAAGAGGTAAAGTGACCTGATTGACGCCTTCCGACCCGTCGACATCAGCCCAGTCATCCTGAAGAGTTTTGCTCGATTGCAGGCGCCGGCTACCAAACCAGGAAACGATCACTTCGTTTCCCCGAATCCTAACGGCCAAAGGCTCCGGCTTGGAAGACACGATACTCGGAAGACAGATCCAACGAGACCCGATCAAGGCTCAGCGAAGTTGAACTCGCGTCGAAAAGAATAGAGTAACTTCCCGTCAAAGGAGTCTCCCGAAGATCCCACTGAATACCATAAGTCGTCCCCACTCCCCCAAGCTCCCCGGTCAGGTCCTCCTCGCTGGCGATAAAGGTCTGGCTCGGCAGAATCACCTGCACTTCTCCTTGTTCATTTTCATAAATCAATCGGGCTTCCGCGGCATCCATGCCGGAACCAAGTGTTCCCACTTGCAGAAAAATGTTACGAACCACGAGACCAGTCGTGTCATCGAGCTGCATCGAAATCGGAGCCTGAAAACTATAGATGTTTCGACTTCCGGTGAGGAATGCCGAGCTGGTCCGACTGGTCAGACTCGCGTCTGGATCGGTCGCAACGTCTGGCGAGTTCGGCAAGAATTTGGCCTCGCTGAATACATCCCACTCGATGTGAGATTTCCCCTCCTCTCCCCGCCACTCCGGCGTGATGAGTTGGCCGGAAGCAGCACTACCGAGAACGACCAGGTAAAATAGATTTCTCATAAGATGATTTAGAAAGTGATTTCGAGCGAGAGAAACCCGTTGATTCCGGGTTGGGTATCGATCCCCGTTGTCACCCCTCCCGCATGACCCGAACCACGATTGGCGCGAGCCCAAAGGACATACTCTTGATCCAATAAATTACGCAGCCCGCTCCTCATTACCACGCTCTCGGAAAACCGGTAGTAACCAGTGAAGTCAAGGAGGAAGAAGTCATCCGTCGCAGGCAGGTCACCGGTAATATCCGACTGAGATTTCGCCGCTACGTAAGTCCCGGCCAATTCCATCCCCCACTTCTCACCGGGAGCGTCGTAACCCAACCACGCAACGGCCTTCCATGGCTCAACGGTATTTAGCGGGCCCGCATCACTTGTCCCCTCCGACCACGCAAATGTTCCTCCGAAACGGAGATAATCGTCGCTCCATTGGTCTTCATCTCGATTCCGTGAACCTCGACATTTTCGGTGTTCTGAGTCCTCAGCACATTGAGACCATCGATAATTTCTCCGGTCGGAGCGTTACTCTCCAAAAAGTTTCCGTAACGATTGTAATAAGTCGTCACCAGGGAACTCCACGATCCGGCCTCAT
>CBFHQJ010000049.1:0-35369 GCA_965657795.1 Akkermansiaceae bacterium
TTTGCGAACGAGGGTAAAAAAAGAGCCCCGTTCTTTCCGGATGACGGAAAAAACGGGGCTTATAACTGGCGACGACCTACTCTCACAGGACCTATCGTCCCACTACCATCGGCGCACAAGAGTTTCACTTCCGGGTTCGGAATGGGACCGGGTGGTTCCTCTCTGCTATGGCCACCAGAGGCCGTATTTCGTAGCTTTTTACTACGACTTACGACCTCTAAGGGCCATCAAAAAAGGGCATTTCTGCCAAGGTTGGTCTGAGCAATTTATCCATTTTGCAATGGTTCATTTGTTCATTTCTACGCCGTTCTCTGGCATCCATGTGAAGCAATTTTGGGACTGTTATTAGACTGTTACTTTCTTGCAACCTTCTAAAGACTCTTAACTTCCAAATTATAAGAGATTCTGAATTTCTATTCTTCTCTTTCTCTTGGCAGTCGGGTGACTTTCAAGAGAGAAGAGAAGGAATTAAGTCGAACGGATGATTAGTACTGGTGAGCTGCATACATTGCTGCACTTCTACCCCCAGCCTATCAACGTGGTCGTCTTCCACGATCCTTCAGGGAAAATTTATCTCAGGAATGGCTTGGCGCTTAGATGCTTTCAGCGCTTATCCGTTCCGCACTTAGCTACCCAGCAGTGCCCTTGACAGAACAACTGGAACA
This sequence comes from Akkermansiaceae bacterium, assembly GCA_965657795.1. GTDB lineage: Bacteria > Verrucomicrobiota > Verrucomicrobiia > Verrucomicrobiales > Akkermansiaceae > SW10. The sequence continues at coordinate 666 of CBFHQJ010000049.1, forward strand.
CCAGAGGTGCGTCAAACCCGGTCCTCTCGTACTAAGGTCTGAACCCTTCAATTTTCCTACGCCCACAGAGGATAGAGGACCGAACTGTCTCGCGACGTTCTGAACCCAGCTCGCGTGCCGCTTTAACCGGCGAACAGCCGGACCCTTGGGACCTTCTCCAGCCCCAGGATGCGACGAGCCGACATCGAGGTGCCAAACCACGCCGTCGATATGAACTCTTGGGCGTGATAAGCCTGTTATCCCTAAGGTACCTTTTATCCGTTGAGCGACGGCAATTCCACATTCTACCGCCGGATCACTAAGGCCTACTTTCGTATCTGCTCGACTTGTAGGTCTCACAGTTAGGCGGGCTTGTGCCTTTACACTCAACACACAGTTGCCAACTGTGCTGAGCCCACCTTCGCGCTCCTCCGTTACTCTTTAGGAGGATACCGCCCCAGTAAAACTGACCGGCTGCCATTGTCCCCACGGCCGGATGACGGCTCGGGGTTAGATTATCCAATATTAAAGGGTGGTATCTCACTGATGACTCCAGATGCGCCTAAACGCACCCTTCAATGTCTCCCACTTATGCTGAGCATTAAGATCGAACAACCAATAACAGCTTACAGTTAAGGTCTATAGGGTCTTTCCGTCCTTCTGCGGGTGTCCGGCATCTTCACCGGAACTACAATTTCACTGAGCACCTGGTCGAGACAGCGCCCAACTCGTTGCACGATTCGTGCAGGTCGGAACTTACCCGACAAGGAATTTCGCTACCTTAGGACCGTTATAGTTACGGCCGACATTCACCAGGACTTGGGCTCGAAGCTTCGCACTAAAGTGCTAACATCTTACCGTAATCTTTTGGCATTGGTCACGTGTCACATCGTATACGTCGGCTTACGCCTTAGCACAATGCTGTGTTTTTGCTAAACAGTCGGTTGGGCCATTTCACTGCGGCCCCCCAGAGGGGGCACCCCTTCTTCCGAAGTTACGGGGCTATTTTGCCGAGTTCCTTGACCAGGTTTCACTCTTGCGCCTTGGTATATTCTACCCATCCACCTGTGTCGGTTTACGGTACGGGCCATTAATGTAAGGGCTTTTCTTGGCACTCTCTCTAGCTATGCGAATTGGCCGTAGCCGCATCTCAGAATTCAATCACTTAGTAGCTTTTGATTATGCGTCCTCCTTACTGGGTTCAGGAATATTAACCTGATTGCCATCCCCTACGCCCATCGGCCTCGGGTTAGGTCCCGACTAACCCCGGGACGAAAAACGTTGCCCGGGAAACCTTGGATTTACGGCGGAGCGGGATTTCACCGCTCTTATCGTTACTCATGTCTGCATTCTCACTTCTCTGCGCTCCAGGGTCAGTCGCCATCACCCTTCACTGCACAGAGAATGCTCCTCTACCGCGCCAGAATAAATTCTGACACCCAGAGCTTCGGTATTGTGCTTATCGCCAAGTATTTTCGGCGCAAGGTCTCTCGATGAGTAAGCTATTACGCATTTTTTAAATGGTGGCTGCTTCTAAGCCAACATCCTCACTGTCTATGAAACCTCACCTCCTTTCCACTGAGCACAATTTAGGCACCTTAGCTGCTGGTCTGGGCTGTTTCCCTCTCGACGACGAAGCTTATCCCCCGCCGTCTCACTGCTGCGTTCTATTGAATGGTATTCGGAGTTTGATAGGGGTTGGTAGGCGGGTATGCCCCCTAGCCCTGTCAGTGCTCTACCCCCACTCATCAACACGCAACGCTGCACCTAAATGCATTTCGAGGAGAACCAGCTATCACGGGGTTTGATTAGCCTTTCACTCCGACCCACAGCTCATCCGAGCGTTTTTCAACACACACCGGTTCGGTCCTCCACTTAGTATCACCTAAGCTTCAACCTGGCCATGGGTAGGTCACCTCCGTTTCGGGTCTACCGCCTGCAACTAGGATCGCCCTATTCGGACTTGCTTTCGCTACGCCTACGATCCAGAAGATCTTAAGCTTGCCACAGACGGTAACTCGCAGACTCATTAAGCAAAAGGCACGCTATCACCCTCGAAAGGGCTCTAACACCTTGTAGGCATAGGGTTTCAGGTTCTATTTCACTCCCCTCACAGGGGTACTTTTCACCTTTCCCTCACGGTACTGGTTCACTATCGGTCGCTAGTTAGTATTTAGCCTTACGCAGTGGTCTGCGCAGATTCACACGGGGTTTCACGTGTCCCGTGCTACTCAGGAACTCCCTAGGGCCTTTTCAGATTTCGGTTACGCGGATGTCACGCTCTTTGTCCACTCTTTCCAAAGTGTTCACCTATCTTTAAAGGTCCCACAGCGGGGTCCTACAACCCCGACATCAAAGATGCCGGTTTGGGCTGGTCCGTTTTCGCTCGCCGCTACTTACGGAATCGAATTCTCTTTCTTTTCCTCTGCTTACTAAGATGTTTCAATTCAGCAGGTCTTGCGTATCCTTCCTTATTTTATTCAGGAAGGAACGACGGGATTCAATCCCGCCAGGTTACCCCATTCAGAAATCTCCGGGTCAAAGGTTGTTTGCACCTAACCGAAGCTTATCGCAGCTTATCACGTCTTTCATCGCCTTCTAGCACCAAGGCATCCACTCTATGCCCTTAATAACTTAATTCCTCATTCTCTTGAAATCGGTTGTCGTTATAAAGTCGACGTTCCGAAGAACGTCTATTTGTCTTGAGTCAGAAAAAATCATTGCTGATTCGTTCCAACCGTAAATTTGGTTTTTTGGTAGTCTTTATCCAAGGACTGCAAGTTAGTGTAGATCATCGTGTGATGATCCTCAGTCTAATTTCATTGTATTAATGGAGCACCACATTGAAGTGATGGTGCTCACAGTCTTAAAAAACTTCACATGGATGTCAAAGAACGGCGTTAACCTAAAAAGTATGGGTCACAGAAAATTTTTGTTATTGTCTCTACTCGTTTAGTTCACCGATCCTTATCTAGGAATGGTGGGCCAGGGCAGACTCGAACTGCCGACCTCACGATTATCAGTCGTGCGCTCTAACCAACTGAGCTACAAGCCCCGCTAGATATATTGAAAGACCCGACACTCATGGCGCGGACCCTTGTAAATTGGTGGAGGTTAACGGATTCGAACCGTTGACATTCTGCTTGCAAAGCAGACGCTCTACCAACTGAGCTAAACCCCCGTAGTTTATCTTACGGTGAGTAGGACAAAAAATCAGATTGTATGCTGCAGTCTTTTAAACATCTGACACCAGAGGATGTCAGCTGTAAAATTTTTGACTGGTTTAAGGTGCGTTATTGGTCACTCAAATATTTGTGAAAGTCTCTTTCGAGGTTCTTTCCACCATCTAGTTCATTCCAATAAATTAGAATGACTTCGAACAGGTGTCGACCGGACTCAGGGATTACTTACACTAGCAAGCTAGCTGAATTTGAGTCCTTACTCCGTAGAAAGGAGGTGATCCAGCCGCAGGTTCCCCTACGGCTACCTTGTTACGACTTCATCCCAGTTACCAGCCTCACCTTAGGATACTGCTTCAATAAAGTTAGCGCATATACTTCGGGTGCGACCGGCTTCCATGATGTGACGGGCGGTGTGTACAAGACCCGGGAACGTATTCACGCCGTCGTAGCTGATACGGCATTACTAGCGATTCCGACTTCATGGAGGCGAGTTGCAGCCTCCAATCCGAACTGGGCCCAGTTTTGCAGATTTCCTCCACCTCGCGGTATCGGTTCTCATTGTGCTGGGCATTGTAGTACGTGTGCAGCCCTAGGCGTAAGGGCCATACTGACCTGACGTCGTCCCCACCTTCCTCCCAGTTGATCTGGGCAGTCTGAACAGAGTCCCCGCCTTTACGCGCTGGCAACAGTTCACAGGGGTTGCGCTCGTTGCTGGACTTAACCAAACATCTCACGACACGAGCTGACGACGGCCATGCAGCACCTGTGCATTGTCCACCCGAAGTGACCTCTCCTTTTCGGGAGAGTACGACAAGCATGTCAAGCCTAGGTAAGGTTCTTCGCGTTGCATCGAATTAAGCCACATACTCCACCGCTTGTGCGGGTCCCCGTCAATTTCTTTGAGTTTTAGTCTTGCGACCGTACTTCCCAGGCGGCTCGCTTAACGCGTTAGCTCCGGCACAGAAGGGGTCGAATCCTCCCACACCAAGCGAGCACCGTTTACTGCTAGGACTACAGGGGTATCTAATCCCTTTCGCTACCCTAGCCTTCGTGTCTGAGCGTCAGTAAATGTCCAGTAAGTTGCCTTCGCCATTGATGTTCCTCCTGATATCCACGCATTTCACTGCTACACCAGGAATTCCACTTACCTCTCCATTACTCTAGCACGGGAGTATCGAATGCAGTTCCGAGGTTGAGCCCCGGGCTTTCACATTTGACTTTCCGCGCAGCCTACACACGCTTTACGCCCAGTGATTCCGAACAACGCTTGGGACCTTCGTATTACCGCGGCTGCTGGCACGAAGTTAGCCGTCCCTTCCTCTTTGGGTACTATCAAACTTACACGCTCTTAACGCATAAGTCTTACTCCCCAATGACAGGAGTTTACAATCCTAGGACCGTCATCCTCCACGCGGCGTTGCACCATCAGAGTTGCCTCCATTGTGAATGATTCTCGACTGCTGCCACCCGTAGGTGTCTGGACCGTGTCTCAGTTCCAGTGTGGCTGATCGTCCTCTCAGACCAGCTACCCGTCGTAGTCTTGGTGAGCCTTTACCTCACCAACAAACTGATAGGCCGCGAGCCCATCCTTTAGCGATACCCGAAGGCACCATTTACTCCATAGAGACTATCAGGCATTAAACCCAGTTTCCCGGGACTATTCCTGTCTAAAGGGTAGGTTCTCACGTGTTACTAACCCGTCCGCCACTAAAATACATCTTAGTAAACTAATCAGTATTTTCGTTCGACTTGCATGTCTTATCCACGCCGCCAGCGTTCGTTCTGAGCCAGAATCAAACTCTCCGTAGAAATGTTTTGAATCTGACGTCTAAACCTTAATTGCTACTGCCTCCATCCCAGATAAATCAGGACTTCCGCTCGTAGCGCGCTTAGCTATCAAATTGACTTTGGTTTTGGAATCTCGCGATTCCAGGGAAGAACCTAAACAGGCTTACTCCCATGACCCACACCTCAAATTTCCAATCAGAAACCCAAGACGCAGCACACAATATGATTTTTTGTCTTTTCTTTCCAACAGACCTATCTCGTTGTTCTGAGGCAAAAATTAATAAATCTGGCACAAAACCAGCTCACTAACTTTTACAACTTACTCCCGAGGTGGAAGAGTCTGTGGAACCCATACTTTCAAAGAACGATTGACCGGAAGACTGATCAGGCCCGCTGATGAAGATTCATTCAAGCGAGCCTTTTCGAGTGTTTCTCGGTCGCGGCCGGTAGCGGCTGCGGGGGCAACCCTAATGATTTCCATTCCCACGTCAATGTTTTTGGGCACTGTTTCTTGATGAATTTTGCTCTGATTCCTGGAAATGTTGATTTGACGGGGAAAACCAGCCCTAAAAAAGTTTCACGAAGGGGCTAAAATCTAAAATTTTTGTTAAGTTTTCCGAACTAGCGCCGCAATTTTCATCTTCAGAGACAAATCTCTAGCCAGCCAAGCCTCCCCGACTATCGTCTCGCACCGTGCCTACCTTTTCATTCCAGTCCCTGAATCTACGAGCCGAGATCGGTGGTAACTCTTACGCTCTCAACTTGGACGGGACATCGATTCTTCTGGATGCAGGGATGCACCCCAAGGAAGACGGACCCAATGCCCTCCCCCGCTACCAGGAAATCCCATACGATAGTGCTGATGCCATCATCATTTCTCACTCTCACCTGGACCACATAGGCACTCTTCCGGTGGCTCAGCGAGATCAACCCTCCGCTCCGGTTTATCTTACTGCGCCCTGCGCAGCGCTTGGAGAAGCGCTTCTCCACAACTCGGTTAACGTTATGAGCAGCCAGAGAGAAGAACTAGGTATCCCCGAGTATCCTCTCTATCATCATCGTGAAATCGACTACCTCCGCGATCGCTGGATGATGCGGCCTTATGAAAAGCCCTTCACCCTTGATCCCATCGGAGAGACCGAAACGACTGTCACCTTTTACGACGCCGGCCATATTCTAGGGTCGGCCGGAGTTTTGATCGAAAAGGACGACAAGCAGATCTTCTATACCGGTGATGTCAGCTTTCACGGACACTCCCTGATCAAAGGCGCTCGCTTCCCTGACTTCGAGGAGCCTGACCTTCTGATCATGGAGACCACGAGAGGAGCTGACGAACGTCCGACCGATTACACGCGCGCCGACCAGGAAGCACTCCTCGCTAACAGTATCCGAAATGCCCTCGAAGCAGGTGGCTCGGCATTGATCCCGGTCTTCGCGATTGGAAAAACACAGGAGGTGCTTACGATGATCGACAACTTTAAGTCCGAAGGGCTGATTCCAGATCATACTCCGGTTTTCATTGGCGGCCTCAGCACCAAGATGACCGTCATTTACGACAGCTTCTCCGAATCCACAAGGCGCCACCGCCCCAACTTCGAGATCCTCCGCGACATGAAGGTGCAGACCGGGAACAAAAGGAGGCGAGCCCCCATCGAATACAAACCCGGGGCCATTTATTGTTTGTCCAGCGGCATGATGAGCGAGAAGACAACTTCCAACATCTTCGCTCGAAGCTTCCTCCAAAATCCGGCCAACTCTCTCCTCTTCGTGGGGTATGCCGATCCAGCTACTCCCGCCGGTGCCATCAAGCGAGCCTCATCGGGCGAGGTCATTCGCCTCGATGGAACCCATAAGGTGCAACTCAATTGTGCCGTGGAAGAATTCGATTTCTCAGGACACGCTCGCCGTGAAGAACTTCTCGAGTTCGCAATCAAGGCACGCCCAAAAAAGCTCCTATTGGTCCACGGAGATCTGGACGCAGTGAGTTGGTTCCAAACCAAACTAGCCGAGGCTCTGCCCAACACTGAAACGATCGTTCCCCAGCCTGGCGTTAAGATTCACTTCTGAACCCGGGAACCGTCTCCTCAAGGATCCCCAGAAGGGTCTTTTTCTCTCGGGAGCTCAGGTGACTCTCAGTCTCCTTGTCCAATTCCTGACGGAGGTGATGAAAGATCCGCTCCTTGACCAACTCGGGAAGGCCCTTGAAGGCCATCGAATGAATCATGTATGAACAACGGTTTTTGAAAATTCGACCATAGAGTCGGAAGTCCCTAAGGCTCTTCCCTTTCCCGGTTTTCACGCCACGCGCCTTGAAAGCCTCGGTAAATGCATCGGAACCTTCCACTCCGTCCCCCCCGGGATCAGTCTCATCCGCAAAGAGAAAGGCTTCCACGATCTCCTTGGCCGAACTTTCTGCGGTCTTCCACGACATGCCTTCCCGGGAACTTAAATGCTCCCCTTCACTGTAAGACTTCTGAAAGTATAACGCCCGCTGGTAACCCATCTTGGCCTTGGTCATCAGATTGTGAGTTCGGCACTGATGCTCCAGCACCATCAACGCCACAATATCGCTCGTTGGCTGGAGATACTTTTCCGTATCAATCAAATTTGATAAATCCTCGTTATTGGAAACCTCGGGTGCCAACTCGACTCCATCCAGCGCGCTGTCCGGGATCCAGCGATTACCCAGGTGAGGATCATCGGAAGACCCCGAAACATCCCCCCCCCAACGCTCCTTCAGCGGAGTGCTGTCGGTGACCAGCGATGTTCCAGCACTCAAAATGGGATGACTGTTTTGATCCGGCACAACCGAGCGAATAAACATCCCCGGAACCCCCGAAGTGCGCGATGTGGCGTGACACTGCAAACAAGAATCAGTCGTACGGGCCACCTTGGCCGGACGATCTCCAAAAGGCGGATCAATGGTGTAAAAGACCGGTCCCAACTTTTCGTCCTCGATGATCACCTCGACTTTGCCTCCGGGGACCCAGCCCACATAGGCATCCATCGAAAAATAAATCGATCTGGGATTCCGCTGATTAATCAAGGAGTTTTGGAGGCTCGTCTTTGAAAAAACCAAAACCTGCGACTCCTCCGGGATATTCAGTTTCTTCAGCACCGCTTTCAGGAAAGCCTTCCCGTCGACGTTTCCAATCACCCAGTCACCACTCTTAATCTCAGCTGCCATCTTTACGACCGCATCCTGACTCGCGGTTTCCGAATACTTGATGGGTGGCAATTCAAAGAAATCCTGCCCTGCCTGGACCGAAGCCCCTACCAGCAAAAGCGACGTAACAAGCGACCGAATCTTAATATTGGTATTTTTTTTACTCATTTAAATCAGGGAGTCTATCAAAACTTCTTTGACCGCACGCACGGTCTTGCCAGCTTGTTCGAAAATCTTGATCCGATGCACAGCCAGCTCCTCTTTATTGTCGAAGTCCAACCCGATCAGAGCACGTCCCACCCGCTCTCCGGTATAAGTGTAATTGAAGTAGCAGAGGCTGGTCATCGAGCTGATCGCGTTCATGAATCCCAGCAATGCCCCGGCCCGCTCCGGAAATTCCACCTCCACGAAGAGCGGCGAAACGAAGAGCGAGGGGGTAAACGGAATCACCCGAAAGCGGGTCGCCCCGTGACCGGTGACGTCCTCGGACCTTTCTTCGTTTTTAGCGATCCACTTCTCAAATTCAACCAAGGCCGGATCAGGAACATCGACACTCAAAAGCGGCCGCTGTGGTTCCCGAACTGTCCGGCCGTATTGTAAATCCATGATGCTCACCCCATCGGGCAAATCAGCCAGCAATCCGGCCAGAGAGCCCTTTTCCTCCGGAATCTCAAAACGCCAACTTCGGTCCCGGCGCGGATTAATGCCAGCTTGACGGGAGACATCGGCAAACTTCGCAAAGTCCATATTTGCGCCACAGAGAATCGTTAGGACTTTTTCGTCCGGCCCAACTTCGCCCGCCTCGTGCTGCTTTAAAAAACCGGCCAAGCTCATCGCTCCGCTTGGCTCCGGAATCACCCGCAAACCATCCCAGTGGGACTTGATCGCGGCAGAAACCTCCCCATTGGTCACCATGACTATTTCGTCGAGTAACTCACGGCAGAATTCATAGGTTAAATTCCCCACCTGCGTCACCGCCGTGCCATCACAAAAGACATCGACGTAACTTAAAGACACCGGACGCCCTGCCTCAACCGCAGCCTTCATTGAAGCCTGGTCAACACCTTCCACCCCGATCACTTTTACCTCGGGCCAGGAGCTCTTTAAAAGAGCCGCAACCGCCGAGGCCATTCCACCACCGCCGATTGCCACATAAACCCGATCAAACGGTCCTTCTCCGGAAGTGAAAATTTCATCCGCCAGAGTGCCCTGACCCGCCATCACATCGATGGAATCGTATGGCGGAATAAAGGTCGCCCCGGTCCGCTCGGCATCTTCAAGTGCTGAAATTTGCGCTTCCGAAAAACTATCCCCAACCAATTCGATCGAGACACAATCGCCTCCGTGAGCCATCACCGCCTTGCGCTTCACCAGCGGAGTCGGTTTCGGCATGTAGATTCGCGCTGTCGTTCCCAACTTCCTCGCCGCCAGTGCAATTCCCTGTGCGTGGTTTCCTGCCGAAGCAGCCACTACCCCGCCTGCGAGTTGCCCGGGAGAGAGGCAGGCCATCGCGTTGAACGCTCCCCGCCACTTGTAAGCCTTGATCGGGCCAAGATCTTCCCGCTTCACCCAGACGGGTTGCCTTACACCCTCAACCACCATCGGCTCCAAAGGGGTCGGCTCGCCCACCTGATAAACTCGCGCACGGGCCTGATGAATCGCCTCACGCAGCTGATCAACTCGATTTCCTTCGCTCACGCCCCACCTCTCTCAAAAATCAGCGAATAACACACGCCCCAATCGCTCAGCCCATACATGCAGCAGCCCCGTCGGCCTCCGAAGAAACCGATCAGGGCTGCTGTCCCCCCCAAATTGTGAAATCTGATGCAAGAAAACCATTTTTTCGCCTCTCAGCAAGCACTTTGTCACACTAACAGCTTCAACGGTGTGGATTTACGCTGTTCAAGTCCCTTTTAGCTCCTAGAGTCCCGCCGAAATGAGCGACGAACAAACGCCCAACCAGCCCCAATCCACTTCCGAGGAACTCATTGCCGTCCGGCGCGAGAAACTTGCTAAACTCAAGGAATTGGGCCTCGACCCTTATGGCGCCGCCTTTGAGACCACCACCACCCCGGGGGTACTCAAGGCCAACTTCGAGAACGAGAAACCCGTTAAACTTGGAGGACGTCTCCTCGCCATTCGTGACATGGGCAAATCCGTCTTCGCAACCCTTGGCGACGCCCACGGTCGCATTCAAATCTACCTCAACAAAAAAGGCATTTCTGAAACCGACTGGGACGCCTACCAGTGCCTCGACCTTGGCGACTGGATCGGAATCGACGGTGAAACATTCACCACTGGAAAAGGCGAACCCTCCGTCAAAGTCGAAAAGCTCACCGTCCTTTCGAAGGCCCTCCGCCCCATGCCAGATAAGTGGCACGGCCTTTCCGACCGCGAGACCAAATATCGCAAGCGCCACCTCGATCTCATGTCCAATCAGGAAAGCGCCGACCTCTTCGTCATGCGTTCCAAGATCGTAGCCGAGATTCGCAACTTCCTCCACGAGCGTGGCTACCTCGAAGTCGAGACTCCCATGCTTCACGACGTCGCTGGTGGCGCTGCAGCCAAGCCCTTCGAGACCCATCACAATGCACTCAGCATGCCACTCACGATGCGCATCGCGCCCGAGCTTCACCTCAAGCGCCTCCTCGTCGGTGGCCTCACCAAGGTCTTTGAGCTCAATCGCAACTTCCGCAACGAAGGCATCTCGCGACGCCACAATCCCGAATTCACCATGCTGGAAGCTTACCAGGCCTTCGGCGACTTCGAGATCATGGCCAACCTTGTCGAAGAAATGGTCTGCCACCTCGCCGAGAAATTTTTCGGAACCCTCAAGATCGAACACAAAGACGAAAACGGCGAGCACCTCCGCACTCTCGATCTCAGCCGCCCCTGGAAGCGAGCTCCTTACAAGGATCTCATTCGCGAGGCTGCCGGAGACAATTGGTTTGACCTCTCTCCCGAGCAGCGCCGAGAGAAGGCCCAGACCGAGTTCAAACTGGAAATCCACGACCACCTCGAAGACTACGAGGTCAGCCAGCAGGTTTTCGAAAAGCTTATAGAAGAACATACCTTCGATCCCTGCTTTGTCACCCACGTTGATTCTAAATTGATTCCTCTTGCGAAGGAGAATCCCGAGGACAAATCCATCATCGACGTTTACGAACTCATCATCAACGGTCAGGAAATCTCACCGGGCTACTCCGAGCTCAACGATCCTGATGTTCAGCGGCGTCGCCTCCAGGAGCAAACCGGTGGCGAAGCACAGGAAATTGACGAGGACTTTGTGGAAGCGCTCGAGCACGGCATGCCTCCCGCAGGTGGCATCGGGATCGGCATCGACCGCCTCATTATGCTCCTCACCGGAGCACCCACCATCCGCGACGTGGTCCTCTTCCCGCAGCTCAAGCGCAAAGACTGATCACCTTCAATCACTCGACTCAAAGCCCGCTTCCGCTCATCGGTCGCGGGCTTTTTTTTCACCTCAGCTTCAACCAACCGTCCTCGTAACCTCCGTTGGCAAACTTCAGATCACGCCCGCCCTCCATCGGGTTTAGAATCCGGATCGAAATATCCGCTTCTGCCAGAATCTTGGCACTCCAAACCACCGGTTCTCCCGGCAATACCTGGCTCAGCTTCCACCCTGGCTCCGACACCTTCCCGGCCAACAACTGCACCGGCCAGTCATAGTAAAAAGGAGCTACCCCCCGGTTCTCAACCGTGAGCTTCAACTCGTCTCCTTCGATTTCCAGCGAAGAAAGATGAAGCTCGTAGCCCATGCGCGAAACCACAGCCGCCGCCCGCTTCCGCCGCTCCTCGCTCTGCGGAAAATCGTCCAAAAACATCCCTGAATCCATCAACCAACTGACGTGAGTTTGCTCCACGCATTGGCGAAAATTCTGCTGCTGGCTTTTCTTCTTATCGGTGAAAACCATAGACCAAATCTCCGGTCGAATCTCACCGCCAATCGGATGCTCTTTCCATTTCTCAAGAAGCCCGGCCTTCTTCATTTTGGCAACAAAAAACCAGTCATCCTCTTTCCCTTCACGAGGCACCGTGGCCCAGGCAAAGGAATCATCGTGATAGCCAAAAGCCGCCTTTCGATTATCCGCGTAATTCCCATCATTTGCACCTGCCGGATATCGCAATAGCAGACGCGTTTTCTGGAAGGCATCCTCGAAGACCTGCATCACCTCAAGCTGGACCTCTTTGGAGGCCTCAAGATCCTCTCTCGGATAGTTGTGCCACTCGCCCCACAGACCAAGAATCCCCGCCGTGATGAAACCAACTCTCGGATCTCCATCAAACTTTTTACCAAGCGCCCCGATGAACTCACGGATCGTCCGGCGCGCGATCCCGCTTTCATAATCCGGTGTTACCACTTTCTTGCCGCTCTCGTCTTTCCAGCGAGTCATCTTCATCCCTTCTGCCGATAGAAATTCCGGCAGAACATCCTCCTTGCCGGGATACTCCAGATAGATCCGAAAGATCAGCTGCCTCCCGCCGGCCTTTGCCTTCTCAAGAGCAGTCTCCAATACCTGCCAATCATACTTGCCCCACCCCTTCATCAAGTCACCCAGCGCAAAATACTGAAACTCCATGGAATGAGGAAATTTCTCCTCCTTTTTCCAGGTGGAAGAATAAGGCACGAGACCCTTCAGAGGATTATCAACCGGTGCCGACTGATAAGGCAACGGCACTCCCTGCAATAAACACGGAACAAAAAAGAGCAGCAATTTGAGAGATCTGGACATGGAGAGGTGTTTTCTACACGGAATGATTTCGGCGCAAATTCAAGCTGGCCGTTTTTTTCCGACTCCCAATAATCTCCAGAACACTATGAGACTGCAACTTCTCCTTGCCACCCTGACCACCGCCGCCCTCACCGCAAAAGATTGGCCCCAATTTTTAGGCCCCGAAGGAAACGCTACCTCCAGCGAGACCGGACTTGTAAAATCTTTCCCAAAAAGCGGCCCCGAAATCAAATGGACTGCTGAACTCGAAAGCGGATTCGGCGGAGCTGCCATTTCGGGCGACGAAGTTTTCCTCGGCGACCGCGTCGAACAAGAAAAAGACATGCTGCTTTGTCTCGATTTCAAAACCGGCAAAGAAAAATGGCGCTACGAGAGCGAGTCCGAGGGCGAGCCCTCCTACCCCGGTTCCCGAAGCGTTCCCACCGTCGAAGATGATGCCGTCTACTTCCTCGGAAGCTTCGGCGAAGTCTTTCGCATCAACCGCAAAACCGGCAAGGCCGATTGGAAGATCAAGCTCTCCGCTCGCTACCCAGACGCCAAGACGCCCAAGTGGGGATATGCCCAGTGCACCCTCGTGGTCGGCGACACTCTCATCGTGATGCCTTTTGGAGAAAAGACCGGCATCGCTGGTTGGGACAAGGAAACCGGCAAAGAGATTTGGAAAAGCGGGGCAATTGGCAACAGCCACTCCTCTCCCGTCGTTGCAAATTTCGGCGGCACCGAACAAGTCATCCTCCTCACCGCCGGAGATGAAGGTAGCCTCAACAGCTACGATCCCAAGTCCGGCAAAAAACTCTGGTCCAGCAAACTCTACAAAAACCGGATTCCCATCACTGTCCCCGTTCAAGTCGACAAGGATCGCCTCTTCGTTTCAGGAGGATATGACGGCGGATCCAAAATGCTCTCTGTGAAAAAGGCCGGAACCAACTTCGAGGTCAAAGAACTCTGGACCACCCAGAAAGGAAGCCAGGTCCACCCACCTTTTGTCATCGACAACCACCTCTACTTCCTCGCTAACGAGAACTCCAATCACAAGACCTCGACCCGTCGTAAAAAGGGTGGCTTGGTCTGCTACGACCTCGAGGGCAAGGAACTCTGGAGCACCGGCAATGACCCCTTCATGGGACGTGGAGCCAGCCTTTACGCTGACGGTATCCTCATCATCCAGGACGGCGAAAACGGAATTCTCCGCCTTGTTGCCCCCTCATCAAAAGGCTTCAAACCCCTCGCGGAAGCCAATGTCTTTGGAACCGACCCTAAGAGCAAAAAGGATCTCCGCTACTGGAGCCCCCTGGCTCTCAGCGACGGAAAGCTTTTGATGCGCGGACAGAACAAACTTCTCTGCGTCGATCTCAAAAAATAGCGAGTGCGCGTTCTCTTTCTTTGCTCCAAAAATCGGCTCCGCAGTCCCACTGCGGAGCACATTTTTGCCGACCTCCCCGGGCTCGAAACCGACTCGGCCGGCCTAAACCGTGACGCCGACGTCCGCCTTTCGGACGAGCAAATCGAATGGGCTGATCTCATTGTCGCAATGGAGCAGAGCCACCGAACAAAACTCACCCGCGATTACTCCTCCGCCTTGCGCGGCAAACGAATCGTAGTTCTCGGCATCCCCGACAATTACGCCTTCATGGACGATGACCTGATATCCTTGTTAAAACAGAAATGCGCTTCCCTCCTCTAGTCAAAGGGATTGAAGTCAAAACAAAAGCTGCCAAGCACAATCCCGAGACCTACAAGGAAACCGAGCGCGTAGCCCGGCATTCCCATCCCAAAAACACTGCCCAGAAGGTATGCCCCCGCCAACCCGGCCAACACCGCCACTAGCAGGGTCAGTAAACCCAACAAAGTAAAAAGGCGGTCCCAAAGGTTCTTTTTCATAGGATATAGATTCTCAACAATTCATGCAGTCTGCCCAAGCCAGCCTAGCGCCGTTGAGCTTGGGCGGTCGGCATGAATTCACGCAGCTTCTGAATTCGGGTGGCGCTCACCGGGTGAGTACTCAGGAGCTCGGGAGTGCGGCTCTTTTGGCTCGCTCCCATTTTTTGCCAAAGGGAGATTGCGGCCGTCGGGTCATACCCCGCCCGCGCCATGAAGAGCGTGCCAATCCGGTCAGCTTCCAGTTCCTGCGCACGTGAAAAGGTAAGACCGAAGGCGATCTCGCCGCCTTTTTGAGCCAACTGGCCCAGCTGTTGACCGTTTTCGGCACCACTCAAAACCGCCCCGAGGATGGCGCCACCAAGGGCGACCGTTTGGTTTCGTTGGATTCGTGATTGCGCGTGATTTGAAGTCACGTGAGCCATTTCATGAGCAACCACGGCCGCGAGTTCGGCATCGGTCTGAGCGATTCTTAGGAGCCCGGTGTTGACGCCCACCTTCCCTCCTGGAAGGGCAAAAGCATTAGCGGATGAATCTTCGAAGACTTCAAATTCCCATCGCGCGCCAGGCAAATTTATCACCGGTTTGAGCCGGTTTGCGACACGATTCACCTTCGCCCGCGCACTCGCGTTGCGCGAGAGCGGTTTGGTCCTCTTATATTTTTCAAATGCCGCAGTCCCCTGCTGGATGAGACTCGAAGAAGCCGGACGAATCGAGACCTGTCCGGTATTGGCGTTGTAGGCAGCCGGAGCCGCGCACCCGATGACCACGATCGGGAGCAACAAGGTGATCCCTTTCGATTTCAAGACCTTTTTCAACGCGTTGTTCATTCTTTGATTGATAGCCCAAGACTTGTGATCTTGTCAAATCAGCCTCTTCAAGGTCGCAAAAGGTTGTCTCCCGGCAATCACTGCGTCACACTCCCGCCACCACGTGAATCTTCCGAACTCAATCACCTTTGCCCGCCTCGTTTTGACGGCCGTATTTGTCGTCAGCGCCAGCTGGGGAGGCACCACAGCCTTGGTGATTGCCCTGATTACTTTTGTTATAGCGACCATCTCCGATTGGCTCGACGGTTATCTCGCCAGGAAGATGAACCTCGTCACCTCCCTCGGCAAACTGCTCGATCCCCTTGCTGACAAAATTCTCGTCGCCTCCGCTTTCGTCTACTTCACCGCCCAGCAGCTCTGCCCGGTCTGGGTCACTTGTGTCATCATCGGGCGGGAATTCCTCGTCACCGGACTCCGCCAAATCGCAGTCGACAAAGGCCAGGTCATTGCGGCCGATAGTCTCGGCAAATGGAAAACCACCTTTCAGCTCGCCTTTGGCATCACCTGCCTGCTTTGGCTCATTCTTGATTCATCCGGCCCTCACGAAGGCTTCCTCCTCTTCCTGCAAAACCTTACTTCACCAGAGAGCTGGCTCTTCCTGGGCTTCCTTTACGGAGCCCTAGGCCTGACCCTGCTTTCCGGTCTCAACTATCTCAAGAAATCCTGGAACCTGCTTCTCGACTAATGCTTCTGACCAACGCCCGAATCATTTCACCCGGTCTGGACCGCGGAGGTGCCAGCGTTCTCATTGATAACGGTAAGATCACAGAAATCGCCAACCATACTTCAGGCGACCTTGATCTGGGCGGCAAAATGCTCATGCCTGGATTCGTCGATATCCACAGTCACGGCGCGAATGGTGCCGATGTTTGCGATGCTTCCAGCGAGGGCTTGGAACACATTGCCCGGACCAAGCTTAAGGAAGGTGTTACCACTTGGCTCCCCACCACCTTGACCCAACCTCAGGAAAAGCTCGCTGAAATCGTCCGCACCGTCGGTGACTGGGCCGACTCGGCCCCGCTGAATATCCCGGGCCTTCACCTCGAGGGTCCTTTCATCAACCGCGAGCAAGCCGGAGCCCAGAATCCCGAATTTGTCCGACCACCTGATCTCAACGAACTCCGCGAACTTCACCAAATCTTTCCCGCGCTCATCGTCTCGATGGCGCCCGAGATACCGGGCGCGCTCAACATCATCCGCGAAGCTGCCGCAATGGGCATCACCCCGTCAGCGGCTCACACCAAGGCTGACTATGCCACGGTGATGGCGGCAGCCGGATACGGTCTCAAGCATCTCACCCATTTCGGCAATGCCATGACCGGTTTGCATCATCGCGAAATCGGAGTGGTTGGAGCAGGACTTCTCGACGACTCGCTTCACCTCGAATTGATTGCCGATGGCATTCACCTCGCTCCCGAAATGCTGGAGCTCATCTTCGCCCGCGTTCCGCGCGGAAATATCATGCTGATCACCGATTCGGTCTCATCATCGTGGCAACCCGATGGCACCACCTCGCTCGGCGGGCTTGAAGTTGAAATCAAGGACGGCATCGCCCGCCTCAAAAGCAATGGAGCACTCGCCGGATCAACCCTGCGATACAACCGGGGGCTTGAGCTTATTCACGAGATTACCGGTGAGCCCTTGTCTGATCTTGTCGCCACCACCTCCTGGAACCAGGCCAGTTCTCTTAGACTTCCAAATATTGGAAAGATCGAGCCCGGTTTCAATGCCGACCTCGTAGTCCTCGAAGAAGACTTCGAAGTCGCGCGCACATTCGTTCGTGGAGAAGAATCTTACTTCGCTTCGTAATTGTCCGCGAAGTAGTCGATCACCGACTCGCGCGTATTCACCGGAATCAGCTTGGTCTCGCTAGCAGGCTCCGACAAAATCTCACGCAGCTTCATCATGCGACGACCACCCGATTGGCTGTCGTAGCTGTTAAGGAGAATGGCATACCGTTTTGTGGGCTCGAGAGCCTCCGGATCAAGACCGAACAAGTTGCGATCAGAATATCGATCCAGCTTTGATTCAGCCATGATCACCTGGATTTGCGCTCCGGTAATCCGCGTATACACCAACCAGTTTTCATAAGGAATCCACTGCCAGGCGTCTTCGATTGTTTTAACTCCCGGCTCAACGTCAGGAGTGCCAAAGGTCCCATGAAAGACTCCGTCGGCAGGCATTTTTTGCTTCGCTGCGGTTGCCAAAAAGGCCTGGCAAATCATCTCCCAGAACGGACTACTTTTCCCTCGGGCTGGAATCATTTCCTTCACTTCTCCAATCACCGTTTTGCGGCGTTCCCCGGCGTTTTCCACAATCGCCTTTGTGCTTTCGACAATGACCGGATCCAGTGAAAAGCGATCGTCCATGAGCACCGTCCAGGCATTCCGCTTCACCAACTCACGCGATTCCAAATCAAAGCTGAGATCCACTCGCCCGCAATTGATCCCGTAATAATTTGCCTGCGTGCAAAGCACATTTGACCAGTACCAACTCGGCCGATCCTGATGAGAATGACCTCCGATATAAACATCAACCCCGGAAACTTGTTTTAACATCTCCTGAACGGGGTTTGCAAAATCGTCAGCCCGTTTCCACCCCATGTGCCCCAGCACCACGATGGCATCCACTTTCTCGGCACCCAGCTCTTTCACGCTCTGCTTGAGCGCTTCAATCGGATCAAAGACACCAAAGCCCTTGAGCAATTCCGGGCGCGACCAGTAGGGAATCCCCGGCGTAATCAAGCCTACCAATCCGATTCGAAATCCGCCCACCTCCTTGACAAGCCACGGAGCCAGCTTCGAAAAGGCATTACCCTCGATCCCACCGGCCTTCTTGCCTTCAACGGTTACGTTGCCGGTGATGACGGGCATTCTTGACCCCTTGACGGCGGATTCGACTACATCGAGCCCCCAATCAAATTCGTGATTCCCCAAAACCCAGCCATCGTAGCCCATTTTGTTGAAGCTATCGATCATCACCTTCCCCTCGGTCTGATAGCCCGCGATCGTTCCCTGGTAAACGTCACCAATATCGAAAAGCAAGTGGTCCGGGCACTCCTTCCGCCATTTACGGATTTGAGTCGCACAGCGGGCCAGACCACCGACGTTGCCAATCCCATCATAGGTCTCGCTTGGCAAAATATGCCCGTGCAAATCCGTGGTATGGAAAAGAGAAACCGTTTTGATCGAACGTTGCCCGGCGGCCCAGGCCGGAGCCGCCATCCAAGCAGCTGCTCCTGATAAAAAATGACGGCGGGAGGGATTCATGAATGGAGGGTTTTGTCTTTGCGGATTTTCTCGGCAGTCAGCTTCTTCTGATACCGGCCTTGCACGATGTCGGTGAGAAGAAGCACGCCGATCACAAAGTAACAGGTCGTCTTGGTCATCGCGTGAATTTCGTTACCGAAGAACTTCAAGTGAGCGAGGTGAGCCCCTTCTGTGAGAAGCATAATTCCTTCCACGAACAAAACAAACAGACCGAGAACTTCATACATCCGATTCCGCTTCAAAAATCCTGTCACCCGGTCAGCCAACAAAATCATGATCGCTCCCCCGATTAGAATTGCAGTTATCATGATTCCCAATTGGTAGCCTTCGTGGCTGCCATCAGCCCCTTTCTTGCTGGCCAGCGCCATCGCGCTTAGAATGGAATCAAATGAGAAGATCACGTTCATAAAGACAATCAAACCGATTACCTTCTTGGAGGAACTTGCTTTTCGGTCGACCGCATGCTCCTCGTCTTCGAGCGACATCATGTGGGCGATCTCCTTCATCGCCGTGTAGAGGATAAACGCTCCACCGAATAAGACGATGACGCTGTGGAAATTAAAAGAGCCCTCGACCCAGCCACCTTCAGCCAATTGAAGGAACGGATCTTGCAACAACTCGACCAAATTGATCAGGACAAAGAGAAGGACAATTCGCAATCCCGATTCCCAGCTTTCGAACCCGGCTTTGATCAGCTTCGGGGGCGCGCTGCGACTCCAACGAGATATAGAGAAGATTGTCGAAGCCCAGAACCGCCTGAAGAAGAATCAGCAGCCCAAGAGTGATGAGAGAATTTAGAATGTCTGCCATTGGCCATGATCATTGGCACGAAACCCATACCATAAAGCAAAAAACCGACCACAGGCGATTCCCGTGGTCGGTCTTGAGAAATAAAACGTCAACGATTAGTCGACCGTGGTGGGATCGGTAATCCCCGGCACTTCGGGGGGAGGAGCCACATCAGGAACAGTTGGCGCACTAGCCGGGTCGGTCGGCGCGGGAACATCCGGAACCGGCGGCACGGTCGGAAGCGGTGGAGGAGTTCCGGGAACCTCGGGAGGCGGGGCGATGCCCGGAGTTCCGATCCCAGGCTCTACCGGAGGAGGAACCGGGCCATAGTCAGGAGCTTCGAGTCCCGGTTGCGCAGCAGCCGATCTTCCGATCACCATGATCTCAGGAACGTAACCCACATCACCTGAATCCAACTCAACCTTCACATAAGTTCCCTTGCTGGAAACCACTTTCATCGGAGTAGCTACCGGCAAGACCTTGTCGGCTTGCGCGCTTCCTTTCGGGATAACCTTAAAGAAAGTCGCATTCGGCATTGAGGTCTCAACCCACTGTCCGCGTTTGTAGCTTGGAGTTGTCGGAGCAACCACAGCTGAGGAGGAACCAGTCGATGAGCCGGGACTGTCCAACGGGTCAAAGCCACCACTACTCAGAGGCTTTTTCAGTCTTGTCAGCGATCCGCAAGACACCGCCGCAATAGCCAGGGCTCCGAGGGTTAGAAGTTGAGGGGTTTTCATAGCAACGGAAATCGACCATAGTGAGGCCATCTGGTCAATGCCATTCATTCCTCGTAGGGAATGTTTCGCTTTCACTAAACAAATTATTCGGTAAGTAGTTGGCGTGCGTTCACTGCGGTCGATTCTCCTAACCGGCGGAGCTGGGTTCATCGGTTCTGCTCTGGCCCGGGCCCTTCTGGATCGCCCGGATCTCGAACACCTCGTCATTCTTGATTCGCTCACCTACGCCGGTAATCGTGCCAATTTGGTGGGCCCCGACCAAGATCCCCGCCTCAACTTCACCGAGGGAGACATCGCGGATCAAAAACTCGTTTCCCAAATTTTCGAGAAATTCCAATGCACCGGAGTCATGCACCTCGCAGCCGAGTCTCACGTGGACCAGTCAATTGCGAACCCGACCAAATTTATCACCACAAACATCAACGGGACCTTCGCATTATTGGATATGGCTCGACGTCATCAAGTTCCCTTTCTTCAGTGCTCCACCGATGAGGTTTATGGGCCGATCGCGCTACCCGCCAAGGCTGACGAATCTTTCCCCATTCATCCCTCATCTCCTTATTCTGCAAGCAAAGCCAGTGCCGATCTCATCGTTCATGCTGCTCACACCACCTTTGGTCAGGACATCGTGATCGCACGGTGTTCAAACAATTACGGTCCCAGGCAGCATCGTGAAAAGCTAATCCCCACCTTGATCCATCGTTCGCTTCGCAACGAGCCACTTCCAATTTATGGGTCAGGAAAACAAATCCGTGATTGGATCCATGTCGATGACACTGCCCGGGGTCTTATCGAGGTCTTCGAAAAAGGCCTCTCACATCGTATCTACAATCTCGGCGGAAACTGTGAACAGACAAACCTCGAGATTGCCCATACCGTCCTGAAACATCTCAACAAGCCCGAAAGCCTCATCGCACACGTTCAGGACAGACCCGGCCACGACGCCCGGTATGCAATCGATGCCACCCGGGCCAAAACCGATCTCAACTGGGAAGCACAAATCCCCTTTGAAGAGGGGTTCCAAAAAACGGTCCAAGAACTGAGCGAAACGCTTTTTGCGGACTAACCCACTCCAAGCTCTTCGCCAAGCTCGTCCTCGACGTGCTTGATCTCACGGGCCTGCAACCCGTGATCGCGAATTCCGCGAAGTGTCCGCAAAGATCCCCGGCGGGTTCCGGGACCACGAACTTTTTTCATCGCCGTCTCCACGAGCATGGGCGTCAAAGCAGCGAGCCCAACACAGGCCAGAGAAAGTCCGATCGGCCGGCGAGCACGGGAACTCATCGCCTCGGAAACAAGAATTCCCGCGGCAGCACCGAGCACCGCGGGAGCAAAAGCTGCCGTCGTGTCCACCCAATCACGTTCCTCGTAAATGTCGTTCATGGGGGAAACTTACCGCAGAGAGCCTCACATCCCAAACCAAAAACGTAGGCGGACACCTTTTGACAAGCAGCGCCCCTCCTTGTTGAATCAGCGCCAGATGAATAATCATTATGCTTTGATCCTCGCCGGCGGAAGCGGCACTCGCTTTTGGCCTCTAAGCCGCAACGCCAAGCCCAAGCAACTCCTCAATCTTTTCGACGATACCACCCTACTCGATCAAACCATCACCCGCCTGCAAGGACTCATCCCTATCGAGAACATCCTCATTCTTACCAACGCCCTTCAGGAAACCGAGGTCCGCAAGGTTGCCCACATGCTGCCTGCCGGAAACATATTCGCTGAACCTGCCAAACGCGACACCGCTCCAGCCGTTGCGCTTGGCATCGGCCTCGTCGCCGCCCGTGATCCGGATGCCACCATGGCCGTCCTCCCTTCGGACCAACTCATCAACGACACCGACGCTTTTCAATCCGTGCTCGGAGACAGCCTTTCGATTGCTTCCCAAACCGACGCCCTCGTCACCATCGGAATCAAACCAACCTGGCCCTGCCCTTCTTATGGATACATCGAACGAGGCTCTCCGGCAAAATTGGAATTCGATACCACCCACGAACCATTTGAAGTCTCCCGGTTCCGCGAAAAACCAAACCCCGAACTTGCCGAGCAGTTTCTTCGCCAAGGTAACTTCGCCTGGAATGCCGGCATGTTCGTCTGGTCCCTCAAAACAGTCACCGCCGAACTCCAGCAACACACCCCGGAGCTGGCAGGCTTTATCGGCGACCTCGAATCCTCGCAAGACGTCCACCAAACCATTATCGATCAATTTCCTTCCCTAACTCCCATTTCCATCGACTACGCCCTCATGGAAAAGGCCTCCCGCGTCTTGAATATCGAGGCGACCTTCGATTGGGATGACGTCGGCTCGTGGATCTCGGTTGCCAAGTATCTCGATACCCTGGGAAACAACAACCAGACCAACGACGAAATCACCGAAATCGATTCCGAGAACAACATCGTCTTCAACGGTCGTAAACAAGCCCGTATCGCCCTTCTCGGCGTTGATGACCTCATCGTCGTACAAACCGAGGACGCTCTCCTCATCGCCAACCGGCATCAAGCCGATGACATCAAGAAGTTGAGCGACCATCTCCCCGAAAACCTCCTCTAGGCACGATAGCGTCATGGAATCGACAACTGCCCCCCTCTTCACAATGATTCTCTTCTTCCTAACGGTCGGGATCATTATTGCCTTGTGGGGCCTCGCCGACCGCCGGGACACCCTTGCTCTCGGTGGTCTCATCCTCATTGCATCGTGTATTAATGGGATCGTCAACCTAGCCAAATGACCCACCCCATCCTCGCCATCGATCACGGCGACGCCCGCATCGGCCTCGCCGCGACTGATGAATTTGGGATCGGAACGCACCCGGTCGAAACCATCGACTGTCGCAAATCCGAGCCCATCCCCCGTCTGCTCGAAGTCATTTCCGAGCGCAAGATCGCGGCAGTTGTCCTGGGCCTTCCCCTTCGCATGGATGGGTCGGAAGGGACCTCATCCGCAAAAGTCCGCAAGTTTGGCGAAGAGCTTCGCAGCCATCTCGGCGAGATCCCTCTGACCTATTTCGACGAACGCTTTACCACTGTCACAGCGTCCGACAAACTCCGCGAAGCGGGAAAAAAAGCAAAGCAGCAGAAGAACATTATTGATCAAGCTGCCGCTCTGGAAATCTTGAAAGACTACTTGGGTTGGTAG
The DNA here is from genome assembly GCA_965657795.1 of Akkermansiaceae bacterium. Taxonomy (GTDB): domain Bacteria; phylum Verrucomicrobiota; class Verrucomicrobiia; order Verrucomicrobiales; family Akkermansiaceae; genus SW10. The sequence goes on from CBFHQJ010000049.1 coordinate 24,174, forward strand.
GCGGTCTCTCTGGTCCCCTAAGAGTCAAAACTCCTTCACAACAGTCCACGACTCAATCAACGGGCAATCAAGGGCTGCTTCACCTCATCATTCCCATCCTTGGCTTTGCGGAGTCTCTTCGTGTGCGAGCCCCAGAATGCAAACGCTGCGAAAAAGCCGCCGAGAATCAGGGGCGCTACCGAAAGCCAAAATTCAGACCAAAACATAGGGCGAAGCTCATTCCCCAGATTCACCACGTAAACATCCACAAGCCCGTTGATGATATGGAACTGAACGGCAACGGCTACAAGGGCGATCAACGCCACGGGCACCCCCAGCCTTCGTGGAAATTTAAGAACACACCAACCAGCTAGGCCCCACAAGATCATGGCTCCAAGATCGATGGAATCCAGGCCTCCCGGACGTTGAAGCGGGAAGCTCCAGGCAAAGATCCAGAGAAAAATCGCACTGACGAGGTTGGCTCTCTCTAAAATAAAAGCTCGGCGGGACATATTAGGATACCTTCATAGTAATATCAGTGAATGACTTCTCTCGATTCAGTTGGCGATGGCCGATTTCCTCCGCTCCTCAAGAACCCCCATCCTCCGACTAGAATAGAAATGAGACCCGGCAATTTTGGCACAGCACTACCTCCGGATATCCTTCGAATCATCTCGCGAAAATTGCCTTCCTTGGATTCCCCGCCGAGAGTGAGGCCTGAGCTTTCATCAAAAAGTTCACCAACTGCCTCCTCATGGGTATGTTCTTCTGCCCAAATTCTTAAATCTGACTCAAACTGCATTGCATCACTCATCGCGGCAGTCTCTCTGGCCGAGCGCAGAGGAACTGCATAGAAAATCCAAACCAGTCCCAGCGAAATAAGAACGACACTTTGCAATCGGTTCGCAAAAATCATTACTACTGCTTTTCAAAGACCTTCTGAACTTTATCCAGGTATTGATGCACGGGATCGTTGTGCGAATCGGCTCCCTTGCGAAGATTTTCCTTCATCTTCAGGTAGTCCTCAAACTCACCGCTCTCCTTCTTGACACTGGACAAGTGATACCAATCCATCAGGTCCACGAGCTTTCGATGGCGTCCTAATTCGGCGGTCCGAAATTCCTCCAGGTTTACCACCATCTCATCCACCTCGTCGGTGTTTCCATCCGCGATATCAGAGAGAATCTGAAGATACACGGCAATGACCGGACGGAAGGTCGGGAAGGAACGAAAACTAAGATGCGCCAGAAGGTCGTTAGCCGGTCTCACCGATTCAATTCGTTCTTCCTTCGACTCCAACCCCGCAACTTGACGCCAGGATTCCAAGCCAACCCGAAACGAGTCTCCGTTTTCATCCTTGAGATGAAGCTCCAAAACCTCACCGAGACGTTCGTCGGTTTCGGGCACGGTCATGGCCTCGGTGAGCTTCTTTTCCGAAAGCGCAGCCACTTGCAACATCCACCAACGCTGCAGGCCTTTGGGTCCCAGGTTGGCTTGCGGAAAGTGCGTTCTCAAAAGGGTCATCTGCTCCCCTTCAAAAACGGCAACCTTCCCCAAAAACTCGGAGAGGCTCTGTGCTCCCTGACTCTGGGCAAGAAGTGCCATCACAAGAGCTCCGGACGAAGCCCGGAAAAGTTCACGGCTTAAAACATCGAGCCCGGCAATGGCGGTACGGTCGACCAATTCTTCCACTTCCACCCAGCCCCCGCTATCCATAAGCGAGGAATACATGCGGCGGTCTCCCTTGCCATTCTCCCACTGGATCGCTTCCGCCAATCCATCCAGAAGCCATGGCCTGACTTCCACCCGGTCAGCGGACTCGCCTTCGGGTAGGCCGCGAAGACTCCGCTCCATCACCAGCATTTTCAGAAGGACTCGTTCGTATTGTTTCTGATCAAAACTATTCCCCCGCCCCAACCGAAGATAAATTTGCAAACGATAAGGAGCACCTCCTTCAGGCTTTAGAAAATCCAGCGAGATCCGCGACGGCTTCCCTTTTTCATAGGGGAAGAGTTCCAAAAAAATTGGATACGGTTTCCCGGACACCTCGCCCACGAGCTGATCTAGATCAGCGATCAAAGCATCGGCATCCTGAATCATCGCCACCCTCAGACTGGAACCACCGCCCAAAATGGTGAGGCGTCCGTCAATCGAACTGGACTGGGCCTCCTGCCCCTGAAGACAAAACGGAAGAAGGCAGAGGATGATGAGGAAAAATTTCACAGGGTGGGGAGCATTCCCTCTTTAAGACCACAGGACAAGAGTGGAATTGAGCGCTTTCATTTTTGAGGCCTTGGCGTATTGGATGGACGTCACTCATGAACAAGCTGGACGAAATCATCGCCTACAAGAAGAAGGAGATCGAATCTCTTATCCCTCTCACCAAGAAATTACGGGCTTCCGCCCTGATGCGCAATGACTTCGCGGGATTCCGGACGGCGCTCGACCAGGGACCGAATCAACTGGGGGTGATTGCCGAGGTTAAAAAAGCATCGCCCTCCGCCGGCATCATCGACCCGAATTTCGACCCGGTCCGCCAGGCAAAGCGTTACATCGATGGCGGGGCCACTTGCATGTCGATCCTCACCGACGAGAAATACTTCCAGGGTCACCTCTCCTACCTCATGGAGATTTCCAAAATCTCCCCAATCCCCCTTTTAAGGAAGGACTTCACCGTCCACCAATGCCAAATCTACGAAGCCAGTGTCTCAGGTGCCGATGCCATCCTTCTCATCGTTGCCGCCTTAAACGACGACGACCTCCGCAAACTTTATGACGCTGCGCGCGACGTCCAACTCGATATTCTCGTGGAGGTTCACGACCTGCCCGAAATGGAGCGCGCGCTTGATCTCGGCGCCGACCTCATTGGTATTAACAATCGGAATTTGCAAACCTTCACCACCGATCTAATGACAACCGAGAAGCTCGCTGACGAGGTTCCCGACAATGTCATTTTGGTCTCCGAGTCCGGTCTCAAAGACACCACGGATGCCCAACGAGCCCTTGATGCGGGAGCAAATGCCATCCTGATTGGTGAAACCCTTATGCGTCACGATGATCCCACCCGGGCGGTGGAAGAGTATCTTGCGCTGCGAGCGAGCGAAGAGTGAAAAGAAGCTTCTCAGCTTCCCCAAACCAGAAGTCCAACACCATGAAGCAGGAGGCCGACAAACCCTCCGATGAGCGTGCCATTCACCCGAATGAACTGCAGGTCCGCACCCACTTGATTCTCGATCCTGGCAATTAACTCGTCGGCCTCCCAGCTATCGACCGTTCGGTTCACCAGCTTCTCGGCACTATCGCCATACCTGCCGAAGAATCGTGCCGCCATTTTAGCAGCCCGATCCTCAAGATCCTCCATTCGCGATTCATCACTCACCAGTCGTGTTGCGGCACCGGCAATGACTTCGCTCCATCGTTCAATCGTCCCGTTTTCATCGAATGCTTCCACACTCTCAAGGAAGAGCCGCAAGCCTTGATCAACCACTTCCTGGACCGTTTTCACGGTCTCAGGATCAACGATAACCCGGGCCTTGATGGCTTCCCATCGCTCCACTCCGCCTGACTCCAATTCAATGGCGGTCTCGCGCAAGGCCTCCTCGATTTTGTCGTAGATCGGATGTTCCGGATCCGCGCTGGCAGCAGCCATTTGGCTCGCAAATTTTTCAACGGCTTTCCCAGACACCGCCGAGGCTGCGGCCTTGCTTAAAAAATCCACCACCTTAATCTTCTTCGGCTTGGTCGCCTTACCGGCCTCTTCCATGACCCAGTCGCGATTGTCGGACACGCTTTTACCAATTCGCCCGATGATCGGGGAAATTAAATCCCGCCGCCCCGGGCTCTTAAGAAATCCCTTCAATAGAATGGTCAGGATTCGAGCCATCGGAACGGTACCAACCCCATGACGGATTCCGGATGCTCCCAATCGGGCCAGATTCTCCCGGTCGGATTTCTTCAGCAAATCCGGAAGCCGGGAAACCATCCATTTCAATCTTCTCGTGGCATTCTCCGGGCAGGAAAGGTGCTTCGCGATCCGCCGCATCGGTTTCCATTCCATCCACTGACGGGTAACTTCATCAGGCGTCAAAAAACTCTTCCGGACAAACGAGGCCACTGCCGCCCCGATCCTTGCCTTCTCCTTTTTAACAATGGCGGTGTGAGGAATGGGCAATCCCAGAGGATGACGAAAGAGCGCGGTCACTGCAAACCAATCCGCCATTGCTCCCACCATCGCGGCCTCGGCAAAGGCCTTTAGCCAAGGCCAGAACGCTCCCGTGCCTTCCATGGATCGCGCCAAGACGAAGAGGATCGCCATGACAACGAGAAGGCCGGTGGCCAATCGCCGCATTTTGCTCAAGGAAGGATCGGGGGAATCAGTCATTCCTCCTAATGTCGGCGCTCAGAATTCATTCGCAAGGGGCTGCTTTCGTGATAAAACTCCTCCATGAAAACCCTCTTTTTCCTTCTACTGGCAGCTCTTCCCCTGCCCATACTCTCACAAACGGCAAACCAAGCGACCCTGACTCTGGTCGATGAAGAAGGAGCCAATGAGGTTGATATTGAAGTCACCGTTGCCCTTAACAATATCGATCTGGAATCAGATGACAGCTCGGATCTCACCGGAACGATCGACGTACAGCTGAATATCTCCCCCGGAACAGCAACAACCGATGAGTTCACGATTCTATCTGCTGACGTCCAAGGAAGCGATATCAACCTCTCGGCCGAAGAGCGCGTCTTTCTTGTCGGCGTCGTCGCGGAGTATGAATTCGCAGGGACCGGACTCGGATTCACCGCAGAGACCATTTCCCCTCCGGGGGCAGTGGACGTAGATACCGGGGAATTTGATGCGAATGACCACGCGGTCACCGTGAACCGTGGAATGCTCGATGGTGCTGCCAATAGTTTGGTCACTGAAGAAATTGAAGTGACCTATGACTTCGGAGACGCTCCCTTCACCGGAGCGGGATCAGGGACCGGGACGGTAACAGTGACACCGGGACGCAAAGAAGGAATCAGGCAATATTACGACATCGTCGTCGAACTTCCCATCAGCATCGTCCAAGAGATCGAACTGGAAGATGTCGCTATCGAGGGCCTTGCTATCGACGGTGATATTTCAGGCACAATTAAAGCGGTTGGAGAAACTTTCTTAGAGATCCCCGACTATGAAACTTGGGCCGGTGAAGCCGGTGTCGCGTCGGACAGTCAGAGTGAATTCAATCTCAACCCCTCCGTCCCAAACTACCTTCTGTTCGCCTTGGGTCACGACAACAACTCGGCCCCGGAGCAGCTGTTCACCGTTTCATCCGGCGGAATTACTTTGGAAACTTCGGGCGAGTTTGCCCTGGGCGATTTCGTCATCGAATGGTCCGAGGATCTTGAAAATTGGTCAGCGGTTCCCGAGGCAGCTATGACCAGCGGGAGCAGTTCGGTCTCCTTCGGTGATTCCTTTGAAACCGCCACCACCATCGCCATTGAAGTGGCAAAAAAATACTTCCGGGTGGTTCGCACGCCGGAAGCTTAATTTGATCGGGGCTCAGCGCTAAGCCGTTGCTCTTTCGGCGAGGTCGGCTTCGATCGCTTCCAGCACATCGTCTTCCGGATGGAAGTCAGCGGCATGGTAAGAGCTGCGCACCAGCGGTCCGCTGGCAACGTGGCGGAAGCCCTTCGAAAGAGCCACTTCCTTCCACTCGTCGAATTTTTCAGGAGGGACATACTCAACCACCGGGAGGTGCATTGGAGTCGGGCGGAGATACTGCCCCAAGGTCAGCACCGTAACGTCCGCCGAACGAAGATCATCCATGGCTTGCTCTATTTCCTCGGGCTTTTCGCCCAAGCCGAGCATGATTCCGCTCTTGGTCGCGACTTTACCGCCGGCCATTTCCTTGGCTTTTTTCAGAACGACAAGTGATCGCTCGTATTTGGCCCGGCTTCGAACCAGGGGAGTGAGCCTCTCGACCGTCTCCAGGTTGTGATTAAAGATGTGCGGTCGAGCCTTCATCACCAAATCGAGAGCCCAGTTCTTGTCATTAAAGTCCGGCACCAGAACCTCGATGATAATTCCGGGGTTCGTCTCGCGCACTGCCTCAATTGTCTTCTGGAAGTGCTCGGCACCTCCGTCCTTGAGATCATCGCGAGCCACAGCCGTGATAACGACATGATTTAAATTCATGCGCTTCGTGGCCTCGGCGACCCGTTGGGGTTCGTCAGCTTCCAACGCATCTGGTTTGGCGGTCTTCACCGCACAAAATCCACAAGCACGAGTACATTTCTCGCCCGCGATCATGAAAGTGGCAGTCCCCTGCCCCCAACATTCCCAGCGGTTCGGGCACTGGGCTTCCTCGCATACAGTAACCAGACTCAGGTCCTTGATCATCGACTTGGTATCCCAAAAGACGGGATTATTCGGGAGCCTGACCTTAATCCAGTCAGGCTTCTTATCGAGATGGAGGGAGGAATCCATCTTCATTCGGGGACCGAAATTTCTGCCGCTACCGCAACCGCTCATGTTTGCTAGTTACCCCCTGATTGCCCCGAGCGCAATGCCCGATCTCTCCGGATTTTTCATTCAAAAAAGCTACTCCTTGCGCTTTTCAACCGGATACCGATCTGTCCACAACCATGCAAAGGGAGTTTTGCTCTTGGCCATGAGCGTGCCCGGAACGCTTTTCCCTTTCCAATTGGCCCACCACTTTGCGGATTCTTTCTTCGTCGCCTTAAAAAGCCCCTGCTCATGGCGACCGGTCGTGATGATGCCAGGCCCCGAAATTGTGAGGGCAATTGAATCAAAATCACCCCTGGAGGGTTTCGTCTCGCCAGGCAGGCGCTCCAGAGTATCAGGTTCGATATAGGCGTTAACAATGGCCTTTTTATCTGCCGTCCTGATATTTTGAAAGACGCAGTTGCCACTCAATAGCGCCGAAACTTCCTTTCCATCATCATTCGTCTGCACAACCGCGAACCAACTCACAGTGAGTTCTGGAATGAACTTGCTTGGATCGGTCGTCTCGACTTCCAATTCAGCCTCGATTTCGAGCCAATATCTCGGCGTGATCCGTTTTTCCTTTGGGCCGATCACCTGAAACTGTGGAGTCTGCTGCACTTCGGTGACAATTTTTTTGATCTCGACCCGATGAGCCACCTGGGCTGACACGGGGTTTGAGAGAAGAAAGAGGACGGGGATTAAAAGCAGGGGGGATTTCATGGTATCAATTGGGGTTAGGGAACAATTTCGACGTAGTCGCCTACGCGAGTCATGGTGAAGAGTTTTTGGGCGGCGTGATCCGGCATCCGGATACATCCATGGGATGCCGGATAATTTGGAACATATCCCACATGAAATCCAAAATCACTCGCGCTCAGTCGCTGGAAAAACGGCATTGAAGATTCGTAAATCGTCGACTCCCATTCCCGATATTTGTTCGTAATGACAAAGGCCCCTTGTCGGGTCGGATTAGACTTCTTGCCGGTGGAAACACGCGTTTTATAAATCTGCTTCTCTCCCTTGAAAACGTATGCGCGCTGCTCCGAGATATCGACCCTGATCCAGAGGTCGGTCTTACCCGGCTTCCGCCCTAGCATCACCTGGATCATATCGCTGTTGGCCTGGCGGGTCGCGAAGATCAAAGGCCACCATCTGATCTTATCGATCACCGTCGATTTTTTGGTGCTGGCACCATGAGCCACGAGCGCCTGTGCCATTTTCACGTTTCCTGAATCGGAGGCCATCATGATCGGTGAAATGGCCTTTGAGTTTTTCAAAGCCCACCGAATGACTCCTTCGGTTTTAATTGATTTCAAAAACTCATCACTCAATTCCGCATTGAACGGCTTGTTGGGATCAGCCCCACCTTCGAGGAGCCCCTTTGCCATCGCGACATCTCCCCGTGCCACGGCGACTTGCAGCATGTTTTGGCCACAGGGATCAATGGCTTCCGCGCTTGCTCCCGCAGCAAGAAGTGCTTTTACAATTCCGACATCCCCTCTTCGCACCGCCAAAGCCAGCGGCGAATCTTTCTCACCTCCACGGTCGGGAGAGTGGGTGGCACCGCCATCAAGGAGCTCTTTCACAAGTTTCAATCCCTCGTCCCCGCCAAGATTGGTGGCCCGATAAAGTTCATCGTGCGGCTTGGCACCCTTTTCAAGCAGGAAGGCCGCTATCGGAAGACACTGTTGCTGCAGCGCCAGTGAGATTGGAGCAATTGATTTTTCTTCCTGACGAGAGGAAAGATTCACCGAAGCTCCCTTCCCAACCAAGGCTCGAACAAACCCGCCTCGATAGGCTCCGATCGATGCGAGAAGCGGAGTCAAACCATCGTCCGCAAAAGTATCGACCGGAGCCCCGGAACTGAGCAACTCCATCAACATCTTTTTGTTGTCGGCATCAACGGCGAGACGGACTGCCGAACGGGCTTTGGAATCAACTGTCGTAAAATCAGCTTCAAACTTTTTCAGCTCTTTCAACAACTCAACTTTCCCGGACTTCACGGCCGAAATCAGGAGTGAATCCCCGGCATGATTCACTGCATTGACGTTCATTCCTTTTTCAAGCAAGGCTATCAGCATGTCAGCCCGGTCATGTTTCAAAGCGACATGCGTAAGCTCAACAAGATCCACCAACTCCGGACGACACCCCTCATTAAGTTTCACTCCCCTCTCCAACAGGTCCTCAAAAAGAGCCTGCTGGTTTTTTTCAATCGTAATTCGAACGAGGCTCTTGCCCTCTTCATCTTTCGAATCCGGAAAAGCTCCCGCCTCCAGCAAAAGCCCCGCAGCCGCCACCCGGGAATCTCTCATTGCCTGCGCCACCAGACTTCCCTCGAAACCATGGTTTCCCCAAGGCCAAGCTCCGGCATCGAGCAACTACACAACGGCATCCAAATTTCCATTTTCAACGGCGTGAGCGAGTGCAGTCTTACCCGACTCGTCTACCGCCGCCATGTCCGCTCCATTTTCCAGAACAAGCGGCACCAAAGGTGAAGCACTACCCTTCGAGGCTAGGATCAGAGGAGCCTCGCCATCGGAGCCCTGCGCGTTAGGATCCACTTCCAAAATGATCATGGCCTTCGCCACTTCAAGGTCGCCTTCACGAAGAGCATCGGCAAGCGTTCCGGCATTGACTTCCAAGCGCCTGGTCTCGATCAGTTCACGAGCAGCATCCTTTTCATTTCGGCAAGACGTGATCGCTAAGATCAATGCCAGTCCCGCCAGCCTGAGGGCCGGGAACTTCTTTGGGGCATGGTTGATCGATAAAGCCATTGTCCAGAGAGGGGCTGGATGAAAACTGCGTCTCCAAGATTGATAGCGTGTCAAGATATCAGGAAAATAGCATTTGTGTAAAAAAATCGTAAATGAGGCTCGCTGTCCATGACGCCGGGCGGAAACAAAAAGCCAGGTCTTCCGAAGAAGCCTGGCTGATCCTTCGATTCGCGAAGAACAATTTTAGAGTCTGCTTCGATGCCTAGACCATGGCCGCCAGACGACGGCACACTTCCTCAACGTTCTCACGCGAGTTAAAGGCTGAGATCCGGAAGAAGCCTTCGCCAGCCGCGCCGAATCCAGCTCCCGGAGTCACAACCACTTGGGCCCCTTCGAGCATCTTGTCGAACATTCCCCAGCTGGTCACACCCTCGGGACAACCTACCCAAACGTAAGGTGCGTTTTCTCCGCCCCACACTTTAAGGCCAAGACCTTCGCAAGCTTCGCGAAGCAACTTTGCGTTCGTCATGTAGTGCTCGACCAAGGTTGCAACCTCGGCTTTTCCGGCCTCCGAATAAATGGCTTCTGCTCCACGTTGAACAGGATAGCTGGCTCCGTTGAATTTGGTCGAATGACGACGTCCCCAGAGTTGTTTCAAAGGAACACGCTCGCCCGATGCTGTCGAACCAGTGACGGTCTCAGGAATAACGGTGTAGGCACAACGCACTCCGGTAAATCCCCCATTCTTGGAAAAAGAGCGAAATTCAATTGCGCACTGATGGGCGCCTTCGATTTCGAAGATCGAGCGGGGAATGGAATCGTCCTGCACGAAGGCCTCATAGGCGGCATCATAAAGAATGACGGCATCGTTCTTGCGCGCGTATGCGACCCAAGCTTCGAGTTGCTCGCGAGTAGCAGTCGTACCAGTCGGGTTATTTGGATAGCAAAGATAAATCAGGTCCACCTTTTCCTCTGGAATTGCGGGAACGAATCCGTTTTCAGCAGTGCACTTCAGGTAAATCAAACCTTCATACTCGCCGGCCTCGTTTGCCTCACCGGTGTTTCCCGCCATCACGTTGGTGTCCACATAGACGGGATAAACAGGGTCGGTCACGGCGATCTTATTTCCCTGACCAAAGATATCGAGAATGTTACCGGAATCACATTTCGACCCGTCAGAGACATAGATATCGCCAGGGTCAATTCCTAGCCCGGAATAGGCATTCTTTGCAATCGACTCGCGGAGGAAAGGATAACCCTGCTCCGGACCATAGCCGCGGAAAGTGCCACGATCACCGAGTTCATCGACCGCTTTCTTCATGGCCTCGCGAGCGGCGACCGGGACGGGCTCGGTCACATCACCGATACCGCAACGGATCAGGCGCTTGGCCTTCTCGGGCTCGGCCTCGGTGTATGCGTTGACACGACGGGCGATCTCCGGAAAGAGATAACCAGCCTTAAGCTTCTGGAAGTTTTCGTTGATGCGGGCCATGATGGGAGGGAGATAACCATCCCCCGCCCGACTCGCAACCGAAATCACTCGTTCAGAGAAACCTTGAGCCGGAAAAAGCGATCATCGTCCAAATCCGGAAATGCCACCCTCACCTGCTCGAATCCATTGCCGAGCGGAATCGGGCTATCGGCCGTCATTCCTCCGGAGACCGTCTCCCAGCTTTCTTTGGATAATTCAGGGGAGGATTCGACGACATAAGTCAGAGCGCGCTCGGAAGCATCCGTCCGCCTCAGGAAGGTGAAAACCCTTCCTCCGGAATCGGATTCCAGGAACGGAAGCAGCACCTCCCCGCTCCCTTCCTGAATCATCGAAGAGATCTCCGGATTTCCGCCAAAGGCGTATTCCTGAAGATTCGAAATAGTATCGCCATCCGAATCAGCGGTGGTTGCAGCTCTGGCCAACCCAGTCGACCACGATCGATAAGACTCGATAAGACTCGATAAGACTCGATAAGACTCGATAAGACTCGATAAGACTCGATAAGACTCGATAAGACTCGATAA
>CBFHQJ010000050.1:0-35343 GCA_965657795.1 Akkermansiaceae bacterium
CTTCCTACCAGCCCGATTGCGCTGGCAGCTTGAATCCGCCTTCCGAAAAACTTTGCATCACTACGCGTGAAGCAAGATACGCTTTATTGAACAGTCTTTCCTTCGTTCTCTTTAACCGAAAACAAGTTAGTGGACTGGGTATTTTCTTGGTTTTTCTGGGCTTTAGCAACTTTCTGAAGGGACAGGACATTATCTCTTTTGGAGAATCATGGGAATATCTCCATCCACTTGATGGCCGCGACCCCTCGGTGACAGATCCTGATTTTGGAGACACGTGGTTTACCCCTTCTCAATATGATGGATCTCCGTTTCAAGGCCCTTCCCCCGCGCTCCTTGGATACGGAAACATCGACCTGAAACCAGTAAACACGAATATCGGGGAACCTCCTCGCGGAGCCCGATATTCCGCTTATTTCAGAAAAACGATTACCACGACTCAAAGATATGATCGCTTGAAAGTTGAACTCTTAGCTGACGATGGAGGCGTTCTATACGTGGATGGTGAACTCGTGGAGCGCTTTAACTTTTCGGGCCCCGACAGCTACTTCGCGCTCTCTGATTCCGCCGGCAATGAAGCAAGAACGGAAGTCCAATTTCTAGAAAGGAACTTGGAGGCTGGTGAGCATGTCATTGCCTTCGCTCTTCATAACGTCACCCCTACCAGCTCCGATCTTGGCTTCGATCTTCAAATCACCGGGGTTGCAGCGCCAACCCCACTTGATGGCATTAGCTGGTCCATAAATGACGATGAGGTCACGATCACGAGCACCGATCGGAACGTTGTGGGCGATCTCGTTATTCCAGAGACTATTGAAGGTTTTCCTGTTACAAAAATCCACCGCTTTGCTTTGGCCGGGAGTCTTTGGTCAAGCGTCCGCCTTCCAGCAAACTTGAAGGAGATTGGAAGGGACGCCTTCACCAACAGTCGTAATCTTACAAGTCTGAATATCCCACCAGGTGTCGAAAAAATCGGCGATAGTGCTTTTCGGGCCTGTGGAAGTCTTGAGGGTTTGACAATCCCGGAGGGCATCACAAAAATCGGTAATTCTGTCTTTGAGGGATGCGCCAGTCTTTCGCGCATCACCATCCCGGCGACTGTCACAGAAATTGGAAGAAGAGCCTTTTTCAACTGCCGGAGCATTACTCATTTGGAGATCGGCGAAAATGTCGAAACAATCGGAGACGAGGCATTTCATTCCTGCTCCAGCCTTTCATCAGTTGATATGCCGGATCGGGTCACCCGGGTGGGAGCTTCCGCCTTTCGGAATTGCACAGGCCTAATCAGCGCTCCACTTGGTATTAATACTACCCTCATTGAATCTTCAACATTCGAGGGATGCACTGGCTTGGTCACTCTTGATATTCCTAATTTTATTAATGAGATCGGTGATTCGGGATTTAAAGGATGCACAAGCCTCTCCACGATTTCGTTGGGTGAAAGTGTCGAATCTATTGGAAACTCCTGTTTTGAGAATTGCCCAAACCTAAACGATGTCTTGATTCCTGACAGTGTTAATGAGCTTGGAGCTTCGACATTCTCCAATTGCACTTTGCTTGAAAACATTACGCTCGGGACAGGACTCCAGGCAATCGGATCAAAAGCATTTGGGGGAACCCAAGTCGTCCCACTCACTGCCGGAAATCTCAAATACATATTGAGTGATGTCGCAGCTTTCGTCGTCGATCACAACGACGCAAGAGGAGACGTTTTCGTTCCTTCAATCTTAGGGGACCTTCCAGTACGCAGTCTCAGTGGGTTCGACGGAAATGCCTTAATCACCTCGATTCAACTTCCTGGAACATTGAGGGGGCTGGGCGCGTCCGCTTTTCAAGACTGCTGGGAACTCACTATGATTGACCTCCCCATCTTCGTCGAAATCATAGGCCACTCGGCGTTCGAAGGTTGCTGGAGAATCGATAATATTGCACTTCCGAACGGACTAAGGAAGCTCGGCCCTCTTTCATTTTCGGGAACTAGTCTGGTCAACCTTATCATCCCAGACAACGTTGCGAAAATTGGCGACTCTGCATTCGCACAATGTTTTACCCTGGAGAGCGTGGACTATGGAAACAGCCTCGTGGAGGTCGGCAAAGGAGCCTTCCAATCTTGTGGCAATCTCATTGAGGCTTCGCTTCCTGCGACGGTGATCTCCATCGGAGAATCAGCTTTTGAGGGCTGTGGCCTGGAAACTTTTATCATTCCGGAGGGAATCACCAAAATTGAGGCTTCCACTTTTGAAAGTTGTTTTAACCTATCTGAAATATTGATCCCAGAGGGAATCCAGTCGATTGGAGTCTCAGCCTTTAGGGATTGTAATTTCCTCACTAGCATCGTCATTCCGGAAAGCGTTACTGAGCTGGGCGGCGCGACCTTTTCTCGGTGCCGACGTCTTGCCAGCGTTCAAATTAATGCCCAGCTCGACGAAATTTCCGGAGCCTTATTTTTCCAATGCGAATCACTCAGAACGGTAAACATCCCAACAAGCGTCACCAAAATTGGCAGTTCGTCTTTCGCTGGAACTAAAATTTCCTCCGCTAATTTCGGGGATGGTCTGACCGACATCTATGATTCAGCGTTCAAGGGCTGCTATCTTCTGACGGAAATTGAGCTACCCAACAGCTTGTATCAAATCGGAGCCTCGGCCTTTGCTGGCTGTGGGATCACCGAGATCGTAGTCCCCGAAAATATCAAAATTTTGCGAGATTCGACGTTCGCAGGATCATCTCTTACGACGGTTACCCTTCCAGAGAGCTTGATCCAGATTGGAGACTCCGCTTTCAGAGGATGCTCAAGACTTGTCAGAATTGTCATCCCGGACAGCGTTCAGAGTCTCGGAGACTCGGTATTCGAACGCTGTCGAAATCTCGCAGATATCCAACTGGGAACGGGCCTGAAAGCAGTGGGAGAATTAGCATTTTCTGAATGCGAATCGCTTGAAGTTATAGTCATTCCCGATCAGGTCGAAATCATCGGTTCCGCGGCATTTTTCCGTTCTATGAACCTGGCTGAGGTCACTCTGGGAGAATCAGTGAGGGAAATAGGTCAAAGCGCATTTCGAGTTTGCCTCAGTCTGGAGAGTATCACCTTTCTCGGAGAAAGCCCTGAAGAGGTTGGAGCTGGGGCCTTTGATGCCGCCACTCTTATTGCCTATGTGAAAACTGAAAACGCGCCCACTTTTGGTGGGATTGGAGCCCAGTGGAATACCTTAACAGTCTCAATTAGAACTGAAATCATCTCATTACCAATCATCAGCGCTCAAATTGAAGGCTCAATTTTTATCATCCGCTTTCATGGGGAAACTGGCGTGACTGACTGGAGATTGATGGGATCCACCCAGATGCAAGAATTTCGTGACGACCTTTCTGCTGACACCAATTTTTCGGAAGTCAGCCCAGGAATATACGAGGCATCATTTAACACCGTCAGCAGCCCGACAGTTCGGTTCTTTAGACTTGAACGATAGTCACGAACTTAAGTTCGCAACCTCGCATGAAATTAGTTAAAGCGTCGCCCAACGAATTCATCATGCGGTTACCACTTACCCTCCTTTTCACTCTCAGCATCCTCCCGCTCTCGGCTTCGGCCGAAGAACCCACCAAGGAAGCGCCTCAAAAAAAAGAAACTCCCAAGAAAAAACGGAAGCGAAAATCTCCCGTCAAACCTGCCGATTACGCCCAGTGGGAACGCCTTGATTCGAGCAATCGCCGGATCTCGCCCAACGGCAAATGGCTTATCTATGGGGTGACCCGGATCGACAAGGAGGCAGTATTGCACCTCCACAGTCTGAAAGGAAAAAAGATGCGCCAAGTCGAGAGTTTCAAGTATGGCATGCGCCCCACCTTCTCAAACGACAGCTCGTGGCTTGCCGTCACCATAGGCAACTCTCCGGCCGAACAGAAAAAGCAATCCAAAGACGCTCCTCCCGGCTCGACTCTTCATCTTCGCCAACTTGCAAACGGGGATACAACCGAGGTCAAAAACGTCAGCTCGTTTCGCTTTAGCGATGACAGCCGCTTTGCAGTGATCGAAGTGATGGGCAAATCTCCCGGAAAAGCCCTCATCGTACGAAATCTTTCCGATAAAACAGATACCACTTTCGGGAACGTCACCCAGCACGCATGGAGTGATACCGGATCACATCTGGCAATGGTGATCGACTCGCCGGGGATCAGTAACTCACTGCAGGTTTTCTCTCCCGAATCCGGAATTTTGCGCACTCTCGAATCAAGCGAGCGCGAATACAAGTCACTGCAATGGCGCGAAGATGTTCTCGACCTGGCTGCGATGCGTGAAATGGAGCACTCCGAAAAAGAAGACGTTTCCCACACGCTGATCGCCTGGAAAGGCATCAATAAGAAGAAGCCCGCCAAGCACGTCTACGACCACACCAAGGATGAATCATTCTCTCCGGAGATGTTTCTCCCCGCTGGAAGAATCAGCTGGTCGGAAGACGGCAAGGCCATCTACTGCGACCTCAAGGAATGGCAAAACCAACCCAAGGCCCTCAAGCCAAAACCCAAACCTGCTGCCGAGCCCAAGAAGGCAGAAGAGGCCAAAAAGGACGAAAAGGCAAAGCCTGCCCCAGCCAAAAAGCCCGAGCCCAAGAAAGAAGAGCCCAAAGAAAAGACTCTCGGCGAAACCATCAAGGAGAAGTCAAACGTCGAGATTTGGCACAGCAAGGACAAGGAGATCATGCCCCTGCAAAAGAGGCTCGCCTCTTCCAAAAAGAACCCGAGCCGCAAGGCGGTTTGGTGGCTTGGCAAAGATTCTCTCGTGCAACTTGGCAACGAACTCACTGAAAGTGTCGGCATGACCCGGGCAGGGAAATGGGCCCTTGGATTCGACCGCACTCCGCACGAAGAAACCGCCATGTTCGGCCCAAGCCTGCAGGATGTTTACGAAATCGATCCGATGACCGGGAAGAGAGAGAAGATTCTCGAAGGCATCAAATACGTTCTCTCGGGAAGCCCTGATGGTCGCTACCTCCTCTTTATGCGGGACGGCCAGCTTTGGTCCCGTGACCTTGAATCTGATAAGGACATCCACCTCGGCGAGGATCTCGATGTCAGCTTTTCGGACGAAGAAGATGATACCCTCGCCGTCGAAAAGCGCCCTTATGGCCAGGGATTTTGGCTCAAGGATTCGTCTGCTTTTCTAATGTATGATCGCTACGATCTTTGGCTCATCAAACCGGACGCTAGCTCAGTGCGCCGACTGACTGACGGTCGCAAAGACCACATTCGCCACAGACTCTCCCAAGCCTGTTTCCTGAAGGACAGCGATGGGCTCCTCGACCCCAAACAATCGCTTTATATCGCACTCTATGGCGAACTGACCAAGAAGTCAGGCTACGCGAAACTCAAAAGTATCGCCTCAAAAGAGCCAGTCGAGATTCTCATCTGGGAAGACAAAATGGTGAGCTCCCTTACCCGCGCCGAAAATGCGGATCGCTATCTCCTCACCATAGAAAGCGGCAATGAGTCCCCTGACATTTTCGTTTCGGGCCCCGACCTCGCCAAACGGAAGCAGATTTCCAAAACCAACCCCTTCCAGAAGCAATTCCACTGGGGCCAAACCGAGCTGATTGATTTCGAGAATAAGAACGGCGTCAAACTGCAGGGCTCCCTGCGTTATCCCGCCAACTACAAGAAGGGGAAGAAATACCCCATGATCGTCTATATCTACGAGAAGCGATCGCAAGGACTCCACCGCTACGAAGTGCCCAGCGAAAAGCACCCCTACAATCCTGCCGTTTTCTCGGCGGAAGGCTATTTTGTCTTCCAACCCGACATTGTTTATCGTCCTCAGGAACCCGGAGTCTCAGCGCTCGAATGTGTCGTTCCGGCGGTCAAAGAAGTTCTCAAAACCGGCATGGTAGCTGAAGAAAGAGTCGGCCTCGTCGGTCACTCCTGGGGAGCGTATCAAACGGCCTTCATCGTGACCCGCAGCGATCTCTTCGCAGCCGGGGTGGCAGGAGCTCCTCTTACTAACATGATGAGCATGTCTGTGAGCGTTTATTGGAATTCCGGACAAACCAATGCCGCCATCTTCACCCAATCACAGGGCCGCATGGACAAGTTCTTTTGGCAGGATCCCGAGAACTATATTCGGAACTCGCCCATCCATGGCCTGGACAATTTGGACACTCCGCTCCTCATGGCCTTCGGCGACAAAGACGGCGCGGTCGATTGGGGGCAGGGAGTCCAGATGTATAATGCCGCTCGCTGGGCCGGAAAAGACAACCTCGTCATGCTCGTTTATCCGGGCGAAAACCACAGTCTCCGCAGGGATGAAAATATGGTCGACTACCACTACCGCGTCCGCGAATGGTTCGACACTCATGTGAAGGGCCAAGAGGCACCCAAATGGATCACCGAGGGAAAATCATTCCTCGAAAGACAGGAGGAAAAAGAGGGTAAGAATGACAAGGTGAAGCCCGAAGCCAAGCCGGCTCCAACACCGCCGAAAAAGAATCCCAGCAAAAAGGGCAAGAGCCCTCATTCAAAAAAGAAGGCAAAGTAATCATGAGACTGCAGGACCAAGTCATCCTCATCACCGGCAGCACCACCGGAATTGGCGCCGCCATGGCCCGCCTCTTTGTCAGGGAAGGCGCCAAAGTCATTCTCCACGGACGGAACGCCGAGAGAGCTGAACAACTTCGTGAAGAGATCGGCAGCGAAGAAACTGCCTTCGTGCAAGGAGACCTTCAGGATCCCGAAGGGCCCACGCAAATCGCCCAGGAAGCCCTGGCCTGTTTTGGACGCCTCGACACCCTCGTCAACAACGCCGCCTTCACGACCCGGGCTCCCCTTGCCGACACTGACGTAGCCTTCTTCGACCGTATCATCGCGGTTAACCTCCGAGCCCCCCTTCAACTCATCCGCCACCTCTTCCCTGCGCTCAAGGAGAGCCAAGGATGTGTCGTAAACATAGGTAGCGTTCTCGCTCACTGCGGCCAAGCCAACATGCTCGCCTACTCTATCAGCAAAGGCGGACTCATGACCATGACACGCAATCTCGCTGATGCCCACGGCACCGACAAGGTTCGCTTCAATCAACTCAACGTCGGCTGGACCCTCACCGATAACGAATACCAGGTCAAACTCAACGACGGCCTCGCCAAGGATTGGCCCGAAACCCTTCCCGAATACGCCGCCCCATCCGGCGGCATCCTCGCGCCGGAAGGTATCGCCGAAGCTGCCGTCTACTGGGCCTCAAAAGCGAGCCACCCCATCACCGGGAGCGTTCTCGAACTCGAGCAATACCCACTCATTGGCCGCTACACCAATCACGAGGAAAAGGCCTAGCCTTCTGGCGTATGAAGGCCCGGCTGATCATCTTTTTGGTTCTTATCATTGCTGCATTTTCTTTCTTTAAAGTTCGGCAAATTTCGAGAGAAGGGATTCAGGTGAGTGCCAAAGAATTTCTAGAGAAAGCCCGAAAGTTGAACAGAGCTGAATCAATGAGCAGCCTTAGGTTCGAAGGGGTCAAAGAGAACCGCGCCTACCTTCACTCCTGGAATATGAATCGCTTCCCCCGAAGAATCGAATACTGGACACCTTTGGAGGAATTCGATGAGGCCACACAAAAGGCACTTAAAGAAGAACTTGGGCAGTGGTCCCGGGAAAACCACTTGGAATTGAGGCCAAGAAGCAAAGAGTCAGCGAACCAGCCTGATTCGCAATAGACTTAACAGCCATCTCTCTTCAAGACGTGTCCAAAGGCCCAAGACCATGCCATTCGAACGGTCTGCGACCCCACTGGGAACATCAATCGCCAAATGATCGGTCTTCAGAGTCGTAAATAGAGTTTCTGACGTTCCAACGAGCGCATGATCAGAATAAGAGCACTCAGGAAGATTACTGTGCCAAATAAGACGAACCAAATCGGCGCATCTTTTGGAACCAGGGGCTTCATGGCGTCCAGCAAGACCTGGTGAATGAGATACGCCGCAAGGGCATTGGCCCCAAGAATACGGAAGATCGAGAACTGCAATCCGAATCGATCACAGACGACAATGAACAAGCCAAACAGGATGGAAGTGCATCCCGTGGCGAAGAGAACGTAAGGCAGAGACACCAAACGCTTGCTCATCATCCAGTAATTGATCTGTCGCTCTTCTGATCTTGGTGTTGGTGTGAATGGCGATTCACCGAAGGACAGGTTCTGTTTTGAAAACGAAGGAATCACCGGACTTGCGGCGACCTTTGTCACGGGCAAATCGCGGTCATCCCCCACATCATAGTAGGTGCTCAAGCAACTCAAACCCCAGCCCAGCGCCATGGCCACGACACCTAAAATCAAGATCACTTTGATCATGCGAATTTCTGTCAGGCGCAGCATGCCATCCATTGCTATGGAGCCGGCCAAAGCAATGGATGCCCAGCTCAGAACCCCAAAGAACCCACCGTCCCAAGCCCGCACATTTTCAGCGCCCCAGTAAGCATCCATCGGGTTCGGCCGGGCCATCACAAAATGCACATTGAAGAACTCTGAGAGAATCATGTGAGTCAGCATAAAAAGGCAGGCGATGCCTGCTCGAGCAAGCGTCGACCGACCGATCACCGGTAAGATCAGCAACTGGCTGACCCCAATGATCGCCAGCACTTCCCACAGACGTGCTTTCAACAATGCGGCGAAGAACGTTCCCGGCTTCCAATCCTGCCAAGACTCAAAACTGGTTCCAGCACCGTATAGAATGAGAGACACGGCAATTAATGCCAGGGAACGTCGAACAAATCGCCAGATGACCAGACTCTTTTCTGAAACCTCAATGCGCTTTAGCCAGGTGAGACGATAAGCCATACCAACCAAAAAAAGAAAAGCCGGCATGATCCAGTCTGCCAGGCTGACCCAGTTCTCGTTGTGCTGAAAGATAATCGGGATCACTTTCTTGCCTTGCAAAAAATTGACCACGAACATCATCAATACGGTGAAGCCACGGAATTGCTCGATGGAGAGAACGCGAGAATTGAGGATCACAGCAAGATGACACGATGTCCGTGAGATTGAATGCAAACTGATACCTAAAGTCCAATACAGGTCACTAAAAGATTTGGGAACTTTGGGTTGGGTCAAAAAGCAAGAGTTGCTTCAGTAAGTCAGAAAAGCCACTTTCACCCTTTGATTAGGATTTCGTAGTTGGCGAGCCTTCGACAGCTTACATTCCCACTCTTCGGAGAACTCACGGTGGCAGGTTTACTCCAATGACTTTCCTTTCCTCTTTTCAGCCGGTCATTTCAACGTGATGATCCAGCCCTTCAAAAGAGGTCTTCCGCCTCTCCTTTTTATGAACCGCTCACTTATCTTCGACTCTGGCCTTGAGGAAATCTACACCCTCAAGACCAAAGCTCCCGGACCAGCCGGTGCCCTTCCTTTCACTCCGGAAAAGCTGGCAACCGAGCCCTCCGGCCACCTCTTCGGCTGGACCCAAAACGTTGGGATGGGTTGGTCCTCGGAAAACGTCGCAGGCAGCGATTACCTGATTCTTTCCACCCAGGGCGGGATTCGCCGGGAAGATGGCACCCCCGTGGCCCTCGGTTACCATACCGGACACTTTGAAGTCGGACTCTTGATGGAAGAGGCCGCGAAGACCATCACCGCGGCCAAAGGGGTCCCCTTCGCGGGCTTCGTTTCCGATCCTTGCGACGGACGAACGCAGGGAACCGATGGCATGATGGATTCTCTTCCTTATCGCAATGACGCTTCGATGGTTTTCCGACGCCTCATTCGCTCCCACCCGACCCGGAAAGGCGTCGTCGGCGTCGCCACTTGTGACAAAGGCCTGCCCGCCATGCTCATGGCGCTCGCCGCCACCCAAACTCTCCCCACGATTCTCGTGCCCGGTGGGGTCTCTCTCCTCAGCGAGGAAACCGATGAAGACCTCGGCCGAATCCAAACCATTGGCGCACGCTATTCCCAAGGTGACATCTCACTCGAATACGCTGCGCATGCCGCCTGCCGATCTTGTGGTTCACCCGGTGGAGGCTGCCAATTCCTCGGCACTGCTGCTACCGCGCAAGTGGTCGCGGAAGCGCTCGGCCTCTCCCTTCCCCACTCCGCTCTCGCCCCCTCCGGCACCGAGATTTGGAAAGACATGGGCCGCCGTTCGGCGGTCGCCATGCTCGACATGGAAAAGAAGGGTCTTACCACCGCCGATATTCTTTCCGACAAATCAGTCGAGAACGCGCTCGCCCTTCACTGCGCCTTTGGTGGTTCAACCAACCTCATCATGCACCTACCGGCCATCGCGCATCAGGCCGGTTTGAAGCGCCCGGATGTCGAAGACTGGCGACGCTTCAACGCTGAAATTCCCCGCCTCGTTGATGCCCTTCCCAATGGACCACAACACTTCGCAACGGTACAAGTCTTCCTAGCCGGTGGGGTTCCCGAGGTCATGCTTCATCTTCGTGAGAAGGGCAAACTCCACCTCGATGCCATGACCGTGAGCGGACAGACCCTGGGCGAAAATTTGGAATGGTGGGAGCATTCCGATCGGCGGGCAAGGCTGAAAGAAAAGCTCACCCAACTCGATGGCATCGATCCCGACACCGTAATTCAATCTCCGTCCCAAGCCCGTGAAAGTGGCCTAACTTCGACCGTCACTTTCCCCGGGGGGAATCTTGCTCCCGAAGGTTCGCTCATTAAGTCCACTGCCATTGACCCATCCCTGATCAATGACGATGGTATCTACCTCCACGAAGGCCCCGCCCGGGTTTTCACCTCGGAGCCAGACGCCATTGCGGCGGTCAAATCCACCAGTGATGATCGCATTCGCAAGGGCGATGTCATCGTCCTCATCGGCTATGGTCCGGTGGGTTGCGGCATGCCGGAGACCGCGCAACTCACGATTGCGCTCAAGCATCTTTCGTGGGGAAAAGAGGTCGCTCTTATCACGGACGGCCGCTTCTCCGGCGTCTCGACTGGAGCCTGTATCGGCCACATCTCGCCCGAAGCTTGGTCCGGCGGACCGATTGGCAAACTCCGCAACGGTGATCCCGTCCGCATTGAAATCAACTGCCAGAAAATGACTGGTGCAGTCGACTACACCGGCCCGGAATCGCTCATCTCTCGAGAGACAAATCCCGCACTCCAAGCCAATCCCGACGTCCCCGACGACACCCGCCTCTGGGCCGCGCTCCAAGATGTCAGCGGTGGCTCCTGGGGTGGCTGTGTTTACGACGTCGAGTCCATTATCGCAAAACTTAGAAACTCATGAAAACCCTCCTTACGCTATTCGCAATCGCGCTCCCGGTCGTCGGGGCGAAGAAGCCCAACGTCCTTTTCATCATCTCGGATGATCTCACCGCCACGGCCCTTTCCTGCTACGGAAACGAGGTCTGCCAGACTCCAAATATTGATCGACTTGCCGCGCAAGGGACCCGCTTCACCAAAGCCTACTGCCAAGGCACTTACTGCGGCCCTTCCCGCGCTTCATTCATGAGTGGCTACTATCCGCATGCCATCAAAATGCTGGGCTACGGATCGCCGCGCCCTGCGATTGGCGATCGTGCCACCTGGGCCCAGCATTTTAAAAACAACGGCTACTACACCGCGCGGGTTTCCAAGATTTTTCACATGGGAGTTCCCGGTGGCATCGAGAAGGGCACCGACGGCGCAGACGATCCGGTGTCTTGGACCGAGCGGTTCAATTCGCCTGGACCGGAATGGAAGGCTCCCGGTGACGGAGAGACTTTGGAGAATAATGCCGATGGCAGAAAGCCCGGCCCGGTCGGCGGCAACACCTTCGTAGTGGTTGAGGCCGATGGCAACGACCTCGTTCACTCCGATGGAAAAACAGCCGCAAAGGCAGTCGAACTCATCAAGCAACACAAAGACAAACCCTTCTTCCTTGGAGTGGGATTTGTTCGCCCTCACGTCCCCTTCGTCGCACCCCGGAAAGACTATACCGACTTTCTTCCCTACTCGAAAATGGAACTGCCTGTTAAGATCGAAAACGATTGGGCTGACATTCCGAAGGCGGGTATTAACTACAAAACGAGTAAGAATATGAAGATGGGTGTTCGTCGGCAAAAGAAAGCCGTCGGCGGCTACTACGCGTCCGTCGCCTTTATGGACCGGATGGTAGGGCAGGTGCTCGACGGCTTAACCGAAGCCGGTCTGGACGACAACACCATCGTCATTTTTACGAGCGATCACGGATACCATTTGGGCGAACATGATTTCTGGGCCAAGGTCAGCCTCCACGATGAATCCGCCGCCGTGCCGCTTATCATTCGTATGCCGGGTCAAAAGCCTGCGGTCTGTCATTCGCTGGTCGAACTCCTCGATCTCTACCCCTCCCTTTCAAATCTCTGCGGACTTGAAGTTCCAGAACGACTGCAAGGAAAAGACATCGCCAAAATGATGGTCGATCCAAAGATAAAAGTCCGTAAAGCCGCTTTCAGCGTAAACGGAAAAGGCTTCCTCCTGAGGGAACAAGACTGGGCCTACATCGCTTATGGCAAAAACGGAAAAGGTGACGAGGAACTCTTCGACATGAAAAAAGATCCCAAACAGTTCACCAATCTCGCCAAAGATCCCGCGCATGCCGAAGTGGTGGCGCGCTTTCGTGAACAAATGGCCGCGAAACTCAAGGAAGTCCGCACCAACGACCTCGAGTTGAAGTATTAAGCGCTACTTCTTTCCGACCAAGGGACCAATGTATTCGGTGGCAACCACAACGTCATCGAACCACACCTTGATCCGGTGACCCGAAGGCATTTCGGTGTAAACGTAAAGCCAGAGAAAATTGATGTTAAGCTTTGGAGAGGTACGCCATCGAAAGCCTTCGAAAGGAGCGCCTTCTTCGGGCACCTTGAAGTAATCCCGTTTCCCTTTGTCCTGATTCCACCTCACGCTTTCACCTCCGCGACGCGGTTGAAATTTATCAAAAAGCCAGCGACCTTCCGGAAACCCTTCGCCCAGATGTGACACCAGCTTTCCATCGATCCACAGAGCCTGTTCTCCATTGCTTTGGCCAACCTTATTCATCTTGATCATCTGCTCTATGCAGATCCACTCACCTTTCTTCACCCTGAGTAACGGGTCGTGAATAAAGCTATTTCCCCAGGTTTGACCTCGGGGTGGGCTCCCGCCCATCTCACACCAGTAGGTGTAATAATCCCAAGTCCAGGATTTTCCAAAAGGCTCGATCCCCGACCAAAAAGACTTCGTACCATCCGTCGGAACGCCAGCCTTCACACTCGGCCAAGGAGTCGCCGGATGATTCCCACCGAGACAGGTTCCAAAGTGGTGCAACTCACCGCAGTCCTTCGCAAATTTCACATAGTATCGGACAAACAGCTGGTCGTAACCGAAGCCACCTTCCGAGTTCTTAATTCGTCGGTAAAGCGAACCACCCGGACCCGATTTGCGATCCATCAGCAGAGATTGTTCTCCTCCGCTGCGTTGTGGTCGGTCTTTACTGAAACTTAGATCCTCCGCTGATTTGACACTCTCCCAACCAGAAATGAGTTGATCGGTTTTAGATTGCTCGAATGATTCGACCTGAATAACCCTCGGGTCATTTTTAATCCCCCGGTCTCCGGGATACCCGGCAGCCAGGCCGGTCCCGGAAGGTAGAGCTTCCCCAGCCATGGGGAGCTGGACCGTGACAAGGAAAAGCCAAATAGCCTTCATCCCCAAACCCTACCAATTCACAGGCTGGAACACAAACGGATCTCTCACGAGCGTCTTGGCATCGCCATCAACCACCTGCTGCAACTGTTTGGCCCAACGTCCAAGCTCGCGATAGTGGACTCCGTAGTAAGTGAATTTTTGCACATCCAAAAGGCTGACTTCGGGCCGCTCCAAGTCTGAAAAAGCGAACAAAGTTTTGCCGGTCGCAGCATCAACAAACCGTCCTTCCAAACCAAGAGAGGGTCGGTTCAGGACCGAGACAAAAGGGATCAAAAAATTGAAAACCTGCATTGACGGTCGTCCAGGCTCCATCTGCGCCAAATTGGTTTCAAGAATCATAAGCCCCTTTCGCTTCCCGGGATTCTTCGTGATTGAAACTTTACGATTGGGAGTCGCCCCCAGCTCTTGACTGAATTTTTGAGCGCCTAACTCTGCCAAGGCATTGGCATCCTTTTTGTAGGTTGCCCCAATATTTCTAACGTTCTGACGACCTAAAAAACCAAGGCGACGCAGGCTATTCACCTGCATCGGCTTCACCGCGATTGTTGAGTAGCTACTCATCTTTGCATCCGGATTTTTCCAGGAACGGGAAAAAGGAAGTTCCTTGTTTTTTGTCATCTTCGCATCGTCCTGACCGAGAAACCCTGTCGGCTTGAGCGGGGTCGAGCAAGAGGCCACAAAGAAAAATGATAAGCCGGCAAGGAGAACGCGAAGGATATGCATCGCCGACACCCTATCGGTATTTCTTCGACTAACAAGCTGACATCACCGGTAAAGAAAAAGCCCGTCCACATATAAGCGGACAGGCTTTGTTCGACAGTTGGAATTTACGGGCTAGCGCAGATCCACCCGGTCCAAATCCATGACCTTGGTCCAAGCGGCAATGAAATCGGAGACAAATTTCTCCTGGGAATCAGCACAGGCATAGACCTCTGAAATGGCTCGGACCTGGGAATCAGCTCCGAGACAAAGATCAACCGAGCTCGCGCTCCACTTCTTCTCCCCGGTCTCATAGTCCAAGCCATGGTAGAGATTGGTTGTCCCCTCGACCGGCTCCCACTTTGTTGCCATATCGAGAAGGTTCACAAAGAAGTCATTGCTCAGCGTTTCGGGCCGATCTGTCAGCACGCCCACTTCGCTTTGACCCGTATTGGCATTCAAGACCCGCAGACCACCGATCAAAACAGTCATCTCAGGTGCATTCAAGGTGAGCAAATGAGCCCGATCAATCAGCATCGCTTCCGGGGTCCAACCATACTTCTTACCCACGTAGTTGCGGAAGCCGTCCACCGTCGGTTCAAGCACCGAAAAGGACTCCACATCGGTCTGCTCTTGCGAGGCATCGGTCCGACCCGGTGTGAATGGCACGGTGACGTTCTGACCGGCACGACGCGCCGCCTCCTCAACCCCGGCAGCTCCTCCGAGAACGATGAGGTCGGCCAGCGAAACCGATTTACTTCCCTCCCGGGCTCCATTGAATTCTGACCGAATCGCTTCCAAAGCATCAACAACGCGGCCTAGCCGGTTTGGGTCGTTCACCTCCCAAAACTTCTGAGGAGCGAGACGAACCCGGGCTCCATTTGCGCCACCACGACGGTCCGTGCCACGATAGGTCGAAGCAGATGCCCATGCTGTTGAGATCAGCTCGGCAACCGTGAGATCACTGGCCAGAATCTTGGCCTTCAAAACAGATACATCAGCATCGTCAATTAGATCACCTTCCACCGGGGGAACCGGATCCTGCCAGAGCTGTGGCTCGGCTGGAACTTCAGGCCCAAGACCACATTCATAGGGACCCATATCGCGATGGGTCAACTTGAACCAAGCCTTGGCAAAGACTTCCGCAAACTCATCGGGGTTCTCCTGGAAGCGCTTTGAAATCGGTCCGTAAATCGGGTCTTCGCGCAGCGCAATATCCGAAGTCAACATGATAGGCGCGTGCTTTTTGGCAGGGTCATGGGCGTCCGGAACCGTATCCGCCGCCTCACCATTTTTGGGAATCCACTGAGTCGCTCCTGCAGGGCTTTTGGTTTGCTCCCACTCATATTTGAAAAGATTATCGAGATACTCATTATCCCACTTCGCAGGTTCACTGGTCCATGCGCCTTCAAGACCACTGGAGATCGTATCAACTCCCTTTCCGGATCCATAAGTGCTTTTCCAACCGAGTCCTTGTTGCTCGAGAGGCGCGCCTTCCGGCTCCGGGCCAACATGATCGGCAGGACCTGCTCCGTGAACTTTTCCGAAGGTGTGACCACCGGCGATGAGCGCCACCGTCTCTTCATCGTTCATGGCCATCCGCCCGAAAGTTTCGCGAATGTCCCGCGCGGAAGCGAGAGGATCCGGATTCCCGTTCGGGCCCTCGGGGTTCACGTAGATCAAACCCATCTGAACGGCAGCCAAAGGCGTTTCCAATTCGCGGTCTCCCGAGTAGCGCTCGTCGCCGAGCCAATCGCTTTCAGGTCCCCAATAAATATCTTGCTCCGGCTCCCATACATCAACCCGACCACCGGCAAAGCCGAAGGTCTTGAACCCCATTGTCTCGAGGGCCACGTTGCCAGTCAGAACCATCAAATCAGCCCATGAAATCTTGTTGCCATACTTCTGCTTAATGGGCCAAAGCAAGCGTCGCGCCTTGTCGAGATTCGCATTGTCAGGCCAGCTGTTTAGCGGAGCAAAGCGCAGCGTCCCGGAAGTCGCGCCTCCCCGGCCGTCACCGGTCCGGTAAGTTCCCGCACTGTGCCAGGCCATGCGAATGAAAAGTGGCCCGTAGTGACCGTAGTCGGCAGGCCACCAATCCTGAGAGTCCGTCATAACCGCCGCGATGTCCGCCTTCAGTTCATTAAAATCGAGCTTCTGAAACTCCTCTGCGTAATCGAAGTCGGGGTCCATGGGATTCGAAACCGAGGTCTGCTGGTGGAGCAATTTCAGGTTCAATTGGTTGGGCCACCATTCGTTGTTTGAGAGACCGCGCCAGGCCGCACCTGAGTTCGCTCCATGCATCACCGGACATTTTCCTTCTTCTGACATTATCTTGATTGTTGTGGGTTTAAAAAGAAGCCTCCTCTAAGGGCTTCCCTAACTCATGCATGAAAGCTCACGATGTGTCCATCAGCAAAAGATACACAACATCCAGAGGAATAAGCCCTCTTAATATCAACCCACAAAAAAAAACGGCCCGAACTATTGAGTTCGGACCGCTTCTGAAAGCTTGGTTGGTCATAGATCCCTAACTACCGGAGAGGGCGGCGTAAATGTGATCGAGTCCGCTTCGCAGAACCCAAGCCCGCTCAGTGTCGCTCTCGATGCCTTCGGCACGCTTCACCAATTGCTCAAGGACCATGCTCACACGGGGATCAACCCCGCAGGACTTGGAAATCGAAACCATGCAATCGCGGTAGATCGTCGCGCATTTACCGTGGTTGCCGTCGTTGAACACAGGCACTCCCTGGTCAATGGCCGCCTCGATGAGTTCGAGAGGTGACTTTTCGTCGGTAGAAGCGGTTTTGCTTTCCGAACCCTTCGAGGATGGAAGGATGACCGCGTCAATGACATGAATGACACCGTTGTCGCACTGGATGTCGGTCTTCAGGATCGTTGATCCGTTCACCTTGAAAAGACCGTTAACGATTCCGAACTCCAGAGATCCGTCATTGAGTGATTTTGTCTTACCCGCATTAAGAGCATCACCGGCACTCACTTTTCCTGCGGTCGCGTGGAGACTCAGAATGGAGACCAGCTTCTCACGGTTCTCAGACTTCAAAAGCGCCTCGACGGTTCCCTTCGGGAGTGCCGCGAAGGCCTCGTCGGTGGGAGCCAACACGGTCACGGGCTTGTCGCCGGTCAGGGCATCGGTCAAACCGGCAGCCTCGATGGCTGCCAGAAGAGTTTTGAAGCTCCCGGCGCGCTTGGCGACACTGATAATGTCGTTGGCTGGCTTCGGAGGAAGGATCACCGAATCGATGACATGAATGACGCCATTCGAACACTGCACATCAGCATTGAGAATCGCAGCATCGTTCACCCGAACCCGGCCGTCAGCGAAAGCGATCTTGACTGGAGCACCCTGGACGGTGTCGGCCTGCCTGGCGGCCAAGGCGCCGGCAAGATCAACCGAACCGGAAACCACGTGGTAGGTCAGGACCGCCTGAAGCTGCTCGCGGTTTTCAGGCTTCAAAAGTGTCTCAACCGTGCCCTTGGGAAGCTTTTGGAAGGCCTCATCCGTCGGCGCGAAAACGGTGAAAGGTCCCTTGCCTTGGAGAGTCTTCACCAGCTTCGCCTCGGTCAGGGCTTTTGCCAGGATACCAAAGCGGCCATCTGATAATGCTGCAGAAACGATGTCGCTGCCGGCAGCTTCACCGCCATAAGTACGGATCCAGTCGACCTGCAACTCAAAAGGACCTGGCTTCTTATCACCAAGAAGAAGTCCGACCCGGCGAATCTTGCCTGGGTCAAACTTCTCTTTCGAAAGGCTCATCCCACGAAAACTACCTTTGAATTGACTGAAGGGAACTTTGACCTCGGTCCACTCCCCCTTTTTCGTTTTAAAATCTGCCTTGAACGAAACCTCCATCCCGCGGAAGCGTGCCTCGGTGCTGAAGCGCATCTGGTAGGTGCGGCCATCACCCTTCACCCGGGCAAGCAAACCCTCGGCTCCGGCCAGATCCAATTTGAGATCGCCGGTCCGGAGAGACGAAAACCCACCGTTGTTCTCCAGGGAAAGTTTGCCGCTGAAAGTCATGATGCCTTCCTTTGAGATTTGGACCTTACCCTTCGAGAGTCCTCCCATCACGCCGTCGTCAACGACGCGCCAGCCGAGTGAGTCGGCTTCCTTGCGATCGAATTCGGCGACCGAGTTTTCTACCGCGGTTGCTGGGGCTTGATAAAAGGCCAAACATGCGACGGCCAAAGTTGTTCTGAGGGAGGAATTTTTCATTTCCCTCCAACAACGCACCGGAAATCCCCCTGTCAAAGGGATTTTCTAATCCTATATTAGTTAGGAAATCAGGAATAATCTAGCGATCGGAAAACTCGCCAAGATAGGCCTGTAGATCCTCCTGATCCGTTTTGGTAAGACCGGCCAAATCAGACATGGCATCAATCTGTGAATGCCAGGCAGGGAGGCTGACGGTATTGGGCAACCGGTGCTCATGACACTGGGCACAGTGTTTCATATAAACACCAAAGCCCCGCTTCAGCGTCGGGAAAGGCTTACCGCTTACCCGCGCATTAGCCTCGGTCGGCTCGGGCGTGGCAATCTTCCGGACGGAAGACTGGCAGGATGAAGCATAAAAAAGACTCCCAAAACCAAGCAAAGCGACAAAGTATTTCATGACAAATTGAAACATGGTCTGGGGAGAAAAGGCGAGGAAGATCCAATCAAAAATACGACGCTCAACTCTTCTCTGGATGCACCGGAGAAGAAAGCGAACTTGGCTCACCTTCATTCTGGAAACCCTGGCAGGATTGCCTAGGCTGTCCCTTCATGAAACGTCTCTTCGCATTTCTAATCGCCCTTTTCTCCCTACCGGTTTCCGCCACTGATAAACCAAATATCCTCTGGATCTTTTGTGAGGATCTTTCCCCTTGGATGGAATCCTATGGCTTCCCGGTGAATGCGGGAAAGACGCCCACTCTCGACAAGCTCAGCAAGAACGGTCTTCGCTTTTCCCGCTGCTACGTGCCCGCACCCGTCTGCTCGGCCTGTCGCTCCGCCATGATCACCGGAGTCTATCAAACCACTACCGGCACTCATCAACATCGTTCTTCACGAAGCCCCGAGGCCGCGATCCAACTTCCCGCTGGAATCAAAACCCTCCCCCAACTCTTCATCGAAAACGGATACGCCACCTTCAACAAAGGCAAGGACGACTATAACTTCGTTTACAATCGCAAGGAGCACTACTCCACCGACAACCAAAAACCAAAGCCCGGAAAAAAAGGATTTTACGGTAAGAAGGGTAAGGCCGACTGGAATGCTGTCCCCGAAGGAAAACCTTGGTTCGGGCAGATCCAACTCGGCGGAGGTAAAACCAATACAAAAAAGCTTACCGACAAGGTCGACCCTTCCACCATGAAGGTCCCCCCCTACTTCCCAAATGAAGCAATTTTCCGCAAAGAATGGGCCCACCACTACGACACCGTTCGCGTGACTGATGGTCATGTCAAAGCCATCATGGCCCGCCTCAAAGCAGACGGACTTCTCGAAAACACCATCGTCTTTTTCTTCTCTGATCACGGTCACAACCACTCTCTCCGCCACAAGCAGTTCTGCTACGAAGGCGGCGTCCACGTCCCCCTCATCATCTCAGGCCCCGGCATCGAAAAAAACGCCGTTCGTAACGAACTGATCAGCGGACTCGACATCTCCGCCACCACCCTCGCTCTCGCGGGCATCGAACTCCCAAACTACCTCCACGGACAGGATCTTTTCGGAGACAAATACAAAGCGCGCGACCACGTCGTCTCGGCCCGCGACCGCTGCGACTACACCATCGACCGCATCCGAACCGTTCGCACCCATCAGTTCCGCTACCTCCGCAACTTCATGACCGATCGCATTCTCCTTCAGGCTCAATACCGCGATGGCCAGGCCCAAACCAAACGCCTTCGTGAACTCCACACCAAGGGCGAACTTGGCAAAATCCCCACCTGGGCCTTCTTCGGAAAACGCCCATCCGAAGAACTCTACGATCTGGAAAAGGACCCCCATCAAGTCAACAACCTCGCCAACGACCCCAAGTTCACCGACGAACTCAAATACCACCGCGAACTCCTCAACCAATGGATCAAGGAAACCGGCGACAAAGGAGAGCAACCCGAGTCCGAAAAACACCTCCGTGCCATTTACAAACGTTGGGGCAAAAAGTGCGTCAATCCCGAGTTCGACGTCTTCAAAAAAGAAGCCGCTAAAACCGAATGATTCGCCTCATTCAGATCGCGTTGCTCAGTCTCTTGTCGGCCACCGCCGACGAGCGACCGCCCAACGTCCTCATGATTTGCATTGACGATCTCAATGATTGGGTTGGATTCCTTGGCGGGCATCCCGACGTCAAAACTCCGCACATGGACCGGCTCGCCAAACAGGGCCTCAATTTTACCAATGCCCACTGCGTCGTTCCGGTCTGCTCGCCCTCCCGCGTCAGCGTGATTTCGGGCCTCCATGCCACCACCCACGGCTCCTACGATTTAGGCCCATCCTATCAAACGATCCCTCGACTCAAAACTGCACCCTGCTTGCAGAACTGGTTTAAGAAACACGGCTACCGCACCATCGCCGGCGGAAAGATTCTTCACCACGGCTTCACCGGAAGACTCCAGGAAGCCATCGACCTTGATCTCGGCGGCTATGGAGGGCCTCGCCCGAACAAAACACTAAACGGCTTTAGCCGGGCCTGGGACTGGGGTGCTTACCCGGAAACCGACGGTCTAATGAGGGACTTCCAGCTCGCTCAAAAAGCAGCCGCTTCGCTGAAGGAAAATCACGAAAAGCCCTTCTTCATGTCCGTGGGCATCTTCCGCCCGCACGTTCCCATGTTCGTTCCACAAAAGTGGTTTGACCTTTATGATCGAGATCAAATCAACCTGCCCAAAGCCCCCCTGTCAGACCTCGATGACCTGCCTTCCAACTTCAGAGGACGCCTTAACGTCGAACCCACCCACGCCGAAGTCCTCGAGAAAAAGCAATGGCGCGACATGGTTCACGCCTACCTCGCCTGCGTGAGCTTCGCCGACCACTGCGTCGGCACCGTTCTCAAAGGACTGAATTCAGGTCCCCACAAAGACAACACCATCGTGGTCCTCTGGAGCGACCACGGCTTCCACCTCGGCGAAAAACAAAAATGGGCCAAGCGCACCCTCTGGGAAGAATCCACCCGCACCCCTTTTCTCATCGCCGGCCCCGGAATCAAATCGGGCTCCACCTGCCCCGAAGCCGTCAGCCTTCTCGACCTCTACCCCACCCTCGTCGACCTCTGCGATCTTCCCGCACCACCACAACTCGACGGACTCTCCCTCCGGCCTCAACTCCAGGACCCCACCAATCCCCGAAAAACTCCTGTCCTCTCTTCCAGCTACTTTGGAAACCACTCCCTCCGAACAAAAAATTGGCGCTACGTCCGCTACGCCGACGGAGCCGAGGAGCTTTACGATCACCGCAACGATCCCAACGAGTTCACCAACCTCGCCAAGCTGCCAAAACATCAAGCAACCAGAAATCGCCTTGCCAAATGGCTTCCTCAATCTGCGACCCCTGAGGTCAAACGATCACAATAGCTTGGCTTATCTCCAAATCCTTCTCCGGAGATTTCCTTACAAACTCAAAAGGAGGCAGTAAGAGCTCCAACCCCCTTCTAACAAGAAGGTTTAGCCTTGATATCCCACCTTCCATCTGCAAGCTGCTACGATGATGAAATCACGGTTTTTTTCCTGTTTCGCATTGTCCGCAACGATTGCAGCTTCAAACGGCGCCGCGGTTCTCAACTGGGTCACCACAAATGGCGATGCCGGCTTCACGGCCGGAACCGCTGCCACTAGTTCTCCGGTCACAACCGATGCTGATGGCGATGCCATCGTCGGAAGCTTTTCGGAAGTGACCTTGGCAGAAGGGGACACCATCACGCTCACCGGTTCTTTCAATATCACGGGGCGCACCGGGGTGATTCCAGGAAACCAAGTCCGATGGGGCCTCTTCGATGGTCCGGGAACTCCAGCAATCGGCAATGGTTCGGGCTACGTCGGCGTTTGGGCAGCGGCTTCATCTAATATTGATTCAGCAGACGGTTCCACAGCGAACCCATTTTCAGGAAGCGCATCCACTACCATTGCCGGAGGGTCCGGAACCGCTCCTTCTTATGGATCGACCTACGACTTCCTTCTGGCAATTACCAGGGTGGACGCCACCCAGATTTCCGTAAGTGGATCACTTGATGATGCCGGTAGTGGTTCCAACTTGATCACTTGGCCTGAGACCGCCGGAACTCCGGCAGGTGGAAGCTTCACTTACGATTCCGTCGGCATTCTCCTCGGTGGCACCACCAATGCCACCCAAGCCACCTTTTCCAATATCGATGCCACCGACACCGCTATCCCCGAGCCAACATCCCTCGTTCTCGGGCTATTCGGATCACTGGCTCTGCTTCGCCGCCGACGTTAGTCTGAATATGAACGTCCAATCACTTCTTAGCATAGGCCTTCTGACCCTGACCGGGGCCAGCGCCACTCCGGTCACCAATTGGGTCACTACAAATGGTGACGCCGGATACGCTGACGGATCAGAGGCCACCAACTCTCCAACCACCACGGACGCCGATGCGGAGACCATCGTGGGCAGCTTCCCTGAGATCACCCTTGCCACCGGCCAGTCGATCACGCTCACCGGAAGTGTGGTCATCACCGGCCGCACCGGGAACATCCCTGGCAATCAGATCCGCTGGGGACTCTTTAACGCCCCCTCCACCCCTGAAACCGGAGTAGGAGACAACTACGTCGGGGTTTGGGCTGCAGCTAACAATGGGCCTGCGGATCTTCGCAGTGCTGACGGCAGTACCGCAAATCCTTTCTCGGGAAGCGCCACCACCGTGATCTCAACCACCACCTACGACGGAGGAGCAACCCGCTATGAAGAAACTCTCACCTTCTCGTTAACCATCACTCGATTCGACGACAATAAGATCACGACGTCCGGGATGCTCACCAACGGAGTGGATCTTGTAGCCGAGTGGCCCGAGACCAACTCACCCGCTTCACCCGCAAGCTTCACCTATAACAGCGTGGGAATTCTGCTCGGTGGAACGACCAACGCGACCCAAGCAACGCTCTCAAATGTTGAAGTCGACTACGGCGCAGACGAGGCTGAACCGCTCTCAATCTCAAGCATCACCACCGACCCCACGACTGGAAATATCACCCTGACCTGGACCTCAACCCCCGGCCGTGTCTATTCCATCGATACCAGCAACGACTTAGAGACCTGGCCAATCAACATCGACGATAGTTTTCCAGCTGAAGAGGAAGGGAACGTGACCTCCTTTGTGATCGAAGAAGCTCTGGGCAACCTCGGAAGTCGCAGCTTTTTGCGGGTTAGCGAAGTTCCCCAACCTTAAAGAATCATGTCCAAACTAATCACCCGAAGTCTGGCTCTCGTAGCCTGCTTCGGGCATTCTCACGCGGAACCCGCCATCAATTGGGTCGCCACCAATGGTGACACTGGCTTTACCGCAGGCAGCGCTGCCACCAATTCTCCTGTCACCACCGATGCCGACGCCGAAACCATCGTCGGAAGCTTCCCGGGAGTCACTCTTGCCGAAGGACAAACCATTCGGCTCAGCGGATCTGTCGTCATCACCTCCGGCGGCGGCGCTCTCCCCGGAAACCAATTCCGCTGGGGGCTTTTCGACGCTCCTGGAATTCCTGCCAATGGTTCTGGAAGCGGATATGTCGGAGTTTGGACCACTGCCAATAACGGGAGTGCCAACCTAAATCGCGCCAACGGCTCAACCGCCAATCCGTTCTCCGGGTCAGCTGCCACCGCGATCTCCTCTGCTTCCGATTCAGACGGAGGAGCCTCAAATTTCAACGAAGCTCTCACCTTCACCCTGACC
Source organism: Akkermansiaceae bacterium (assembly GCA_965657795.1). Taxonomy (GTDB): domain Bacteria; phylum Verrucomicrobiota; class Verrucomicrobiia; order Verrucomicrobiales; family Akkermansiaceae; genus SW10. Next base: position 24,244 of record CBFHQJ010000050.1, read on the forward strand.
ATCACCCGCATCGACGCGACGCAGATTCAAACCTCGGCCTCTCTGACGGATGGCGGTGATTTTCTCGTTGAGTGGCCGGAAACCAATTCGCCAGCCTCTCCCTCCAGCTTCACCTACGATGCCGTTGGTTTCCTCCTCGGAGGAACTTTGAATGCTTCATCCGCAACCTTCTCCGATATTACCGTGGAAGGTGTCTTGCCACCGAGCGACACTGACAACGATGGCATGCCTGATGATTACGAGACGGCCAACGGATTAAACCCCGATATCAACGACGCCGACCTCGACCTCGACAACGATAACCTCACCAACATTTCTGAATACCGTGGTGAAGACGGCTCACCGGAAACTGGTGACGAGACCAATCCCAATGATGCCGACACCGACGATGATGGCAGCAATGACGATGTCGAATTATCTATCGCAACCGATCCCAACAATCCCGACACCGACGGAGACTCCTTACTCGACGGCGTGGAGTCTGGAAGCGGAACTTTTGTCGATTCCAACGATACCGGCACCGACCCTTTAAACAGCGACACCGATGACGACTCGGTAAACGACGGGATCGAAGTTTCCACCGGAACCGATCCCAACGATTCGGCGAGCAACTTTGGAGTTCGCTTGTTTGGGATCGATTTCAATTCCAACGAATCCCCCGGCTCCCCAAGTTACTCGGGTCTCCGGGTCATCGCAGGATCAAGTGGCACCGCCTCACCCCTCACTAAAAAGATTGGCAATGTCACCGTAACGGTTGCTACTGCCGATGACTCCGCTTTCGAATTTCGAGGCGCAAACGGTGATTCAAGCCGCGCCATTCCCGGAGGCGATCTCTCACGATCGTTTCTCGCCGCCGACTTCATCGCTTCTCGTACTTCAGCTCTCGAAATCACTTTCGAAAACCTCGAGGCCGGAACCCATCTCTGGACCTCGTATCATCTCGACTCCATCACCGGAACAAATCTCGGCTTTGCCAGCGGAACTTCTCCGACCTCTCCAAACACCATCGAAGCCAGAGTCGCCGGCGAATTACAAGACTCCACCATCCCCACCTCGCTGGGCACTGCCGGTCTCGGCACGACCTCCATTGCCGACACCGACATTCCCGCTCTGGCTTTCGCCTTCACTCACGATGGGTCCGGCCCCGTTACCATCGAACTCTCAGCAACTGAAACCAACGGAGCAGATCGCTTTCTTCTCCTTAATGGATTCGAAATCTATTCCAGCCAAGCCGCCCAATGAAGCGCCTGATTACCGCCACCATTTTCCTGCTTGGCTTGCAGAGTAGCGTCATCGCTGCTCCAAACGTTCTCCTGATCGCGGTCGATGATCTCCGCCCCGAACTACGCTGTTACGGCGAGGAGCACATGCACACTCCCCACATCGACGCCTTGGCTCAAGCTGGACGGCTCTTTCGCAATCACTACGTGGCTGTCCCGACCTGCGGGGCCTCACGTTACGCCCTCATGACAGGGCGACGCCCCACTTCAGCCAGTGATGACAACAACGCCTTCAATGCCATGCCCACGACCGAGACCACGAGTCCGGAAAGTTGGGTTCACCTCCTTCGTCAAAATGGTTGGCATACCGCCTCCATGGGAAAAATTACCCACGAACCTGATGGCTTCCGTTGGTCTTTTCCAAGCAACTACGACGACAATCGCTCCCGGGGCAACAGCCCCGACATGCGCTTCTCCTTCGACGAGATCATCTATGATCACGACAAATGGGGAGCCCGACGTTACCCGCTCTTTGCCTATGCCGATGGCACTGGTCGCGTCCGCAACGTTTCACCGGCTTACGAAATTGGCGTTGATGAAGAAGGTAATTCGCTCCCCGATGAGGCCTACCCCGACGGTCAAATGGCGCTTGCCGCAATGGAAAAACTTCGCGAGTTCAAAGACGACGCCAAACAGTTCTGCCTCGCCCTCGGCTTCCACAAACCACACCTCCCCTTCAACGCGCCCAAGGCCTACTTTGACCTCTATCCACCCGAGACTCTCCCCGGACCCAATCCCGTCTCACCACCCGCCGGGGCCAATTCTTCCACCGGCAGCTCCGGCGAGCCAAATGCCTACACTGCCATCGGTGATCGCGACGTCCTGCGCCGCGCCTACTTCGCCAGCATCTCCTACATGGACGCGCAGGTTGGCAAAGTCCTCACTGAATTGGAAAATCTCGGCCTCCATGAAAACACCATCGTCGTCCTCTGGGGCGATCATGGCTGGTGCATTGATGACTACGCTCGCATCGGCAAGCACTCGGTTTTGGAACGAGCCGTTGAGTCCCCGCTCATCATCCGCGCGCCCGAATCCAGCAATCCCAAAGCCTTCGCCGGACTCCCCACAACCGGCGTGGTCGAAAGCATTGACATCTACCCCACCATCGCCGACCTCTGTGGTCTTTCAGGCCAGGTCCCGACAACCGCAGTTGGAAGCTCCCTCGTTCCCATGCTGAGAAACCCTTTCGCCACCGGAAAGACCCATGCTTACTCACGTTGGGGAAGCGTCACCGCAATCCGCACTGAAACCCACCGTCTCATTCGCTCCGGAGGCGGGGTCAATGATCTTTACGATCTCTCCACCCATCGCTACGAACTCGCCGACATTTCCTCCAGCGAGCCAGCCCTCACGACAACTCTCGCGAGTCAACTCAATCAGCAATCGACCCGGTCCGGGACCACCTACGAAACTTGGTCCGACGACAACGCCCTCCTTCTCGACCCCGCCTCTGATGCCGATCTCGACGGGATGAGCAACCTAATGGAATACCTCACCGGTACCGATCCCCTCGTATCTAGCTCTCATGCCCAACCCTCCCTCTTCTTTGAAAACCTCGGCCGGGGAACGGAGCCTGTTTTCGCCTTCCAGATCTCCTCAAGTGCAGACGACTTTTCCCTGACCCCCTCGACATCAACCAATCTGCAAGACTGGTCGCCCACGTTATTCGAACTTCTCGACACAAACTCCTCAACAAATGAGGACAACCTCGTCCTTCGCTTCCGCCTCTCGGAAATCGATGGAAATCGACGCTTCTTCCGCACCGAGACCGAGATAGAGTGAGCCTGACCGGCTCATGAAAAATCTCATTCTCATTCTCCTCTGTATCTCCGCGTCTATGCGTGCGGCTGACCGCCCCAACATCATCCTCATCATGACCGATGATCAGGGTTGGGGTGACACCGGTTACAATGGCCATCCCCACCTGAAAACGCCCCACCTCGACCGAATACAGGCCGAAGGAGTCACCTTCACCCGCTTCTACTCCGGCGCCGCGATGTGCTCACCCACCAGGGGCAGCTGTTACACCGGTCGCAATCCCTACCGCTATGGCATCACCTTCGCCATGGCTGGAATGCTCGAGCCCACCGAAGTCCCCATCACTTCCATTCTTAAAAAACACGGCTACACCACGGGCCATTTTGGCAAATGGCACCTCGGCACTCTCTCCAAAGAAAAAGGTGATCAAAAACGGTGGGGCACCTTCGCCAAAGAGCCAGAACGTTTCTACTGCCCGCCGTGGGAACGCGATGTCGACGTCTCCTTCGTCACCGAATCTAAAGTCCCCACCTGGGACCCCCTCATCGACCCCGGCCCCATCAAAAAGAAAAAGTCGGGCAATTCCAATCCAGTCAAAGAATACGGCAACGACTACTTCACCGGCCCCGGAAAAACCGTCACTGAAAACACCAAAGGTGACGACTCGCGCGTCATCATGGACCGTGCCATCCCCTTTATTCGAAGCTCCATCGAAAGCAAATCCCCCTTCTTTGCGGCAGTCTGGTTTCACACCCCGCACTCCCCGGTCGTGGGCGGTCCGAGGTATCGTAAGATGTATCACGATCAGCCGGTTCACACACAACATTACTACGCCTGCCTCACCGCCATGGATGAACAAATCGGGCGCCTGCGTGCTGAGCTCAAATCACTCGACATTGCCGAAAACACCATGATCTGCTTCTGCTCCGACAATGGCCCCGCCCGTCAGGGCTCACCCCGCCACGTCGGCACCGCCAAAAATCTCAAGGGCTACAAACTCTCTCTCAACGAAGGCGGCATCCGCGTTCCCGGCCTCATGATTTGGCCCGGCAAAATCAAGCCCCCCCGCACTGTCAACGCGCCCTGCTTCACCTCCGACTACTTTCCCACCATCCTGGCTGCACTCGATATCCCACTTCCTGACGACCGGACCTACGACGGCGTTGACATCCTCCCCTTCGCCACCGGCCAGAAAACCGAGCGTAAAAAGCCACTCGGCTTCCTTAACAAAGACGGCAAGGAAGCCGCCTGGATCGGGAATCGCTTCAAGCTCATCTCCCGACCCAAGGGGGATGAACTCTACGACCTCATCGCCGATCCCGGAGAGAAAACAAATCTCATAAAAAACAAGCCGGAGATCGCCAAGCGCATGATCGCTGAACTTGCCACCTGGAAAACCGAAGTGATGGCCGAACTCAAAGCCGTGCCAAAGTAGCAACCGGAGTGGCTGTTTCCAGACTGCCAACCCGAAGCCCTTGGCAGACTGGAGATCATCTCTCCTTCTCTGAGGCAATCTGTGGCGGTGATAAAAACCAGCCCATTCAGCAGTAGGTAATTCACCTGCCCTTCGCCCCATGATGCACTCGATGAAACACTTCTTTTTCTGGCTCTCCGGAGCCGGCGCCAAAACCCTTGAGCAATGCCCCAATTGGGAGCAGCGAAAATACGTCGCTTTTGGAGCAACCGTGTTGGTCCCCTGTGCCTTCGCCTTCATCGCCTGCTCCTACGCGCTTTCGACCATCACCGACAAGGCCTCCATCATCTTTCCGGTCGCCTTGGTTTGGGCCCTCATTATCCTGACGATTGACCGGGCTCTTGTCTCCGGATACCGCGCCTTCCTCTCATGGCCCCGTAAACTCTCCCAATTCGCCCTCCGGCTGGTCGTGGCCATTCTCATGGGCCTGACCATCGCCCACCCACTCGTCCTCCTTCTCTTCAGCGACACCGTGAGTTCGGTGATCGAGGAAGACCGTGCCATCGAGGTGGAACAAGTGCGAACCCAATTCGCTGAAACCAAAACCGACGTTCGCCAGGAGATCGGAAAACTCGATCAAGCCATCGCAACCCAGCGGGAAAAATGGACCGAAAGCTTTCAAGCTCGCTTCATCATTCAGGAGCCCAATTCGAAAGACGATGCCATTCCCGGCCTTACTTCCGAGCAACAAAAAGAACTCGACGACGCCATTGCCGAGTCCACCTCACCTTTCACCGAGCGGCTTAAAATCGTCCAAAGCCAATACGACGAACTGTCTCCGCAATACGCCAAGCTGCAGACCGAGCTCTCGTTTTGGCAAACCGAATACGAACGTGAACTCAACGGTCAGCGCTCAGGCTTTGTCGGCGAAGGTCCCCGCGCCAAATCCATCAAAGCCGACCAACTGGAACCCCGCCGTGCCGACTCGCAACGCATCGCCGGCCAACTCGAGCACCTCAGCGCCGAAAAGGCCATGCTACAAACTCAAACCCGAACTGCGGAAGCCAGTGCGATCGCAGTGTTTGAAACCAGGCTTGCTGAAATTGAAGCAGCCAACCGCCTAGAGGAAGAACGGGTCACCGCACTCAAGAGACAAGTTGAAGAAGATCAGGCAGCCGCCTTCGTCAGCCAACAAAACGCCCTTCGCGACACCATCAAAGAACAGATTGATTCCCTCCTCGCCGAGCAGGAGTTAGCAAAAAAGGAACTCGCATCCGTGGGAGAAGAAGAGCGGGACCGCCTCACCTCAATCCGGGAAGAACCTCGTCGCGACATCCTTACCCAAACCCTTGCCCTTCACCATCTCTTCGAGCAAGGAGCCGAAGGCGGCCAATTTGCCTTTTACACTTACATCATCCTCACCGCTCTTTTCATGTTGGTTGACACCATCCCGCTGGTGGTCAAATTCTTCACCAAAGCCGGCCCCTACGATACCTTGGTAGACCGGGACGAGCTCTCCTTCGAATCGGAGCACAAAGCGTTCAAGCAAAGTAACGGGCGCTACATGGAGAATCTCTCCGAAGGCAACCTCATCTCCGTCACCCGAAACAAGGGCCTCGAACAAGCCCTGGTCGATGGCGTCGAACATTCCCGTGCCGCCAAAGAATTCCTGGCCTCTCTCGTTGAGATGGAAAAATCCTTCGCCGAAGAAATGCGCCTCGAGCAGGAAACGCTTTCCGGCTCGAATCCCGAGAAAATAGCCATGCTCGAGAAGATGAAAGCCAGTTTTTACCAAGATCTCCACCAGCGAATGGAAGCCTTCTTCAAAACTGAAACAACCCAGAGTTAATTTGCGGGTTACCGAAAAACGCTAGCGAATTTTCTCGTCCGGCAGCTCGCCTTTAATACCTTCGTCCATCGGCATCTTGTCCTGGCCGCCGGGATGGGATTCGGCAATCCGTTGATCAAGTTCTTTTCTGAGCTTCGCAACAGTCTCTTTATGCTTCTCGATCGCGATGAGATTGGTCATTTCACCAGGATCGCTTTTGAGGTGATAGAGCTCCGCCATATGTTTGTCGGGTGAGCCATCGCCGTGCGGATACCGGATGTATTTCCATTCGTTGGTGCGAAGGGCGCGGACGTTGGGCGTGTAGGGAAATTGTTTCTCGTAATTGTATTCGTAATACCAGCTGGTACGCCAATCCATATCCCCTTCAGTCACAAGCTTCTTCCAGGAACATCCCTGCGTTTTTGGGAGCGGTGGAGCGCCACAGATTTCAAGAATGGATGCGGCAAAGTCGAGAGTGAGCGTTTGAGCTTCGATCACCTTGGCTTTAGAAGTGAGTTCGGGATAACGAACAACGAGTGGAATGCGCAGCGAAGGTTCGTGCCCCGTGCGTTTATCCACCATGCCATGCTCTCCTTCGAGGAGTCCGTTGTCGCTGGTGAAAATGAAGAGGGTGTTGTCGAGCTGCCCGGTTTTTTCCAAATAAGAATAAAGCCGGCCCACCGAGTCATCGACCGAAAGCAAGGTCCCCCAGTATGCTCTCACCATTCGTTCGAAGTCGAGCATGGCTGCGGCCGAGGTATCGGGAAACTTCTTCCGCCAGTCGAAGAGCGGACCGTAAATCCCGTGCCAGGTGCTGAGGCGTTGACTGATCCACTTTGGTTTATCGGCAAGTTGGAAAGCCGTCTCGGGATAAGGCACGCGAACATGATCGAAGCTCTTTTCGTACTTCTCCTCCGGGAAATAAAAACTGTGCGGAGCCTTGTGCCCCAGGATGAGCATAAAAGGTTTTCCGCCATCTTCTTGTTCCTTCATCCAATCAAGCGCCATGTCGGTAACCACGGTGGTGTAGTAGCCGGGAACGACTTTGCGCTCGCCATTATTCACCCGGAATTCGGTATCAAAATATTTCCCCTGCCCCCGGTGGGTGATGAAGTGATCGAAGCCCGGGCGCTTGCTGTCATCATCCTCGCCCATGTGCCACTTGCCAATATAGGCGGTCGCGTATCCGCTACTCTGAAGCTGGCGGGGAAAGGTGGGGAGGTCCTTGGGATAGTCAGTGAAATTATTCACGACACCATGCGAATGAGCGTAAAGCCCCCCCAGGATGGAAGCCCGACTGGGAGAACAAAGCGAGGTCGTGCAGAAGTGGTTCTTAAAAAGGATTCCCTCCTTGGCGAGCCGATCAATGTGCGGTGTCTCGAGATGAGGATGTCCCATGCACCCGAGGGCATCTGAACGTTGATCATCCGTGAGAATGAAAACGACATTGGGGCGCTTGGCCAAAAGGCCGGCGGTCGAAAAGGCTAGGGCGGCCAATAGCCGGAGTGATTTTTTCATCGAAAAGAATGCTTACTGGTTCTGCTTACGAAGACTCGAGAATACCTCTCCGCTGGGCGCGGCGGGAAGGGATTTTTTCCACTTCTCAAGCAGGGATAATAAGCGGATGACTTCTTCCTTTTGTGATTCCTTAAGATCGGTTTTTTCATAAGGGTCGGCGACAATGTCATAAAGTTCTTGTTGCGTTCCATCTGAGTTGGTGACGAATTTCCATTGGTTATGGACGACAGCGAAAGAGACCCAATGGGTTTTACTCTTCTTTCTTGCCCCATACTTCCAGAATAGCGGCTTGGATCGAAGACCGCCGTCTTTCGATCCCTGCATCACTTCAAGTTGATTCACTCCGTCAGGTTGATAACCTCCGGGCAGGTCCGCTCCGGCGACGGCACAAAAGGTCGGCAGCAAATCGACGGCTGAGATCATCGCTCGTTTGTCCACTTTCCCCGCCGCGATTTTGCCGGGCCAGCGCACAATAAAGGGAACGTTGATTCCCCCTTCAAAAAGGGAAGCCTTGTAACCTTTCCGACCCGCGGTGATCCCTTTGGCGGCATTAATCCCCCAGCCCGCTCCAGTTGCGGTGTCGTAACTGAGCTTGAGTTCGCCTGCCTTGGAAGCGCGGGCCGGGCCGTTATCAGAGCTGAAGATGACCAGCGTATTGTCGGCAATTTTGAGACGGTCAAGAGTATCGAGGACTTGACCGATGCGATCGTCTGCGTGCGAGAGAACCGATGCGTAAATGGCATCGGGCTGGCTCTCCATCTCACGAAAGCGCCACTCGTATTTGGGGACTGTGTGAAAGGGCGTGTGCGGCTCGTGCACCCACAGATTGACGAAAAAGGGCTTTCCGACCGCGACGGACTTTTCGATGAAAGCATTGGTATGCATGGCATCTTCGTGCACCGGCATTTGCTCGCCGGAGCAGTTGAAGGAGCCGTATTCGTCATAGCCGTATTCGGCCGGAGTCGGCGAATCAGGGATCATGTTGTTGGCGAGGTGCCACTTACCATAGTGCGCGGTAGCATAACCGGCCTTCTGAAGCATTTTGGGCAGCGTGGGAGCTTTCGTATCGAGCCAATCGGGCATCCCGCGTTTGGCGTTGCTGGGCACCCAGGCGAAGTGGCCATCGATATTGTAGCGCGCCGGAAAGTGACCAGTCATAACCGCCGTGCGGCTGGGTGAACAGACACCGCTGGCGACGGTGAAGCGATGGAAATCAGTCCCCTCTTTGGCGAGGCGGTCGATATTGGGAGTCTTGACATACGGATGCCCGTGACAGCCCAGATCACCCCAGCCCCAGTCATCGGCGAAGATGAAGAGAATGTTGGGCTTGATTGGATTCTGAGCCGCGAACAACAAGCACGGAATTTGAAAAAAGAGAATACAGGTAAAAAATTTCATGAGTTCGGAAGGAGTCAGAGGATTCACCCCCTTCGGAGAATTACTCCACAAAGAACTGACTCTTGCGACGAAATTTTCGGCTCAAAGAATTCCGCAACCAAAGACGTTTCTTCCCTGGATACCAGCCATGCCGATAGAGATGATAAACTTGCAGAGACATGTCATTCAACTAGTCACGATTATTTTGATAATTTTCCTCTCGGCTTGTAGCGATCCCGGGCACCATGAAAAAATTGAAGCGGATACCACCAAATCGATTCACCATCTGATCGAGCTTCTCAAAAGAGAGCAAAACGAAGACGGATCAAGCCCACCCCTTTCCGAAGTTCTCACATGCTACGATGATTTTTGGGAGAAGCACGGCTATGAGTCTCATTTTAGCGCAAAGGTCGCGATCGCGGGAATTCCAGCGATGCGACAAGCAGGCAGAATCGATGAAGCGATGTTACATCTTCAGCGTTCCATCTACTCGACCGGTAAAATCCCCGGAACACCTGACTTCGAAACGGCGATTCATGTCTTCAACAACGAATTTCTTAAAACGCACAGTAACCGGGAACTGACGGAGTTTCTCTATTCCACCAACTTTGGTCATGGTGACATGGGATTCAAACTCTCTACGAGGAGCTCTTTCGAGATTTCAAACTGAAGGATCTTTCAAATCTTATTCTGACGAAGATCGGTAACCACTTTAAACTCCAGAACAACGACCGGATCGCCCGTAGTTACTACAAGGAAATATTGAGCCGGACCCATGATCCGTCCTACCAGTCTGAAGCACTCATCGGCTTGGCTAAATTAAATGCTGACGGGATCAAAGAACAACAGATTCAAGCCTTGAAGCTCTTGGGACAAGCTCTCGAGAATACCCGCGAATTGTCGCTCAAGGAGCGAGCTCTTTATCTGCTCGCATCAATCCACTCGAATCTGGGCGATCATGAGAAAGCGATTGATTCTGCCAGAGCTTATTTGGATCAGGAAGAGTTCCGTCGCCACAAGACAGTTTGTCGCATGATTCTCGCCAAATCGTATCAAGCAAGCGGGCAAACCGAGAAGGCCCTCCTCACTTACCAGCAAGTCTTCATGTCGAGTGGAATCCCGAATCGCTATTTGGCCCCGGCCATCCAGAACTGGATGGAGCTTCTCTGGGAAAGGAACGATAACGCTGGCAGCAAGAGTGACCGGCAGATCGCTTACGAAGGGGGAAACAAATTCCTCAAAATGACCACTCAAGCGATAAAGAAGGCAAGCCCGACGGAAAAAGCTCGTTGGGAAAAGATTTCGGAGTTGGTCGAAAGTTACGAAGCCAGCTCCGACACGAGCAAGGCGGGCGAATAGATTGAAGCATTCCTGATTCTTTCACTTTATTTTCCAGACATAAGATCTGTTAAGCTCACTGATACCGGAACTCAAAATCCGATCCGTAATTCAAAATAAGAGCTACACTGTTCCAGGCCGGAGAAGGCCTGACAACCATGCAACTCTTCACTAAATCGAATCTCCGCCTTCCAGGGATCAGTGGCTTTCTGAAAAGAGAATCCATGTTTCGTGAGCGGGAGCCCCCCGCGGAAGCGGACACGGCAGAGCTCGTCAAAGAGATTTTCAAGACTCTCAAGAACGAGAAGGTTCGGGCCGGTGACCAGTTTCCTACTCCGGGGCAAATTTCGGACCTCACCGGAGCCACCGTGGCCGACAGCCTAGATGCGGTCACCTCCCTGATGAAGTCTGGAGCAATCCGGCAAAGTGCGTCGGGCAGGCTCTCGATCTCTCCTCACTTTCGAGCCTAGGGAGAACAGCGCACGCGACTCTCTTGCTCCCGCCTAACGCGTCTGCGATAAAAGTAGACGGCCACCAGCAGGCACAGCAAGATCACATCAAGTGGCAAATAGATCATCTCCACCTGG
>CBFHQJ010000051.1:0-35038 GCA_965657795.1 Akkermansiaceae bacterium
CCGCCGATCACATCGAATCGCTCTGCGAGTGGTGAATACGACGTTGTATCTCTTCTAAAAAAGTATATCTCTTTGACATGAGATTATTTCTTTTTCTTTCCATCTTACTTTCTTCGCCAGCCTTGGCGCGGTATTACGAGATCACTCTCGAAAAGTATGATGGCTCCTCTGATGCAGAATTCCTGGATGTCCCTGCAACCAACGAATTCTACTACCTGGACGTCAACGTTCCTTGGGGATTGATCGGCGCAACGTTGACCTTTGATCCGGCTGACCCGGAAATTGTCACGATTGCAGCACGAACCTGGGGAGTAGCACAAGGCTATCGCTTTTATGCAGTCGATTCACTGGATTCAGAAGAGAGACAGCAGATCGCGTCGAACCAAGGTGATCATGATTTGAGTGAGCCCTTCACGATCTCGTCCGGCAGCACACAATTCCTGACTTTTGATAGTACTATCGAGGGAGAAGAAGGATGGGTCCAGATTGGCTATGACAAGGATTCTGGTCTTAGCATCGTCTCACAAAATGAGGTTACTCCTCCAAGAGCACCAATCATGACCTTTACAAACGGACGCGTCATTGTCGAAGACTCGGACTTTAACTTGATAAGCATCATCCAACAGTCCTCTAATCTCAAGAACTGGACCACCATTGGAGAGCCCGGTATATCTGTCAGTCTCCCAATGTCAGAAATCTCCGGCCCCTTGTTCTTCCGCGTCATCTGCCCTTAATTCTAGCACTTTGAGGATTGGAAAAGACGACCCGGAAATACCGACCGTTCCCTGTCGGGCTCTTACCAAGATCCACCGGTGAGACCTGCCGCTACCTTTCCTATCTTGCGGTCGTATCCCGGCGCAAAATAGTAAAGCCCCTTTTGCTTCGATGAGGTCAGGCCGCGCTTCGCGGCAGGCTGATCGGTTCGCAAGGCAATCACCAAATCGCTGTTCACCCACGGGTGTTGAAACCAATAGCGATGTCCCTCGATATCGAACCCCCTCATTTCCTTGCCATAAGATGTGTCAATCACCTCCAGCTTGGGATGCTCCCGCAGGAGGCGCACTTGATCCGGCCCCACATCTTTCCACTCCACACCCAGGCGCTTTCCTCCGGGCATGAGGCGGGAACTCCACTTTAAAGCGAAATCGTTATCGGAGACATAGCCAGTAATTCGTTCTGCCAACTTGTGAATGGCTGGAAGCCTTTTCACAAAATCTCTTTCCGGAACATCGCCAGCTGCAAAGACCACTGATCCCAAATCATAGTCATCCCCTCGTTTCCCCAGGTCATCCAGAGCCCGCGAAAGAACACGCGCTCCCGCGCTCCAACTCACCAGATGAATCTTTTCAGCCTGCGTATTTGAAGACAGCAACTCGATCATATCCGCCAGCTTCGCGGAGGAGGCCCGGGCGTGACTCACATCAACACGGTCCAAGTACGACAAAATCTCACGATGAGTCGGCCAGTCAAAAGCCATCGCTGTCACATCTCTTCCTGCAAAATGTTTTAACTCAGCCGCGAAGGCGCAGGAATGCTCGAACCCGACCTTCGCGCCGTGAATGTAAATCACGACATCTTTGCTTTTGGTTTTGCCAATCGCAGCATTCACCTCACGAAGCCACTCGCCGGAACCGATTTCGGTATCTCTTTCGATTTCACGTGACTGAAGCAAGCGAATTGGCATCGGCTCCGGCCTCGGGTGGGTCGTCGAGGCCTCTTCCAGACTTGCCCAACTCTCTCCCCGCAGCCCGATCTCGACCTCGGCCACACCATAACGAAGCGTCTTGTCAATGGCCCCGCCATAGGGGGGCTCCCCTTTTCGGTTGGTCGCGAAAAACACCTTCATCTTAGCCGTCTTCGCAGCCTTTGGGAGATGCTCAAAAGGATGTAAATCACCCGACAGATAGACCGCCGGAGTTGGCATCAAGGTCTGTGGTTTCGGTTTGGTGCTACACGAAGAAAATAAACCAGCGATGGCAACGACGCCTATGGAATTCAGCAAGGACGATTGCATGGTCACTTCTCGCACCCAAGGCGATCCTTGTCGGTCTATCAAATTTCCACCGCCTCCGCCAACATCTTACGATACTCGGAAGCAGGTACCTCATACCCGCCGAAGGTTCGCAAGTGATCGGTCATCCACTGGGTATCCAGCAAGATGGTCCTTTCTTCGCGGAGCCACTCCACCAACTTGACCAAAGCAATTTTACTCGCATCCGTCTTGCGGCTAAACATGCTTTCCCCAAAAAACGCCCGCCCCAATCGCACTCCATAAAGCCCGCCTTGCAGGCCGTCTTCGTCCCAACATTCCACCGAGTGCGCAAATCCCTGGTCAAAGAGCTCGCAATAACTCTCCATAATCACCGGGTCGATCCACGTTTCCTCACGATCACTGCATCCTTCCATCACCTCGCGAAATGCGGTGTCAAAGCGCACTTCAAAAGGCCGCTTCTTCATCGACCGCTTCAACCCATGCGAAATATGAAAACGATCATCCAACGGAATGATCCCCCGCTCCTTCGGCTGAAACCAATAAATCTCGCCATCTTCCGACATCGGGAAGACACCATCCACATAGGCGCCCAAAAGAACTTCGGTCGGAATTTTCTCCACAGCAGTATTTTCGCGATACAAAGCCCCCATTTCAATCTACAATTACCCCCATGAAGATCGATCTCGCCAATTTGCCCGCTGAAGGCCAACACTTCGAAGGGGAACTCCCACCCGAAATCTTTGAGCTCGAGGAAAGCGATATTATCAGCGTCAGCCCGCTGAAATACTCTCTTTTCACCCGGCGCTTCGACACCGAACTCTTGCTCACCGGCAGCCTGGAAGCGACCTTCGAGCTCACCTGCATGCGTAGCCTCCATCCTTTTAAGCAAACCATCTCCATGCCTTCCGCAGCCGTCAGCATTGAGCTCGGAAACGATGGGATCGTAGACCCCGCGCCCCAGATTCGGGAGGAAATCCTACTCGAACTCCCGACCAATCCCCGCTGTGAAGACGGAGACACCCCCGGAAATTGTCAAATTGATCCGAAGTATTTAGCAGTAGACAAACCGACCGATGATGGAGTAGAACCCGCCCCCGCGCCGGAAAAGCCCAATCCATGGGGTGCTCTGGACGCGTTGGACTCTCAAGATTAACCTTCTTACCACCCAGACTCATGGCCTCACCGAAACGTCGCACCTCCAAGCACAAACAAAAGCTCCGCCGTGGAGCCAACCGTTGGCGCAAGCCCCTCCTCAAGACTTGTCCTGAGTGTGGCTCCAACGTCCCGGGACATATCGCCTGCCCTTCTTGCGGAACTTACCGCGATCGTCAGGTTGTCGACGTCGATCTCGTCTAGATCGCGTTACCCGACACATTTTCCAACACTTCACTGAGCGCGGGGGCACCCTCCGCGCTTTTTTACCGTGATGAAGATTGCACTCGATGCCATGGGCGGCGACCACGCCCCCGGAGTCAACCTCGAAGGAGCGCGCGACATTCTCGCCGAAAACTCCGAGATCGAATCCATCCTCCTCACCGGCCCAGTCGACCAGTTGAAGAAAGCCGCCGCCGAATGCGGCCTCACCGATCCGCGAGCCACCTTCGTCGATGCCACCGAGGTGGTCGGCATGGCGGAATCCGGAGTAAAGACTCTGCGCAGGAAAAAAAATTCTTCCATCTCAGTCGCGGCCGACCTTGTCAAAAATGGTGAAGCCCAGGCTCTCGTCTCCGCCGGAAACACCGGAGCCGCAGTTGCCGCCGCCACCGTGAAGCTCCGCCTCCTCAAAGGAGTGCAGCGGGCCGGCATTGCTTCGCCCATGCCTAACGAGTTCGGTGTCTGTAATCTCCTTGATGCCGGAGCCAATCCGGAAGCCAAGCCCAGCCATCTCCTCGGATACGCCATCATGGGCAGTGTTTATGCCCGTGAAGTCCTCAAGGTCTCAGACCCGAAAGTGGGCATCATGTCCAACGGTGAGGAAGAGGAGAAAGGAACCGCCTTCACGAAGGAGACGATGATCCTGCTCAAAGATCTTGTCGAACAAGGCAACGCGCCCTTCACCCTGCGCGGGAATGTCGAAGGCCACGATCTTTTCCAAACCCAGCTCGATGTGTGTCTCTGCGACGGATTCACCGGGAACATCGTTCTCAAGAGCTGCGAAGCGACAGCGAAAGCGATGTCCAAGTGGATGAAGGAAGAGTTCAAAAAGAATCCCGTCCGTATCGCCGGAGCGCTTCTTGGCAAAGGCGCCTTCAAGGCTGTTAAGGACCGCACCAACTACGAATCTTACGGCGGCTCCCCGCTTCTCGGAGTGAATGGCGTCGTCATCATCGCCCACGGCGGATCATCGGCCCTCGCGATCAAAAACGCCCTCAAGATGTCCGCCGAAGCCCTCAAGCACGAGGTCAATCCGAAGATTGAAGAAGCCTTGTCCAAGATTACATCATCTCCGGTCGAAGAATCTTAACTCCGTAGAATCACCGAAGCTCTCTTGACAAAGTCGGAGATCAAAATCTCCGGATCCAAATGTAGCCGGCATAAACCAGGCTCAAAGTCGTCAATAGAGTCAACACAGTCGCGGTCACTGGCTTCTTGATACCAAGCCTCATGCCTGTCACTGCCAATCCCCACGCACAGGCGATACTAGCCGTCGCAAGCAAATCGCTGAGTATTCTCATCAGATGATTTCCGTAATAGGGGCCAAAAATTGCCCACACAAAGAATGCCAACGACGCCACCAGGGCCAGTCGGTAACGCAGCTCAACCTCTAAAGCAGTGTTCTCCTTTCGACATGCAAAGTACAACACAACAAAAAGCGCCAATGGCAGCATCAGAGCCAAAACCGGCTGCAAGAGAATACCATCTTCCATAGACTGACCTACCCTACCTCCTGCTATCTGTCTTTCCCCACGATTTTCTCAAACTCCTCTTCCATCTCTTTCGCGATCCCTGTCTTCTGCTCGATCAAATTTTTAGCCTCACCGGGATCTTTACCGAGATGATAAAGGTGATACGGCTTTTCAAACCCCTTCCCCTTCGGTTTCTGCCGGCCACCCGAACCACTCCCCAAAATCAACTTCCACGGCCCCTTTCGGATCGCAAAAGTCCCTGACGCCGAGTGATTGATCACACCCGGACGCACCGCGCCTTTCTCACCTTTAAGTTGCGAAGCAAAACTGAAGCTGTCCTCACCCGCCCCCTTTGGAAGATCCGCATCAATGGCAGCCGCGATTGTAGCAAAAACGTCAGTGAGGCAAACTGTATCGACCACCTTGGCTCCCGCTTTGATCTGCTTGGGCCATCTCACAAAGAATGGCACACGATGACCGCCTTCCCAAACATCGGCTTTCGTCCCGCGCCATTGATAGTTGGCCGAGTGGTCTTCCGGACGATAACCCTGATCCTTTTCGTTCTTGAGATGGTGATCATCCTTTCCACTACGACGATACATAAACGAACCGTTGTCAGAGGTATAAATCACAAGGGTATTCTCAGCCTTTCCTGATTCCTCCAGAGATTTCAATACCATTCCCACTGTCGCATCCACCTGATGCACAAAATCCCCGTATGGCCCCAGCTTCGTCTTCCCCACAAAGCGCTCATGCGGCCAAACCGGCTTGTGCGGACCGGTCAGCGGCAGATACAAAAAGAAGGGCTTCTCATCCTTCTTCTTAATGAACTTGCCGGCCTCCTTTGCGAACAAATCAAGGGCATCACCGGGATCAAAATTTGGATCCTTCGGCCCCTTGCGAATAAACTTTGGAAAGCCAATCGCCGGTTGTGTCTCCGTGGCTTTTGCCACCGCCTGATGATTCCGCAGCATCACATAAGGCACCATGTCGAGGGAAGCAGCCACGCCATACCATTCCTCAAAACCCTTCTCAATCGGGCCGTCGGTAAAGGGCTCGTCAAAGACAACCTTCCCCTTCCCATCACGTGCCCACTCAATCCCCAAATGCCACTTCCCCACCATTCCGGTTCGGTATCCCTTTTTCTTCAGAAAACTTGCAATCGTCACCCGGTCATTCTCGATCAGCGGCCTGTCATTCGGCGGAAAGAGGACTCCGCGCTTTAAGCGGGAACGCCAGCAATATCGACCGGTCATCAGACCATAACGGGTCGGCGTACAAACGGCCGAACCACTGTGCGCATCGGTAAAAATGGCACCGCCCTTTGCCAGCCTGTTTAAGTGCGGGGTCGGAATCTTCGATTTTCCATTCAAAACCTGCACATCGCCGTAGCCCATATCATCCGCCAGAATCAGCAAGACGTTCGGACGTTTGGCGGCAAACGCCACCCCAATGATCAGACCACCAATCCCCAAAATTCCTGCCAAGATTTTCATCGCTCTGATCCTCCCTCCAAATCCTCCGACCGCAAGACCCAATGTTGATTGGAGCCAGCTCCCTCTCATTCATTTTTCCTCCTTTCGTAGTTGGCCCCTTCCTTAACTTCGGCATCATCCCGACATGACAGATTTCGACACTCCCATCGACCGATGCGGAACCGGTTCCCTCAAGTGGGACAAGCGTCCCGACCTCAACCCACTTTGGGTTGCCGACATGGACTTCATTTCACCCCCCGAAGTCATTGAAGCCATCCGTAAACGGGTTGACCACGGTGTCTTTGGCTACGCCCGACCGCATCCATCTCTTGTCGAGACCCTTCAAGGCTATCTCAAGAATCGCATTGGCTACACCTCACCCGCCGAGGAAATCGTTCACCTCGGCGGCCTCGTGCCCGCCCTCTCCCTCGCGGCCCGGGCTTTCGGAAAACCTGGTGAAAAAGTCCTCACCTGCGCACCGGTTTACCCGCCGTTCCTCGGCATTCACCGGGACGCCTCCCTGGAGCTCCTGAGCGTCGATCATGTCGAAGTGAACGGCCAGTGGACATTTGATTGGCAGGCACTCGAAGACAAGGTCACACCGGACACCAGGATCTTTGTCCTCAGTAATCCCCAGAATCCAATAGGTCGCGTTTTCACCGAAGAAGAAATGATACAACTCGCCAATTTCTGCGAGAAGCACGACCTAATCCTCCTCTCCGACGAAATTCATTGCGACCTCATTCTTGAAGAAGAACAGACCCCTCACTTCTCGGCACTGAATCTACCGGAAGCACTGCGCGACCGCACCATCACTCTGCTCGCTCCGAGCAAAACATACAACATTGCCGGCCTTGGCTACGCTTTTGCGGTCATTCCAAATGACTCCATTCGACGCCGTTTTACAGCAGCCCGCGGCCATACCCTTCCCGAAATCAATTGCATTGCATACTATGCAGCCGAAGCCGCTTACAAACACGGAGAGCCCTGGAGACAGGATCTGATTGCCTACCTTCGAACCAATCGAGATCTTCTGGCATCGACCATTCGGGAAAAAGTCCCCGGAGCCAAAGTTCCGGACATCGAGGCCACCTATCTGGCTTGGATCGACTGCACCGCGCTCTCGATCGAGAATCCAATCCAAGCAGCCGAAGATGCAGGACTCTATCTCTCCGACGGAACGTTCTTCGGCCACAGTCGCTGTGTCCGAATGAATTTCGGAACTCAGACCGAACGGCTCCGGTCAGCTCTCGACACCTTCTGCACAGCCATGGGCTTCTAGATAGTTGTTCAACGCTCATCCAAGGCCTAAGAATCCCCGCCAAGGGCGCAATCCCGTTGATAATCAGCCGCAAAAACGCAGGTAATAAATCAGGTGAGATCGACCTTTGTCCTCCTTCTTTTTCTTCCTCTCCTTCAGGCCTGCCAGGGCCTCGGCAAAGATGCCCTCTCCCTCGCAAATCGCCTGGAGGATACAAATACGGCCAATCTTCTCGTCTTCAGGCTCCGTGACAATGAAGGACGCGGGATGGACTGCCTTGAGGTCTTTCAACCTCGGTCCACAAATGGCGCAACTTGTTTCGGGGTTTCACACTCTCTGAAAAACGGGGTCTTCTCGGTCCACTTGTCCGAGTCCACAAATCTTAAAAACTGGAACCATGTCATCGAACTGGATCAACATGGCTCTCAAGCAACAATTCACGAAGCCGATGATGGAAGCTTTCTACTCGCCTACGAAAAGGATGCGCCAAATTCATGCTGGATTCGCCTGAGATCCTATCCCGATCTGAAAGCCCTCCGCTCAGGGAAGCATGATCGTGAAATCGACATCCCCAGAACGCTTGCCCCAACTGCAGAAGGCACTCCCAGCTTTGAAAAGGTCGAAATCAAGAATGGCAACCTGTCCACTTCGACGATCGGACTTCGATTTCACTATTATCAGCGAGCACGGGTCGACCAACTGGCGGCGGGAATCCTAACCAATTTTGAACACTGGAAAGCCCGCCCCTCCCGGAAACAGAACGACGCATTCATCAAGCTGGGTGCAAACGGCAACATCGGCGACCGCAGCAAGTTTGCACGGAAGGGTCAAACGTTCTACTTGCAGGAAGCTCAGGGAACCCGCAGAGACTGGGGAACATGGGGGCTGTTTTTATGTGATTCCGAAGGCCTCCCGTTGAAAAAACTGGATCTCAGGACACCAGGACAATCGAGAGCATTTTCAAACGCGGCAGTGTCCCGGGTCAAAGACAAAGACGGGCAGGAGCTCTTGGTCTTAACGGCCTTCATCCATGCCAAAGGGTCCTCACCGATGGAAGCCGGCCAGATGCTCCTCACCCTCGAAGACCAATAGTGTCGGTGAGCAGCCTCTTGAGCCCGATAAGGCCAACGGATCCGGGTTCAAAACCCCAAATCAGGGTGAATCATAGGTAAATCACTTTTCCTCGCTGAACTAATCGCCTCCAGCCTTGAAGCCACCATCAAGCAGGGACATACTCTGCGCATGAAGTTCTTGGTCCTCTCACTTTTGCTCACGATCGGGCTGCCTCTTTTCGCAAAGGAGCACGTGATTCTCTGCGGCGGCCCTGCGAGCCGGAAGTGGGAAAACCTCCGTGTTGAGCGGGATCGCCACGACCGCTGGTGGGCCAACTTCGTTCGGGCATCGACCATGCGCATGGACGAAATCCGAAAATCCTACGGCATGACCAATTCCATGACCTGGATCGTCTACAAAAACGGCTATGTCACCCGTGGACGCGAAGATGGGAAGCCCTACACCCAATGGATTGCGGAACAAGCCGCCAAACGAAAGGCCAAGCTTGTCTGGATCAGCTCAGGCGACCAAGCCATCTCCGCGATCAACCGCCTCCGCGACATCATCACTTTCGACTTTTTCGGTCACTCCAACCGCCACTGCTTTATGCTCGACTACGGCAGTGATGTGATGGCCGTCAGCCAGGCTTGGATTCACGAACGTGACCTTGGCAAAATCAGCGGGCGCTCCTTCAACAAGAATGCCTTTTGCCAAAGCTGGGGCTGCCATACCGGAGAAAGCATGTCGGGTGTTTGGAAACGTCGCGTGGGCATTCCCCTCGTCGGAGCCAAGGGCAAAACCGACTACGCCGCGCTCTCTTATGGCAGGATGCCAACCGTATCCGGCAAGTGGGTCCGCTAACTTCATCCCTCAAATTTCATGACCTTCGAAGAACTCAACACTCTCTACCAACTCCCTCTTTTTGATCTGATCCAGCGCTCCCGCCGGGTCCACGAGAAAAACTGGCCCGCAGCTGAAGTCCAGCTCTGCACCCTTCTCTCCATCAAGACCGGCGGTTGCTCCGAAGATTGCTCCTACTGTGCCCAGTCCGCCCGTTACAAGAGTGGGGTCGATGCTGAACGCCTCATGGAAAAGTGCGACATTATGGAGCGCGCCAAAGCTGCTCGTGAAAGCGGCTCCACCCGCTTCTGCATGGGAGCCGCGTGGCGTGGTGTGCGCGAAGGCACCCAGCGCTTCGAGCAAGTTCTCGACATCGTGCGCGATGTTTCCGAACTCGGAATGGAGGTCTGCGTCACTCTTGGAGAGCTAGGACCCACTGAAGCCGAAAAGCTCAAGGATGCCGGCGTTACTGCCTACAATCACAACATCGATACCTCGCCGGAGCACTATCCGAACATCGTCACTACCCACACTTTTCAGGACCGCCTGAATACCATCCGCCACGCGCAGGATGCGGGTATGTCCATCTGCTGTGGCGGCATCCTCGGGCTTGGGGAAACCACCGAAGACCGACTCAAGATGCTCGAAGTCATTTCAAGCTTCAACCCGCAGCCCGAATCCGTCCCCATCAACTCACTCATGCCCATGCCCGGCACCCCTCTTGCCGAGGAACAAGGAGTCGATGTTTTCGAACTCGTGCGCATCATTTCTCTGGCGCGCATTGCCGTGCCCAAAGCAAAAGTCCGCCTTTCCGCTGGCCGGACCCAGTTGTCCGAAGAGGCCCAGACTCTCTGCTTCTTCGCCGGGGCCAATTCCATTTTCTATGGAGACAAGCTTCTCACCGCCAAGAATCCTGCGATCGAGAAGGATCTCGCTCTCATCGATCGCCTTGGCATGAAGCCCCAGGAACCCAATCGAAGACTTGAGGCACCCGACTCGGACGATTCGCGCCCTGCCGAGCCCCAGCTTGCCTGATTCCAAGTCCCCCCGTAATGAATTGGCCGGATAATCATTGCCGCATCGAAGTGTCTCTCGAGCGGCAACAAGCCGTCCTATTTAGAGACGGGAAAAAGACTCTCGAGGTCCCGGTTTCCACCGCGGCCAATGGCCCGGGATTTGAGGAAGGTTCCTATCGCACGCCTACCGGCAACTTTGTGATACGGGAACGCATCGGTGAGGGAGCCCCTCTCTTCACGAGCTTCAAGGGCCGCATTCCCCGCAAGGTCTGGAGCGGAGAAGCGAGCGACGACGCGATCCTCAGCCGAATTCTCTGGCTCGAGGGGCTTGACGAGCAAAACGCCAATACCTACTGCCGCTACATCTACTTCCACGGGACACATGCCGAAGAAAAAATTGGCCAACCGGCCTCGCACGGCTGCATTCGCCTCGCAAACGAACAGATGCTCGAACTCTTCGATCTCACTCCGATCGGGACTGCAGTTCAAATCACCTAAACCATCATGAAACAAATCATCGCTTTTGACTGCGATTCCACCCTGTCTTCCATCGAGGGAGTGGATGAATTGGCCCGGATTGCCGGGGAAGAAGTTTTCAAGGAAGTCGAAAAGCTAACCAATCTCGCCATGGATGGCAAAGTCCCCGTCGAGGAGGTCTTTGCCCGACGTCTCGATTTAATTCAACCCACGCGCGCTCAATGCCTGGCGGTTGGCAAAATGTATCTCGAAACCGTCGAGCCCACCGCGAAAGAAACCATCCAAAAGTTACAGGCTCAGGGATGGGAGTGCATCATCATCTCGGGAGGGTTTGAACCCTGTATTGCCCCTCTTGCTCTGGAGCTTGGAATCGAATGGGTCGAGGCAGTGCCTCTTCAGTTTGATGATGAGGGAAAATACCTTGGATTTGACGAAAGCTATCCAACAACTAGGTCCGGCGGGAAACCTGAAATCATTAGGTCAATTCGGTCGAATATCGGGCCAAACAAGTTTGTCATGGTTGGAGATGGAGTCAGTGATTTAGAAACCACTCCTGAAGTTGATAAGTTCATCGGGTTCCTTCGCTATGTTCAAAGAAACACCGTTGCGCAAAATTGCACAAATAGCGCTTCCTCGATGCCTGAGATTGTTGGAATTATCAAAGATAATATAAAAAATTGAAAATATAGCATCTTTCACTTGCTAACGTATCTTTCAATTGTATGAATAATCAATGGCTAGCAAGAAAGGAAAACGCTATACCGCAGCCGAAAAGGCTAAGGTTCTCAATTGGGTGAACGATTACAACGCCAAACATGGGCGTGGGGGTGTTGCAAACGCTTCCAAAGAGTTCGAAATCACCCAATTAACGATCCACAACTGGGTTCGCCAAGGCGGTGCAGCGATGGGAAGCAGCTCGAGCCTCCGGGTTGCTCCAAACCATTCCGGCATCCTCCGCCAACTCGCGGACCTCCTTGATCAGATGTCAGAGCGCGAAAGCGAGCTGAGCGACCTTCGACAAGAGTATCTCACTCTTCGCAAGAAGCTCTAACAAATCAAACAAGGAACAACGACGGCTCTGCCCGAGCCAATTCTCAAGCCCCGGCCGCATCAGCGTTCGGGGCTTTTTTTTTCGGCTGTCTACCCGCGCAAACCAAGCCGGATCAGTTCGGCACTATCGGCCCCGGGCTTTTCCTTCAAAACGCGATCCACCGCTTTCCGGGCCTCCGCTTGCTTGAATCCCAGCGCCATCAACCCCATCTCCGCGTCGCGAGCCGAATCCGACCGGTCCGGGCCTGAATCCCAGGTTTCGACCACGCCCACCTTGTCCTTCAATTCCAAAATAATTCGCTCGGCGGTCTTCTTTCCAATCCCTTTCACCCCGGAAATCCCCACCGCATCGCCCTGAATCACGGCCTGCTTGAAGCCTTCAACCGGCAATCCCCCGAGAACAGCCAGCGCCGTGGCAGGCCCGATTCCACTCACCCGGTCGATCAAAAGCATAAAAACATCCTTCTCCTCATCCCTCGCAAAGCCATACAAAGTCAGGGAGTTCTCCCGCACATGCTGGTAAATCCGAAGATCAATCGACTCTCCTTCGAGAGGATTCAGCTGATCATATGTCGAAAGAGGCAGTTGCACCAAATACCCCACACCGCCGGCACCCACCACCACTCTCCCGGGCAGCGCTTCCCAAACTTCACCTTTCAAACGTGCAATCATTGCCCAAACGCTAGACAAAACCACCCATTTCACAAAGGACAAACACCGCACTTTGGTCGAACGAGGGACATTTCTTTAAGAAAAGCTAACTTAATTATTTACTAAGTTTTTAGATTTCGCATCCTTTGCAGGTTTTTTCAGTCGCTTTTACTGCAATTTCCTGCTACCGTCCCCTCGTTATGGCAACTACTAAACGAACGCGTTTCTCGCGTCGACTTCCCGACCATGTCACCGATGAATTGGTGAATGTTCTGAGTTCTGATCCGAAGCTTTTCGGCTTCAACGAGCTTTTTGAGGACGTCTATGAGCGATTGAAAGAGCGTAATGCAGTAAGTGGTGGAGAAGAAATGCTTCGTCTTCGCGCTTATGAGAAACTGCAAAATCTGGTTACCCGTGGCCTTGCCGAAAAAGATGGCAAGGAGTATCGCGGACTCGAGCGCATTCAGGAAGCGCACAGCGACAATCTTGCCCAGCAAGAGGGTTAATTCACTGCACGAAGCGAATTTCGCAAAAATTGATGCTGGTTTTACCAGCGCCGAATCCTTTAATTACCCGCGGCGGCAACGGCGCGGGTAATTGTTTTTTCAGGAAAGGCGATTATTCTCATTCACCGAGGCCCAGATCAACCAATTACGCTCTCAAATCATGTTGAACGATTACCTTCCCGTCATTCTCCAGGCGCTCGCCGCCATCGGATTCGCAGGCGCCGCACTTGGCCTCAGTGTCCTTCTTGGAAAAAAAGGAAGCTACAATGAGACCAAGGAAACTCCTTACGAGTGCGGCATGCTTCCCATCGGCGAAGGAGCTCCCCGTTTCAGCGTCAAGTTCTACCTCGTTGCGATGCTTTTCGTCATCTTCGATATCGAAGTTGTCTTCATGTATCCTTGGGCTGTCAGCTTTGCCGACCTTGTCCGCGAGAACGCCATGGTCCTCTGGAGCATGGCCAGCTTTGCGGGAATCCTGACCATCGCCTACGTTTACGCGCTCAAGAAAGGCGCCCTGAACTGGAAAGGCTAAAGCTCTCCCCGACCCGTCTCATTTTTCGAAGACGCGCTCTATACATTCCGGAGGTTTCACCCTAAGACACTCCCATGTTCGCTGGCACCTTTACCGCCCTCATCACTCCTTTTCGCGATGGCTCTCTTGATCATGAGGCATTTAAAGCTCTGATCGACCGTCAAGTCGCTGCCGGAATCACTGGAATCGTTCCGGTCGGCACCACTGGTGAATCACCAACCCTTGATTCCGACGAGCACCTCGAAGTCATCAGTGCTGCCGTCGAGTACGTCGATAAGCGCCTCCTCGTTGTCGCTGGTAGTGGTGCCAACTCAACCAACGAAGCAATCCACCTCACCCAGGCTGCCGAAAAGGCCGGTGCCGATGCCTCGCTGCAGGTTTGTCCATACTACAACAAGCCGTCGCAGGAAGGACTTTACCAGCACTACAAAACGATCGCAGCCAATACCGGCCTTCCAATCATGCTCTACTCAATCCCCGGACGCTCCGTGATCGAGATCAGCATAGAAACCATCGCCCGTCTTGCCACTGATTGCGCAAACATCATCGCCAACAAGGAAGCCGGCGGTTCGGTCGATCGCATCAACCAACTGGTGCAAGCGGTGCCCGAAGATTTCCAAATCCTTTCAGGAGACGACCCTCTCACCCTCCCCTTCATGTCATGTGGTGCAGTGGGCCTCGTGAGCGTTGCTTCCAATCTCATCCCAGAAGTGATGGCGAGCCTCGTCAGTCGCTGCCTCGAAGGGGAATTTGCCGAAGCTCTGGAGATCCAGAAGCGCTACTACCCACTTCTCTCCGGTCTCATGGGGCTCGACACCAATCCAGTCCCCATCAAATCTGCCGTCGCTCTCCAGGGCCACTGCACCGATGAGATCCGATTGCCCCTCGTCAATCTTACCGACGAAAAGACCGAGACTCTTCGCAGTCTCCTAAAAACTTACGCCCTGCTCTAGGTTAACGAAAGCTCCAGCTTTCGGAGCCGGCAGAACGCCACCGAATTTCCCATGAAAGTCTCACGTCTCGCCGATGGGTCTCCCGAGATCTTTCACACCCTTCAGGGTGAGGGCGCCTCTCTCGGTGCCCCCGCAGTCTTTCTGCGCCTCTCGCTTTGCAACCTCCACTGCCACTGGTGTGACACGCCCTACACGTGGAACTGGGAGAAAACTCCCTGGAAGCACCAGGACGGAGTAAAATTCTCAAAAGAAGATCAAATCATCGAGCTCAGCCCGTCCGAAATCGCGCCGCTCATCTCACAATACCATTGCGATCGCCTCGTCCTCACCGGAGGCGAACCTCTCTTGCAGCAAGGCGATCTGGTCGAATTGACAAACCTCCTCCCTGACACGTCATTCTTCGAAGTCGAAACGAATGGAACCAAAATCCCCTCTGACGATTTCATAAAAATTGCGACCCAATTCAACGTCTCTCCCAAGCTTTCAAATTCAGGAATGGATGAGAAACTCCGCTTGAATTTCGAGGCGCTCGATCTCTTTGCATCAATCAAGACCGCCCTATTTAAATTCGTCGTCTGTAACCAAACCGACCTCGATGAGGTCAAAGAACTCCAGTCAAAACTGGGACTAGATCCTGGTCGAATTTACCTGATGCCCGAAGGTCGTGATGCCGAAACACTTCAACAACGCTCGCTTTGGCTTGCCGACATTTGTCGTGACCAGGGATACCGCTTCAGCCCTCGTCTTCATGTGCTTCTTTGGGGAAACGAGCGGGCAAAATAACCTGATGGGAGAGTTGAATTCGCTCAAGATTCCCACAAAAAAACTATATTTCAAAAGACCGATTTTTTCGGAATAGAGGAGAAAGAGGAACACTCTTCCCTCCGCTATGTCGCAGCTAAAACACTACCAAAAAGCCCTCGCCCTCACCGCGGTGCTAGCACCTGCAGCCTCAAATGCCGCCGCTCTCCGGATCACCGTCGAGGCTCCATCCAATGTCGGGTTGGCTCCGGCCCTCCTCTCCTTTCACGACGGTTCGAATGACTTCTTCGATACCGGTTCGTCGGCTTCCGCCGGCCTCGAAGCGCTCGCCGAAATCGGAGATACCTCCGGACTCCAGTCCTCACTTGCCACCGGAGACAACATCACAATTGCCAACTCCGGCCCCTTCACGCCCGGCAGTAGTAACTCTGTGGTGTTCAACATCGCTGACATCAACACGAGTTTTTCCTTCGCCGCCATAATCCTTCCTTCGAACGATTGGTTCATCGGAAACAACGAGCCTCTCGATATCTCAAGCCTGATCTCCGGTGGAGTCGGAAGCAGCCTCACCTTTGAATTTGGTCGGGTCTATGATGCCGGAACCGAACTGGAAGATTTTGCCTTTTCACCGGGCAATCCGATCATAGGGATAGACACCATGGCCAATCCAGATGGAGGAACATCCACCAACGATCCCATCTCCCTCGTCTCCGGCGCAGATCCCTTTGGTTCATTCGCCAACATCTCACCGGGCACCTTTGATTCCACCGCGTTTGACTTCAATTCAGCAGGAGTCGGCAACACCGTACTCGGCCGGGTCACGATCACCAGCATCCCGGAGCCGGACGTCACCTTACTCGGCAGCCTGGGTGCCATCACTCTTTTGATCCGGCGCAAGCGCTCCTAATTTACAAGAATTCGAGAACAACTCCGGCTCAAATCAAACGGGCCGGAGTTCTCTAACGTCGGGCCTTTTGACGTGCCCGCACTTTCTCGCGCTGGACAAAAAGTGGAACAAGCTTCTGCTCGACGTAGTCAAAGCCCGCTTGAAGCCCCTTCTCCTGATACTCGCGACCGATCTCCGCTTCGACAGCGGTCGGGTTTCCTTTCAACCGCAAAAAATCGTTCGAGGTCGCTCGAATAAATGCCTCACCATCGATCTTGCCCTTCTCGCGAAGAAGCCACTCCCTCATGTAGAGGGCCAGAATCGCGTCGCCAACCCAAGCCTCCTCACGCTCCTGATCAATCTCTTCAGTTGTTCGTTTCATTTGCCTCAATTTGCTGCAGTCGCGCTTTTTCCTGCGCGGCTCTCATCTCCTGCCTCAAGCGATCTTCGGAATCACGATCCCAGTAGCCACTGTCCAGTTCGATAAAGACACTGGAGTAAGGCAAAGCGGTTTTCGACTTGAGCACAAGGACGGCGTATTTCGAAGCGTCGCTGTGTGCAAGCAAGGTCAATGAACGATTGTCCATCTGCAGGACCTGATGGCCATGCAACGCTTCATCAAGCTTCTTTCGAAATTGATCGATTCCCGGAGCCCGATCGTTACTCACAAAAGGAAGTTCGCGAGCGGTGTTGAAGGACGGAGTAACCGTCTCCGACTTCTCCAAATGGTTCACGACGAAATCGACAATCTCCGGGATCTCACCATCAACAACCAGAGTCCGCACCCCGCCCCGCGACACGACCGGAAATGAGGACTCAGCCACGATGATCCAGTTCTGAATTCCCAACGCATCCACCTCTCTCTCCACGGTGCCCGCCCACGGCGGAGGGGTCCGGTCGGGACCGGATCCACATCCTCCCGTCAGGAAGATCAATGGGAAAAATAGAGTGAACAATTTCATCGCTGGGAATGTCCTAACACAAAAAGCCCATTACATCAAACGCGCACCTGCTTCGGCCAAATCACTGCGCTCTCCGCGACTCAGGGTCACGTGCGCGGCAAAACTCTGCCCCCGCATCCGCTGGCGGGTGAAAACCAGACCATTACTCCGGCTATCCACATAAGGATGATCGATCTGAGCGGGATCGCCAACCATGACAAGCTTGGAGCCCTTGGACATCCGGGTGACTACGGTTTTGGCTTCCTGCGGAGTTAATTGTTGGGCCTCATCTAAAATAAAGAAGCGATTGGGAATCGAGCGTCCGCGAATGTAGGCAAGCGCTTCCACTTCAATCACCCCCTGGTTCACAAGGTCATCATAAGGTTTTTGCTGGGCACCTTCCGCGTCCGGCTTATTCCGCTTCCGCTTTGGACCCTGGGCATTTTGCGGGCTCATCAGCAACTCCAAAGCATCATAAATAGGCTGCAACCACGGCCTCATTTTCTCCTCAAGCGACCCGGGAAGATATCCCATCTGGTCGCCCATTGAGACGACTGGCCGGCTTACCGTCAGGCCATTAAATTCCCGCGCAAAAACACCATGTAATCCGGCGGCCATTGCCACCAGGGTCTTCCCCGTTCCGGCCTGACCAAAACAAGTCACAAGCGAAATCTCCGGATTGAGCAAGGCATCGATAAAACACTTCTGCCCAAGGTTGAGCGGCTTGAGGTGATTGCCATCCGGAATGCGCAGAACATCCGGGACCACCAAACGCACAAACTTTCCACCATTCGCTAGGCGGGCGGGAATTGTCTGCTTCTCACCGGCCTCCAGTAGAACGTATTGATTCACGTGAAGGCCTTCGGTTCTATCAGGCTCAAGTTCAATTTCGCCGGAGCTCGCGAAACGCTGTAGTTCATTTTGATCCAATGGTAATCTTACCATCTCCCGCTTCGCCGAATCCTGCGGAGCAACCTTGTCGTTCAAGTAATCCTCGCAAGTGATCCCCACCGCACGAGCCTTCAACTGCATGTTCAAGTCTTTGGTCACCAGGACCACCGGAGGGTCGACGTGCTCCGCCAGAAGCAAGGTGCAAGCGAGAATACGGTGATCGACCCTCTCGCGATCGGGAAAAATCCGGTGAAATCTTCGCAGTTCCTTACTGCTCTTTTCACACAAGCTTGGATCATAGATAACCAATCGAACCGTCCCTCCCCCAGCGGTCGGCACCCCCTTGGTCACCTGCGATTGTGTCCCAAAAATTTCGGTCAGCTTCCGGTGCACCCGCCGCGCATTGGCTCCGCGTTCGGTCTGTTCCGTCTTAAATCGATCAAGCTCGGAAAGAACATCGGCGGGAATACACAAGTGGTTGTCTTGAAAACGATTCAAACAACCGGGTTCATGCAAGAGAACATTCGTATCGAGAACGTAGTGCTTCCCCGGTCCCTCCGGCGATTTGAGCCCAAAATTTTCGAGCTGATCCGCAGTCAGCAAAGTATCAATTTTCTCCTCCGGGGTAGAGACAACATTTAAGGCGGCTTGAGGATCTGAGTTGGCTTCGGCCATTCGTGAAAAAGCGAATATCTCTTCGCAGGACGGGAATACAAAAAAACCGCATCCGGAGCCGTCGTTCTCCTGAAGCGGTGGGTGAAAGGAAGTCTTTCATTAAGTAACCTTAAACTCCACCACAACCGCCACCGATGCAACGCTAATTCGCATGAAACTTGCTCAATACAGAACGGTCAATTTTCCCCAGGTCCGATCGCGGAAGCCTATCAACAGATATTGCTCCTGCGATTCTCTCAGGGCCGGGCAGACTTGCATTCCACTCCGAAACGTCCACTTCAGCTCCTTCATAAAAAAGGAACAAATTGACTCCCCGTCGTTCGTCAGATCGAGGGATCAACGCCACTTCACAGCCAAGCTTCCGATGCCAAAAGCTCTCCAACTCCTCTAAATTCACCAACTCTCCCAGAATCTTAACCAAGCGATCCGCCCTCCCTAAAAAACGCAAACCTCGCTCCGTTAATTCACATCGGTCATTCGAAACATACCATCCATCAATCTTGGGGTCCTCCGCGAAAAAACCATCACCTTTCCGACGAATGATCGCAGTCAGTAAACCACCCCCCTTCAAGGCAAGCCGCCCGTTCACAATCTTCGCCTCCCACCCCGGAAGCAAGGGGAGACCATCGCCGGTCGCCACCTGCGAGCAGGTTTCGGTCATCCCATAACTCGGAACCACCGGCCAGCCCAACGCTCGCGCCTGAGCAGCCAATTCCACATTCAATGCTCCTCCGCCCACCACAACCAATCTCATCGTTCCCGGACAGGACAGGCCAGCCGAAATCAAATCATGCACCTGTGTCGGCACCAGCGAGGAAACGGTTACTCCGCTCTCCCCGCACCATTTGGCAAAGTTTTCGGCATTCCAGCGCCCCTGAAATCTCACCAAGGTTGCACCGGAAATTTTAGCCCTCAGCACCAACCCGTATCCACCCACATGAATCTCCGGCAAAGCCAACCCCAGCACATCCC
Source organism: Akkermansiaceae bacterium (assembly GCA_965657795.1). GTDB lineage: Bacteria > Verrucomicrobiota > Verrucomicrobiia > Verrucomicrobiales > Akkermansiaceae > SW10. Next base: position 19,781 of record CBFHQJ010000051.1, read on the forward strand.
TCGAGGTGATCTCCAGAGCTTCAATCACAGACCGGGCCGACCATTCCAAGGACTCCTCAGAAAGAGCCACCCACTTTTTCTCACCACTCGAGCCAGACGTCCGAAAAAAACGATGCCCGGGGAAGACACCATTTTCCCTGGCCCAAACTTCAACCTTGTTCACGATGGCAGTTTCGTCCAGGGAAGCGATTCAAGCAAGTCACCAAAGCCCAAGCCGGCTCCCTCCGGAATCTTGAACTCCGGAGAAACCGGCCCAAGATTCTCGCTAAATTCATCCGACTCAAAGAGCCCGTGTGTTTGCAACCCGCAGACCTCCTTCACCCCGGCTCTCGCCGCCTCCCACGCCGCAAAAACCTGCCCCAACGGATGATCCATGTAGCTCGTCACCACCACCCGCGAACCTGACTTCATCTCCTGCACCGCCGGCTTGACCACCTGAACGTCCGAATCCCCACGATCAAGCTCAAGCTGACGATCCAAAGCCAGGCCCACCCCGGCCTCCTCGACCAGCCTCTCCCAGCCGCCACTTAAATACGGCACCGGATCCTCCAAAAAATCGATAGCAGCCTTCTCATCTTCCGACCAGTACGAGAGTTCCTCAAGAAGCTCGTTCACTTCTCCGTTCTCATTGAAATCAATCCGCCACTTCAGTTTGGGGAATTGACGCATCATTGACCTCACCCCGCGCAGGTCCTTACCTCCACCTTTCCCACCTTTGACCTTCACGTAACTAAATCCTCTCTGGACAGCCTCGCATAAAACCATCTCATTCAACGTCGGTAAAGTCGCATGACTCGATGGTACTTTCAGACCTTCAAACAACGAACGCCCCTCAGCCCTCGCCTCACCATCAGCCTCGATGCAAGCCAGGGTCTGCTTCACCAGTGAACTCTTACGAATTCCCGCCAGGTCATAGAGACACTCCTGCAAAGTGGGATCGCCCAACTCCGGCCAAGTATGCAGACAACCAAACCCCGCTTCATCTCTAATCAAAGCTCCCTCGTATACTTTACGAGCCGTCTTGGAATTCAGCGCACCATCCGACGTGCGCAGCTCATACTTCGAGATCCAATAATTCCCCACTTAATCCCAAAGGTAAGATTTCTTCGTCGCAATCTTGGTCTCACCTTCCAGCAAGGTCACCCGCCAGGCCTGCACGTGACCGTGCTGCAGATACTCCAACCCGGACACTACAATCTCCAACTCACCTTTGCGCGAACCCGGCGAACGAAACTCGCGTCGGTTCACTTTTGCTCCGGTTCTGGCCTGCCGATATTCGAAAATGACCTTAATCGGCTTTTGCCCCGTTAGGCCATGCCAGCGAAGGTGGTAATAATTCCCCTTCCGCAAAGTCCGCTCGCGGGCCGTCACCGCGCCATAAAGCCGCTTGTTCATTTCTGCCCGAATAAAGGGATGTCCGGTCGCGACATCGGTATCCTGAAGATGAAACTGACGCACCCGAAGATTATCGGGCGCCGCACAAGAAACAAGAAACAGGGCAAAACCCGCCAAAAAAACCTTCACGGCCTAATCCTCGATATTCGGGATTCATTATTCAATCTAAATTCCCTAACATGCCCCCAACATGGACGAGGGTATTCGCGAACGACTGGACGATTTCATCCGCAAAAAGGGACTAAGACAAACTTCCCAGCGAGATGAAATTCTCGAAATCATCTTCGCCTCGGACGAGCATTTTACTCCGGACGAACTCTTCGATCGACTCCGTAACGCCGGCTCCCGCGCCTCCCGGGCCACCGTTTACCGGACTCTCGGGCTGCTGGTGGAAGCAGACCTCATCCACGAGATCGAGCTCGGTGATGGCCAAACCACGTACGATCCCAACTTTGTCGACCATCCCAACCACAACCACCTCATCTGCGTGGACTGTGGAAAAGTTGTCGAATTCGAAGACACCCACCTCGACCTCCAAAACGATTGCCTGACCCGCCGGCTCGGTTTCCGACCGGTCCGTCAAAGCCTCCGCATCGAGGCCGCATGCGAACGCCTGCGCAATGAAGGTAACTGCCCCGATCTCATTCAGGCCCGCATCAAAGGAAAGCGCCTCCCCAACCGCAAAAAATGAAGATCATCGCCTCGCTCTTTTTCTTACTGACTCTCTTATCCCACGGACAACTTCGAATCGAAGCCAAAGGATTCAAGATGGCCGAAAGCGACCTCCGCAATATTTTCAAACCAACCCTCACCGCTCTCCCGAAAGCGGATGACATTAAAGACCCCGCCCTCTTTGTCTCCCGACACCGGCGCGGCCCCATTACTCTTTTTCAAAGAACGCCACGCGGAGAAGTCGCAATCGAACTCAACTGCGGAGACTACTATTACTCACAGTGCATCTACCAGTTCGCCCACGAAATTGCTCACGTCCGGGCAAACTTCCAACCGGTTGATCACGAAAACAAATGGCTGGAAGAAACCCTCTGCGAAACAGCTTCCCTCTTTGTTCTCCGCAAGCTCAGCAAAGACTGGCAAAAAAACGCCCCCAACAATGCCCTCAAAAATTACCGCAAGCACCTCGCCTCCTATGCGTCGACGGTGATCAGGTCCCGGGAACCACTGACGCGGGAAACCTCCCCGGCCTTCTATCAAAAGCACAAGGAAACCCTCCGTAAATCTGCCACCGAGCGCGAACTCAACGGAGCTTTCGCCAATCTTCTTCTCCATCTCCTCGAAAAAGAACCCGAACACTGGAAGATCCTCCCCAGGTTTCCGCGAATCAAAGGTTCCACCATCGCCGAGCACTTCGCCGCCTGGCGCAAAGCAACTCCCAGAAAACACCACAAATTTCTCACCGAGTTCGAAGCACTCTTTCTCAAAAAGTAAATTCGCCGACCTCTTTTCCGATTTCAATTCTGTCTGACATCTGAAACTCTTTCGACATGACCATTTCTCCCATCGAAAACACCTCCGGCATTCCGCTCGGCATCCTCGGAACCCATCTTGGCTTTCTCGAAGCGCTGGTTCCTGACGACAACGGGAAGCTCCCCCGCAATGCAGATGGAGAATTTGTGGTCGCAGCCGGAGCCCGTGAGCTCATCGAGCTATCTCCCGTCAAAGTTGACCTCATCCAAATTTCATCATTTGGCACCACCCAACCCGACGAAAAAGACGAACTGATTGCGGCCGTTCGTGACCTCGGCCTCGAACCCCAGCTCGTCATGATGGTCGGTGGCGTCAACCCCATGAACCCGGCTGATGAAGACGAGGCCCTCGCCCAGCTCATGGTCAACCTCAACGCAGCCCTTCGCAATAACATCGTGCAAGTGAACTCGACCTCGGTGGAAACGTGGATGGAAGGAGCACCGCCTGCCAACGAGGAAGAATTTCAGGCCAGAGTCGCGCAAAACATCAAGCTCCACCTCCGGGCCTACCACGAAGCCTATCTCGCCGATTCCTGCATCGACAACTGGAACATCGAATTCCTACGCCCCGGTGAGTTCCAGAACTTCACTTCACTTGCCAAGCTCCGTCACGTCCTGACCGGACTCAACGAGCAAATTGGCAGCCCGTTTTTCAAAGCCCTCATCGACGCCGCCCACTGCGGTGACTCAGGTCTGAGCATCCTGGAGAATGAAGCCATTATTTCCGCGATGGGAGAAGCAGATGAGATCGGACCTTTCCACTGCTCGGTTCCGACCACACGCGGTTGTCTTTCCTCTGACGATGGTTGGGTTGGAGCACTCCTCACCGCAAACGCCAAAACCGGCAAACTTCCCAGCGCCTTCGTCGAGCTTTTCCGTCACGACGATCCCGCCCTCGAGGCGCTGCGCAAACTCGATCCCGGCCACGGCATTGATACCACCCTCGGCCGAAGCTACACCGAAGTCATGGTCGACGGCCTCATCGACACCGTCCGCCGCCTCAACAACCTCAAGAACCGGGGAATGCTTTAACAAACCTCATGGTTGGAACGATTTCTTTCCGGATTCACCACAGCTCTTTTGCTCGTGGCCAACGGGGAGTCCATTCACCTCGAGCTTGAAGTTCCGAAGCATGAAATCGCTGACTATTTTTCCCCTTTTAAGCGAATCACTCCAAACGGAAACTCTTTCGATTTTTTTACCTGGCCGGGAGATCCTTCGATTAGTTTCTCCTACGGACTGATCGATGAGACCGGCGAAAACGTCTCGGCTTGGTCTCTCAACGAAGGAGGATTGGGAAGCGTCTTCCTTCGCCCCATCCCTGATGATCAGGATTCTATTGGAGCTTACTTCCTCCGGGATAAGACGGCCGGTTTCGGAATCTTTGACAAAGACACCTTGGAACCATTGTTCGTCAAGGAAGCCCAAGTCCCGGAAACAGGGGGCCTAGGGTTTCATCAAATGCACCCTCTTGAATCGGGTAGCGCTGGTTTTAAAATCCGCACGGCGCAAGGTCTTCAATTCTTCGTCATCGGGACGAGTGGTGACCTTGAGCTGGATCTTTCCGTTAGCACTGAGGAAGGACTCGACGGGTTCCGCTTTCAGCCCATGAGCGAAAGCCTTGCCGATGATGGATACTTTCTGAATTGGCAGGTCACTGACCCGGACTCAAATCGCAACACCATCACCACGATCAAGTGTTCAGCGAACGGCACACCCGAGTGGATCAAGAACTTTAGCACCCCATACCCAGTTGTCCTTCAGGACCGACACTTCCCTACCCCAGATGGAGGATTTTTTTATGCCGTTCCCCTTACCGAAACCCAAACCTTTTTGATCAAAATTAACTCTGACGGCGAACTGGGCTTTGCCCGGTCAATCAACCTTCGCATGGATGGCACCTCATCTTTCGAGATCGAGGATCAGTCAATCTACTTGGGCTTGGAAGACGATAACTCCTGGCACCTTCTGGAGATAAGCCTGACCACTGGAGAACTCTTGAACTCGGTCGCGATCACCGGCTCTGAAGAAATCCTCCACTCGCAAATTGCAGCGATCTCGGAGGGAGAGATAACAGTCTATCTTGAAGAGACTCCGGAAACCGAAACCGCAAAAGGGCATCTAGTCACACTCGATCATCTTTGGCAGGTCTCCGAAACCCGAAGCTTCGAAAGCAATGGAGATCTCTTTCTCTTTCGGTTTCACCCAAATATCGCCGCCTCGGTCCTCCCCGACAGCTCGGTGTTTTTCTCCCTCTTAGATCCGATGCGCCGGACTCTTCACGGCTTCACCTTATCGGATCCCCTCCCACTATCAGTTGCCAGCTTTATCAGAGAAATCGAAGCCGCCATCACCAGCTCCAATAGTAACGCCAGCTTTGACTCCATCACCCTGAAACTTAACGACACCGCTTCATCAACCATCACCCCGGGGAGCACTCAACTTCAGTCCGCGATCAGCCCGGTGATAAACCAGGTTAATATCGGCTTTGCCGTTCCGGCCAGTGAGCGGATCCGCCTACAATCTAGAATTGAGCAACAACGAGGCGGCTTGCAGATCATCTTTAAATCCCGAATCGGTTGCAGCTACCAGCTTTGGAATTCAGATCACTTGCAATACGACTTCTGGAACACCGGTGAATCCCTCGAAGGTACTGGCGAGGAGCTATTCTTTGAAATTGACCAGAACAACGGACAGGAATTTTTCAAAATCAAAGAAGTCATTCAGCCAGAGCGCTAGTGAGCACCATTTATAGTGGCCGTACCTTTACTTTTTGCGGGCTCCCGGTCCATGATCGGGAGCCTCTCGTCCTCCGAAGTATTTGTCGCGGATCCACTTGGGCTGCCACACGTCCATGCGACGGTTGGCGTTATCATAAACCGCTTCCTTGGTCTCCGGGTTTTCGACATTCAGGGGAACCTCATCGCCAAATCTGCTCCTTGCGACATCCAACCAATTCTCCAAAATGGCGGCTGCTTGGGTTGTGTCCCCGGCGGCAAGCGGTTGCATCTCACCGGGATCTTTCCCGAGATTAAATATCTCCCGATGATTGATGCGTGGGAAAACATTCATTTTCAAATCTCCAAACCGAATTGAACGTTGGTGATTTTGGAAGGGCAGAAAGACATAGCGATGACCCGGCTCTTTTCCATTCATGACGGGCCGCAAATCTTTGGCATCAACTGGCGCGGGTGGCTCCAGCCCGGCCAACCCAAGGACCGTCGCGTAAAGATCATGAACGTATGAGAACTCTTCGGTCGACTGACCGGCGGGAACTTCCGGCCCCCAGATGATGAGGGGACACTTCATGCTGTGCTCGTAAATCGTTTGCTTTCCCAGCAGCCCGTGACTCCCCATCGCCAGACCATGATCCGCAGTATAAATCACGTAGGTATTATCAGCATGAGGACTCCCCTCAAGAGACTTCATGATACGCCCGACCTGCTCGTCGAGGTGTGTGATCAAGCCATAGTATTCGCATAACTGGTCACTGACGACCTCCTTGGTCCGGGGCCAGGGTGCCAGGCTTTCATCACGGCCCGAAACACCGGCGGGACCGATTTTGAAAGGGTGCTGGGGAAGAAAGTTTTCAGGAAGCGGCGGACGGTTTTCGTAATACATTTCGCGATACTTTTCCGGCGGATTTCTCGGATCATGAGGGGCCATGAATGCGACATAGAGGAAGAAATTTTCCTCGGGCCCGGCACCCTCGATGAACTTCACGGCGTCATCGGCAAAAGCCTCACTTGAGAACCCCCTCGCCTTACGCTTCTCGGAGAGTTTTCCATCCACAAGGTCCTGCACTTCAAAGTCAGCATGATTTGCCATCCCTCCCAAATAAACCGAGGAACCCTCGGAGAAGGCCTGCTTCAGTGTGGCCTGACCATTGTGCCATTTGCCAACGATGTGGGAACGATACCCTCCTTGTTCGGAAAGATAAGACGGAAGGATTCTAGCATCCGCCCAGTTGGAGCCAGGATTCTTTTTGGGCAGATTTAGCCATTGTTTACCGGTCATCAGCATGGCACGGCTCGCCACACAAACCGCACCGCTAAACGAACCTGCACAGTAGTTGTTCCGAAAGCTAAACCCCCGCTCCACCAGCTGGTCCAGATGGGGTGTCCTGATGTGCTGGTTACCATGTGCGGCAATCGTGTCCGCTCTCTGATCATCAGCGAAAAGAAAGATGATATTGGGCCGCTTCTTTCGGAGCTTATGGTGAAGTTGCGCCACCTTTCCCATGTAATGGTCCATTCGGAAATCCACCGCCGATTTCTTGATGTGCTCTCTCGATTTTTCGATCTCACCAAGGGCCTCGTGATAAAGTCCAAGATAAAGGTGGGCGTAGCAGAGTTGATTTCTGAGCAACAAGCCCTGCGCATCCTTGACTGCTGCGGCCAGAACATCCTCCGCTGTCCCCTTCCCAGCAAAAAGATCGTGCACCTCCTTCATGGGCACCCGCGAATCTCCCACGATGGGGATTAATGACTTACGCGCCTTCTCCACCGATCCATCTTCGGCACGGACCACGCACAAAAAATGCCACGCTGCGTTTTCAACATCATTGCTGTTTACCTTTTGATGCAACTCAAATTGCTTCACCCCCTTTTCAAACTCTCCCGCGTAGTAGAGAGCCAGTCCCCGTTGCCAATGATAGGGTTCCCGTAGCGGGCTTTTAAGAATCTCCTGATCCCAGCTCCGGATTGACTCCTCAATCCGCCCCTCAAAAAACAGAGCCTCGCCCTTTGCATAAAGGGAACGGGCATCCGGTTCGACCGTCTGAGCCGAAATCGGCATCACCATCATCAAGAGGGCCATCATAAGCAATCTCATCTCCCGATTTAGCATTTCAGCAAACCTCTTTCGATCCAAATTAATCCGCGACCTCAGATTCGACCTCATCCTCTTTTCAACCTTGTTTTTGTCGTCTGATTATGTTTCTAGCTAGACGTTATGAAAATGCTTCGCATTCACACACAATACATTGCGGGACTTTCAGCCTTATTGATGGCCTCCGTACATTCGGCCGAAATCACTTGGGGAAGCTCCATCTCTATCACCTCGTCTGCCGACATTTCCAATCCCATCGGGAGCACGGTCTTGGTCGCTGCTGACTTCAATAATGCCACTGGAACTACCATCGGCGACGACAACACCATTAATGGCATCCTCTTCACTGAGACCGCGTCAGCCGGCGATGCAAATTTCGCGACGACCATGAACAGTGGTCCAAACTACAACAACACCTGGTTTCCCAATACCACTGACGACGAAGATCTTGATGCCTTGCTCGATTCCCATGCTTGGTTGGGAGTGACCCCCGGTGAAGTGACCGTCACCATCAACAATCTCGTTCCCGGACGAAACTATCAGGTCCAAGTCATTGGGGTCGGAGACTCGCGAACCTGTTGTGCGACTCGAACCTATGAACCCGATGATGGCACCGGCAACTATAATACCGGAGTCACGGTCGCTCGCGGACAGTTCCAAACAGCTGTCGGAACATTCACTGCTGACGCTGTATCACAATCGATCCTTTGGAGATCGCTCGGTGGAGCCGGAAATAACGACCCTGGTTTTTCCGGGCTCGTTGTCCTCGAGCTCCCCTCAACCGACGACTCCGACGGTGATGGTCTTTTTGATGCCTGGGAAACCGCCAATGGACTTGATCCGAACGATGACGACTCCGATGGCGATACCACCCTCGATGGAGATGAGGATGACGATGCCGATGGCCTCACCAACCTTGAGGAGCAGAACGCCGGAACCGACATCACCAAGGAGGATACCGACGACGACGGCTACCTCGATGGCGTTGAGACCGACACCGGCATCTGGGTCGACGCCACCAACACGGGCTCAAGCCCGCTCAAAGACGACTCGGATGGAGACGGCTTAAAGGACGGCGTCGAGAATCCCGACCTTCCCTACGTAGACGCAGACCAAACCGGCTCCGATCCTAATCTTTTGGACACCGATGGTGACAATCTTCAAGATGATCTTGAACTGGCCTTGAGCCTGAACCCCAATGATTTGGATACCGACGACAATGGGACTGATGATGACGGCGAGGACTTCGATGACGACGGCTCTCCCAACCTTGAAGAAGTGACGCGGAATACCGATCCTACCGACGATGACAGTGATGATGACGGCCTCAAGGATGGCGTCGAAACAGGCACCGGAACCTGGGTCGACGTCAACGATACCGGCACCGACCCGCTGAACAACGACTCCGATGGTGACACGATTCTTGATGGAATCGAAAATCACGATCTCCCTTACAATTCCGGAGACCCCGACGGTCAACCGGGAAGCGATCCCAACCTTCGTGATACCGATGGAGACCTCGCCTCCGACGACTTCGAACTTGCGAACGGCACGGACCCTACCGACTCAAATAGCACACCGTCCCTTCCCATTATCTCCTTCCCCGGAGCTCTCCTGGGTGGCGACCTCACGGACCCGGAAGATGACGGTGTTGAAAGCGAGACAATCCTGGCTGGAGCGGATACTCCCCAAACCGCCGGAATCGGTTTCAACTGGGTTGGCATCACCGCTTCCGCTGAAGAATACTTCCAGGGCTTTGGTGCTGCCACCGAAGGATCGTTCGACATGTTCGACAACAAGATTGGTGGTGGCGAAGCCAAGCTCTGCTGCGGGGGAGCTCCATTATTCGCAACGGTTGAGTTTGAGGAACCGGTCTCGCTGACTCACTTTACGCTGACATCGAGTAACGATACACCCGCACGCGACCCTCTGGACTTCCAAATTCAGGGATCAAACGACGGCATCAATTTTGAAACCATTTATGCGCGTGCCGATGACGCTTCTATTTGGGGAGACACACGGAATCTCACTGCCCGAATTGACCTCCCCTCTCCTTCGGATGCCTATAAATTTATCCGTTACGATGTCACCCGGACCGGAGGTGTGAACCACGCCTTGTCAGAGATTGAATACTTCGGAGAAGTCGGAAGCAGCCAACCTCTTACGATCACCGCTATTGACTACAACGAAGATACCGACTCCATCACGCTGACGTGGACTTCCAAGCCCAATAGAACTTACACCATCTTTGCCAACCTGGACCTTCTGATCTTTGACACAGACATTAATGATTCCGTGCAGTCGGGTGGAGAGACTACAACTCTGACCTTCTCAAATCCCAACCCGGGTGTCACCAGGCAGTTCTTCCAGGTCGTGGAAAACTAGATTCCCATTTCAGCATCAATCGTTTATCACCTCAGCCCCCTCTTCACGGAGGGGGCTGATTTTTCTGTAACACACCGCTCTCAATGATTCCTTTTGGCAAAACACCACTCCTCCCACTTGCCCTCGCGCTCGCAACTTCCCTTTCCCTTCCCGGGGCGGAAATCACCTGGGAAGCACCCTTCAACATCACTTCGGCCAACAGCATCGACACCAATGGAACATTGGTGTCCGCGGTGAATGCCACGAATGATGGCAATGGCCCGACCGTGAGTGTCGGAGGAGAAAACATCAACTTCACCGCAAGCGCCATCGGCCCTTCCAATACCTCAACGGGGTCTTTTTTCACCGGAGGCGGAGGCAGCACCGGTAACACTCAGCTCGATACGGTGCTCAACAGTCATAGTTACAGTGGAGGTGGAGGCTGGTCACTGCAGCTGACCGGACTGGCTCCGGGCGCGGACTATCAGATTCAACTGATCGGAGCCGGTGACACCCGAGGATGTTGTTCGGCAAGAAACCAAAGAGGAGGCGATGGTGAATCGCCCGAAAACGTGAGCGGGGATTTCTCACGCAGTGGAGTCGGTTCGGTCATCGGGACTTTCACCGCTGGTGGCACCACCCAGACCATCAATATTCTTTCCGGCCTCAACAACGGCGTCGACCCCGGTCTCAGCGCGTATCTCCTGCGATCCGTTGCTCCTCCAACGCCCCAGGCCCCGACCGATCTCGCGCTCAGCAACGCCGACCTTGCCCCCAATTCCGCTTCGGGCACCTTGATCGGCACCCTGACCACCAGCGATCCCAATGGTGACAACAACCACACCTACTCCCTCGTCGCCGGTGCCGGCAGTACCGACAACAATCTATTCACTATCGCCAACGGAGATGAGCTCCGTACCGCATCGGACCTCGGAGGGTTCGGTTCAAACTATTCCGTACGAATTCGCACCACCGATGAGGACGCCCTTACCCGGGAGGAATCCTTTACCCTCACCGTCGAATCCGCGATGGCGCCCACTGCCATCACTTTCCCTGCCAACACCATTCTTCAAGGAACTCCATCCGGCACCGGAATTGCCAACTTCACCACCGAAGACCCTAACAGCGCTGACAGCCACACCTACCAACTGGTAGCCGGTGCGGGCGATACCAACAACTCGCTTTTCTCCATCAACGGAAACACCCTGAACACCGTATCCGCCCTTCCGGGACTTGGTTCAAATCTCTCTTTCAGGGTTCGCAGCACTGACCTCTCCGGCTTGTCGATTGAATCAATTTTCTCACTCACCATTGTCAGCTCTTCGGTGCGCATTAATGAATTCCTCGCCAACAGCAGCTCAACCAGCCTAACCGACGAAGATGGCGACACGCCCGACTGGATTGAACTCTACAATCCCGACGGTGGATCGATCAGCCTCGGCGGAATGTATCTCACCGACGACTCGACCAATCTCACCAAATGGCTCATGCCGAATGTCAGCCTCGGAGGGGGCGGCTACCTCGTCATCTTCGCCTCCTCCAAAGATCGTAGACCGACCAACGGAGATAATCTCCACACCAACTTCAGCCTCAGTGCCGGCGGAGAATACGTCGCTCTGGTCGCGGCCGACGGCACCACCGTCTTGTCGGAGTTCGGTTCATCCACCGACGACTACCCATCCCAGGATCCCGGAGTGACTTATGGATTCTTCGGCGATCCCCTTCAAATTGGCTACCTTCTCAACCCCACTCCGGATGGCGAGAACGACTCATCCAGTGGCGTCTCGGGCTTTGTCAAAGACACCGACTTCAGTGTCAGCCGTGGATTTTACGACACTCCATTTGCCCTAACAATTACCTCCGCGACTCCCGGAGCGAGTATCCGCTACACCACCGATGGCAGCTGGCCCAGCGAGACCAGTGGGACGGTATACAACGGCCCTATCACCATCGACCGCACCATGGCGGTCAAAGCGATTGCCTATCAAGCTGGATTTGTCTCAACCAACATCGACACCCACACCTATATCCTCGTCGATTCCGTCGCCGGTCAAACGGTCGCCAACACCCAGAGCCTGTATGGACTGCCATCCAGCTGGGGTGGTCAAAGCCCTTATTACGGGATGGAAAACAACGCCAACGTCAACCCGGACGACATCACCGAAGATCTCAAAACCGTTCCCAGCCTCTCTATTGCTATCGAGGCGGACGACATGTTCGGAGGCTCGGGAATCTACTCCAATCCCGGCTCCTCGGGTCAAGCCTGGGAGCGTAAAACCTCGCTTGAATTTGTTGATCCAGCCGACCCCACCGGAGAGAGCAACTTCCAGCAGAACTGCGCCATTCGAATTCAAGGAGGAGCTTTCCGGAGCTTTGGTCTCACTCGAAAAAAATCATTCCGAGTTCTCTTCAAATCTCAATTTGGAACCAGCAACGAACCCACTGGAGGCGAAGGGACTCTCAAGTTCCCGCTCTTCGGCACAGACCCCGGAGTGGCTCAGGAATTCCAAACCCTGATCTTCCGCATGGAGTCCAATGACGGCTGGCAGTGGTCCGGAGCGGGAGGCCAACCTCAGTACGCCCGTGACGAGTTCGGACGCCGCGTCCAGCTAGCACTCGGTCAACCCGCGCCCCATGGTCGCTACCTCCATCTTTATATTAATGGTGTTTACTGGGGACTCTACAATGTCGTCGAGCGCCCCGACTCCAGCTTTGCCGAAAGCTACATCGAGAATGCCGAGCGCGATCTCTGGGAAGGTCAAAACTCCGGCAGCCCCATCAACGACTCCACCAATCTTAATAATTGGAACAACTTCCGGAACGCCGTCGGTGACATCTCAACCGCGGGCACCGACTCTGCCCGGGACGCCGCATTTCTCGAATCCTGCGGCTTTAATCCCGACGGTTCACGCAACGCTTCATTCCCGATTTGGTGCGATCCTTCCAACAACGCCGACTACTTCATCACCAACTGGTATGGCGGCAACAGTGACTGGCCGAACAAAAACTACTATGGCGGCATCGACACCCAACCCACCCGTACCGGATACAAATACTTCATGTGGGACTCCGAGTGGTCCCTCTTCCTTCGCTCCAACACCAGCTACAATCGAATCACCGACTATCGCGGGATCGCCGCTGCCAATGACGCCCTCCAGGACAGCCCGGAATTTCGTCTCCGCTTTGCAGACCGCGCTCACCGCGCCCTCTTCAATGACGGACCGTTGACTCCCGCCAATGCCCGCGCGCTTTACGATGAAGTCACAGCCCAGCACCGCAGCATCCTCAACCCCGAGGCCGCCCGCTGGGGCGACCAACATGGCGGCAACCGGGACCTCTCCGATTGGGAAAACGAATACAACCGCATTGTCAACAATTGGTTCCCGGTTCGCGATGAACTTTTCCTCAACACCCTGCGCAGCGCCGATCTTTACCCCGGTATTGAAGCTCCGGTTTACAGTCAACACGGCGGATCCCTCCCCGCCGGAACCGGCCCCACTCTCCGGGTGCCATCCAGCGTCACCCAAATTTACTACATGTTTGGTCAGGGCGACGATGATCCCACCGACTACGAGCACTCTCTCGACCCCCGCCTCGTCGGCGGCGCCATCAACCCAGCGGCCAGCCTCATCACCCTCGGTGGTGGCGGAGGCGGCGGACCAAGCACCACCGTCTATGTTGATAGTGGTGACGATTGGAAATACCTCGACGACGGCAGCAATCAAGGCACGGCCTGGCGCGCCGCCGCATTTAACGACAATGGATGGGATTCCGGTCCCTCACAACTCGGCTACGGCGATAACGACGAAGCGACCGAGGTCGAGTTTGGAGGAAATAGTAACAATAAGCATGCCACGACTTACTTCCGAAAGACTTTTACCGTTTCGGATCCCTCCGTCTTTGAAGACTTCACTCTCAACTTCACCTACGATGATGCCGCCGTCGTCTACCTCAACGGAGTTGAAGTGGCGCGCGAAAACATCGGAGCCAACCCTGCTTTCGACGATTTTGCCAATGGTAACGGACCCGAGAATGGAAGAGCCTCCCGTGTTCTTCTCCCCGGTGACTTCGTCGCAGGGAACAACACCTTCGCTGTCGAAATCCATCAAACAAGTCCAACAAGCTCGGACATTAGTTTCGATCTCGACCTCACCGGAAACCCTCCGGGAGGAGGCAGCACCAACAGCTCTGATCCGATCATCATCAACGAGCCCGGCTGGCTCTTCTCTCGTTCTTATAATAGCGCCACCGGAGAGTGGAGCGCACTGAACACGGCATTCTTCACCCCGGACACCGTCCCCGCAGATGCCAGCAACCTCGTCATTTCTGAATTCAGCTACCAACCCGGCGAGCCCACCGCAGCCGGCGAAATCGCGATTTCCACTGATCGCGACGACTACGAGTTTGTCGAACTGATGAATGTCGGCACCCAAACCATCGACCTTACCGGTGTTCGCTTCACGCTGGGAATCACCTTCAACTTTGCGGAAAACACCCTCATCCCACCCGGTGAGCGCTTGGTCGTTGTCAAAGACCGTGCCGCTTTCGAAGCTCGTTATGGCACTGCCATCACTCTTGCCAGCGATGTTCTTGGCAACAACGAATACGGAGGACGCCTCAGTAACAGTGGTGAACAAATCACTCTTCTCGATGCTTCGGACACCGCGATTCGGAACTTCATTTATGATGACGAACTCCCCTGGCCTTATACCGACGGGAGCGGATTCACGATGGTTCTCAAATCACCGGCCCTGCCCATCCCCGACCACGGGGTCGCGAGCAATTGGGTTGCTTCCAGCATCGAAGGGGGAGCACCAGGCGGAGTCGACCCCACCGGCTTTGTGGGTGACCCGAATGCCGACGACGATGGCGATAGCTACCGCGCGCTCATCGAATACGCCCTCGGATCCAGCGATAACTCGCCCGGAGATTCACAAGGGCTCGTTGACCTGAGCTTCCAACCATTCGCCGTGGCTGGAATTGCCGACATCTATCTTGTCATCAGCTACCAGCGGAATCTCTACTCGCAGAATATCGTCACTCTCACTCCCGAAATTTCCACTGATCTGGATATCTGGAATGGAACACCTGATGTCGTCTTGGTTTCAGAGGTCGACAACAATGACGGGACCTCCACAGTCACCTACCGTAGTGCACAACCCGTGGGCAACGAGACAAGGGCCTT
>CBFHQJ010000052.1:0-33574 GCA_965657795.1 Akkermansiaceae bacterium
TGCTCTGAAACATGAAATCGTTTCAATTCAGCATTTTGTCAGGCCGAACCGGGAAATTATCCACGCCTTGCGGCAATCGTCGTCCGACCTGGTTACCGATGATCTCATTCCTTTTCTTGACGATTTGCGTGATCACAGCATGTCGCTTTTTGACGAATGTGCAGCTCTCCGTGAATATGCCGCGGGTATCCGGGAATACCTTCTCGCCGAGCTGAATCAGCGAATGAACAACGTGATGAAAGTGCTCACGTGCATCTCCACGATCTTCCTGCCGCTTACTTTCCTGGCTGGAATTTACGGAATGAACTTTGATCATATGCCGGAACTCAAGATAAGTTGGGCCTATCCGGCCCTTTGGATCGTGTTCCTTGCGGTAGGGGCTTCGCTGGTGATTCTTTTTCGAAAGAAGAGGTGGCTCTGATATCTTGGGTTCGTTTGAGCTTGAGAAATGGGACTGGGGTGAGTTAGGCTTCCGACATGCGCCGCTTGGATTTTTGTGCTCTCGTTGGATTGTCTGGTTTTGCCACGTTGACAGGAGTGGCGGTGGATCAAGCGAGTCTTCGCGGCTGGGCACGCAGGTACCGCTTCACTGAGAATGGTTCGGGTGAGAATCAACGGCTTACCGGGCGTGTTGCCCCTACGCAGTTGAGCGCTTGTTTCGAGGAGCTGAGCCAACTGAGCGAGGTGCCCTTGACAGCGGCTGGCAATTCGCTGAGGGGGCGCTTTACGGGCGTTCCATTTGAAGTCGAGGTGGTCAGTTGATCGTAATGATCATCTCGTTATTTTGAAATGGCGTGGCAAAGAGGGTTGTCTCGAATCCATCTTCGGAAATGAGATGGTGCAGGCCTTGCGGCAGAATTTCGGCATCTTCGTGTTTGAAGGTGAGCATGAAGCAGTCCAGCTCCCGGAGTACTTCCTCATCTGGAGCATCGAAAGTCTTAATTGCCTCGAGTTTCCAGCGCCGCATGACTTTTCCCTCAAGATGACGGGCCTGAAACCATTGTCCCTCGCGAGACACGAAATCAGAAAGTGCGGGACGTGTCATCGAGTCGCAGTGAACTAGGGGGCTTCGGTGGCGGAAAGACGGAAGAAAAGCTCGGGACTGTCTATGGGAAAGCCTTCATCTTCCGGGCGGAATTGAAAGGTCCGACGTTCGTAGCCGGTTCCCATGTCCAGTCTGGTCGGCAGATTCTGAGCGACACGCCATTGGTCGAGATCATCGGAGAGCCAGAGGGTGACGTTGAGCGAGCTTTTCAAAAGCAAGTCATGACGGATGATGAAGTCGCCCTGCTCACTTTTGGAGACTGAAAGCGGGGACCCGTTCGGCTCAATGCCACTGGTGCCGGTGGCCGCCTCGATGGCATTTGGGATACCATCCAAATCATGATCTCCTCCAAAAGTGAGGGTTAGTCCACCCGAGGTGTTCTCCCACTCGTCGGGCAGGAAATCTCCGTCGAGATCGCATTTCCCGACGACGGAGACGTCCCTTGCCCCCAGTGGGCCACCGAAAATCACTGGTGTCGGAGTGAAGCGAACGACCCGATTAAAAGTTGATTCCACGCAGTAGAGCCTTCCCTTGCGGTCGAATTCCAATCCACGTGGTCCGTTGAGGTTTTGATAAACGATCGAGGACGTGTTGCTGCCAATCTGGTGCCGGAAAATTTGCCCCAGGTCGTGGCTCGAATAGAGAAGGTCGCCATTCACCGGATCGATCGCCAAGCCCCAGGCGCCTTCGGTGCTGCCATTAGAAATCACCGATTCCAGGTTTGCTGACTCGTTGTAGATAAAAATAGCGTCGTTGCCGGAATCGGAAACAATTGTCCGCCCGGTCTTCGGGTCGAACAGGACGTCGTTAGGTCTTATGAAGTCTGAGCCGATGGGTTGGGTCTCTTGTTTGCTTCCCATCTCAAAGCGCCGGACGGTGTCAGTGGCGGAGTCGGCTACCAAGAGGAGTTCGTTTTCTTCGTCCAAAGCGATTCCATGGAAAACGGCTCCGGGGCTAGCGACGAAAAGAGCAACGCCAACCGGATCCACATTGGGGTCCACTTCCCAAATCTGACCTACGGTGGGAAGCGAGATGTAGATGAGCCCGGTGCTTTTACTGCGCTCCACTCCCCAAAAATTTTCACCATTCAGGAGGGTGCCGATTAGAAGATCGGTCGATTGGCCTGACTTTAAAGTGAAATCATTGGGCGAAGTCACGAGCAATTCTTCGGGGTCGGCCTCCGGCACGGCGAATGCGATTTCGCCAAGGCCAACCCGGTCGCCACCGGGAAGTTCTCCTGCGCTCCCATCACCGGGTGGCAGGAAGTGATTGTCCGTTAGGGTGACTTCGACATAACGAGCCGTCACGGTTTGTCCGAAGGCAAAACTCTGGCGGTTTGTATCATCGTTCAGGATCGAGAAGGAGGGATTGAAGGTAACGGTGTTGCCGAATCCGCCCAGGCCGTCGGCAGAAGTTGCAAAGCGGAGTGAGGCCTTTTTTGCGCCATTGGAGTTGGAGGAGTCATATCCCCAGACACTAATTTCGTGGAGAGGAAGGTTTGTTCCCAGATCGATGGTGAGTATGGGGGCAGGTAGGGTAAGATAATAGTCGCAAGGGAAGCTGCACGCGTCGGTGACCCAAATTGCTGCCGCCGCCGCAGGGTTAATGCTCTGATGAGGAGGTGTGGCCTCGAAACCATTGCCGGGACCGGCGATGAGATTCGAAGCCGGGTAGAAATCTGAAAGTCCCGTCATTGAATCGATTGACTGGATTGGGTGGAAGGTGTCAGCGAAAAGGTCTGCGCCAGAAGCGGCGAGGAATCCAAAGCTTGCTACGATCATTCTTGCCTCTTTAACCATGCTGTGTTGGTTTTATGTCACGGCTATTTGAATCTCCAGCCTTTAATCCCAATCATTTTTAGTATGTCAGAGCCCTTTCTTGGACAAATTCAGATGTTTCCATTCACCTTCGCACCGAGAGCGTGGTCCGATTGTAATGGTCAGCTCCTACCCATTTCGCAAAATTCCGCTTTGTTTTCACTGTTGGGGACCACTTACGGAGGAGATGGTCGGACGACCTTTGCTCTTCCAGACCTCCGCAGCAGAGTTCCGATTCATACGGGAAATGGCCCAGGGCTTAGCAGTCGAAATCTAGGCTCGAAATCTGGAGCTGAAAACCACACTTTGACCGTCGCGGAGATCCCGCCCCACAGTCACGGTCCTTCGGTGACCGCGGACGTTGGCAATCAGACCTCGCCGGTCGGGGCATCTCTGGCCACCGCCAATGATGGGGAGAGCAACTATTCCAACAGTCAGAACACGACAACGGGGCGCGCGACTTCCAACACGGGAGGCGGCCAAGCTCATAACAATATGCCTCCATTTTTGACGATCAGGTTCTGCATCGCCCTCCAAGGCATCTATCCTTCGCGCAGTTAATTGCAGCCTTCTATGTGGCAAAGTGCGGAAGTTTCGCTGCGCCCTGAGGTTGAAGAAGACTGGCCTTTTGTCGAAGAACTCGTCTTTGCAACCCGGGAGAATGAACCGGGGTTTAGTGGGCTTCCGCTTGGCGAGCGCACTTCGCTTTTGAAGGAGCAAGCGAGGTTGCAGGCGACACACTATCGGAAGCAGTTTTCCTCAGCACACTTCTTGATCATCGAGGTCGGCGGCCGACGAGCCGGACGATACTATCTCAATCAAGCGGCGGATCATTTTCACGTGATCGAGCTCTCCATCCTGCCCGAATATCAAAAACACGGGATCGGGCATCAATTAATGAAGAGTGCCCAGGCCGAAGCAATTCGGATGAATCTTCCGGTCAGGTTACGTGTCGCCCGGGGAAATCCGGCCCGAAAATTCTATCAAGGCTTGGGCTTCAAGATCACCGGAACTGGTGAGACCCATGACAGCCTCGAGTGGGTTCCGGGAAATGCCTGAGAAATCCCGGCAGATGATGCTTTGGGAGGTCGCCATCGATATCACTGATTTGATTCGAGAACCTGTCTGAAAAACAGATTTGTTGAGAGTGGATCGCTGAGTTCGAGGACCTGGTATTCAACTCCTCCTCCAGAACGGGCTGGTTCCGATTTTATGAAATCAACTCCTTCGGCCAGATTCATCCAGGTTTTCAGATCGGTTGATCTTTGAAGACGGAAGGAAAGGTCACTCGCATTTTCTCGAATCTGATACGTTAGCGAGTCGCGTGAAACGTGAAGGCCCAGGTTGGATGGGGGAGATGACCTCGGGTCATGGCCGGTTGCATATTCAGCGAAGTTGGAGACGCCATTATGATTTTCATCACCGTTCGGATCCAGTCCGGGGTGGAGGAGCGCGAATGTCGCGGGAATAAAACCTTCAATCGCTCCGATATCGACCTCAATACCGGTAATTCTAGGCTGATTCAGGAAGTCTGTTCCGGCTCCTTCAGGAAGAAGGGGACCGTTTCCAGCGTCTATGGCGGGGCTTGATTGGAGTAGCCTCAAGTCATCATCGAGAGTGCCGTTAATCAGGTCCGGGCCGGATGGATTTGCGAAGAGGGGATCCATGTCGATGACGTGATCACTTCGGAGGTCGTGATACCCGCCACGGATGATGTTATTTGAAAGGCTTTCCCCATCCAGAGTGTTGGTCGTGAGCTCGGAAGGGGCGCCATTTGTCCCTGAATTTCCAAAGATGATGGAGTTTTGTATTTTGGGTCGCAGGCTCCGGGTGTTCACCCCGCCGGTTCCAAAGTTGGAGGTGTTGTTTGTGATAGTGGAGTTGATGAGGCTGAAATCTGAATCGAAGGTGGCAGCCTGAATGCCTCCACCTCTGTCAAAGGCCCTGTTTCCGGTAACAATGGTATTAATGATGGTAGGTTCCGTCGATGATCCCAGGTAAATTCCGCCACCACTCCCACCAGCGATGTTTCCTCCAATGAAGCAGCGATCGATTATTGAACTGGATGAACTGAGATATAATCCTCCGCCATTACCTGCTGCGAAATTGTCAATGATTGCCACCCGTCGAAGAGTGGGGGATGCGGACCTGCAATAGAGGCCGGAGCCTCTGTTCGCTTGACCGGAGAGGGATCCACCCCCTCCTGAAATGATTAAGGATTCGAGTAGAGTCGTTTCGTCGACTTGCTCTGCTTTTACAACAATAGCTGCTCTTCGCTCAAGGCCTTCATCGATTGGGAAACGCCCCGAGAGTGTCGAGCGTGCAGAGGGATCATGCGGGGTGCTCCCTGTTTCGTTGCCGGTGAAGCCGCCTCGAATCCGAACTCCTTGTTTGAGATGGAAGGTGGCGGTTTGTTCGGGGGCACCTGCGGCATAGTAGGTTCCTTGCGCGACCCTAATTTCGTCACCTTCATTGGCGAAGCCAAGGGCTTCTGATAAGGAGGAAAAGGGCTGCTCCCATGATTGACCGTTACCGGAGGGATCGTGATTTTGGTCTACAAAATAGATCACAGGTGAGACGAAAATCGTGAAGCTTCCCAAGGACTGGTGAACTCCATTCTGGTCTTCGGAAACTGCAATTTCGGCCCAACCACTTGTGTCGGGAGTCACTTGAAATCCGAGATCCCCCTGGGTTGAAATTGTGATGGGGGTCTCAAAGGTAAGGTTCCCGGAGGATTGAGTGACTTCGGTTGAAAATGTTGGAGGGGTCTCTGAGTCGATGAAGGTCCATGCTGGAATCAGGGTCGGTCCGCCCGGAACTTCTGGCAGGCGGACTTCGGGAAAGAAAAACGATGGTGTTGCGGACTCAAAAGCTCCCAGATCAAGTCTCGCGCCAATGAGTCGATCTTCTCGGGCAAGATCCACAGGGATCGGTTCTGCAGTATCTCCGTCACCGTCAAAATCGTAGAGATCAGCAGGAAGAATTCCGGGAAGGCCTGCTCCGTGAGCTGGAGAAGACGGGCCTGTTCTTAGGTCGTCATCCTCGGTCCCTGCGATGCCGTCAAGCCCGGTCGGATTGAGAAAGAGAGGAGGAGCCAACATAACATCATCGCGGTTTCGAAGACCACCCCGGACTAAAAGTCCTCCACTGTCAGGAGTAAGTGTGCTGAATGAATCTGGAATGTCGGATGAATAGAAGTAGTCGTCATGAAACCAAACGACTTCGGAAGGGAGACCGAACGAGTGATTGCCCCAAATAATTGAATTTTGGAGAGTGTGATTTTCTTCGGCATCAAGAGACAATCCGCCACCCCAGAGCGCGGAGTTATTGGCCAGCGTGCAGTGGGTGAGTTTCAGGTTACTTCGGTCGACTTTAATGGCGCCACCTTCGTCTCCGGCTGAGTTTCCGGAAAAGAGACAGTTCGTGAATTGCGGATCGCTGCCTGATAAAAAGAAGCCAGCTCCACCATCACGGTCTGCTGAATTGCCAAAGAATCGATTGAGCTGAATGCGTCCCGAATAGTTGTAGGCTGAGATTGCGGCGCCGGAGCTGGCAGAGTTCTTGATGAAATCGCATTCAATGAGGTCGATGCTTGTATGAGAAAATCGAAGCGCTCCGCCACTGCTGGCTGAATTTTCTTCGAAGCGGCAGGATTTGATGAGTAGCAAATCTCGTTGGGTTTTGATAGCTCCTCCGAAGGATTCAGCCGAGTTCTGGTAAAATTGGCATTCTTCCAGCGAGGCCATCTCTGTATCCACATTACCAAATCCGCTGTCCAGGCTGAGGGCACCACCGTCTTCCAGTGCAATATTCTTTTGAAAGAGGCAGTTTGAAATTTGAGGCGCTCCTTCGAGAGAAAAAATCCCACCTCCGTAAACCGCCCGGTTTTCAATGATTGTCAGGTTTGAAAAAATTGGGTTTCCGCTGCTCAAAATAGCTCCGCCTTGTGATTCCCCATCTGGATGTGAGGCGTCACCACCCCGGATCGTGAAACGGTCGACGATGGTTGAAGAGTCTGCTTCATCAAGAACGATGACGTGCGCCGAATTATCAGAGCGATTCTCAAGACCATTATCGTCTCCCGCCAGGTCGCCATCCAGCAAGGTGGGATGAGAACCAGGATCAGTGGATCTTTGGTCGAGGGTTCCCTCGGTTCCCTGAAAACCGCCGTAGACGGCAACGGAAGAGGGGATTTGAAAGCTCTGACCGGAAGCAAACTCCGGGGTGTAGCGGCCTTGGGCCACCCAGATTTGATCACCTGCTTTTGCGATCGCGAGTGCATCTTCGAAACGGGCGAAAGCATCTTCCCAGGTTGTTCCGTCTCCGTGTCCTTCGGCGCTGGCATCGACTCGCCAAACCCGTTGTCCGATTGAGATGCTGAACCCTTGAGTCGGTGGCGCGGGGAGGTTTCCAGAGCTGTCGCTGATCGAGATTTCATAGATAGCGATCCCCGATGCATTTGGTGCCGGGGTGAATATGAGAGCTCCGGTGTCCGACAATGTGGGCTCAGCTAAAAAGGGAAGGGCGTTGGCAGAGTTGATTCTGGTGAAAATGACGGTCAGGCCATCGTCTGCTGAGTATCCCGAAAGCCAATCAGAGATGGTCACTTCCCCCTCGCCCGGTTGAGCCTGTTCGATATTATTCGCCGTGAAAAACAGCCCTTGTGTTTCAAAGGCTCCGAGTTCCAAGCCCAATCCGGAGAGTCTTGGTTGTCCCGACAGATCCAAAGGAGTGGGTTCGTCGGTGTTTGAGTCAGCGTCCAAATCGGCGCTGTCATTTGGGAGTAGGTCGGTTCTGGCATTTCCAACTGCGGGTGAGTTGGATTGAAGTCGCAAATCATCATCGGCAGTCGCTGGGATTCCATCGGGCCCTATCGGGTCGATGAAAAGGGGTGAGGCATCAATGCTCTCTTCGTATCCTGCCAGCCCGCCTTCGATCAGGTTGCAACAGGTATCGGGATGGAGGGGTTGACTTAGAAAGGGAGGTTGGTCGCTAAAAACGAATTGTTCGGGTTGTCCCGGAGCAGGAGCCACAATTGAGTTCTGGAGAATGAGGCTCGAAGGAGTTTGGGAAACAAAAACGGTGGAAGGCGGACTGAAGAATTCGGCTTCGACCACCCCGTTTCCAAAGAAGGTTGAATTGACGACCTTAACCACCTCTTCGGCGGTTTCCGGAGGTGTGCCGGATACAGCGTAGATTGCTCCCCCGGCTCGCTGAACGATGTTTCCTATAAAAGCGCAGTTGGTGATTTTAAATTCAGAACGTTTTGCGTAAACGCCACCTCCATAACCTACAAATGATGCCAACTCATTCTTGTTCCCGTTTTCGGCAAGAATTGAATTCCAGAGGTCGATTTGAGTCCTCTCGGCATAAATTGCGCCTCCATTGCGTCCTTGGTTTTTGGTGAATGATAAGTTGGTGGCCAGGACATCCGATTCTAGCAGGTAAATAGCGCCGCCGGATTCAGCGGCGTTTCCTTCAAAGCGGCAAGCGTCGATGGAAATCTGAGATTGAAAGGAGTAAATCCCTCCGCCTCGTTGACTCCCTTCGTTGGACTCGAAAGAGCAACCCTCAAGAGTGACAGTTGAATCATAGAACGAGCAACCTCCGCTGATGCGGCCTCGATTCTCGATAAAGCGAATCCTCCTGAGATCTACAAAGGAGTTCCAGATGTCGATGCCAGCGCCTGATCCAACGCTGGAAGCCGTTGTGCCTCCTCTGGCAATGGTGAGACCATCCAGCGCGGCGATCCCCTCGAGGTCGCGAGCGGTCACAACACTCCTCGAATTGTCTTCCCTGTTTTCGAAATCTCCCACGTCATTTTCCAGCAGATCCCCTGACAGGATCGTCAGGTTGGTCAACGGGTCCGGATTTCGTTCGGCGCGAATTGATTCCGAACCGGAAAATCCCCCATAGATTGCCAAGCCCGATTTAAGACGAAAGGAAGAGTCCTGGTCGGCCTCAGAACTCGGTTTATAGATGCCCGCCGCAATCCAAATTTCATCGCCGCTTTGCGCCGCCTCAAGAGCATTCTGCAAATCCACAAATGCGTCCGCCCACGTTTCCCCGTCGGCGGCTCCCTCGGCCCCTGAGTCAACCCGGAGGACTTTTGCCGTGGATCCCAGGGTCAGGAAAAGTGAGCCAATGATGGTTGGGATGATTGTTTGGGGCATCATGTGATTGAATCTAGAAGGGGAGTTCTGGGTGTCGAGATGGAAGCCCGGACTGAAAATCAGAATTGATCGATCCGGTCCCCGGTTTTTGCGTCTCCCGGAGTGAGCCATTGCTTCTTAGAAAAAGCTTGTTTTTCTTACAAGCAACGCTGTTGACACAATGGGCTTGATTGCTAGAGTGCGCGCCTTTCCGACTGGACTGACACGCAATTCTTTCGGGAACCTTGCCCTGAAATTCTCAAAACAAAAACACCATGGCTACCAAAAAAAAGGCCGCTAAAAAGGCCGCCAAAAAAACAACCGCCAAGAAACCGAATTACGTCTACTACTTCGGTAAAGGAACCTGTGACGGAGATGGCTCGATGAAAGCCCTCCTTGGAGGTAAAGGCGCGAACCTCGCAGAAATGAGCAGCATCGGAGTTCCCGTGCCTGCTGGTTTCACCATCACCACCGAAGTTTGTACTTACTACTACGACAACGGTAAGAAATACCCCAAGACTCTCGACGCAGAGATCGAAGCCAACATCACCAAGGTCGAAGCGGCCATGGGCAAGAAGTTCGGCGACCTTGAGAATCCGCTTCTCCTTTCCGTTCGCTCCGGTGCCCGTGAGTCGATGCCCGGAATGATGGACACCATCCTCAACCTCGGCATCAACGACGAAGTCGTGGAAGCTCTCGCCAAGAAGACCGGCAATCCCAAGTTTGCCTGGGACTCCTACCGTCGTTTCCTCCAGATGTATGGAAGTGTTGTCATGGAAGTGGAAGCCGAAGCCGGCGAGCACCACGATCCCTACGAAGTCATTCTCGATAAAGCCAAGGCCAAGGCCAAGGTGAAGGACGATTCCGGTCTCAAGGAGAAGGATCTCCGCGAAGTCGTTGCCGAGTTCAAGGCGCTCATCAAAAAGCGTTCCGGTAAAAATTTCCCTGAAGATCCCCGCGAGCAGCTCAAGGGAGCGGTCAACGCGGTCTTCAACTCCTGGAATAACGATCGCGCGATCGTCTATCGTCAGAAGTATGGTATCCCTGCGGCCTGGGGAACCGCGGTTAACGTGCAAGCCATGGTCTTCGGTAACACCGGCAAGACCTCGGGAACCGGTGTGGCCTTCACCCGTGACCCGGCTACCGGCGAAAACGTTTTCTACGGTGAGTATCTCATTGATGCTCAGGGCGAGGACGTCGTTGCCGGGGTTCGCACCCCGAAGCCCATCGCCAAGATGGCCAAGGACCTTCCCAAGTCGCACAAAGAGCTCCTCGTCATTCGTAAGAAGCTCGAGAAGCACTTCCGCGATGTGCAGGACGTTGAGTTCACCATCGAAGAAGGCAAACTCTGGATGCTTCAGACCCGTAACGGCAAGCGCACTGGTTTCGCTGCCGTGAACATCGCTCTCGACATGGTCAAGGAGCGTCTCATCAAGAAGGAAGACGCGATTCTTCGCATTCCTGCGGATGACCTCGGTCACCTCCTCGCTCCGATCTTTGACGCCAAGGCTGAGAAGGCTGCCAAGAAAGTTGGTAGCGGACTTCCTGCCGGTCCTGGTGCTGCTTCCGGAAAGATCTACTTCAACTGGGAAGACTCGGTCAAAGCTGCTGAAAAAGGTGAGAAAGTCATCCTCGTTCGTCAGGCAACTTCTCCGGAAGACCTTCGCGGTATGATCGCGGCCGACGGAATTCTTACCACTGAAGGTGGTGCTTCCTCGCACGCTGCTCTCGTTGCCCGTCAGATGGGTAAGGTGTGCGTCTGCGGTGCACACGGAATGTCCATCGACTACAATAAAAAGACTCTCTCCGGTAACGGCGTGACTCTCAAGGAAGGCGACGAGCTCTCCCTCAACGGATTCGTTGGAAGTGTTTACAAGGGTAGCATTAAGTCTTCTCCTTCCCAGGTCATTCAGGGACTCATCGAGAACAAGGCTGCGGCCAAGCGCTCCGACACTTACAAGAAGTTCATGGAGCTCATGAGCTGGACCGACAAGCTTCGTAAGCTTGGCGTTCGCACCAATTCCGACACTCCGGAGCAGGTACAACAGGCCATCAAGTTCGGTGCTGAAGGCATCGGCCTGACCCGCGCCGAGCACATGTTCTTCGAAGGCAACCGCATCGACGCCGTTCGTGAGATGATCCTCGCTGACGACGACGAAGGCCGTGCCAAGGCTCTCAAGAAGATTAAGGTCTTCATGAAGAAAGACTTCATTGGCATCTTTAAGTCACTTGAAGGACGCCCCGCGACCATCCGTCTTCTGGATCCCCCTCTTCACGAGTTCATCGGCACCATGACGCCTGCTCAGAAGAAGGATCTCTCCAAGAAGATCGGCATGAGTGCTGCAGCCATTACCAAGCGCATCCACGCTCTTCACGAAGAGAATCCCATGCTGGGTCATCGTGGTTGCCGTCTCGGCATCAGCTACCCGGCTGTTACCGCCATGCAGGTCGAGGCCATCCTCGAAGCAGCTGCTGACGTTCAGAAGAAGGGCACCAAGGTTCTCCCTGAGATCATGGTCCCACTCGTGGCATACGCCCGTGAGCTTGAGCTCCAGAAGGAAGTCATCGACACCACCGCTGCCGAAGTTCGCAAGAAGCTTGGCCTCAAGAAGAGCGAGCTGAAGTACACCGTTGGAACGATGATCGAGATTCCCCGCGCTGCCATCACCGCTGAAGAAGTGGCCAAGCACGCTGAGTTCTTCTCCTTCGGAACCAACGACCTCACCCAGACCGGACTCGGACTTTCCCGCGATGACTCCTCCAGCTTCCTCCCAACCTATCAGGATGCGGAAGTTCTCAACAACAACCCATTCGCTGGTCTCGACCAGGAAGGGGTGGGTAAGCTTGTTGAAATGGGTGTCAAAGGTGGGCGCACCACCAAGAAGAAACTCAAGATCGGTATCTGCGGCGAGCACGGCGGAGATCCTGATTCCGTGAAGTTCTTCCACCGCACCGGACTCAACTACGTGTCCTGCTCACCATTCCGTATCCCCGTCGCCCGCCTTGCCCTCGCGCAAGCCGCCCTCGAGGAAAAAGGTTTGGCCCGCGGTGAAGTGAGCTAAGCGCTGGCTGAACACAAATAATTCCAAGGCCCCGTTCGTTTCTCAAGTGAAGCGAGCGGGGCCTTTTTCTTTTCAGGGAACTCAACAAGTTATCAGGACTCTACCTAAAGAAGGGATCAAATCCCGAGATCTTTGGGCCGTTGGCGAAGGGGGATTTCCGATGCCATTCGCGAGTCGTTGCTTCTGCAAAGAATTTTTGGGATAGCCGGATCGAAGAAGCGTAGTGGCCGAGTCGATGGGCGCAGTCGCTCCCACCGATGAGAGATTGGAGGCGTTCGAATGAAGAGGTTTTGGGATACCTTGTATAAACTCTTTCGAAACAGATTGAAGCTGTCTTCCACTTGCCTTGGTGCCAGAGTGCAACTCCGAGGTGGAAGTAGAGTTGTCCGGCGTTCGGAGGGAATCGATGGGTATGGGGATTCAGAAGCACAGGAACGAACAGCGATTCAAGTTCCTCCCAGTCTTGGTGACGAAAAGCCTTGTCGACGTCTGAACGATGGTCAAAGGCATGAAGTGGCGAGATACAAAGCAGGAAAAAGAGCAAGAGACGCCTCATTAACACCTGAACGATTTTCGTTTGCTCGTTTTTAGGGGAAGTTGAGATCTGACACGGGCAGTCTGGAGACAGCCCCTCCGTGCCGTGTTTTTTCGTCGATGATTATCTCCAGAAAGGGTAAGGCTCTCGCCTAATGAATGAGTTCCGAAGTCTTTCGCTAAAACAGGTTACGTCATTGTTTCTGATCGTGCTGGTTGCCACGGCGACGGGTCTTACTCTGAAGCAGGATGAAGAGAAGGGAATTATTGAAGTGCTTCAGGAGGGCGGAAGTAAGACCATCGTCACCCAGCATGCACGGGCTGATTTTCGTCCCTATCTGCATCCAATTGTTGCGCCGGACGGGAAGGGTGTCGTGACCGAATACCAACCGGGACATCACAAGCATCAGACAGGGCTCTACTGGGGGTATACCCGGCTCAACGGGCGGGATTACTTTCACAATCCGGGCGGTGATTATTGGAAGAGGAAAGCGGTCGATGTTATCAAGAACTCTGGAGACGTCGTTTCTTGGCGGACGATTTATGCGCTGCTTGATGACGCTGGAAACGAAGTCTTGGAGGAAACCCAGGAGTGGGTGATGAAGGCGGAGAACGGGGAGTACACTTTGGATTTGGTTTGGAAAGGGAAGGCGGAGGAAGCGGTTACGATTGGGAAATATGATTACGGTGGTCTGTTTTTGAGAATGCCTTGGCGGAAAGGCATGGAAGGGAGCGCGGTGAATTCGAGTCGCCTAAAAAATCAGGAAGCTGAAGGGAAGCGGGATGTTTGGATTGATGTCGGTATGAAGGTGACTGGTCGCGACGATCAGGCCCACATTGCCATTTTGGATCACCCCAAGAATGGAGGGTTTCCGCAGCCGTGGCGGGTGGATCAGCAGTTGGGAGTAGGGCCGGTGCGGGCGCGGTTGGGTGATTGGAAAATCGCAAAGGGTAAGACCGAGGTGATCCGGCATCGGGTCGTGGTTTACACCGGGGAACTGGATACGCAGGGGTTACGGGAAAGTTGGAAAAATTACACGGGGCAGGCCCAGACCTGGGCGCTTTGGGGATTGGCGCAAAGGGAAGGTCGGGAGGCGGAGTTTTTAGCACCGGAGAAAGCGGTCGAGGCAATGACGGTGCCGAAGGGATTCGAGGTACAGGCTTATGCGGCCGAGCCCACGATCACCCAGCCAATGGCGTTTTGCTGGGATGAACGGGGGCGATTGTGGATTGCGGAGAATCGTGACTACGAATCACGGGGCGGAGGGTTCTCTAATTCGGGAGATAGCCGGATTTTGATTCTTGAGGACACGGATCGGGATGGAAAGGCGGACAAGAAGACAGTGTTTGTGGAGGGGATTGCTTTTCCTGCAGCCATCGCGGTGGGCTTTGATGGGCTATGGTTAGGTGCTCCGCCGAATTTACTTTTTCTTCCCGACAAGAATGGCGATGACAAAGCGGATATGGACGATATCGAAGTTCGCCTAACCGGATGGGGAATTCGCGACCGCCATGAGACATTGAATAGCTTCCACTGGGGGCCTGATGGCTGGCTTTACGGTTGCCAGGGATTTGCGACGCCATCTCGCGTGGGCAAGCCGAAGGGAGAGGGGCGGATCTATCGGCACAAGGATCCTTTTCCGAAGAAGATCGATTTTGACGGAGAGCCGGTGGATATTAATGGAGGCGTTTGGCGCTATCATCCCACCAAGGATCGCTTTGAGGTGGTGGCTCACGGTTTTAGCAATCCGTGGGGGATTGACTATGATGCGAAGGGGAATTTTTTCATCACCGCTTGTGTTATTCCCCACATGTTCCATGTCATCCCCGGCGGGATCTATCATCGACAGGGTGGTAGGCACTTTAATCCTTACGTGTACGAGGATATTCGTACGATTGTCGATCACACTCACCGGTCTGCCCACGGGGGCGCGAGGATTTATCTCTCGGATGCGTTTCCCGAGGAGCATCACGGGCGACTTTTCATGTGCAATCTGCATGAGCATGCCGTGTTGAGTGATGTCTTGGTTCCGAGTGGATCGGGCTTTGTCGCCAGTCATGGCGATGATTTTGTGAAAGCGAATAATGCCCAGTGGATAGGCTTTAGTATGGAGCTGGGACCTGATGGGGCACTCTATGCGCTTGATTGGCATGATGCCGATATTTGCGGGAAGGATGTTTTGAACAAGGATACGGGGCGCGTCTTCCGGATCTCGCCGAAGAAGTCTCTGGCGAAAGATTGGGAAGGGCGTTACGGAGATCTTTCCAAGCTCTCGGATCAACAACTAGTGGAGTTGCAGACGAGTCGCAGTTCTTGGCACGCGAGGCGAGCACGCCTCATTTTACAACACCGTGCACATGAAGGGGGAATTGATCAAGGAACGCTCAGCTATTTGGCGGGAGTGTTGAGTGGAGAAGACAACGAAGAGGTCAAACTTAGGTATCTTTGGACTGCTTACGTTGTAAAGGTCCTCTCAAAAGATGTTTTGCTTAAAATGTCTCGAACTGGAGTGGAAGAGAGTTTGAGAGCTTGGGCTGTGGAGTTTTTGTTTGAGGATCAAGATGTGAATGAAGAGGCAATCCGCCAGCTTTCGGAGATGGCAATGAATGAAGAGTCGCCAATGGTGAGATTGAAATTGGCTTCGGCTTTACAGCGGATGCCCTTGGAGTCGAGGTGGAAGTTGGCGGAGGCTCTTTTAAGTCATGGAGGGGATGCGGATGATCATAACATCCCCAAAATGATTTGGTTTGGGGTGGAGCCGCTGGTCCCTCTTGATCCGGGGAAGGCGCTTCAGCTTGCTGCCATCAGCAAACTTCCGCTAGTGAGTGAATTCATTGTGCGACGGACGGTTGATGCCAATGCAACTTCAAAACTCGTCGATGCTTTGGGCACGATGGAGGTGTCCGAGGCGGTCTTGAAGGGAATGCGGGACGGTTTGAATGGACGGCGTGATCTGAAAGCGCCGAAAGGGTGGGGGAAACTGTATGTGAAACTCGAAGCAAGAGGTGGTGAGATCGCCCGACTTGCCGCACAAATCTCCCAGCAGTTCGGAGTGAGCTCGGCGTCGGATTTGTTGTTGAAGGCGGCGTTGAATTCGAAGGAGGAAGTCGGTGAACGACGGGATGCCATCCGTGCTTTGGCGGCGAGGCAGGATGAAAAACTGGTGGCTGCGATTCCTGCTTTGATTGCGGATACCAATGTCCGGATTGAAGCGATCCGTGCCGTTGCAGCGTTTGACCGAAAAGAGTTTGGGCGGCTACTCTTGAAGAGTTATCCCAAGTTTACGACTGCTGAAAAATTGGAAGTGGTGCAAACCTTGGCGAGTCGGCCGGATTACGGCTGGCAGCTCACGCAAGCCATCAAGAAAAAGGAAGTGCCTCGTCGGGATGTCCCGTCCTATGTCGCCCGCCAGCTTCGAAGGGTGGTGGGAAATGGCTTCATGGAAGTTTGGGGACTGGTTGATGAATTGCCCGGTAAGAAAGCGGCTGCTTACAAAAAATTCCGTGAATTACTTAAACCGGAGATTATCGCGAAGGGAGATCGCAAGAAAGGGAAGCTCTTGTTTGAAAGAAGTTGCATGGCTTGTCACAAGCTTCACGGAGAGGGTGGACAGTTGGGGCCCGATATTACTGGAGCGAATCGTTCGAGCCTCGACTATCTCCTCGGTAATATTTTGGATCCGAGCGGCGTCATTCAGGATGACTATAAGATGGTCATGATCACGATGAGAGATGGCAGGACCCTTGCCGGGAATGTCGTCAGCGAAGATGAGCGGCAGGTGAAAATACGCATCGTGGGGCAGGAAGTGACGCTTGCCAAATCCGAGATTCAATCGCGCGAAGTGTCGCCTGTTTCGATGATGCCCGAGGGGATTTTGAACACGCTTAAAGATGAGGAGGTTGTTGATCTCTTTTCCTACCTTCAGGCGATGGAGCCGCTCAAGGGGCGATAGAGAGCTTAGATTTTCTTCACAAACTGCGACTTCAGCTTCATCGGTCCGATTCCGTCTATCTTGCAATCGATGTCGTGATCGGCGCCGGGAGTGATGCGAATATTCTTAACTTTGGTTCCGATCTTGAGGGTTGTTGAGGTGCCTTTGACCTTAAGGTCTTTGGTGAGTTGCATGGTGTCGCCGGTGTTGAGTTCGTTGCCGTGGGCATCGCGCAGGATGAGGGCTTCCGCAGCGGCAGCGGCTTCCTCGGCCGACCATTCATGGCCGCAGTCGGGGCAGGCAAAAAGCGGGCCGTTTTCATAGGCATATTCGGAATTGCACTCGGAGCAGTTTGGGATGTCGGACATGGATTGATAATTAAGGTAGGGCTGACGAATCGTTCTATCGAGAGCTTAAGAATTTTCGGATGTTCTTGTCAGATGGCTCAAATAGGAATCCTCCCATTTCCCGGTAGGATTCGCTAACGTGTTCGGGGTGAAAGTCATAAAGGCCCTGCCTGAGTTTTCCCTTCCGGTTTAGCAAATATCCAGCCCCTCCACCATCTTGCCAATCGAAGAATGGGAAAAACCTCTGTGCTTCATCAGGAAAGAGATCCTCGATAAAGTATCGAACTTTTTCGATGAATTCAGGGAGGTTTTTCAAGGGTAGGAAAGCCCAAAATTCATTTCCGTTTTGATCAGAGTAACCAAAACCATTGTGAACCTTGTAGAGGTCACGGAACTCTTTTGGGAATTGGATGCCTAGTTTGTTCTCGGTGATGTCTAAATCGTGAGTAGATGCAGAGGGTCCAAGTACTAGCTCATACGGCTGACTTGCATGTGCCCATGCGTGAGCATCCTGAATAAGCTTTGTCCAATTGGTCTTCATTTTTCAATTCGGAGGCGTGTCGATGACGATCTTTAGGGACAGGAAAACACGATCGTTCTGAACCCCGTCATCTGGAGGAATGAACTTGGTAATCATCCGCCCGTGGTTTTCCGTTTCTTCGGGTATTGAGGTTCCGGTCCAGGCCGTATCGGTGTTCATCCGGGATAATTCCTTCCACTCGACCAAGTCGGTTGATGATAAAACGAGATATGTCACGTCTCCGGGAACTGGGATTGGAACCCGAAACGCGAGTGACTGAGTTTCTGGGATCGAGTCTGCTGACATTCTAGGGAGGTGAGTCCGTGACTCGTCATTGAGTGGACCTGAGATCGGGAGCCCAAGGGCGTAGGCCAAGCCGCTCGTGATACCTCGATTTTCAGGGTCGGAGTTTACTTCAGCATTTTGTCCGGACAGGCCGCTTTGAGCCATGATATCTGAGAAAAGGATGGTTGACGGATCGACTGGTTCAGGATCATCGGTCAGGACTTCCATGCCACGCCAGCTGGCACCTACGCCGCCAAAGGAGAGGGCATGTTGTGGTTTGACGAGCGCATACGGGTTGCTTGCGATGTTTCGAAATGCATTGCTGCCCCACTGAGGATCAGGCGCCGGACCTTCAAAAACGACACGGCGAAGGTTGGTGCAATCGGTAAATGTTCCGTTATTGATCGTTGTGACCTTTTCAGGAATCGTGACTGACTGCAGTTTGGTGCAGTTTGCGAAACTCACCCATCCGGTGACCTCAAGGGATTGGGGGAAGTGAATTGTTTTGAGGTTAATGCAGGCAACGAAAGCCCAATCGCCAATGGTGACAATTGACTCTGGAATCGTGATCTCTTCCAAGAAGGAATTTTCGGAAAAACAACCAGTGCCTTCAAAGCTCTCCACGGTATCGGGAATCAGATAGTGGGTGTCTATTTTTCCACCGGGATACTGAACGATCGTAGTGATGCTTTTATTGAAAAGGACACCGTCGATTGATCTAAGGGTGGGGTGATTATCCGCCAGGGTGATGGTCGCCAACGATTCACAATAGGAGAAGGCCCCGCTGCCAATTGCGGTGAGACTCGCCGGGATTGTTACCGATACAAGTTTGTCGCACGATCTGAATGCTGAGAGTCCCAAAAAAGTTAGGTTTTTAGGAAGCGTGATCCCTTCGAGTGCTTCGCACCTGTCGAAGACACCGTCCCCGATGTGAGTGATGCCGTCATGGAGGTTGACGCTTCGGAGATTGGTGCAGAAATGGAAGGCGTAGTCTTCAATCGTTTCGAGGGTGGCAGGTAATTCAATTGTTTCGAGAATGGTGCACCGCGTAAATGTCTGTTTTTCGGTTGTCAGCAGGGGCGCTTTGATTATGACGCTGGAAAGAGCCAGGCAGCCTCCGAATGCCTCTTCCCCGATCTTGGTCACTCCAAGCGGGATCTCAAGATTTGTCAGTTTTGAATTAACAAAAGCTCGTGCTCCAATCGTCTTTAAATTCTCCGGCAGACTAATGGTTTCGAGACTGGAGGTAATGGCAAAGGACTCAGATTGGATTTCGGTGATCGTGCCCGGTATTTCGATCTCAGTCAGGGAGTTGCAAAAGTAAAAATCCGTGAAGGGAGGATGGTGAGGGAAGGGGGAAGATTGACCGAGGTCAAAGATCGACAGTTTTCGAAGGCGCTCGCTTGGACGTTGTCGATGGAGGTGGGTAGCCTGATTTGCGTTAGCCCGGTGCAGTTGAGAAATGCAGACTCCCCGATGGTGGATACTGGCATGCCATCGATCTCTTCCGGTATCTCCAGAGTACCGGATGCTTGGGTGTCACAATCCGTAATAGTGACTTCATCACCAGTTCTTTCCCAAGTCAGGTCATCTGGGGTG
Organism: Akkermansiaceae bacterium; assembly: GCA_965657795.1. Lineage (GTDB taxonomy): Bacteria > Verrucomicrobiota > Verrucomicrobiia > Verrucomicrobiales > Akkermansiaceae > SW10. The sequence continues at coordinate 19,294 of CBFHQJ010000052.1, forward strand.
GCTGAGAAGAGATTTGAAAGTGAGAGGCACAATGCAAATGAAAATCGCTTCATGAACTTCGGTTTTTTTATCGTGGAGACCTTCATTCTAGATCGGTTTACTTGATTAGGAGAAGATCGCTGCCGATCTTAGTTTAAGACCTTGTTACATCATTGGCCTTCACTTCTTCGAGGAATTCCCAACGGAGGAGAAGTTCGTCGGAGGTTTTCTTTGCAGCCTCGAGCTCTGCCATAACCAGAGGGATTTGTTCGAAGTCGGTTTGGACTTCGGGGGAGGATAGCTTTTCTTGAAGGACGGTGACGGTTTCGTCGGCTTTCATGACTTTGTCTTCGAGAGTCTCCAGCTCCTTGGCTTCGGCCATGGTGAGTTTTCTCGGTTTATCCTTTTTCTCGGCGTTGCGTTTTTTGGCGGCGCGGTTGGCGGCGGTGGCTTGGGCGCGGGCGGCGTTTTCACGGGCCTGGCGTTTTTCGAGGTAGTAGGAAAAGTTGCCGGGGCTGACTCTCACCCCGTCGTCTTCGAAGGCGACAATTTGGTCGCAGATACGGTCGAGGAAGTATCGGTCGTGGGAGACACAAATGATGGTGCCTTTAAAGGCGGCGAGGGCTTCTTCAAGCATCCTCAATGATTGGAGGTCGAGGTCGTTGGTAGGCTCATCGAGGACGATGAGGTTGCCGCCGGTCTTGAGGACTTTGGCAAGCATGAGGCGGGCGCGTTCACCGCCCGAGAGGAGATCAACACGCTCGTTGATGCGTTCGTCGGAAAAGTTGAAGCGTTTGAGGTAGGCCCGGGCGCCAATGGTTTCGTTGCCAAAGTTGATTTTCTCGGCACCATTGGAGATTTCGTCGAGGAGTGATCCGCTGCCATCGAGCTGCATGCGGGTTTGGTCGATGTAGTTGACTTTTACCTGCTTGCCGAGGATGGCGGTGCCGGAAGTGGGCTCAAGTTGTTGGAGGGCGATTTTAAGGAGGGTCGATTTTCCAACGCCGTTCTTACCGACGATACCGGTGCATTGTCCTTCTTCGAGAGAGAGGTTGAGGTGACGAAAAAGAGTCCGGTCACCGAGGGTGATGGAGACGTCGTCGAGTTCGACGATGGTATTGCCGAGCCGGGGCGGAGGTGGAATGAGGAGGTCCATTTCTCCTTCGATTTCGGGGCCATCCTGCTCTTTGACTTCGTAGAAGGCATCGAGCCGGGAGCGGGACTTGGTGGTGCGGGCCTTGACGCCGGCCTTGACCCATTTGAGTTCGTCTTTGAGAAACTTCTGACGCTTCTTTTCGGTGTTTTCGGCGACTTCCTGCCGGGCGGCTTTGGACTCCAGAAAGGCGGTGTAGTTGCCCGGGTGGGAGTAGGCCTTGCCTCCGGCGATCTCGATGATGCGGGTAGCGATGACGTTGAGGAAGTAGCGATCGTGGGTGACAAAAATCACGGCACCGGTGTAAGTGGCGAGGAAGTCCTCCAACCAGCGAATGGATTCGGAATCGAGGTGGTTGGTGGGTTCGTCGAGGAGAAGGAGGTCGGGCTGGGAGGCAAGGGCTCGGCAGAGGGCAACGCGGCGTTTTTCTCCGCCGGAGAGCGGGCCGGTTTCGGATTCGAGTGGCGGAGTGCCGAGGGCGTTTGAGAGGGAGTTGATCCGAGCGTCGAGATTCCAGCCGTCGGTGTGCTCGATCAGAGTGAGGAGGTCGGCGAGGTCGGACTCGGAGCCGTCGCCATTTTCATAGCGGGTCACGGCGGAGGCGACGTCGGCTGCTCCGGCGGCGATGTTGTCGTAAACGGAGAGGCCCGGATCGAGTTCGAATTCCTGGGGAAGGTAGCCAATGCGGAGGCCGCGTCGGGCCGAGATGTCTCCGGAGTCGGCTTGATTCTCGCCGGCGAGGATCTTAAGAAGGGAGGTTTTTCCGCAACCATTGCGCCCGACGAGACCGACCTTTTCCCCGGCGGAAATAGCAAGGGTGACACCGTCGAGAAGAGTTTGGTGACCGTAGGCGAGGCGGAGTTCGTTTGCGGAATAAAGGGTCATGATTGGCAGGACCATCAGTAGGCGGTGCTGCAGGGAATGTCGAGCGCGCGCGGAGGGGATGATCGGCCTCGAAAATATTTTCAATTTCTTGTAACGAGCTTGAGAAAACCTCTTGGTAAGGGGTATGACTGCTCGTCAGAAGCTTCCCGTTCTGAAAATCATTCTGGCCCTTTTTCGTCGATACCTTTTGCCGGGTGTCGGACTCCCAATTCTTTTGATTAACCAATCCCTCGCCGTTCCTATCGAGCACGGCGCCATCGCCGTCACTGATAGCAGCCGCACCTTAAACGCGGTGGCCACTCCCGGTGTCTCGCTGGGAGGTGAGATCAACCGGGGAGACTACGCGGTCGATGTCGACCCTAAGGGGCTCAACAACGACGGTGTGATGATAGCCTCTGTTGCAGAAAACCAAAGAAACGGACGCTATCCGACGGTGAGCGTCTTCCCTGACGAGCCTCTGGAGCGCAGCTGGATCGGTGTTTGCTACCCTTCGACCAATTCAAATGATGAGTGGGATTGTAATGTCGCTTTGGCCTTCTTCAGCGATGATGATTTTGATTGGGCGATCGCAGGCACTGGAGACCTAATCAACAATGGTGAAGTCATCACAGCCGCTAATCTTCGCTCCTCTTCCAGCGTCACCTTCGGTACTCATTTCTTCTACAATGCCAATGGCACCTAGACCTTTGATCTCACTCCTAATGATCCCGCCAAATCTTCACAAAACGGCATTCTCCTGACCAACGGCAGTAAAAATGAGGCCAACTACACCCTCTCCAGAGCTGAAGCTGATGGTGGTTTTACCATCTTCAACCATGACAATGGAGTGGTTGGAGCGAGCTATGAGCGCGATCCCGTTCGTTGCGTCTACATTCCGATCAACCATGGTCGAAACGACATTGTCGCTCTCGGGCGCATTGCTGGAAACGGCGACCCCATCGTCACGGACGGCGGAGACTTTACTGTCACCAAGTCCGATGAAGTCGGAGAATGGTGTCTCTCCATCTCTGGCCACTCACCTCAGACCGGCACTCTCCTCCTGACACCTGAAGGGGGGGATGCCAATAATGTCGATAAGATTTGGAGCTACGAATGGGATCCTGCCGCGAAACACTGGGTCATCTTGTCCCGTGACATTGAACGGACCGGTAATCCCGCCCCCACCGGTGACGAAGATATGAGCCGTGACGACGAGCCCGCTTTCAGCTTTGTCTTCGTTACTACCGAAACGCGAGTAATCCACGTGGACAAAATGGCGGCCTACGGCGGGGATGGGGCCTCCTGGTCTACCGCTTACCAGGAACTCAGCGAGGCCTTGGCCGACCTCCAGATTGGCGACGAAATTTGGATTGCGGAAGGCACCTACCTTCCCGCTTCGGAAGACGGCTTCATCATCGACGAAACCAATGTCAAAATTTACGGCGGCTTTCCCACCGGCGGAGGAGATGGAACCTTCTCTGCCCGCAATCCGGACCCCGAGACGAACAACACCGTTCTGTCTGGTGATCTCGACACCGACGAAGATCGTATCTTCTTCCGTCAAACCTTCTCTCCCGGCCCGTGAGAGCTCTTTCGCCTCCTTGTCGACAGCGTGCAGGACGCGGATGAATCAGTGGGGGAATACTTGTTTGGACGAGGGGCGGGAAAGCACCTCGATGAGGTAGCGAAGTTCGTCGGAAACTTCCCCGGGCGTGTCGACAGTCTGGGCGATTTCTGCGCGGATGGCATCCGAGAAATCTTTGCGGAGCCGGTGTATGGACACCTTGACGGCTCCGGGGGAGAGTTTGAGGATGGAAGCGGCGTCGGCTTGGGAAAGTGTGGAGGCTTCCCCCATGAGCCAGGGTTTGAGTGTTTCGAAGTGGAGTGATTTCCCGCTTTTCTTAAATTTGGCTTCGACCGTTTTGAGGCCGAGATTTATGAGGGCGAGTGCCCATTCGTGGTCAAAGTAGGTATCTGGAACCGAACTGCCAGGGTGGGGAAGTTGGAAGCCGGGAGAGGAGTCAGTGTCGGATTCGTCGAGAGATTGATGCCGGGCTTCTCCTCCTCGTTTGAGGCGGGATTGGTTGCGGCGATGTTCAACAAGGAAGTGTTTGAGAGCCCCGAGAAGGTAAGATCGGAAACGTCCTTTGGCTGGGTCGGCATTTAGTCCGGAATTGTTGTTGAGAAGACGGGCAAAGAAACTTTGGGCAAGTTCATCAGCTTCGTCCTTGGACTTTCCATCACGTTGGAGGAAGCGGAGAACCAGAATATAGTATGCTTCGCACAAATCGGAGAGAGCGGCCTTGGCCTCGGGGGCGTCCCCCCGGGCCTTGAGAACAATCGTCCAGCGCGTCGTGTGGAAGTTGTGGGAGGTCGGGTTCACTGGTTTGGAGGAGGAATGGAATTATCGTCAAATTCTCCCTTCGCGATTTTGAGGAGAGCGGTTCTTCTGAGTGAGGAAATTGAGATTTTACCCGCGATGAAGGATGCGTCCAATGTCATCCCCTGGCGCCCGAGGATGAGTGCGCATTTGTAGCGGGCTGTATTTCGGGTGGAATCGATACTGATGCTTTGGCAGGCCTGCTCGGTGAGTTGGGGTTTCCCGGCAAGGGCAATTTCCTCGGCCAGAGCTGCGATGGTCAGACTTTTCTGGGAAGTGGAAGGGAGTAGGAGTGCTGCTTCGAGTTTGCCGGCAAGCTCTCTGGTTTGAGGGTCATCGGAAGAACTGTAGGATCCTACTACAGGTGGCGGGGCTTGGAATCCGCCAAAGTCGCGGGCGGTTGTGAGCCCGTCGGCTGCACCAAATTCGAGGAGGACTGGAATTCCGATGACAGCGATAAAGCGAATGAAGAGGGGGGCTCGGGATTGTTCGTTCAGTGCCCAGCGACGAAGCGTGGGAATCAGAGACCAGCAGATGATTCCAAAGCTGATCAGGAGAATCAGTGAGAAAAATTTGGATTCCATTGGGCCGGGAATGAACATGTTAATGATGACCATTAGGACTAGAACAGGCCATGCCAGAACAGCGAAGGTGGCGCGGGAGAGTCCCCGTTTTTGTCCATTGGATTGGCGAATGTCGCTCATGGCACTCGTTCCCAGGAATAACCCTAGAATCACCGAAGCGACTGCGAGTATTGCTCCACCAATCCCGATGACGCGAACCCAGAAAAGTGCTCCGCTTTCCACGTGGTTGGTTGCCTGGTCTGGTCCGGAGGAATGGTTTTTTGTGAATACGGCAAAAAAGATAAAGTAGATGAGGGGAATACTGACGGCGGTGAAGATTGCCGAGAGAGTCGCGAAGCGAGCCGTTTGGCCGGCTTCGCGAATGGCGGGAGGCGCGGGAGATTTGGAGAGCGATTCGACTTTGGTGCTGACTTCTTCTGCTGTTTGGAAGCGGGCATCGCGTTCCTTCTCCAGAGTTCGGAAAACAATCTCATCGATGCGGGAATCGATGTCGTTTTTTGAGGAAGGAGCCGCAAAGCGACCGAGAGGGAGTTCGCCGGTGAGGAGTTCGTAAAAGACAACACCCAGAGAATAGATGTCAGCGCGTTGGTCGACGTCCTCCGGTGATTCGATTTGTTCGGGAGCCATATATTGGGGCGAGCCGAGGATCGAATCCTGTCGGGTGAGGGTGAAGTCGTGTGAGTCCTCGGAGCCGACAAGTTTGGCGATACCAAAGTCGGCGATTTTGAGGCGGCCCTGGGAATCGAGCAGGATATTCTCCGGTTTGATATCGCGGTGGAGGATCCCGTCCTCGTGGGCGGATTTCAGCGCAGCGCACATTTCCTGCACTAGAGTGAGGGCCTCATCCGGGGCAAAGCGTCCGGCTTGCATGGCTTGGCGGAGATTGACACCGTCGATGAGCTCCATGATGAGGAAGTGGAAGGGGCCGGAAGTGCCAAAGTCGAAAACGGTGACGATGTTGGGATGGTTTAGGCGGGCGAGCACCCGGGCTTCGCGGTTGAAGCGTTCTTCGAAGGCCGGATCATCGTCGTGGACATGAAGAATCTTGAGCGCGACCAAGCGGTCGAGCTTGGGTTGGCGGGCTTTGTAAACGGCGCCCATTCCGCCGAAGCCGATCACTTCCATGATTTCAAGATCGGGGAAGTGGACGGCGAGTTCATCCACGGATGGGGGCTGGGTCTTGGCACCGGGGATTGTTCGGCTGGAGGTTGTGGCCGCTCCGCCCAGAACGCAGGCCGGGCAAAGACCAGAAGGAGCGTTGTCTGGAATGGGATTGTTGCAACGGGGACAGCGGGAAGGGTCTGAATTTGTCATTTCACTGGGTTCCTGAGCCGTCCGGCAAGCAAGGTTACAAACGAAAGGGAATATTTTTTGAGGAGCAAGAATTGCACCTCAAAATGAAAGGCTGCCCATGATTTTGGGAGAAAGCAATTTCCGAGTCTGAAATAGGAGAAAGAGAGGTGAACATTTGCTGTGAAATCTAACGTATAAGAATATATGCTTCAGCCTGCTGTTCCGCTGTTCCTGATGGCGGTCCTTTTCACCCTCTTTGTCCGGGGCCAAGACACGTTCATTCCATTTACGAGCGCCGGGCAAGTGCCCCGGTCTGCCACCGAACTTTGGGCAGGATATGACTCCCGAGAAGAGCCGCTGGAGGTCAAGATGCATCATGAATGGAAGAAAGATGGCGTGGTGACGCGTCTGCTCACTTTTAAGGTGGGATCGTTCAAGGGAAGTGATGCCCGCATTGCGGCCTATTACTGCTTTCCGGAGAACGGAGAGAAGAATCCGGCCTTTGTTTGAAGTCACGGTGGAGGGCAGCGGGCGGATCGAAAGAGAGGTCACTACTTTGCGACGCAGGGATTTGCATCCATCGATATTAACTGGCTCGGGCGTCCGCTTGAAGCCGAACTCGATCCCGAAAACAAATGGGGGACCGATTGGGGCAAGCTCGATCCTACGCAAGGGCCGCGTTTTTATGCCAAGGCGCTTCGCAAGAGTTGGAAGCGTTCTCTTCAGCCGGATGAGTTCACTATCGATCCCGTCGCCAGTCCTCGCAATGCCAACTGGTTTCTTCTCGCGGTAGCAGCCCGTCGCGCGATCACCTTTCTTGAACAGCAACCCGGGGTGGATCCCGACCGATTGGGCTTTGCGGGGTTTCGATGGGCGGAGCGATCACTTCCATGACTGCCACCGATTCACGACTCAAGGCGGTGGCACCCTTTGTTGGCGGGACTGGTTTTCGTCATGTTGATTTCCCGGGGATTCCCCGAAGCAGTATCGGAACTCATTTCAAGAATCTCGAGCTCTACAAAAAGACGATCGATCCTTCAGCCTACTGGCCATCGGCAAAATGCCCGGTGATGTTCATCACTTCATCGAATGATTTCCACTCCGCCTTCCAGCGAATTTACCGCTCCATGGACCTTCTTCCGCACGACAACTGGCGGGTGACCGGAAACATGCACGCCAATCACGGCCCCGGACCCGAGCAGTGGATTCTGCTCAATCATTGGTTCAAACAATATTTGGTGGGTGAGGCAAAAAATATTCCGCTGACTCCGCCTTCGGAGTTTGTGATCGAATGGGATACCGCGAAGGGGATACCGTCCAGTTTGCGGTTACTCCGGATGCGCCTGATCGACTCGCCGGGGTAGAGATTTACTACAGCTACGACCCCAATTGCATCACGAGATTTTGGAAGCGGGCTTCCTCCCGAACCGATGGTAAGACGTGTAAGGCGGATCTTGAGGTTTTTCCCAAGCTCCCTCTTTATGCTTTTGCACTGTGCCGATACGAGCTCGCTGAACCCGAGCTTCTTGAACGCGGAAACAGCACCTCGAGTTTCACTCTCAATTCCGATCTGCATACTCACATTCCCGACGACCTGGATCTTTCAGCCTTCGCTCAACTCCCCAAGGCCGGTCTGGTCGATGATTTTGAAGCCGGCATCTCGAACTGGTCTTCGCGTGATCAACACTCCATCAGAACCTATAAGTTTCAGGACCCTGAACTCGATACCGCACCCGAGCGCAGTCTTGCTCTCACCTTCAAGCTAAAGAGCGATCAACCACTGTTTCTGGGGATCGGGGCCGAAAGCAAATTCCTCGGCAATGGAAGAGATTTGGGTAACTTCAATCATCATCGTCGCATCAAGGGGGATGGGGACACCACGATCACCCTCACGCCTGCGGACTTTCAAAACAAGGACAGTAAAGCTCTTGAATGGTCGAAGATCACGACCTTCTCGATGACTCTCACGGATCAAAAAATGAAGCAGAGAATCAAGCTCACCGACCCTGAAGTTGCGCATATTTTGGTAAGAATTGAACTGGTGGAGCCCAAAAAAAAGAAGGAAGAAATGTCACAACGTGAGCGGATCTATCTCTATATGGAGGGGCGAAAGATTTTCTCTCAGAGCTGCGTGCAATGTCATGGGGCGAGAGGTAAAGGAGATGGCGATTGGGCGGTGGGCTGGATCACCCATCGTCCCCGAAATTTTCGAACGGGGGTCTTTAAATATCGCACCACACCGATTGGAAAATTGCCCACTCACGATGACCTGAAGCGGACCATCTCGAAAGGGGTGTCCGGGACTGCCATGCCTACTTTTGAGGGTGCCCTCAGAGATCATGAATACGATGCGGTCATCGAGTATCTTAAAAGCTTCTCCAGGCGTTGGAAAGATCCGGGGAATATCGCAAAGCCGATAAAGTTACCCGTAAAATCCCCGGACTGGTTGGGAGAGAAATCGCGGGTTAAATCGGGAAAGGCGATTTTCGATATCCATTGTGTTGCGTGTCATGGCCCCACCGGGAAAGGCGACGGAGTGGGAGGTAAAGAACTCAAGGATCTTTGGGGTTTTCCAATTCACCCTGCTGATTTGACAAAAGGCACCTATCGATCCGGAACGCGGCCGCTCGATCTTTATCGAACAATCGCGACAGGCCTTGATGGGACTCCCATGGTTGGCTAAGGCGAGGCGCTGACCGATGAACAAATATGGGAGCTGATCAGCTACATTCAAGGAGGCTTGAAAAAGGAGCCGGCTTCGGAGTAATGCAGGCAGAAAAACGGCCGAATTGTTTTAGAAAGACGAGCGGGGTGTTATTGCGTAAAGATTTGATCCGATTCCTGATGTTCAAGTTCATCTTTTTTAACTCCTCCCACCGAAGGGCTCTCTCGCCGCTCGCCTTTCTGCTGCTTCTAGCTGTCCCGTGTTTTGGTGAGTCTGCGGAGGAGCTCGATTTTGCCGAGCTCCAGGGGCAGGCCAAGAAGTCCTTTAAAGAAATCGTCACGCCTTTCATCAACGATTACTGTTTCAAGTGCCACAGCAACAAAAGGCAGCGAGGAGGGATCAATTTTCAACCTGCGCTCAAGACGCCCGGGAGTTCGGCGTCTGGCAAGCGTTGGAAGCAGGCCATCGCAAATGTGAAGGCGCATGATATGCCGCCGGAAGACTCTCCCAAGCAACCTACGGACGATCAGCGCAAGAAGTTCGTCGAGGCGATTGGCATGATCAAATACCTCAGTCCGAAAGATCCCGGGCCTTTTGTGATCCGTCGTCTGACCAAAACGGAATACGGCAATACCTTGCATGACCTCTTTGGCGTCGATCCTGCAATTGCCGAGGATCTTCCCGATGAGGTCTTTGGTGAAGGCTATCTCAATTCTCTTTCGCCATTGCTTTCCGAGCAATATCTTGGAATCGCGAAGATCGTCTTGGACCAGGTTTTGGCACCCGAGGGTTCACCTCCCACGGCGGTTCAAAAGCGTCTCTTTGGAGATGCTCCGGCCAAGGAGGGAAGCGAAATGGAAGCGGCAAAGCGAGTGGCCCGATCCCTTGCGAAGCAAATATACAGGCGTCCGCCATCGGGCGATGAAATTAAAACCTTACTCACGGTATTTAAGCTCGGACGTGACAACGAACTTTCCTATTCCTCGTCACTTCGATTGATGCTCAAAGCAGCTCTCGTTTCCCCGCAGTTTCTTTTCATCACACCTTCCGTAAAACCGGAAACAGGCAAGTCCATCGTGCCATTGGATAATCACCAACTCGCGTCCCGTCTTTCATATTTGTTGTGTGCGACCATGCCCGACCCCGAACTCGTTTCGCTCGCCGATGCGGGCAAGCTCCATGACCTCAAGGTGTATCGAGAGCAGGTGAAGCGTCTGCTCGCAGACAGACGTTCCCGGGCTTTGTTCGATGGCTTTGGGGCGCAATGGCTTGGCTTGGGAGAGCTCCAGTCCTTGACCTTCGACAAGACAAAGTTCCCGCAAATGACACCCGCGATGCGTTCAGCGATGTACGATGAAGCCCGGATGTTCTTCGGGACTCTCATTCAGGAAAATCGCAGCGTGGTGAATTTCGTGAAGAGCGACTTCACTTTTCTCAATGAAACCCTTTCGAGCGTTTATGGGATGAAAGGTAAAGTAACCGGCCCGCAGATGCGGAGAGTGACACTGAAGGATTCAAATCGCGGGGGAGTTCTTGGCATGCCGGGAATCTTGGCAGCCACCTCTTTCCCAAATCGTACTAGTCCGGTGAAGCGTGGTGTCTGGGTGCTGGAGCAGGTCTTGGGTGAAGTCATTCCTCCGGCTCCGCCGAACGTTCCCGAACTCGAAAAACAAAAAGAGGAGAAGGTCGCTAATCTCACCCTACGCGAGCGCACCGAACTTCACCGAACTGATTCGGCCTGTGCCACGTGTCACAAGATCATGGACCCCATTGGCTTCGGGCTCGAGAATTTCGACGCAATCGGCCGCTGGCGAGATGAAGACGATACGGGAGGAGCAATCGATGCCACCGGCGAGCTCCCGGGCGGCAAGAAGTTCTCCACGCCCACCGAACTGAAAGAGATTTTGGGAGAGAGAAAGGCCGATGTTGCCCGCAACCTGACTGAGAAGCTCCTCGCCTATGCTTTGTGCCGTCCGTTGGAAGGGTACGATCACATCGTCGTGGATCGGCTTATGGAGTCGATTGCGGCAGATGACTATGGTATGCAGACCCTGGTCGTTGAGGTCGTCAGCAGTTATCCTTTCCTCAATCACCACCTTCAAAGAATCCCAACCCACCCAAATCATGGAAAGTAAATCCCGCCTCAACCGCCGTGCCGCTCTTAAAGGAGTGGGTGCTACTCTTGGTCTGCCTCTCCTTGAATCGATGGGGTGGGCTGATACCGTGAAGGGCAGGGTTGCCAAGCCGCCGGTGCGTATGGGTTTCATGTATATGCCGCACGGTGTGATCATGGATCAATTTTGGCCTGCCAGTGCCGAGAGTTTTCTTTCTTCGCCGCCACCCGCCTTGGAGTCGCTGCGTCCGGTCCTCGATCAGTGTCTCTTGATGAAGGGTATTTCGGGGGTTCCAATTTCGCCTTTTAACGGAGCGCCCCACGCTCTCGAACTTTCGACCTGGCTCACCGCACAGCTTCCCGATGCGGACAAGCGCCACCAGGTGAATATCGCCATTTCGGCAGACCAAATCGCAGCCAATTATATCGGAGCCGAGACTTCGTTGCCATCCTTGGAGCTCGCGACGATGCCGCAGACTCACAAGGAAAACCAGGAAGGCTTGAACGAAGCCTATTACACCCACTGCAGTTTTCGCTCCGCGAGCCAGGCCGTTCCTGCCGAGACCAATCCGCGAAGTGTTTTGAAGCGACTGTTTGGACAACGCGATAAGAGCGGCCACCTTTCCAAGCCGGATCCGCTTGACCGCAAGATGCTCGATCTTGTCATCGGAGGAGCCAAGGATCTTCGCAAGAATCTCCCGCATGGAGACAAGCAGAAGCTCGACGAATATCTCGACGGAGTTCGATCGGTGGAGCGCCGGATCGCGGCCATTGAATATCGTCAGAAGGAAGCTGCCCTCGAGAAAGCTGGAATGGCTTCGAGCAAGCGGAACGCTTCCGACTCCCCGCCTATCGAAATTAAAATTCCCGAGGGAGACAAGCGCAGCGAATACATGCAGGTTATGTGCGATCTCAACGTGCTTGCCTTCCAGACCGACACCACACGCGTGAGCACCTACATCGGCTCAACTCCGAATGGCGTCTCTTATCCCGAGCTTGGCTTTGCCGATGCCCACCATTCCCAAACCCACCATAATCATCAGGCAGAGAAAGTTAACAAAGTGGCCGCGATCACTGCGTTTAACATCGAACAATACGCCTACATGGTGAAGAAAATGGCCAGCCTCTCCGAGGGCGACGGGAGTTTGCTTGATAACTGTATTATGATGTGGGGTTCGGGACTTGAAGACGGTAACAAGCACCGTCGCGAAAATCTTCCCTTCATTATTGCGGGGAAAGGTGGTGGCACCATCAATACCGGCCAGTTCTTATCAAAGACCAAAGGGAATCAGGGTGACCTTCTTACCACGCTTTTGGCTTGTGCGGGAGTGAAGCACGACAGACCTGTCGGGATTGGGAGTAAGAGAATCTCCGAAATGACCCGGGGGATATAGCATCTCCTTGCGCGGAAGCTTGTCTGTTGGAGTTGGAAGTGGGAGAGTCTGATATGGCAATTTTTGGACCGGCAGAAGAGTTGAAAGATCAGTGGCCGGGTGGGGCGCAATGGGAGACGGCGCGCAAGATTGTGCTACGCTATCTCACCGAGGGGAGCGACGAGCGAGAGCAGGCCTTTTCCCGGGAGGCGGGCGAATCAATCAGGCTTGATGTTGATGATCAAATTTTCCTGATTGAAGAGGCTTACTTCACGAAGTCGCCGGCCGAGGTCCGTTGGGAGGCGCATCGCGAATGGGCTGATGTACAGGTGATTCTCGCGGGCGAAGAACGCATGGATATTGCCAAGCTTGGTAATTTGAAACTGGTGGAGGATCTTTCTCCGCAACGGGACATGCTCTACTTCGAAGCCTACGATAAGGGCTCCACTTTGCGAATGGAGGCGGGTGATGTTGCGATTTATTTGCCGGTGGACGGTCATCGGCCCGGGCTTCAAATCGGCTCGCCTTCCTTGGTGCGAAAATTGGTTGTGAAGGTGCGGCTCTAGATCGCATTGAATCTCAACGGGCAAACCATGAGTTTGAAATTATCATTCGTTCTTTTGTTTCTTGGGGGCTTGTTGGTTCAAGCTCAGGAGTCCTTCCTCATCTATGCGCCCAGCCGTTCGACTCAATCCCTCCACGTCTTGGAAGCGAGGGTTCAAGGTGAGACGGTCGGATTGAAGGGTGCTCTTGATTATCCGCTCAGATTTTCGGCAACCACGATTGCGAAGCATCCGAAAAAGGACCTGCTTTATGTGACCACGAATGGCGGGCTGGAAGGAGAATGCCCGGCGGCCACTGTCGAGTTGGACAAAAAGGGGATTCCTAAGATGCATCGATCCAATCTCCTAAAAAATGGCTATGCTGGTCTCGCGGTGAATGCAGGGGCGTCTTATCGCACCGGTTGGCTCGATCTTTATCGACTGGGCGAGGGTGACGGGATTGGCGAGCTGCTGGTTAGCCGCCATGAGAAAAGAAAGAACGCACACTTTGTCCTGCTCTCGCCTGATCAGAAGAATCTCTACGTTCCCTACGTGAAAGATTTTAACGCGCTCATGCAATATCGGTTGAATGGTGAAAAGCTGACGCCACTCGATCCGATCGATGCCAGCCCACCGAAGGGGACCGGCCCCAGGCATTTGGCCAATCATCCGGGAGGACAGTTTGTTTATGCCTCCAACGAGCAACGTCCCGGCGCTTCCGTTTATCAACGCTTGCCGAATGGACAGCTGAAACATGTGCAAAGGTGTGATGCTTTTGATGAACTCCCCCGCACAAGCGGCCTGTCATCATCTGATATTCGATGCACTCCTGACGGTCGTTTTGTCTTCGTCGGAATCCGCGACCGGGACAAAGAACACAACTCTCTCGCCCGCTACAAAGTGAATGAGGATAAGACTCTCACCCTTCTGGGGCGCACCTCCGCGGATGCCGTTCCCTGGGGGCTTCCTTCTTGTCACCGGCACTCTCACCGGAACCTTGCAAGTGTTCCAAATTAGTAAGAAAGGTGATCTTGTTTTCGCTGCAAAGCACGAATGGGGCGAGAAGGTAACCGACTTGGTCACGCGACCGCTCAATTCCGGCAAGCGCTAGTAATTCGATTTCGGAAGTGAATTTGGGCGGAGTTTCTATCTAAAAGAAGAGACGACGTCTTCCTGGTGGGCCTGCTGGGGTATTTCTTTTCAAAGATAGTTCCTGGAGGCTTTGCGGTCTGCCAATCGAGATGAGTGGGAGGACAGGAGGAAGTGGGGGTGTAATCTTTCGTCTGTAAAATTAGTCTGACCTTGACCTCACGCCACACGCCCTGCCGCTCCCGA
>CBFHQJ010000053.1:0-32636 GCA_965657795.1 Akkermansiaceae bacterium
CTCTTTTATGAGGCAATGGGGACTTCTCCCGTCCAATCGTCAATCCCGTAGGGTGTCCTCTTTTGTGAGGCAACACGCAAAGTCAGTCCGTGAAGATTAATCGCTCGACGGGGAGGCGTGTTGAGGTGAGGATGGTCCCGGCAAAGAAGAAGTGAGATGAAGAGTTTTCTCTGGATTTTAGTGAGTTTGGTGATCTCAGGGTGTGGGAGATACGAGGGTGCTTCGAATCGCAAATTAACTTGGGCGAATGCTGTCAAAGTTCCCGGCGTTGAAAATGCCTACCGGGTTTCACCGGCTCTTTTTCGAGGAGAGCAACCGACCTCGATTGGAATGAAAAATCTCGAAAAACTCGGCATTAAAACAGTGGTGAGTTTGAGAGCATTTCATTCAGATCATGATTTGATCGAAGGGACGGACTTGGACTATGAGAGAATCACCTTCCAGACGTGGGATCCCGAAGAGGATGAACTGATTCGCTTTCTGAAAATTGCCACGGATTCGAAAAGACTTCCGGTGTTGGTGCATTGTCTTCATGGCTCCGATCGGACCGGAGCGATGTGTGCCGCCTACCGGATCGTGGTGGAAGAGTGGAGTAAGGAGGATGCGATTCGTGAAATGAAGAGTGGAGGCTACGGACATCACAAGATTTGGATTCACCTGGAGTCGTGGATCGAAGAGCTCGATGTCGAGCGGCTCAAATCGGCAATTGGCTTATCAGAGTCGATTTAAAATCGGAGAAGCACGTAGCGAGTTACCGCAAAGAAATGACTTTCTGGTCGCTGGCAGGCAGAGCTTGCACCCAATTCCGAACTTCCTCACGATCCCAGGTGTTCCAGGAATAGCAGGCGTCCTTCAGGCAGGTGTCACGAATACTTCCTTGCGGGAGAGCGAAAGCCCATTTGGCCGCGAGAACCGGCTCGTCTTTTGCCCACTCGATGATCATTTGTTGAGCGGGGACGCCAAGAGTGTAGTCGTTCCGATTTGCTTCCGGTTTAACTGCGTTTTCCAAGAGTGCTTTTTTGATGCCAATCATCAAGTCTTGGAAGGCACTCTCTTTGATGAGCTCGACACACACCTCAATGGGGAGCCGCCTGATGCGTGTAAATACGTCTTCATATTCACTGAAAGGCCGATCACGTTGCTCTAAAAAATTGCGATTGTTCGATGTCAGTTCCAAAGCTTTTACGATGGAACTCTGAAAAGGGTCTGTGCTGGATTCAGATGCGATCTGCTCTCGCCGGCTTGCCAGACAAATGCGTGCCATCTGAGAGAATTCGTCCGGGATTTTTGCGAGCCAATGCGCCGCTCTCTCCAGCTCACGAAGGTCATGCGAAGCGACGACTCGCTCGGCAATCTTGCTGCGAAGGTCAGCGTCGAAAAAATGACATTTTTTGATGACTTCGGCTGCCGTCTCAAACTCCGCAGACGAATACCAATAGCGCTCGGCGACTTGTTTCATCCGGAGCTTGGCCAGCGACTCATCATCCATCTTGGTTGGCGGAGGTTTGAGCAGCCATTCCAAATCCAAATCGAGGTAGTGATCGGTCTCTTCTAAAATGCGAGTTCGTAACCACTGGGGGAGGGTGTCGAAATGCTCGATGAGAGGCATTCTTTGAAACTCAGAGCTGTCGAGTTCCGTGATCAGGGATGGCCTTTTCCATTCGAGGCATTTTGCGAGACACCAAGGTAGGTCTTTTTCTCTCCAAATTGAGATCGTAGCAGCTTGGGCTTTGTCTTTCCAATCTTCGTCAAAAGTAGTCGCAGCCAGCAGGGCTTCGCGGTCGTGAGCAGCGAGCTTGCGTAACAAATCAGAATAGTAATAAGCCTCTTGCCATCGATGAAACTCAGGAACCTTGGCAAAGAGCCGAAAGGCCTCCTTGATGTCATTCTTTCCCTCGATCTCCAGAATAACCTCGAAAAATTTATGTGCTCCCGGGTCCTTTCGGGTGATCAAGGATTCCAATTTTCGGAAGACGCCCTGCCTATCAAGTTCCAGCCATCGGGCAATGCACGCCGGGTCGTGAAGGTCAAATTCTTTAGCGTATCCCATCGGATTGTAGTCGATCCATCGTTCGGTGATGATGGCGCGGATCAAATTTTTTCTCGCCTCAGTGAGATCGTTGAACCGGGCTCCCTTGAGGAGGTCAGGCCATTCGTCAGAGAACGAATCAGTTGCCACTTTTATTGCGGAAATGAGCTGGGCGGGGTTACGGTTTTCTCCGTTTTCTCTCGGGTTGTAATCATTCGTGCCAAACGTTTTTTGCGAATCTGCCAGCCCGTCCTTAAATGACTTCTTCGTTGCGCCCGTCGGGAGTTGATCGATTGCGTCTTGAACCAGTCGAGGCTCTGTTCTGGCAATTTGTCTCGTTAGGAATGAGGTATGCCAGTGCAAATCCTTGTTTTGTGAAACCCAGGTAAAAGCGGCTTCGGGAGATTCCCGTGCCCATTCTGCGAGCCTCCTGTAGTATTCAAATGATCTACCCCCTTGTCCCCAGTAGGATCTCTCTGGAATTGCGACCTCAAAATTCAGGGCCTTTTCAACATCACTCCGAGCGAGACCAACGAGGAGGCCGCTCCAGATTTTTCCTTCCGCGAGTTTTTGGTTTTGCTGAATTAATTGGAGCACGAAATGGGGGGCGCTCCGCGCAATCCCGGCGAGGAGGGCTTCAGATTGCCGCCATTTCAGGAGCTTATTTTTTGTCCATGCATCCGCTCCTTCTTGCTCTCCCAGAAGTTCCCATGAGAGGAGATCGAGATGGGTTTCTTTTGCTTTTTCCATCGCGGCTCCGGGAGTAATGGTGATCCATTGTTCGAGGACGATCGATTCAAGACCGGGGTCGCCACCGCACGCATCCCACTGGGATGCGAAGTTTAGCGTCTCGTCTGTCAGGGTTTGGGTGACGAACTTTACCTTGGTGGCGGTCGCTAGCGGAAGGTTCGGAGAAGCATTCTCCTTGAGCTTCAATTCAAGGAGGTAATCAGGATTAGGCGCAGATCGCTCGACTGAAACAGGAGGGGGATATCGAAAGTTGAACCAAAAGAGAAAGACGTAGGCGAGCCCGACGAAAGCCCGGGCGAAGGTGGACGATAGCAAGCCTCTGTCGAAGAGGATGATGGGATGGAGATACAGGTTCAAGTTGGAATAAGTTGGGGTAATGGTAGGTATTAAGGGATAAGTAGAAATTGTTGACGAATTCAGTAGGGGAGCGAAGATCCAGCGTCCTTCGTTGAAGGACCATACTATTTAATACTACACTATGACGAAACCTTCAAACAACAGTGCTGTCGTGGCCAAGTCGGCCACACCTTCATTTTCTCTTCGATCTATCTTCTCTCTGAGTTGCCTCGTTGCACTTGGGACCGGAGGTCTCTTCGGACAAGTTTCGCATGCTGCCGGCGGTGACATTGAAAAGTGTCCGGTCATGGGGCCGCAGGCAGCCCCGGCAGCGCGCCACACCGCGGCGTCTGCCTACGGTAATCGCGACTGGTGGCCCAATCAGCTGAATCTCCAGATCCTCCACCAAAATTCAGCCAAAGGAAATCCGGTGGGCGCAGATTTTGACTACGCCGAGGAGTTTGCGAAGCTCGACATGGCGGCGATTAAAAAGGATCTCACCGAGTTGATGACTGACTCGCAGGACTGGTGGCCGGCTGATTATGGTCACTATGGCCCCTTGTTCATCCGCTTGGCTTGGCATAGTGCCGGGACTTACCGGACTTACGATGGTCGTGGTGGCGCTTCGGACGGGGCGCAACGTTTTGCTCCGCTCAACAGTTGGCCCGATAATGGAAATTTGGATAAAGCACGTCGCCTGCTCTGGCCTATTAAACAAAAATACGGGCAAAAGATTTCTTGGGCCGATCTCTTGATTTTGAGCGGCAACGTAGCGCTCGAGTCCATGGGATTCGAGACCTATGGATTCGGCGGAGGTCGTGCTGATGTTTGGGAGGCCCAGGAAGATATTTACTGGGGGCCGGAGAGCAAATGGCTCGGCAAAAAACGATACGAGAATGGCAAGCTCGACAATCCCTTGGCGGCCGTTCAAATGGGATTGATTTATGTGAATCCCGAGGGACCCGGTGGTAATCCCGACCCTCTCGCCTCGGCGAAACAGATCCGCGACACCTTTGGTCGCATGGGAATGAACGATGAGGAAACGATCGCTCTCATTGCCGGCGGACACACCTTTGGTAAAGCCCACGGTGCGCACAGCCCGGAAGGAAATGTTGGGCCCGAGCCAGAAGCTGCGCCTTTGGAGGAACAGGGGCTTGGTTGGAAGAACAGCAAAGGAAGCGGCAATGGCGCCGATACGATCACGAGTGGGTTGGAAGGTGCCTGGACCAGCACTCCGGCGCAGTGGTCACACAGCTACTTCGCGAACATGTTCGCTTACGAATGGGAGCTCACCAAGAGCCCCGCAGGAGCGAAGCTTTGGATTCCCAAAGGGGGCGCTGCTGCAGGAACTGTGCCTGACGCGCACGACGCCAACAAGCGACACACTCCCATCATGTTCACTTCTGATCTGGCTCTGAAGCTAGACCCAATTTACGGACCGATTTCGAAGCGTTTCCTCGAGAAGCCCGACGAGTTTGCCAAAGCTTTTGCGAAGGCGTGGTATAAGCTCACTCACCGCGATATGGGGCCAATCACCACTCATCTTGGAGATGAAGTTCCCGTGGCACAGATTTGGCAGGATCCCGTTCCTGCGGTCGATCACCCTGTGATCGGTGAGGCCGAAATCAAGGCTCTTAAGGGAAAGTTGCTCGATTCCGGTTTGACACATTCCCAGCTCATCTCGACTGCTTGGGCCTCTGCCTCAACCTTCCGTGGCAGTGACAACCGTGGTGGGGCTAATGGGGCTCGGATTCGTCTTTCTCCCCAAAAAGATTGGGCGGTCAATCAGCCTGACCAACTGGCCAAGATTATCCCGATTCTCGAGAAGATTCAGAATGAGTTCAATAATTCCGCGAGTGGCGGTAAAAAGGTCTCACTTGCTGATTTGATCGTGCTTGGTGGTTCGGCCGCGGTCGAAGCTGCTGCCAAGAAGGCCGGACATGATGTCACGGTTCCCTTCGCGCCAGGGCGCACTGACGCCACGCAGGAAATGACCGACATCGAGTCCTTCGCCGTTCTCGAACCAACTCAGGACCCTTTCCGGAACTTCCTCGGAAGGACCCTGGATCGTCCTGCGCCCGAGACCCTGGTTGATCGCGCCCAGCTTCTCACGCTGACTGCTCCGGAGATGACCGTTTTGGTTGGGGGACTGCGTGTTCTCGATACCAACGTTGGTTTCCCGGGGATGGGCGTCTTCACGGACAAGCCCGGAGCTTTGTCGAATGACTTCTTCGTGAACCTTCTCGACATGGGAACAGAATGGAAAGTGTCGCCGATGTGCGAGCATTTCTACGAGGGTAAGGATCGCAAGACCGGCAAAACCAAGTGGACTGCTTCATCGGTGGATCTCGTCTTCGGTTCGAACTCCCAGCTTCGTGCCATCGCCGAAGTCTATGGAAGCGTCGATGGTGAGAAGAAGTTCGTGAACGACTTCGTGGGAGCGTGGACGAAGGTCATGAACCTCGACCGCTTCGATCTCGAGAAGTAGGCGAATTTCCGTCCAAATTTCAACAAGCTCGGGGGATCTTCCTCCGGGCTTTTTCTTTACCAACCCGAGCGGCCTGCCCCCTGAACTGGAACTGAACGAGCTGCGTCCCGCGCTGGAGCTGCTGCGGGAGGATGAGCTGAAGCTGCTTCCACTTGATCGGCTCGAACTTCCAAAGCTACTGGAGCTGCTGAATGACGACCGTCGAGCTGCTTGTCTTCTCCGGCGTCTGGCGGCCTCTGCAGCGCGCCTTTTGGCTGCTTCGCGGGCCTCGGCGCTGGCGATGGCCTGGTGGGCCCGTGTTCTTGCCTGGCCGGCCATGGAAAGCGCTTCCTGGTAGAGTCCGTGTTGCATGACGTCATTCGCGGCAGCGAGTGAGCGGCTGCCGTAGTTCCCGGTGATGCGAACCCCATAGGAACCGGACCAGCGGGAGGCCTTACGGACTTCGCGTGTCGCGGCCTCGATCGCTCGCACCGATTCCCGCGCGAGCGTGAGTTCACGCTTCAGACTGAGAATAGCCTCGCTGATCCGGAGGTGAATATTCCGCAAATCGTTTTGGATTTCACGCCAGTCCGAGTGATCGACTTGCAGTTCCTTTTCGCAGTCTCCCAGGTCGGCATAACACTTTTCGATTTCAGCCATCGAGGTATTGGTATCGGGGCTGTTTGGAATGCGATCATCGTCGGCGGAGTGCCAAAGTTTGTTCGCTTCCTCTTGATTGCGTTTTACGGTTTCAAGAAGACCGAGGGCTCTGGAATTTTCCTCAAGGTCTTCCGTGATGGCCTTGCGAAGCGCGGGAAGACGTTCGCTGAGATGATCCAGTGATTCATTCACAAGATAGGGGTCGCGTTTGCCGTCGCCTGCTTCGATTTCGCGAAGAGTTTCTTCCAGCTTTCGTCCGGTCACGGCGTGCAGGTCCACAGTCTCCCGAGTGACCCGACGATCGTTGACCGACTGCGTCAGATCTTCATGGGCGCGGGATTGGCTGTCATGGGTTTCCGCGTTTTCATCCTCCATGTTGACCAGGAGCTTTGACCGCTTTTTGACCTCGGCGCAGATTTCTTCCCCCTCGAGTGCCAAGGACTGTCCGTGGGTGAGAAGATGCCACGACTCCAGGAGCCCGGCTCCTTGAAAGCGATTCTTTGCTTGGTCGAGACTGGAGGTGATTTCCTTTAAGCGGACCTCCAGTTCCTTCGGAGAGTCGGCATAGCTTCCTTCGCTCGGCTGGTCGGGATTGAGAAAAAGAGCCCGCGGGGCGTAACGAACCCTCATGGCCTCCACTTCCTGCTGAATGATTTCGCCAAGGTCTTCGAGTTTTCCCCGACGGGACCAGAGAGCTTCGCTTGTGTCGGCGTAGTCGGCGAGAACCTGTCGGGAGCGCTTGACCAAGTCGTTGGCAAAGGCGGTCAGTTCCTCTGTCTCTTTGATGAAATCTTCCGCGCTTCGTACTTCTCCCAGATCGAGAGCTGCGAGGCAGGCATTATGTTGGAGTTTGGCCCGGTGAAGAAAATCGGTAGGGTTCGAGTTGTCTTCAATGAGAATGTCGTGTGGCGCGAGATCCAGCGTGATTGCGATCTCGCGCCTTGCCGTGCCTACGGTTGCGGTCGCTGTCTTAATGGCGGGAAGGGCTTTGTCATCGGCCCGCGCAATGAGTTCGGCAGCTTGGTCGGCGCGGGCGACCAGATCAGAAAGATCAGCGGCAAACGATCCGAGCAGTTCGGCGGTCGGGGTATCCGGACTTTCCGAAGCGATGGCTTCCGCGTCCCTACCGAGTTGAAGGAGTGCGTTATCGATCCAAACCGTGGCTCTCTTTCGTTGATCGAGAAGGCTTTCTTTTTCTTCGAGGTTCTTCCAGTGGTTTGTGCGGAAGTTTGAGATCTGATCGAGCATCTCTTTGGCCTCAGCAGCCATGCGGTCACCTTCGGTCATGTCGCTTGCGAGGGCGCGAATGGGATCGGTTTTTCCGGTCTCGGTGGCTCGATCGCAAGTTTTGGTCATGACTGGAATCCATTCCGAAAAGGTCTCTTCGCAGCGGAGCCATTCGTCGATCTGGATTTCGCCTTCCCGTCCTTCGAGAGCGGCAATCTTATCCTTCAGAGCCTCGCTCCGCTCCACGATGGTCGACCATGCGGTTTCGACCTGGTCGAGGCATTGACTGGCTCCCTCGAGCGCCTGACTGGTGCGCTCCTGCCAGGCATCGATGGGGAGTGAGAAGGTCTCGTCAATTTCTTCGCCGGGACGGGCGCGCTCTTTGAACATTGGAGGACAGGACAAAGGCCTCGTCGATATGCTTCAGAGACTGTTTGGAAAGGGCAAGAGTATCACCGGAATAACCGCGGTCTGCGAGTTTGTTGAACGGACCCACAATGACAGCAGAGCGGTCCATGAGTTCGAAGAGACGATCTTCCGTTTCTTGCATCTCGCTTTGCCGCGAAGCGAGGAGTTCTTCGGCTTGCGCTTTAATGCGTCGTCTTCTCCGGTTTCCGGCCACCCCGAGAAGTCCCAGGAAACCGGCTCCGGTGGCTCCGCCTACTTTGAGAGTGAGTGAACGCTTTTCGGTTTTGCGAAGAGCCGCTTGTTTTGTTGCTTCTTCTCTGGCGGCGATGAGTTCTTTTCTGCGTCGGGCATCGCGATCGAGCGAAGCCACCGATGAAGTGAGGTTGAAGGAATCGGACAGAGACTGCTGGTAGGAAAAGTTGCCAAGTTGATGGAGTTTGATGGCCGATTCCAATTGGTTCTGCGCACGGGACAAAACACCCCGGGCCTCGGCGCTTTCTGCACGGGTGTCGTTTAACCGTTGCTGTTGCTCCTTAAATCTTTTTGGAGCGTTCTGGAACTGGTCGAGGAGGGCCGACCATTGATTGGCGGTCGAAAGGAGTCGATCAAGATCATGGGCACCCGGCGAGTTCTTCAGCAGGTCGGCTTGTTGTTTGAGCGTTCCGATTTGAAGCCTCCCGACTTCTCCGCCGTCACCATCGATTTTCGAGAGGGCCCACGCTCGTTTCTCGGTGATTTCTGTGATCCGTTGATTCAAGGTGGCGAGATCTTGTCTGGCTTTGGCAAGTTGAGCGGCGCGACGGGCTTTCCGGCTTGAGATCGTTGATTTCACCTTCTGATCAATCGAGGTCACGGTGTTCTTGACCGCATCGACGATTCGACCTCCGCTCCGCATGGCTTTCTTGGCTTCCGAGTCGAGCCCATTAGCCCATTGGCTGGGCGGGGCACCGTTACTGGCGTAGTAATCGGACCCGTAGTAGGAAAATTATCGTTCTTTCAGGATGATGAAGAGGGCGCCGTTGAGTTTTTCTGTTTCAGAATTGCGCAGCTCGCCAAACTTTGTTCTGGCTTGCAGGCCCTTGACCAGGGCGTGCTCGACGGCATCGACGCGGCGATAGTTGATGCCGGATGCATCGCTGTAGGTTTCATCGCTTGAATCTTGTGTCAGGACAATCGTCCAGTATTGACCGTTGGTATCGAGCCATTGTTCCAGTCGATCAAGAGTCTCTGCGGGAATGCCGAGATCTCCGCGGACATAAAGATGTTGAGAGGGTTCCCAGTTTTCCACGACCGAGACTCCGGTGGGAACTCTGGCTGCCTTTTCGAAAGAATAGGCGGGAAAGATCAGGAGAACAAACGGGAGGAGAAGGCATGCGGTGGTTGCCCTTGGCATTAAAGTCATCCCCGTGAGGATAGGGGATCAGCGTCGGGCCGCAAGCATGCTCCGATGTTTGAATTAGGGCCCGTTTCTAATGACTCTGACTCGAATAAACTGCGAATCCTCATTTGAAACCGGGAGAACCGAGCGATAGGTCAGCTCCCGGGAGCCGTTGCCTTGGTCGACATTTCCTGTGGGGATGAGATAAGATGTTCCTTCATTCCAGAGGTCCAAATTTCCAGAAATTTGGGGTTGATAGAATAGATCCTCGACAGGCTCACGAGCGGTGAAGGTGATGGTGAGGTAAGTTTCAGATCCGATCTCGGTTGCGCCTGTTTGAATCAGCTCATTCTGTGGGTTGACAATCACAGGGTTTGTGAGGAAGGCGTATTCGAGGAGATTGACGATTCCGTCCTGGTCCGGATCGGCATTGGGTCCCGAGATCAAATCATCAGCGAGTTGAGCCGGGGTGAATTGTTCGATCTGCCAAGTGTCGAAGCTCGGCGCGGGTGGAGCCAGCGTGCCTGGAGTGCCGTTGATGTTACTTCCGGCGGTCCAATTGGTGGCAAGGGCGTGGTCTGGGGCTGTTTCTGGTGCGATAAGGATCATGGGAAACCCGTCTCCGTCGGGCGAAGTCGGCCAAGGGCTCTGGTCATCATAGGTGAAGTCGAGAACGGGAGTGTTGATTGCAAACGAAAGGACGACTTGCTCGCCTCCATTGGAGAGGGAATTTGGGTAAATCCCAGCGACAGGAATGTTGGTGCCGTAACGTGCTTGAAATGCTGCCTGGTTCTTGACGAGAACGAGACTTTGACCGGGAGCTAGGCTGGTGATAGCGGCGGTTGCGAAATCAAAGGTGATTCCTTCGATGAAGCTGAGTTGGGTGAGATCCAGTGAGACTGACCCGGAGATGTTGGTGAGTTCAATGAATTCGAAGTCGTCGTTATCGATGGAAATGAGGGATTCACTGGCATTGGGTGCAGCCGGATTATACATGATCTCGCTGATGACGAGGTTGTCCTGCCAGAGGTCAATCCCGGGAACTCCTGCTACGAATTCGATGGGACCGGACCAGTGGCTGGTGCGACCACTGCTGTCTTCATGTTGCACGCGAACGCGGTAGGTTTCTCCCGGTTGGGTGACTGAAGCGGGGAAGGTGTAGCTGTTGGTGAAGGTTGTAAATTCAGGCGAAGTTGCGACAGTTTCCACTTCGTAGGTCCGCGGCGTTCCGGCTTCATACCCGTCGATGCCGGGCGCCGCGATTTTGGCAAGACGCCAGCGCATTTTCCCGAAGGTGCCATTGCCATTGGGATCTGAAAACGACCCGCTGTCGAAGCTCAGCTGATTGACCGGGAATCCTCCCGGGCCCGAGTAGGCGAGAGTGGGTTGGTTGGGAATGTTGGAGTCGTTGGATTCAAAATTGAGATACTCATATCCATAACCAGCTGGAACTCCGTTTCCACGGGACCATGAGTTGCCGGTGAAGGAGTCGGTGGCGTATTCAAGGATGTAGTTGACCTGCCCTTCGTGGTCAGCGGAGGCGAGGGTTCTCACGTAGCTTCCTCCGATCCGGCTATCAGTATAAGGGGTGCGGAAGAAGTTGTTTTTGTGGCTGCTCTGGCCGGAAGTGCTGGAAGGGTTGCCGCGGGTTCTGGGGTGGTAGTTCCACATGAAAGCGTCAATGTCCGACCAGGTCAGCGCAGCCCCGGTCGGATTCATCATTTGAGAATATTCGTCAATTAATTGACCGATTTGACCGCCGGTGGGAGAGGGGTCTGATCCCACGAGATCAAGCAGTTCCCGGCCGCGGTTGCGGAATTCAATCGCGAGCTGGGAATGGTTGTTGATTGAGTTTTGCTGTCGAATGACTCCGGCTTGGTGGGTTTCGGCAATCCACATCATGTCGAGATCCCAAGGGATGACTTTCCACTGATCCTGGCTTGGCTCGTGATAGAAGTAGTGATTGTAGCCAATCCGGATGTCGACGTTGCCAAGCAAGCGGTTGAGTGAGCGCATGGTGTAGTAGCCCGGCATGTCCATGTTGTCGCGCCACCATTGCTCGGTCTGGGCGCTGTTAGAGGCGGAGTAAAAGGAGTTCCAATCTGATGAGGAAACGGTCTGGGTGTCTCCTTGTTCTTTCTTGTCACCTGCTCCTCCTTCAATTTTGTAGATGTTGCCGTCGGCAAGATTTCGATCGTTGAGGAAGGATCCGTTGGGTTGCTCCATGGCGAGATAGAGGCCCCAAACGTCGCCCTCGTATTGGTTGGTGGGATCGGTTTCAGCGGCATCATCAATCACGCGAAATCCAAAGTAGTGGGTTCGCGGGCTGGGGACGCCTGCCATTTCGTAAAGCCGCATCGTGGGTGCTTCGTCAAGGCCGGCCATGCCACGATTCATCGCGGCCCATGGACTGGAAATGGACTGTAGGTTGAGCCGGGTCCAAGTGCTGTCGTAGCGGTTTCCCCAGTTGTCACGGGCGCGGAAACGCCGGGCGCGATTAAAGTGAAAGCGCCATTTGTTTTTTCCGGACACGTATGTTGAAGCCTCGCCACGGTTTTCGAATTCGATGTGGTCGTAAACGCGGCCGTCATAGACCAAGGTCCCGGGTTGATGGACACCATCGGAACCACCGTTGTATTGCGAATTGATGACATCGGTGTTGTTCGCAATGAGGTGGTAGGCCGGAAGTTCTTCAAAGAGGCTGCCGGGAAAGGTTTCCGTGGTCCCTGCCGGCGTGAAAGAGCCGTTCCACGAAGGAAGGCCATCGTAAACGAAGTAGGCAAAGTTGGGCTGTTCATCGTCAGGATAGGGCGCTTGCGCGGCGGCACCGGCAGCGTCTTGAAAGTTGATGCGGTAGCGGATGAGTCTGCGGTGTTGTTGAAGAGAGGATGGTAGCTCAACCGAGTAGATGGAATCGCCTGCAAATTCATCACCGGCCGTGCCGTCATCAAGCATCACAACGGTGGTCCAGTTAGTCTGATAGGCCGCGTCAGTGATGCGGATGTAGGCACCGGGCTCCACGATTTGATAGTCGAGCGTTACGGCGCCGAGACCTTGGGGGTCGGTGATTTTAGCGGTAATGGTGACGGGATCGGATGAGGTCGGCTCCTGTGGGGTGTGGTTGACCTGGCGAATTGCAGGAGGAACGATGTTTGTTGCGGTTCCATTGTCTTGCCCGGGGGTGGGGGAGCCGCCGCTGCCGGTTGCGGTGGTGGAGGAGAGGGTGGCATCGAGTGAGAAGTCAGAGGACCCCAGAGTTCCATTGAATCCCTGAACGGCGATGACATTGGTGCCACCAACGAGGTAGGTCGAAGCTCCGGTTAGAATGAATTCCTCCCATTCGGCTTCGTGGTTGGATGCGGTGGCATTGAAGGCAAGTTGTCCGCCGCCAACGTGGGCTCGTTGAACTTCCTGACCGTTGATCCAAACGATGGCCCCGTCGTCGACATAGATTCGAAGCTTCAAATTTTGGGGGATTTCGAGAGGGTTGATGGTGAATTCTCTTCTCATAAAGATGGAAGAATAGTTGCTTCGCATGTCATCCAGAACCGTGTTGTCATCCCCGTCTCCATATCCGATCGGGGTTTGGGCAGTGGTCCAACTTGCATCCTCGGAGAAGATGATCTGTCGCCAGCTGTCAACCGGACTGGAGGCTTCCGAGGTGCCCTTGCGGTATCGCCATTGGGAATCGGCGGCGGCAATATAGTCGGTTTCCGGAGTGGCCTCGACTTGTGATCCCGCCGTTCTCCAGGAAGCTCCGAGGTCGTTATCCAGAGTTGGGTTGATGAGTTCGATGGAGCCGCCTCCGCCCCGTGCTCCGCTGGGCCAGGGAAATCCGGAACCGTAATCGACTTGATCCCTGATGTTTCCGGAGCTATCGCGAAGGTCGATTTCTTCTCCGTCATTACTTAATCCGCCCTCCCACGGACCCAGAGCCGTCACACCGTAAACGCTGGACATGGTGGCTGGATCTTCTGCGACGACCAGAAAATCATTGGCCCCGAGAACCGTGCCGGGAGGAAAGGTGAAGCGGACGGCATCGGTCAGAGTCCAATTTGAAAGATCGATGGCGATCGATCCCGGGTTGTAGAGTTCAATGAATTCCTGGGCGCTGGTTTCATCGGCAGGATCGTAGTGAATTTCATTGATGAGGACGGCGCTGGGAAGTGTCGCGGTTGTGTCAAAGGTTTCCCTGGCCGCCGCCCACGTGGTTCCCGCGAGGTTGCTGGCTCGTGCGGTGTAGTAGTAGGTTGTTTCGGGGAGGAGTCCGGAGACGAACCGGCTAAAATTGCCCGATTCGGTGCCAACTGATATTGAAGCATCCCAGGAGTTGGGGTCATTTAAGCCATCGCTTGTGCCATAAAAAATGGTGACACTGGGGGGCGATGAACCGGTGTCGGTTACCTCGCCCCGCAGGTTTGCCGAAGTCGAAGTGATGCCGCCGGTATTTCGATTTTCGACCACCGGTGCGGTTACTGCGATGGTTGTAAAACTGCCGGTTGCAGAAGTCCATGAGGTGCCGCCGGAGTTGGCCGCCACCGCTCTGAAAAAGTAAGTGGTAATTGGGACGAGCCCATTAATTTCGATGGATGATGTTCCATTGACGATCCCGAGGGAGATGGAGTTGTTCCAGTTTGCCGGGTTGGTTCCACCGTCGCTTGTCCCGTAGTAAAATGTAAGGGTGGCATTGTCGCCCCCGTTGTCGGTGATCGTTCCGGCAAGGCGCGCGGAGATTGCGGTGATGTCTGATGCTGCTGACTGCGTGACGCTGGGAGCAAGGGGCAGGGTTTCGAAATCAAGTGATGGAATGGCCCAGGATTCTCCCGCGGAGTTGGTAGCGCGCGCTGCAAAGAAGTAGCTTTGGGCAGGGAGAAGACCGGAAATCGGAGTGGAGAAATTTCCGCTTTGAACACCAAGATTTACGGATGAATCCCAGGATCCGGCGACAATACCGCCATCGCTGGTGCCATAGAAAAGAGTGATCGAGGGAGCGGCATCTCCGACGTCGGTGACTGTTCCGTTGAGAGTTGCAGTTGAGCTTCCGATTGCGGAGGCGGGGGTGTTGGAAAGGCTTGCCGTTCCATCGGGTTCGATTGGTGTGGCATCAAGTCTGATGTTGTCGAAGTGACTTCTCCCTCCACCGCCCGCGAGGAGGTGAATCCGAATCGTTTCACCAATCGCTGCCGGAGTCACAGATGTGTCCAGCACGAGGGGGCTGCTGTCGGCAAATGCCCCTCCCGTGAGAGAAAAAGAATTTTCAAAGGCAGATGCAAAGATCGTGTTATCCGGGGCACGCAGAGAGAAGGTGCTTTGGTTTGAGTTGCCGGTGGATCCGGAGCGATGCCCGTGTGCCACAGTCAGGGTGTATCTGGTATTGGCTTGATAAGTTTCAGAAAGATCCTGCCAAACATTTTGCCCCACATTCATTCCAAGGTGATCGGTGCCGTTCGAAGAAAATCCAACGATGTATTCTTCAAAGGCATTGCCATTGTTCGGGCCACCTGATTCGGACCATTCAGGAGACAAATTGTTGCTCCATGCGCCAGCGGAAAGGCTATTGCCTTCGAACGAAGGATCTCCGATGGTAACGGGGACGGCAAAGGCTCCACCCAAAGTCGTCATCAAGTGTAGGGCGATTGATTTAGGAACGGTCATCGGATTCGTGGGGGTAGCAATGATTTGAAGGAGCAACAATCCAAAAGGTCTGTCTGAAAGACGGTTGTTGCTTTGCCCTGTGCTTGCAAATGGAGCGCTGCAGGGAGACCTGCTCCGCTTTTCATCGACTTCCAGCCGGAGAGGGATTTATCTCGTCCCCATGCACGAGGATATTGAAAAGGTGCTCATTGCCGAAGAGGTCATTGAGAAGCGACTCGACGTGATTGCGCGAAAGGTTCACGAGGACTTTGCTGAAGAAGACTCGCTTCAGGTGGTGGCGATTTTGAAAGGAGCCCTTGTGTTCATGGCGGATCTTCTGAGGCGTGTTCCGTTGCGACTGGAGATCGAATGTCTGAATGTCTCGAGTTACCACGGTGGGACCGAGAGTTCGGGGCAGGTTGATTTTTTGGACCAAAAATTGCCCGATGTCAGTGGTCGCTGTGTTTTGCTGGTGGACGATATTCTGGATACCGGCCGCACCTTGGCTGCGGTTTCCGAGAAGTTGAGGCAAATGGGCGCCAGAAAGGTGAAGACTTGCGTTTTGCTCACCAAGGACAAGGAACGAGCTGCTGAGGTTGAGGCTGATTATTCGGCCTTTGAAATTGCCGACGAATTTGTGGTTGGATATGGACTCGATTTCGACGGTAAGTATCGAAATCTCCCTTATGTTGGCGTGCTCAAACCCTCTGTGATTTCCTCATGAAGTGTTCCGTTGTTCGCGAAGTTGATTCTCTTGACCGCTTGGTACGGTCGGGAAAAAATCTCAATTGCACCGTCATTCAAGGCTTGGACTTACGCAAAGCCGATCTTCCGTGGAAAGAGCTTAACTGTAACGGCGCCGTGTTTCTTGGTTGCCGATTTCCGGCAGAGGTTTCGGTCTGCGATTTAAGTGACAAAGGTGCTTTGATTTTCCCTGAGTTCTCCAACCTTCCCTTTAATCCGTATCGTCCTGAACTTTACACCCGGGAAGAACTTATGGAAGGCTGGTCGGCTGAAGATGACCAGAGTGTGGACAAGAAGATCTATGATCATTTTGTGAAGCACGGAAAGAAGGATGCGGATATTGTCGAAGCACTTGCGGAAAGGCTCCATGACCACGCCGTCGATGACGGCTTGTCCGATCTCCTGGAAGGAAGGGTAGAGAAAGACGGAGTCAAGAAAGTTGTCGCAATTATGGGCGGGCATAGCACTGGTCGTGACGATCCTTCCTTTAGAAAAGTGGCCCACCTTGCGCGAGCTCTCACCGAAGCCGGGTACTTCATCGCGAGCGGCGGTGGTCCGGGTATCATGGAGGCGGCCAATCTCGGAGCCTACCTCGCCGATGTCGATGAAACCGCATTGGACTCGATCCTGGATGATCTCGCGACTGCTCCGAAATACACTGATGAAGGATACATCGAAGCTGCCAATCGGGTGATTGAGAAGTATCCCACCGGACATTCCAGTCTTGCAATCCCGACTTGGTTTTACGGGCACGAGCCGACAAACATGTTTTCGCACCATGTCGCCAAGTATTTCTCAAATAGCATCCGTGAGGACGGGCTGCTCGCTATTGCGCGATATGGGATCATCTTCGCTCCCGGTCGGGCTGGAACGACCCAAGAAATTTTCCAAGACGCCTGTCAAAATCATTATGCCAGTTATGAAGAGGTCAGCCCCATGGTATTTCTTGGCACGGAGCGATACACCGAGGAAACTCCGTTGTGGGACACTATCCGGAGAGTCTCGGAGGGACGTCATTACCACGAGATGCTTTTGCTGAGCGATGAAGTCAATGAAATCGTCGGTTTCATTACAGATCATCCTCCGGAGCCTAGTGACGGGGTGGCGTCTCCAGTGGCTTCAGGGCTCAAATGAATCGGTCCGGAAAGGGTAAGCAGGGAGGCCGGAAGCATTAACAAGGTTGACGGAGGGTTTTCCGGAGAAGGCATAACGAACGTAGCGAGGATTTTTGATCTTGGCCGAACTCAGGACGACAGAGGCGCCATCAATTTTTGTGTCTGCCTTGATCCACGTCTTCGTTTTATCGGTGATCCAAAAAGCCGAAGGCGCTTTTCCATCGAGGGTTTTGAGTCCCCTGGCGTGATCGAAATGGACGACGATATTGCGGCCCTTGATTTCAGTCCGGTTCATTGCTGGGCCTTTTGAGGCGCTCGTTGCGAGTAAAGCGAGTCGCTTTCCGATGGGGAGCTTGTCGGAAGGGTGGACATTATTAGCGTCGCCAAGGTCGATGGTGTTGACGACCGAAGTATGAGGGAGTTCTAGCGCTTTCAGTTGGGACTCCCGCATCCACGCCCATGATTCAGAATCCGGGTTTTCAGGGCCTTCTTTGATGCCCTTTGCGTAGCCTGGAAGCATCACGATTAAGAACTGAAAGTCATCACGACCCCATTCCTTACGGTATTGTTGTATCCAGCTTTTGAGAGTGTCTCCGTATTTCAACATGCCCGAGTTGCGGGAGAACCAAGGTTCTTTCTTCATCCCGTGCATAGATTGGGTGTTTCGTTCACCCTGATACCAGACAAGCCCCTTGCAAGCATAGGGGATGAGAGGGTGGATCATAGCGTTGTAGAGTATATTTGTTTGCCGGCGTAGAAAAATGTCGTCCTGCCTACTCCAAGGTTTGGAGGCATTGAGGATTGCCGTTATTTTTTTGCGGGTTTCGCTGTCGGCGTCAAACTCCTCCATCATTATTTTAAAGTGAGGGACGGTCTTGGTTAAGTCACGGGGCATCCATGCTTCCAGCGAGGAACTCCCCCAACATGTTTGAATAATACCGACCGGAGCGCCTTCGGCTTTTGCGAGGAAGTAGGCGAACGAAAATGCCACCGCACTATCGGGCTGGCTCTCCACCCACTTTCCCTCACAGCGATCCTGCTCGGCAAATGCCACGGTGTTCTGCACTTCGAAGGTCCGTAGATTTTTGGACGATGGAATTAGATTCTTGATCTCCGGGATCCGGCCATAGCCCATTTGCATGTTCGACTGACCCGAGCAAATCCAAACCTCGCCCACCACGATGTTGTCGAGTTCGATGACCTCGCCTTTTTTGCTGCGGATAGTCAGCTTGCGTGGGTTGTGAGACACAGGAGTAGCATCAAGTTTGAGGTGCCATTTTCCATTAGGATCAGTTGTTGCCGTTTTTGATTGTCCTGCAAAATCAACAGTGACCGACGTTCCTGGATGGGACTCGCCCCAAACCGGAATGGCTTGATCACGTTGCAAGACAGCATTGTCGGTAAAGGGGGAGGCGACCGTTAGGTTGGCGCAAAGCAGTTCGGGGAGAAAAATGAGTAAGGAGATTAGTGCTTTCATGTTCGATTACTTTTTTTGTCCGTGACCGTTGATCTTAAGACTGGAGTCCTCCCAAACATGGGAATCCTTCACTAGGGCGGCATATTCGGTTTCGAGGAGGGCTCTCAGTTCGGCAAGTTTTTCCGGATCGGTTTGCGAGAGGTCCTTCGATTCTTGGAGGTCGGTCGAAATCTTGAAGAGTTGGAAGTCTGAAAGCGCGGCCTTCTTGATCTCCTCAGCATTGACACCGTTGACCGCGATGTAAGTGGGGAGGTTGAGGCGGGCGAGCATTTTGTAGTCACCGTGCCGCATCGCGACCCGTCGTTCGTTGAGAGCATTGTAGAAAATCCAGAGGAGTGGCTTCTTTCTCTCGACTGCTTTGCCCTGAAGGAGGAAAGGCAGAATGTTGGTGCCATCGAGTTGTCGATTTGTCGGCGGCGAGGTTTCGGCGAGCTGACAAAAGGTGGGGAGGAAGTCGAGGCTGGAGATTGGCTGGTTGGACGTCTGTCCGGGGGAGATGGTACCGGGCCAACTGACGATGCCGGGAACCCGGAATCCTGCTTCGGTGGTCCAGAGTTTCATCCCGCGCAATGGAGCGGCGGAACCAAAGGAGTTTTTTGCGCGACTGTATCGTCTCAGGGTTTCGGGGCCATTGTCGGAGGTGAAAATAACGAGAGTGTCCTTATCCAGTTGGAGTTCCTTGAGCGTGGCGTTCAGCTTCCCAACGGCGGCATCGAGGTTGGCAACGTTGGCAAAGTATTGCGCTTGCTCTTCCTGGCGGGCACTGGCTCGGTACTCTTTTACCAGTGGCTCCGGGGAGGCAATAGGTTCGTGGGGCTCATGGAAAGCGAGGTAGAGGAAGAATGGCTTTTCGGGTGAGTCCATTTTGAGTGACTTGATCCAGCCGATTGCCTCGTCTGTTGCGATCCCGCAGGAGAAGCCTTCGATGCGCCCGGCTTTTTTACCATTGCGCACATAGTTGTTGGGGTTGGCATGGGAAGGACTCGCGTTGTTTTGTGTGGCGAACCAATGATCGAAGCCGGCGGTATCGGGTTGAGGCTGTGCGGGTGAGTTGAACTTGCCGTTGCAATGCCACTTCCCTGAGAGGCAGGTGGCGTATCCTGCTTTTTTGAGCAGTTGGGGAATGGTGACTTCTGAAGCACGCATAAAGATGCCACGATTTCCTGGAATGAAGTCGTAAACTCCGGCACGGTTGGGACTACGCCCGGTCATGAGTCCAACACGGGAAGGGGAGCACACGGGGGCGGCGGAGTAGCAGTCGGTAAAGCGGATGCCACCTTTCGCCATGGCATTGAGATGGGGAGTTTTAATAAAGGGGTGACCATAGCATTCCAAGTCACCATACCCAAGGTCATCGGTGAGGATGACAACGATATTGGGTTTTGAGGCGGGGGCGCCTGCGAACAAAGGAAGAGTGAAGAAGGTGAAGATCGAAATGAGTCGACGGTGAAAATTCATAAGCTGATTGCGTAGAGAAATAGAAATCGTTCTCCAGACCAACTCAAAAGAAGATAACTGCGAGTTTTCCTGATAGCGCAACCTTCTAAGATGGGGTATCCTGACGTTCACATGAGCTATTCACGTCGTCATTTATTACAGGGGAGTCTGGCAGGAGGTGCCACGGGATTATTGACAGGGCTGGTGCAGGGGCAGGAGGGTGCCGACGTCAAGCCGTCTCGCAAAAAGCCGCGCGGTGTTATTTTCTGTGTGTCGGACGGAATGAGTCAGGGAGTCCTTTCGATGACCGAGGCTTTTTCCAACCAAGTGAGAGGGAAAGGCACAAAATGGTGGGAGTTGCTGGCAGGGGGAAAAGCTGTTCTCGGTTTAATGGATACAGCCTCTTCGAGTTCAATGGTGACAGATTCTGCCGCTGCTTCTTCTGCCTGGAGTTCCGGAAAGCGCGTTCCGAATGGACAGATCAATTTTGATGCCAATGGGAAAAGGCTGGAATCGATCGGTGAAACTTTGGAAAAGAAGGGAGTCCGGCTTGGCTTGGTTTCGACAGCAAGTATCACTCATGCAACCCCGGCGGGCTTTGCATCCTCTGTCATTAGAAGAGGGCAGGAGGATCTTATTGCAACGCAATATCTGAATCGCGTTGATGTCATCCTGGGAGGAGGCTCCAGGTTCTTCGATCCCAAAACAAGGCGGGACAAAAAAGATCTCTTTGGGAGTTTTTCGCGGGAAAAATACGATGTGGTCCAGTCCCGGGAAGGTCTTTTAAAGTCGAAGTCCAAGAGGATCTTAGGGACCTTTGCTCCGGGTTATATTCCCTATACGATTGATCGGGATCAGGATAAGGAGATGCAAAAGGCTGTTCCGACGCTTGCAGAGATGAGTGAGGCTGCCGTGTCCCGTTTCCTTGATGACGATGCTCCTTTTCTGCTTCAGATCGAGGGCGCTAGAATTGACCATGCCGCGCACAAAAATGATGTCGGTGCCATTGTAAATGAGCAGATGGCTTTTGATGATGCGGTGGCGAAGGTCCTTACGATGACCGGCGGTCGAGATGATATTCTTGTGGTCCTCACAAGCGATCATGGAAATGCCAACCCCGGCCTGAATGGAACTGGAGCAGGTTACCGCCAAACCGACGATCACTTTGCCAGAATAGCGCGGATTAAAGGCTCGGCTGAATTTTTCCTTCAGCGTTGGAATCAAAGCCAATCAAAATCGGCCGAGAAGATGAATCAACTCATGGAGGCGACATACGGATTCAAACCTTCGCCACAGGAGTTGGAGGCTCTCATGGACAGATGCGCCGGGAAAAAAGTGACTGAATGGAGCCATCAGCTCTCCAATCCGGTTGGCTTGCTGGGCCAGATCGTTGGCAACGTGACTGGAGTTGGCTGGACCGGGATTTGTCATACTTCCGATCCCACCCAGCTCACCTCCATCGGACCAGGAGCAGAGGAGTTTTCGGGGCTGGTTAGAAATGATACGATCCGTGATCGTTTGCTAGGGCTCCTTCTTGGGTAGTTGATGCGCCATTTTCTGATGGCCACTCGAATCTGTAGATAGGATTTGTTTTCCCTTCTTGCCCTGCAAGGGAGATTTCTTCATTCTCGGTGATAACCCTTTTATCACCATGATCAACAAACGTCGTCACTTCCTCAAGTCTACTCTCGCCGCTGGTGTCGCTCCATTCATTTCAGGTGGTGTCGCAGGAGCTCAAATTATTGGGGCCAATAATCGCCTCCGCCTCGCGGTTGCCGGACTTAATGGTCGCGGCAAAAGCCACATTGATGGATTCCTTGGGCAAAAGGGAGTCGAAATCGCCTATCTGATTGATCCTGATAAAAAGGTTCTCGCCAAGCGCATGGCCGATCTTCGGAAGAAGGTCGAAGGGAGGGGGCTGCCGTTTAAAACCAAGGGGATTTCTGATGTTCGTGAGGCACTCGGAGACAAAAATGTCGATGCTCTGTCCGTCGCTACTCCCAACCACTGGCACTCCCTCATGACGATCTGGGGCGCGCAGGCGGGGAAGCACGTCTATGTGGAAAAGCCGATGAGTCATGACGTTGCAGAAGGGCGGATCTGTGTCGAAGCTCAACAGAAATACGGGGTGGTCATTCAACATGGAACCCAACGTCGCTCGGATGCCGGGATTGCCGGTCTGAGTGAGGCGATCCGTGCCGGGAAGTTTGGTCGTCTCAAAATCTCCTACGGTTACTGCTGCAAGCCCCGCGGAGGTATCGGCTTTGATAAGGTCTCGGCGCCACCCAGGAACCTTGATTGGAATCTCTGGCGAGGGCCGGCTGAGATCGATGACTATCATAGCAACTATGCACACTACGATTGGCACTGGTTTTGGAAAACCGGGAACGGAGATATGAACAATCAAGGGACCCACCAACTCGATGTTACCGCCTGGGCTCTCGATGAAGACCAGACCAATCCAACCCGCGTGATGTCTCTGGGAGGTCGCTTTCAATGGGACGATCAAGGTGAAACTCCCAACACCATGATGGGAATGGCGGAGTATCCCAACGGTCAGTGGGCTTTCTTCAACGTCCGCAATGTGAACTACAAAGGCTACGAACGTCAGGTTGAAAACGAATACTACTTTGAAGACGGAGGCCGGATCATTCGCAACAAATACTACGCACCCGGTTCGGATAAAGGCGAGCCCGTAAAAGTTCCTAAAGGTGATGTCACTCCGGGAGGAAACTGGGGGAGTTTCATCGCCGCCTGCCGCGAAGGGAAACCGGAGATGGCCAATGGAAATGTGCTCGAAGCTCACTATGGTTGCGTGCTAGGCCACCTCATGAACAATTCGTATCGTCTCGGCGAAAAGGTCCCCTTCAATGCCAAGGCCGGACGCTTTGGAGACAATACGGCCGCCGCCGAGCACTTTGGAAAACTTCACAACATCATGGCCGATGGAGTGGGAGTTCCTGAGGACGGGGCCAAGTACGTTGTTGGGCCGTGGTTGACCTTTGATCCCAAGTCTGAGAAGCACATGGGAGACAATTCCGCCGCTGCGAATGCCCTTCTGAAGGATGCGAATCGAAAGGGGTTTGAAGTTCCCGCTCCGGGCAAGGTTTGAGGCTGGCTTGATCTGCCTAGTTCTCAAGCAGACCAACTTTCGAAAGATCTATCGGCTTGATGCCGAGCTTGTGAGCAGGGGAGTCTGGCTTGAATCGGAAATCGCCGTTCTTTGGGTCCATGAAGAGGGGTGCTTGCGCAGTGCTGTTTTCGTCGACTCCCTCGCGCCGTTTTTGAGCGAGAAACTCTTTTCCCAAGGATGGATTGCCGGCGCAAAAGTAGATGTTGTGGTCGGTGTCTGCGTCTTTGGCAAAAGCTCCAACAGGCGTGCGGAAGTTTTTTGTCTCCTGATAGAAAACAACGTTCTTCCCGGGATGATAGAAGATGTTTCGTTGGTAGGCTCCTCCGGTGAGAGGACCTTCGTAGAGTTTGAGGAACATCGGGGTGCGCACCTCGCCTTTGTGCGTGCCGGGACGAATATCGGCAATCACGTTGTTGATGGCGCGATTGTTGAGTTTGATCTGCATCCCTTGGGCGACACAGCGGTAGATCAGGTTTTCGGTGATGAGGGTGTCGTGTTGTCCGCCATCGGTGCGGATGGAGGATTGCATCACAGTAGGGGCGAGAAGGTCGTGGATATAGTTGCGGCGGATGATGTTTCCGGCTCCGGCTCCACGAATGTAAATGCCGTTGCCATCGTTGAGCTGTTGCATGGCGTTGTGGATCTCGTTGTATTCAATGAGGTTGTCATGGGTGTGGAGGAAGGGACGGATTTCTTCGAGTGTGCTCTTCTTCGGTGGACCGACTTCGTGACGGCGGATCGTGCTCACCATTTCACGTGAATTTCCTTTTTTGGCAAAGAACTGGGTCATCACTCCGGAAATGATAATTCCAGAGTAGGGAGTGTGGTGAACCAGGTTGTGTGCGACTCGATTCTCACCGCTTTGCCAGAGGAAGATACCAGGCGAGTGGGCATGGATTTTTCCGATGTTGTGAATGTGGTTGTTCTCAATCAAATTGTGATGACTCACATCCTTTGTTCCCGGGCCGTAGCCACAAATCAGGATGCCGGTGCCGCCAAGGTACTCGATGTGATTGGATCGAATACGGTTTTTTTGCCCGTGCAGGTCAACACGGATTGCAGTGCCCCCGCTTTGAAGGAAGTGGCAGTTTTCAATGACACAGTTCTCGGAACCTCTCAGTCGGACCAAGGCGTTGGCCTTGTCGTGAAACTGCCAGTCGTGCTGGAGCCCCTTGTCGTCTTTTGTGATGCGATCGGCTTCGCCCCGGGTGAAGGTAAGGCCGCGGAAGTTGAGATTTCGCACGGGGTTGTCGGTAGGGCCTTTGATGTCGTTTGCCCCTTCGATGAGAAGATATTCCTTAAGGAGAGGGATGCGGATGTTCTTTGGCGGTCTGTTGTCTCTCGGCCAGAGATAAACCTTTCCTTCCTTTGTATCGAGGACCCATTCGCCGGGCTCGTCGAGGGCGTCGATGACGTTTTCAACCCATGCTGATTTGGTTTTCGAAAGGAAATGAAGATGCTTCATCCCATAGGTTGCGGGGATGGAAGTCGTGGCGATCTGCCTCTGCTCGTCGATCGATTTGAGCGGCAGGATATTGACAATCCAAGCATGGTGTGGACGAACGACGAGTTCGATATCGTCCGGATTCGGCCAAGCCCGCATGGTCCCGGCTGGGTAGGGAAGTTGGGTTCTGGATGCGCCTTTTGAATCGGCGGGGATGAAGCCCTCAGACCTTGCTCTCGGAAGGAGGCCTGCCAAATCATAGAGCGTGAAGAATCGTTTTTGCTTTGGCGCGTCAGTGACCCAGACTTTTCCGTGGGCGGCTTTGGGGAGGAATGAGGGTGGTGTCTCCAGCTTCTCCCAGCCGCCCAAATCGAGGTCCGAGGTGAAGATGGGTGTTTCGCCAGGGAAGGCCTCATAGGTGATGGTGGAGTTCTTGCCAGAGTCCATCGGGCCGAAGATGATAGTCTCACTGAGTCGGTATTCTCCGCCCCGGATCTGCACAGTGATTCCTTTGTCGATTTGGGTTTTGAGTTTGCGGACGGCATCACGGGCTCGTTCGAGTGTCGCAAAAGGAGCGTCGAGTTTACCGGATCCTTTATCATTGCCGTCGGTTGAAACATAGAAATCTGCCGCAATTGACGGGAGCACGAGGGCAAAGAAATAGAGCAGATGTTTCATTCGGGATTCGGTCTATTTTGTCATCGCCTCGCCAGCGAACATGAGGGTGTCCAGCGCTGAAGATCGGGAGCGCTTTCGTGATCGCCTTTCCTCGGTTCCTTTACGCAACTTCACCACCGCCTGTTTGGTGAAAACGACCTTCATCCCCTTACGGTTTTGGTAGTGGTTAAGAACCTTCTCGTAGATTGGTTGAAGTCTTCCCCGATCTTTGTCGGAGACTTTCTTGTGTTTGTAGCGACCTTGATAGCTCTCGTAGTATTCGAAGGGGACCTCGTTTCCCAAGTTGTATTTCGTGGTGTATTCGTGGCCTTTGAGTAGCCGGTTGTCGGAAGCGCCGTAAAGATCAATCCCTTGATTCCAGGCGACCTCGCAGGTGACTGCCAGAAAGTTGAGACCCATTTGAGTGTGTCCTTGGTCGCGTCCGCTTTCCTGACATTGGCCGGAGGGCTTGAAGTAGTTTCGGATCGCACCGTTGCCATCGCCCTTTAGAAAATAGTTCACCCCGTGGTCGAATATTTCGCGGTCGTCAAGGAAGACTCCCATCGCGACGATTGTCTGGAGCATGGAGGCATCCCAATTGCCGTTGGCAGTGGGATAGAAATTTCTGATCGCTGGGTAGAAGATCTCACGAAGCATCTCTTCGAATTGTTTCTGATTCTTCTCGGGCCATCCGTCCCAAGTGTGTTTAAGGAGTTCTGCGGCGTTACAATATTTGTATCCTTCCATGCCAATCAAAAGGCGTGCGTCATGATTGGAAATTGATTCAAGGGTGCCCGACCAAGCGTCGAGGATTTCAGCGGACTTCTTTGCGTGCACTTCTTTTCCGGTCAGTGCCCATTGAATGGCTTGGACGTAGGCTGCCTGGGCGTCCCGGGTGAATTCGGATGATCCAATATTTGGGTTGTTGTAAGGGCCTCGTTCGACGTGAGCGTGCGCTTGTGAGTGCCAATCCGGATCAGCGTAGCGCGATGATTGCACGCCCTTCCATGCCGTAGCCCAGGGTTCTTCTCCGGCGATGATCCTGGCTTTGATAAAGTCGATGCTTTTCTGGCTATGAGAGATGCCGGGATGCACGAATTTTTTGGAAGATTGACTGATTCTACGCACCTTGATGTTTCGGAAGGCGATGCGGCCGGAGTTTTTTTGAAGGCCGAGGAGATTTCCAGTGGAAAGAGGATTGGCCTGGAAGTCTACAATTTGTTGGCCGTCGAGTTTCACGGTGACCTTTCCTTTGAGGACGCGGACCTCAAACCTTCGCCAGGTGTTGGTTTCTCCGGCACCTTCGTATTTTATTTGCTTCACGAGGCTGCCGGTTGGAAAGGGATTGGTAGGATCGGCGATGTTGAGTTCGTAGCAATCCCTGCCGACGTTCTTTGGTTTCCGAACGGTGTTGAGAAAAATCCCGCTGTTACATCCCTTGGCGGCTTTGAAATCGAGGTTGAGTTCGTAGTTTTTGTAGGTGTCTTCGTGAACAAGGAGACAGGACTTTCCCTCGTCGACGGTAATCGCTCCGTTTTCCACGCGCCAATTGGCGTCACCCGTATTGGTCCAACCCTCGAGGGTTTTACCGTCGAAGATGCTAACCCAATCGGCGTGCAAGGGTATGAAGAGGCAGGTGAGGGCAAGTATGAGATGTTTCATCTTGGGAATGGGAGTCGCTAGTTTTTGGATTTCAATTGGGCTACGAAGAACTGGGCGGTGATTTGGGTGATCTCTTCGCGGGAAGGTTCGGTGTCCGCGTCGACTTTCCGCCAGTTGTGGCCGGAGTTTTTGACGATGAGGGTCTTCACAGAAGCCTGAATTTTTTTCGCTCGTTGTTCCATGCGGTAGGCGTGTTTGACAGGAATTGTGGTGTCTTTGTTCCCTTGGATCATAAAGAGTGGAGGGCTGTCCTTCTTGAGGTAGGAGACCGGACTCATCTCGCGATAGAGTTGCTTCTTTTTCTCGGGAGAATGATCGGCTTCGCCGAGGATGCGGTTGGCAAAGCGGTTGCGGAAGTCGGGGCGGTC
Source organism: Akkermansiaceae bacterium (assembly GCA_965657795.1). GTDB lineage: Bacteria > Verrucomicrobiota > Verrucomicrobiia > Verrucomicrobiales > Akkermansiaceae > SW10. The sequence continues at coordinate 26,927 of CBFHQJ010000053.1, forward strand.
GTCGTGATTGAAGAGACTGATGTCTTGGAAATCACAAGGGCCATACCAGGAAAGTCCGGCTGACACTTGGTAGGAGATCTTGGCAAGACCGGGGTCGCCGGTAAGGGTGTCGGGTGGCGTCAGGAGAAGCATCTGGGCGATGTGGCCGCCTGCGGAATCTCCGAAGACGAAGATCTGCTCGGGGTTGACTCTAAGTGAAGAGGAGTTTTTGACGAGGTAGCGGAGGGCGTCCTTGGAATCGATGACGCAATCGCGCATGGTGACACCGTTGCGGGCGAGTCGGTAGTCAACGGAGGCGACGGCGAAGCCATGTGCGAGAAGAAATTTAAAGACGATACCAAAGGAGCCTTTGGCGGCTCCGGCCCGGCTTCCGGCGGCCCAGCCTCCGCCGTGGGTGTAAATAAGGAGCGGAGCCCTTTGGCTACGATTGGCGGTGGGGTAGTAGAGGTCGAGTTTGAGCTCTTTTTCTTCGATGGTTTTGTAAATGACGTCGAGCTTTCGTTCGCCTCCGGTTTCGAGGTAGAGGGAGATGTTCCGGGCTTTGCGTACTTTTTTCGGGGGCGTTTCGACTTCTGGCTCTGCTGCCAGCGGGGTGAGAAAACTGAGGAAGCAAAGGGCGATTTGAAATTTCATGACTGATTATTCTGTGGCGGATTGCCAAAGGATGCGGGCGGTTTCTTTTTTGATGTCTAGGGTGACGTCGGCATGTTGGAAAGAGCGTCTGTAGAGGTAGCCGGTTTTGGTGGCAGGTCCTTTGGGTGGTCCCAATGGTTTGGAATACTCCGGGAGGTTTTTCATCCAAAGTTTGTTTTGCTTGCCATCGACGCCATATCCGTCATGGAACATGAAATAGCTGTGTTCTTCAGCGCATACAAGGAAGAGTGCGAGGGAGTAGGTGAGGCGATCTTGAAAGGATTTTTTGGCGGGAGTGACCACGCTTTTACCGTCATCCATGTCGGTGTCGGCATAGCCCTTTGCTCCGATGGTAAAGGCAATTAATTTTCCCGAGCGAGCTGCTTGTTGGATGGCGGCGATTCCCTTTGAGATGTAGTCCTCTCGGGACATTCCTTTGACGGCGTGCTCGAACCCTTCGATGTAGGAACCATCAAGGTAGTCGAGGTGCTCAAGGCTGGATTGTGGGAATCGGGCGCGGATAGTGTTGCCGATGATGAGCTCCTTTTCTCCAAGAGCGCCCGGCAGCCTGTTCATGATTTGATGGTAACCTTTAATGACTTCTTCTCTTTTTGGTGTTCCGATTTGTTTGCGAAGATATCCCTTTTCCAGGGCCTTGATGTTTCCGTCGATGAATACTCCATCGATGTAATCGGAGTCGCAAACTTCTCTCGCATTTTTGAGCCACCAACCTTGGACGGCTGGGTTGGAAAGGTCGTAGGCGGGGACCCGCTTCCTAACGAGTTTTGTATCACCGTTGGAGTTGGCTAGAAAGGGCGCCTTGATCGTTTTGAGTTCCTGATCGGCTTGATAGCAATCGTAGTGTACGAAAATATTACGATAGTAGAGAATCTTGGTATTAGGGTTAATTTTTTTGACGGCCTGAGCGGCGCTTTCAGTGCCGCGTTCGGTGCTGCCGAACTCTTTGACGCCAGTAGTCTTCTCGAAGGTGATGAGAGGAAAGGTGGCGAGGTGTTTGACTTCCTCGGGAGTAAAGGCCGTGACTTTGCGAACATGCATGTATCGTGGAACGCTCTCCCAGCTGAAGGCTGGCAATTTTTTACTGCTCCCCTTGGTAGCGACAATTCGTTTGGGCTCTGAGTCAAAGAAGCGGGCGTTTTTTCCGATGCGATTATAGTCGCCGATATCGTTGCGGGCCCATTCGGCCAACTCGAGAAGCTCTGCGAGTTTTTTTGGATGCTTGGCGGAAAGGTTGGTGGTTTCTCCGATGTCATCTTTGAGGTTGAAGAGTTGATGCTCGGCAAGTGGTTTGGAGTCCTTTGCTGCGACGTGGTTCTTCCATTTTGCGGTGGCACTTTTTTGGCCTTCCTCGTGTTTCAGTATGACTTTCCAATCCCCCTTGCGAACGCCACGGAGATAAAAGTGCTGGTAGTAAAAATAGGGGCGGTCGAGTTGCGTCTGTTCTCCGTGCCAGATTCCGGAAATATCGATCCCATCGATAACGCGATCGGTAGGCAGTTGCGCTCCGGCGAGCTTGGCGATAGTGGGCATAAGGTCGATCGTGGCGGTGAGGAGATCGTTAGACTTTCCGGCGGGAACCTTGCCGGGAGCCCGCACAATGCACGGCACGCGCAGGCCACCTTCCCAGCAGGTGGTCTTTCCGGACCGAAGGGGGAGGGCATGACCACCGTGAGCTTTTTTGACGAGCCAGGGGCCGTTGTCGCTGGTGAAAATGACATAGGTGTTTTCGTCGAGGCCGAGTTCTTTGATTTTGTCGAGAATGCGCCCGGAGTTGTAATCGATTTCCTCGATGACATCACCGTAAAAACCTCCTTTGGATTTACCTTTGAAAGCCCTTGAGGCGGCCAGCCTGGTATGAGGAAGTGAGTGAGCGAGATAGACGAAGAAGGGGTGTTCCTTGTTTTGCTCGATAAATTTCAATGCTTCGTCTGTGTAGCGCTTGGTGAGGGTGGCCATGTTGGCGTTGCGTTCGATGACTTCTTCGTTGCGGAGCAGGTGGACGACGCGGTCGTTGCTTGAAGGAGTTCCGAAGAAGTAGTCAAAGCCCTGGCCACGGGGGAGAAGTTCGTTGATCCAGGTGGATTGGGAATGGGTTGCGAGATCCCACTTTCCAAATGCGGCCGATTTGTAACCCTGAGGTTTCAGGACTTCGGCGATGGTGATTTCCTTGGAATGGACAACGGGGTGGATCTCGCAGCGATTCTTATCCTGGGCAACGCGGAGCGGGTAGGACGAGGTCATCAAGGCGGTGCGCGATGGACCACAAATGGTTTGGGCGTAAAAGGAAGTGAATCGAGTGCCCTCTGCCGCCATGCGATCAAGATTGGGCGTATCGATATCCGGCGACCCGTAGCAGCCGAGGTCCTGGTAGCCTTGGTCGTCCGTGAAAATGATGACGAAGTTTGGCTTTTTTCCCACAGAGGACAGGGTTAGAGCCGCGATAAGGATGAGAGAATATCTGAGAATCATATTGGTTAAGAACTCTATTAGAAAAAATCAGGGCGACCAGTTTTGCTGGTCGCCCTGAGAAGTGATTTAAGCAGGTGACGATCTCCTACTTCATGGGATGCGCTTTGAGCAGTTCGTCTGGGCTGTAAAGGCCCACCTTGCCTTTTATTTCTTCGCGAACTGTTTTCACATCTCCCGGGCGGACCGCCGAGGCTTTGTTTCCGAAGGAATTGCGGACATAGGTCAGAACCGAAGCGATCTCTTCGTCATTGAGAAGAGACTCAAAGGGAGTCATTGGAACCTGCCCCGGATATTTCTTACCAGCAACATCGATCGGTCCCATCAAGCCCTTGAGGGTGAGCTTGATGAGGCGGTTCGAATCGCCTTGAGCCCACTTCGTTCCATTCAAAGGAGGGAAGCCGGAGTCGGGAAGGCCCTTGCCATCGGGTTGGTGACAGGTGGCGCAATGAGCTTCACGTCCGTAAATCTCTGCCCCTTTCACGAAGCGCACGGCATCAGCTTTGGCGAGGTGCTTTGGAGGAGTGACTTTCTTGGCAAATTCGCCTTTGACAGCCTTACCCGAGAAGACGTTTTGAGCGAACTCGAAGCTTTGCTTCATGGTGGCGTCGATGCCCTTGGCCTCGGCAATCGCGAGGACGGCAAGGCCTTTATCCGCAGGCAGGTATGACGCTGCTGCAATTGCTTCGAGACGAACCCGTCCGTGATCGTCGTTAGCAGCTTTCGAGAGGATCTCGGTCAGATTGGCGAGCTTGTGCTCGTTGAAGCGAGCGACGCGGACGGCGGCGGCACGGACGCGATGGTCTTTTGAATCAGAAAGCTCGCCAAGGAGTTTGGCATCGATTTGATCGGCCCCCCAGGTCACCCAAAGGGCTTCCAGCTTGAGGCGGTCGTCACTCTGTTTGGCAGCCCACGTGCTGGCGGCTTTGGAGACTTCCATGGCATCGCGGCCACGAAGCTCGCGACGCGTGCGATAGCGGGTGCGGTACTCGGGGAGAGCGAGGTTGGCGAGGAGTTCATCAATGGAGGCACCGTCAACTTTAGCCGGCTTGACCAAAGGGCGGGACGGGTAGGTCACGCGGTAGATGCGGCCGTGCTCGTGGTCACGAAGAGGATCACGCGCGCTGTGCTGCATGTGGCCGATGAGGGCGTTTTGCCAATCAGCGACATAGAGTGAACCGTCTGGTGCGAACTCAAGATCAACAGGGCGGAAGTTGAGGTCTTTTGAGACATAAAGATCCTGAACATACTCGGTGGTGAAGCCGGTGTCGCTCTCAATGAGCTTGTGCTGCTTCGCGCCAAGATAGCCAATATTGTTGTTAATCAAGACGTCGCCTTGTGCCTCTTCCGGGACGTGGCGGCTGGAGACGATCTCGATTCCCGAAGTTGGGCGAACGCGGTTGCTCTTAAGAAGATCGGGTGCTCTGAAGTTTGCACCGTAGCGAGCGTTGACTGTTCCGGGCAGCATCCACGTCATGGAAGGGCCGGAGGTGTGGAGGAAAAAATCCTGACCGTAGTCATCAAAAGCGACGCCCCATGGGTTCGGAATGCTGAACTGACCGTAGCGCATGATGTGCTTGCGCTGCGGGCTGTAGCGCCAAAATCCACCATTGGTTCCTCGCTCCGGTCCGTAGACACTCTCGGTATTCGAGTGCAGGAAGACTCCTTCGTTCATCACGAAAGCGCCACTGGGATCGGCGCAGAATGCCGAAATCGCGTGGTGGGTGTCGTGATCGTCGAAGCCGCTCAAGAGCAGCTCGGAGACGTCATACTTGTCATCTCCATTTGTGTCCTGCAGACGAATGAGGCTCCCGCTTTGAGAAACGTAAACACCATCGTGGGAAATCTCGAAGCCGATTGGAATGTGAAGATCGTCGGCAAAGACGATCTGCTTGTCGGCTTTACCGTCGTTGTCGGTGTCTTCGAAGATGAGAAGTTTATCCTTGGGGCGAGCATCGCCGATGCGGTAGTGCGGGTAGCTTTCCATCGTTGCGACCCAGAGACGGCCTTTGTTGTCGAAAGCGATCTGAACCGGGTTCTTGAGGTCAGGGAACTCTTTCTCCGAAGCGAAGAGGTCGATCTTGTAGCCCTCGGGGGTCGTGATCTTCGTCTCGGCAACCTTACCGGGGAGATACTCGACGGTGCCGTTTTTAGCGCTCGGCTTGTAGTTCGATTTGACGGGTGGAAGCTCGATGGTCTTGGCATCGGCCGCGACGAGGTCGAAGGGCTTTCCTTGAAGAGCGGCCCAAATCGCCTGGTCGCGATTCGCAGTCATTTGGCGGGTCTTCTTTAATTCAAAAGGATAGTTGTCCGGGCCGAATGGGTTGTAGCGGCGACCGTAAACGTGAACTCCATTGGGAACCTTGAAGTTATTGAGCCACATGAAGTTTTTCTCAACCACCGCGGTGTGGACCGAGGGGCGTTTGTTTGCGTCAGCTTTGCCTTTGCCGAAGAGTTGGTCTGCAAGAACCGGAGCCAGTTTTTCATATCCAGCATCGTTGAGCAGGGCCCCGTCGATGGTGAGATCGGCTGACCAGTCTTTGGATGGGGAGAAAGCGTCGACGAATAATGCGCCATTGGCTTCGGCAAC
>CBFHQJ010000054.1:0-31907 GCA_965657795.1 Akkermansiaceae bacterium
GGTGTCCTCATGAATGAGGCAATGGAGCGATCATTCAGTCACCTTATGGTGTCTTTCTTTAATGAGGCAACAGGGATATTGGCGATGAGGAGGAGTCGTGGAAGGCTCGAAAAGTCTCACCTAATATGGAGCGTTTTTTGGCGTCGAATTAGAGCTTGCGAGAAAAAGTGTTCATAAGAACACTTGAAAATTGACGACCCAACTTCCAGCTGTTTGTCTCAAGACTATGAATCCAAGTCCCCCAAAGTGCTGTTGGCGTCGAGATCTATCGGAGTTTCGCGGCCTCAACGACCGCGAGCGCGCCGGTTTTTTGATTTGCCTCGAATGGTTCGAGAATTTCCGGCTCCGATATGGTTTGCCTGCCGACAGGGACGCGGCGAAGGCCTTTTGGGCGGATCAGGTCAAGCGTGAGGGAATTGAGCGCGAAGCCTGGCAGCTTGAGCAATGGGGTGAAGCGATCCGGTGGTATTTGGAATGGCTCAAGGCCTGCGATTTGGCGGGGAAAGATCATCGCAGCCTCATCGAGCGGGCGAGGGCGGCGGCCGTCTCGACCGGGGCGCGACGAGGCTTGGCACCGCGAACCGTCGATTGTTATTCGGCGTGGATCGGGCGTTTTGCGAAATTTGCGGGATCGGCAAAGAAGATGATGGAGGTGCAAACCGGGACCGAGTTTTTACAATCGATTGTCGCTCAGGAGGATTGTGCCTACAGCACCCAAAGGCAGGCTCTCAATGCATTGGCGTTTCATTTTAAGCACGTTTGTGGAATGGGGGATCCTTTTTTCAATGTGAAACTGCGGAAGACCAGCCAGCGGGTCCCGGTGGTTCTTTCGAAGAAGGAGACCGGAGTGCTTTTGAATGAGATGAAAGCCACCGAGGAGCGGTATGTCTTGGCGGCCCAGCTTCAGTATGGGGCGGGTCTGCGGCAGGCGGAGCTCTTGAGACTGCGGATCAAAGACGTCGATCTGGATCGGAAAACGCTCACGGTCCGAGGAGGTAAGGGAGACAAGGACCGTGTGACGGTGATCCCGCGCTCGTTGGTCGATTCATTGGCTGGGCAGATCGAGAAGGCGCGTCACCTCTGGGAAAGGGACCGGGAAAATGACGTGGCGGGAGTTTATTTACCGGGAGCCTTGGCGCGGAAGTTCCGGGCTGCCGCCAAGGAATTTGCCTGGCAGTATTTGTTTCCGGCAAAAGAAGTCACAGTCGATCCACGAACCGGGATCGAGCGCCGTCATCATCTGCTGGCCGGAGTTTACGGCAAAGCCCTGAAACGAGCGGTGAACCGCTTGGGAATACAAAAGCGGGTCACGAGCCATGCGTTGCGGCATTCTTTCGCGACTCATCTTTTAGAGGATGGAGCGGATTTACGAACCATTCAGGAACTACTGGGACATGAGGATATCACGACAACAGAAATTTATCTGCATGTCGCGGTTGGGGAAAACGGATTGGGGGTAACCAGTCCGCTCGACCGATTTGATTCCGGGGTGGCAGCGGCGTGATGAAGCACGAGATTTGCACACGAACGATGAGATTTAATCGTCTTGAGTGGGTCGGGAGGTCTCACGCGGAGGCGCAGAGGTTTTTTTGACCCGGGAAATGAAAGCGAATGGGAGAGATGACTCACGCAGAGCAGCAGAGAGCTCCGGACCGGAAAAGGTCTCACGCGGAGGCGCAGAGTTTATTTTGACGTCGATGCCTTCAAAGCTAAGGGGAGGAGGTGCCGTGAAATCTGACGGGATTTCGTTCTCGAAGGCTTGGTGGCTTGGACTCGGACTAAAGCACCCCGAGGGCATCTGGTCCAAGCTCCGTAAAACAGGCTGATTAGGCAAGGGACTCGACGCCGGCGTATCCAAAGCCGGGACCACTGAGGGTGCTGAGGTCCAGGATGCCATTGCGACGTTGATACAATCCCGGGTGGACCTTGAGGAACTCGGATGAGGCTTCGGGATAAAACTGCATCCCGTTGCTTTCGACGCCGCAGATGGTCCCCGCGTATGCCGCCAGAAGAACATGAGGCACTTGCGCGAGTCTGGGGTTGGTGAGGTCCTGAACCATGAGGGTCATGTCGTGCTCCTTGGCCCAACACAAGCTGAGGATGGCTCCGGTGAGAGTTTTACAGGTCTTGAGGGCGACGCTGGTCCATCCCAGTTCGAGGCCCAGCCGGACGAAGCGCCAGTCGTGCGCGCTTTCATCCATGAAGAGAGGTTTGCGCTCGCTGACGGAATGGACGTCGATTTGGTTGGCCTCAAGATCGTAGGGAAACGGTTGCTCGACGTAGACAATGCGATCGTAAATTTCGCGGTGTCCGGCCGAGATGCGATCGAGGATTTCATTCACGTATGCGGGGTCGGTGACCATGCAATTGAAGTCAGTGGTGAGGTGGGTGACGTCCAGTTCGAGGGCGATGTTACCAATCTCAACAAGCCGCTGGAAGTCCCACTCGAGGTCGTTGCCGCGGAGTTTGATTTTGAGGCATTTCAAGCCATCCCGCTGGATCCAATCGCGCAAGAGAACGGGGTAACCATCGTCCGGTTCGTCGCCGGTGAGCTCGGATTCCTTGATGGGATCGAGTCCGCCGACAAGGTGCCAGACCGGCTGGGTCATGGCGGGTTCGACGAGGTAGTCGGCAGGGTATTTGCCAACGAATTTTTCGGCAGGCTCGAGGAAATGACTGAGATCGCGATCGCCCAGCCATTGTTTGTCGAGACACTCGAAGGCACCCACGCCGTGTAGTTTTCCAAAGGCATCATAGAGGGCGAGGTCGAAGGCGGAAAGGCAAACGAGCCCGGCGAGATGCGGCATGCGGGCAGCGGTTTCACGACCGGCGTTTTCCTCGCCCAGGCGATCGTGCAGGCGGTCCTCGATGTAGCGGTGCCCGATAAAGAAGGGATGTCCTTCGCCAAGGTGAGCCTCGAGGTCGCCCCGTAGTTTTTCGCAAAATTCCTGTAGGCGGTCTTCGCGCTCGCGGTATCCGAGTGCCGACGGCCAGACCCAGGCGACGCTGAGTGGCGTCTCAGCCCAACCGGTGGCGGTTTTACCATCGCTCTCCACTTCGACCGCGACGCGCGCGCAGCTGACTTCGGTCAAAGTTTGATCGCCAAATTTGAGCGGAACCCGGGTCACCACCGGGACAAAGGAGAGCGAGATGCGGGAAACTTTCATGAGCGGGCGGAAGCTTGGCCGACCCGCCCGCGAACATCAATCCTCGTTCTGAACTCCGTTGAGGGTCTTGGTGATACTCCGGCAAATGCGGAGAAAATCTTCCTCGACCATGTTGAGATGGCGACCTTCGTGACAAACCAATCCCCACGAGCGGCGGCGGGTGGCGATCCCAAGCGGAATGGCGACGAGCTCGCCCTTGCTAATCTCATCCTGCGCGACCCACGGGGCCACGATGCCAACTCCGACTCCAACCTTTGCCATTTCCTTGATCGCGCCCATGTCGCCAAGACTCAAGCTGGGGCGGAGGCGCACACCGGCTTCCTCGAAGGAGGACTTAAGAAAGCGATAGGTCTCGCTATTGCGCGCATAGACCAGGAAGGACTCTTTGCCCACTTCCTCGGCGGCCACTGATCCGGCCTTGGCCCAGGGATGATCGGGAGCCACAACGAAAACCAATTCATCTTCGAACATGGGATCAAAACGCGCCCAGGTTGGCTCGCGCCCGCCTATCCCGAGGACGAGATCGATCTCACTCCGGTCGAGGCTGTCGATAAGCTCCGAGGTGTCCCCGGATTCAATGTGGATCTCGGCGCGCGGATAAAGCTCCCGGAACTTCTGCATTACAGTGGGAAGGAGGTAAGTACAGAGTGTGTGGGTCGCCCCAACGCGGAGACGACCTTGTCCCCAGCGCTTTAGAAGGCCAAGTTCTTCCTGCGCCTTCTCCAACTCAGTGATCGCAGCCTTGAAACGGCGTAGTAAAATGGTGCCATTTTGCGAAAGCGCGACCCTTTTGCCGGCGCGCTCGAACAACTTGGAATCGAGCTGGGTTTCGAGCGCCCGAATAGAGTGGCTGACCGCTGATTGGGTCACTCCCAGCCTCTCCGCTGCCTTGGTAAAACTTTCCGTCTCGGCCACTACCACCAGCGACCGCACCTGCCTTAAATCTGGAAGCTCCGTCATTTGTGAATAACATGAGCAGAGCGCATACCAACTCTGTTTCGGTTAGAGGATCTCGTCCAGCTGCTCACCCGGCCAACTCTGCATTGGACGATCTACAAATCCACTTTTATAAAGGAGGATCCGCAATCGATGTTCAAACACACTTCATCACCCGGACGCTCGCTCACCTTGGCCGCGCTCCTTTTCTCATGGACTCCGGCCGCGCAAGCGGAAGAAACCATTCTCCAGTATTTCGGCACCAGCTGGGAGCGCATTGAGAAGCGGATCCCCGAGGTCGCGGAGGCCGGTTACACCTCTTTGTGGCTCCCCCCACCCTTCAAGGCCGCCGGCGGTCGCTTTTCAGTCGGCTTTGATACCTTCGACCGCTTTGACCTGGGCGACATTGATCAATCCGGCACCATCCCCACCAAGTATGGGACCAAGGATGATCTCCTTTCCCTGATCCGCACCGCGCACCGTTTCGGGATCAAGGTCTACTTTGATAATGTGATGGCGCACAATGGCGGGCCGCTTGGCAACACCGAGCCCGGCAATCTTTTCCCGGACGTGCCCGGCTTCGTGCCCGAGGATTTCCACATCGTCCGCACTCCCGGCGGAGGATGGCGCAAGGCCAGTAATGATGTGAACTATCAGGACGAATGGCAGGTGCTCCACCGCAATCCCTTCGCCTGGGATATCGCCCACGAGACACCCAACACCTCCTTTGATCCAGACGGTGATGTTGAGGGTTCGGATTACGAGAAGTGGAGTAGTGTCCGTCATCCCGGTCACCCGGAATGGTATCTGGACCGCGACCTTCCCATCGCCACCGACTTCGATGGCAACGAACTTTACACCTTCGCCAACAAGGAAGCTTTTGAAGACACCGGATACGGCGCGACGAATATCGGAGCCAACAACGGGCGCTTTGACTTTGAGGACCTCGATGGCGATGGTCAGCACGATGTCAATGAACCCTCCGAACCCTTCTCGGACACCGGGGTCGACGGGACCAATCCAACCCGCCGGACAACGGCCTGGGGATTTGACGATGGCATTTACAACATGGGAGACCCTGTCCCCGAGGACGTGAACTCGATGCTCCTGCGGGCGCTTCGCTGGTTTGTCGATGAGGCCCATCCCGATGGCTTCCGCCTCGATGCCGTGAAGCACGTTCCCGATTACTTTTTTGGCGAACAAAACGCGGGCAACAAAGACCGCAGCGGAGCCGGCTACAATGGCCAGGCTCAGGTGCAATTCAACCTGACCCGCGGTCACACCGACTGGGGCAATCACCGCGATTCCGTCTTTACCAACACCCTGTCGCGGGACGACCTCCTTCTCTTTGGCGAGCACCTCGGCGAGCCTCCGGGCTTTGATGGCTACCTCGCCGCCGGGATGCGCATTGCCAATGACAACTTTCTCAACACGGTGGGCGGATTCAACGGTATCGGCGGGGACCTCACCGGCTATGATCAGCCCAACCACGGAACTTTTGGCACCACCACCCAAAATGCCGCCTATCCACTCTCGCACGACAATAACTACATGTCGGGCCTCGATCGACCCGCCGCCTTCCAGTATCTCCTGACCCGCGAGGGCCTCCCCATCGTTTACACCGATGGCTATAATGAAGAGGGGCCGCCGAGCTTCTTCCCCAAGCCCGCGCAGATTCCCTTCCTCGGGCAATTCGGTCAATCGTGGGTGAACGGACCGCTCGCGGTCCGACTTGATTTCGTGCGCGGCTCGCAAATTCCAAAGTGGGGTGATCAGGATTTCGCGGCGTGGGAAATGCGTGACAAGCGCGAGAATGAAGGTATGACCGACGCGGATGGTACGATTCTTCTCGTACTCATGGCGCGGAACTACACCGGTGGCCAGGCCCGTGATCTCACCACGACCTTTCCGGCGGGTGCACGACTGCTAAATTATTCCAATCATGGCGGCCCTTTCCACGTCACCGTCGATAACCAGGGCCGACTTCGCAATGGAGAGGGCAATGCCCCGGTCGTGCCGTCCGGCGGCATTTTTGCATTCTCCTGGGATAATCCCCGCCTGCCCCGCGTCTGGCAGGGAAGCGACACCGCCCCGATTCAGATATTCCAAAACGGAGCGCCCGCTCCCATGATGGCACATGTCCGGGAGGACGGGCGCGATGGCGATCGCGGCTACGACTACACCGCGTTCATTCCCCGCATCACCGATGGCACCAATCTTCGCTTTGAAGCCCGCGCCGATGGCTCCGCCGCCAACATTCTCATGAAGCTCGATGGCGGGGTAGACTTGAATTCCCAGGCCGGGATCGACAGCGATGATTTGGCCGAACGTGACAATCCGCCCCCGCTCGACCGTTTTGGCGGAAATCCCGCTCAAGATCTTTTCACGGGTTATGAACAGATGCTCTTCATCGACCGGACCGCAGAGAAGTTCGCCGCCACCGATGTCGCCCGCAATGTCATTGGATCACAAGGAGCGGAAACCTGGGAGATTAACATCGGCAACGCGCCGACCCGCAACAATGGAAACGGACCGAATACCGGCTCCGGAACGGTGACCTGGGCCTACCACGATCCCCGCGCCACCGACAACAGCGGCACGCCCCAGTATCTTCTCACTCCCAACAACTTCGTGGAGCTGCGCGTGAAGGTGGGTTACGACAACGAACCGGATGCTGCCTGGGTTTATTATACCACTGATGGCTCCAGCTTCCCGGAAGGATCGCTCGGTGAAGGCCGGGGCAACACCCGCGTTGCGCCTTTGATCTTTTACCAGAATGGAAATTCCGACGGCAACCGCACCCCGCAATGGTGGAGCGCGGACCTGCCTTCCCTGCCAAACGGCACCGTGCTGCGTTATAAGATCGGCTTCCACTCGGAAGACGCGGGACCACGTTTTCCCTTCTCCGCGAATGACATCGAAATCAAGCGGCGCATGGAAACGAAATTTGAGATTGAGAACTTCAACGCCACCCGGGTCAGCTTTTTCCCGCACAACGACCACGGGGAAATGATGACCGGGCTTGAGGAGGGCTTCCACATCCTCCGCACCAAAGCCTTCCTCGATCGCTTCGGGCGGTCCTCGATTTTCCGCACCGAGGCGCAGACCTTTTACTACGATGCAGCGCGCCCCACCGGAGAGATTCGCTTTCCGGCGGAAGGTGATCAACTCGGCGGTTCCACTTACGGTTCGGTGGTTGTCACTGATGACAGCGTGACCAAAGTACAGTATCTCATCGTCGATTCCAATCCTGATAACGACCAGGATTGGGCGGACGCCATCGGGGTCCGCGTTCCCGGCCAGCTGGGCAACACCGGGTTCACCCGCGAGTGGCGTTTTGACTACGAAGACATCCCGTCCAGCGGGACCGCCGAGATCCGCGTTCGCCTCAAGGAGGTCTCGTCGGCCAACGATAATACGCTCGACGATCAAACCGGTCACTACACCACCATCGTGCGAAACGTTCAGACGGGCTCGCCGGTGAACTTCCGCTTTGGCTTTCCGGAGAACGATGGCGACCTCGTCAACGAAGGCTACGTCGCCAAGGTCTTCTTCGACAAATCGGTGGGCGAAGGCGTCACCGATCGTGATCTCCTCGATCAGTTTCTGGTCCTGATTGACGACATCGAATTGCCAGCCGCAGCTCTCGCGATTGTGCGCAACGAAACCCCCGAGGACGATGCACTCGCGGTGACCCTGCCAAATCTCTACACGGGAGATCAGAATGAACTCCGTGAGATTCGCGTCATCAATCAACTAGGTGACATTACCCTGACCACCGTTCGTAGCGTGCGGGCCGAAGTAACGGCTCTCCCCGACACCGACGGCGACGGTATGCCTGATATTTGGGAGCTGGAGCACAACCTTGAGCCCGGCAATGCCACCGGAGATCAAGGTGCCGCAGGCGACTTTGATCGTGACGGAATCTCGAACCTGCTTGAGTTCCTTGCTAAAAAGAATCCTTTGCTCTCTTCCACACCGATCTTGCGAGCCGAGGCCAATGGCCAAAATACGCGCCTCATTTTTGACGCCTATCCCGATCGCCGCTATCGTCTTTGGCGCTCCAACAATCTCGAAACGATGACACCGGATACCGGGTATTTCACCGTTGATCAGGAGAGCTTGAACCAGCTCATCACCGTGCCCCAGAATGGAGAGCGCCAATTTTTCGCACTCGAAATTGCGATGCCCGAATGAAACGGATCAACCAAAGAAGCGCTCTTTCACGAGAAGCGAGATCTTCTTGAACTTACTCAGGCGGTAGCGCCGGTCGAAGACGCGGAAGTTGTCGGCCCGCATTTGCTTGAGGAGAGTGTGGTAAATGCGGTGCATCACGCGGGGAGCCAGAAGAGCCTTGTGATCCTCGGGCGGGAGAAGCTCCGTGGCCTTGGCGTAAAGTTCCTCGCAGCGGTCCGCCTGGTAATTCATGAAGGCGATAAAGCGCCCATCGTGCACCCGTCCGATAAGATCACGCTCAGTGTATTGGAAACGGACGAGGTCGTGAAGCGGCACATAGATGCGCGCGCCATTCGATAAATCCTCACCAATGTCACGGAGGATGTTGGTGAGTTGGAGGGCGTGGCCGAGCGCCACCGCATATTCATGCGAGCGTTTGGCATCGGCCGCAAAGAGCGGGAGGCAAACCAGCCCCACCGAGGACGCCACGCGGAAAGTGTATTCCTGCAAATCCTTCCAGGTTCCAAATCGCTGCGGATGCAGGTCCATTTGGCAGCCCTCGATGACATTGGTGAAATACTCGGAGGAGATCTCGTAAAGATCTCGTACCTTGAGAATATCACTCTGGAGAACCACCAGCCCGAGATCCGGGTTGGTGGTATTGGTGTCGAAGATTTCCTTCCAGCCCGCGAGACCTTCTTTCTTTTCCGCGATGGGGAGCTCAAGATCATCTGCAAGATCATCGATGACCCGGCAGAAGGCATAAAAGCTGACGAGATGCTGCCTGCGGTCCGCCGGAACACAACGCAACGCGAAAGCGAGATTGGACTTCGCCTTGCGGGTGATCTCGGCAGCAGTGGGGTCGGTCGACATCGAGGCTACTTGATGAGTCCCCAGTGCCCGCTGTTGAAGGGCCAGAGCGAGATGAAAGCAGGGCCAACCAAGTTATACTGTTTCACACTGCCCCAGTAACGGGAGTCGAGACTATCCGTTGAGTTATCTCCCAAGGCAAAGAATTCGCGGTAATTGTTCCCCTTCTTGGGATCACCATCGAGAGTGACGGTGTGACTTGAATCCGAAAATTTCGTTTTCTGACCCCGGCCATCGGCACGTCTCGGCGGATTGGTGTAGCCGGTGTAGTCATAGCCCTTGGAGTCGGGTTCCTGCTTCATGACCCGGATCAGAGTCTCCTCGGTCGCTTGATCTCCATTGATGTAGAGGACAGGCTCTTCGATACGAATGGTGTCACCCGGCACACCTGCGAGTCGCTTGATATAGTGATCCCCTTTAGCCTGGCTGGACATCCTGTCGGGGCCATCAGTGTCAATATCCCGCGTGTCGAAGACGAAGGACTCGCCGCGCTTCGGCTGGCGGAAGTGGTAGGAAACCTTATCTACCAGAACGAGATCTCCGGAAGTGAGGTATCCTTTAAAGATAGGAGAGCCCTGTTCAAAGTGAGGCTCGATGCCATTTGCCTTGCGATTCAGGGCATTGGAAATCGTCCCGATTTGAGCAGCTTCATTCAGTGGACAACCGATGACTTCGCTGCTGCCATCGTCAAAAGTAATCTTGGTTCTTGAGAAAAGAAAGAAGCTGGCGTCCTTGATTGAGACGATGTTGAGATCCTTGTCCGCGACGATGTTCTCGTAAGAACGACCGGACATCGCGAAGTCGAAAACCTGCTCACCGAACCACGGGGTATCCCAATCGCCATCATCATGCTTCGTGGTGGCAACGATGCCGTTCAACGAAGGCTGCATCGAACCGGTGGGAATGCGGAAGGGCTGGAGGAAATAGGCACGGATGCCGAGCGCCACCACGATCGCAACCCAAAACACCTCGATATTCTCCTGAATCCACTCCGGCTGGCGGTAATGGGCCAACGATTTCTCACAGGTGTTGCGAAGCTGCTTGGAGGTCTCCTTCACGGCATCAAGATCCTTGGACTTGACGGCGGCCTTAAGGTCGGCCCGGCGGGATTCGATCTCATCAATGCGGTCCGGAGCGAGGAGATCCCGCTTGTAGTGCAGAAACTTCTTGGCCCCCTTCAAGAGAAGGAGCGCTTCTTTTTTCCAACGTGGCTTAAACACGGGCGAAGGTTGGCCACGGGGCGGTGATCTTTCAAGCTGGAAAGCCGCGGGCACGATTTGGCCTTTCGCTTTGCGCTGAAAAACCGTAACTCCCGCGCATGAGAATTTTGACGGGCCTCCAGCCAAGCGGGAAACTTCACGTCGGGAACTACTTCGGCGCCATCAAGCCGGCCATCGACGCGCAGGGCGAGGGCGACGGGTATTACTTCATTGCGGATTACCACGCCATGACCACGACCCACGATGCCAACGAGCTCCGCGAGAACGTCCGCAATGTCGCCATCGACTTCCTGGCATGCGGATTTGACCCGTCCCGGGGCGTCTTTTTCAAGCAAAGCTCGGTTCCCGAAGTCAACGAGCTGGCCTGGATTCTCTCCACGGTCTGCCCCATGGGGCTCCTGGAACGTTGCCACTCTTATAAGGACAAGATCGCCAAAGGGATCTCGGCCAACCACGCCCTATTCGCTTATCCCGCACTCATGGCGGCGGATATTCTCCTCTACGATTCCAATGTCGTCCCCGTCGGTGAGGACCAGAAGCAACACCTCGAGGTCACCCGCGATTTGGTGGGCAAGATCAATGATCAATATGGCGAAGGCACCCTCGTGATGCCGAAAGCGCGCATTCGCGATGACGTCGCCAAGGTTCCCGGCCTCGACGGCGAGAAGATGAGCAAGAGCTACAACAACACCCTTCCCATCTTCGGCGACGAAAAGCCCACCAAGAAGCTCATCATGCGGATCAAGACCGATTCCGCCGCGGTTGAAGATCCCAAGCCGACCGATAACTCGATCATTCTCGCGCTTTACCAACTCTTCGCCAACGACGCCGAATACGACGTGATGATCTCGGATTACAAGAACGGAGGCTGCGGGTATGGTGACTTTAAAAAGCGCCTTGCCGAAGCCTACTGGGACTACTTTGCTCCCATGCGCGCCCGTCGCGAAGAGCTCGTTGCCAATCCGGACGAAGTCGATGCGGTGCTCAAAGCCGGGGCCGAAAAAGCCCGCGAAGAAGCCACCAAGGTTATCGACCGCGTGCGGAGAGCCGTCGGCTTGGCTTAGGAATTTACGGAGCTTGGACTTTAGTCCGAGTCATTCGGCCAGCCTGCTCGGATTGAAGTCCAAGCTCTGTAGCGTCACTCCTTTTTACGATAAAGAACCCTGTCCTTGGACGGTTCCTCTTCAAGCGCTCTCCTCGCCTTCTCGTAAGTCATTTGATCGCTTTCCAATGGTTCCAATGGTCCCTCCTCGTCTGGCTTGGCGGAGACCGCATCCATCTCCGCCCTTAGCCGGGCCAATTTGAGGGATGTCGCCACTGCATCAGCGTATTTTGTCGCGGTGCCCTCCTCCCGATCTTGGGCAATCACCTGGATCACCTTGCTCTCCGGATCAAGCACCAGGCGGACAGCTTCATCGAGAGCCGCCTCGGCGATCCCTATTTCTTTCGCCGCCCATTTCAGATGATCATCTCCTGAAATCAGCTCCATCTCGCGGTTCCAATCGATCGCTTCCTCCAGCCCCAGGAGAGTCACTTCGACTTCCCTCGTTACCTGGACCGCGGTTTCAGAAACTGTTTCGTCTTCTCCACAAGACGGAAGGATCACCCCGGCGGCAACAACCAGTAGCGCCTTGAAGCCCCTACTCATGGCCATCATCAGGAGTCACGCCCAACACGATATTAAACTCAGCGCTCAACTCACCCGCCTTGGAATTCGGGATGGGCTTGAACTGCACCATCAAGTGCTTCACGGGCTCGCCCATGCGTTTTACGAGCCCGTCCTTCGCGTTGCCCTTGTCACCATCGATGAAGCATTGCGTGGTCAGCGTCCGCTTGTTTTTTTGGTAAACGGCCACGTGAATGTGCGGAGTGCGCGGACCATAGGGCACCGGCTTGATCGTGCGGAAATAATACCGTCCGTCACGCCCGGTCATGAACCGGCCGAAGCCCTGGAAATGATCGTCGCGCTTCGGCCCCTTGAGCCCGCCATCGCGTGAGTGAATGTAAGCTCCTTTATTATCCACCTGCCAAATTTCGACGCGGGCATTGGGGATCGCGTTCCCCTTCACGTCCGTGACCTTGCCGTGGAGGTGGGTGATTGCTCCGACGCCCGGCGTGATCGAGTCATTGATCCGCAAGAGATCATTGTCAGTATCCAGCGGAAGCTTGTCCGGATAAAAAGGACCCTCGGTCATTGGAGGTGTGATTGTGAGGGCATCGGCAAATGCTCCGGGCATGGTAAACAAGGCGGCAGAACCAAGAGCGGCACGACGAAGGAAGTTGCGGCGATGACAATCAGGACAGGTAGGAATTTTCATAATTTGAGATTGGAAGAATGAGGACTTTGAGACCAGCGGAATCGCGTTACTCTAACACCGTGATCAAGGTCAGCAATCTCGATGTCAATTTTGAGACGCCCGGTGAAGTGGTGGAAGTTCTCAAGGGACTGGATTTTTCAGTCGAAAAAGGGGCCGCAGCCGCCGTGGTCGGCCCGTCCGGAAGCGGTAAGACCACCTTGCTGAATGTTCTCGGCGCCCTCCTGCCGCCCACTTCGGGATCCGTCGAAATCGGCGGACAGGACATTGCCAAGTTCAACGAGAAGGAAGCAGCCCGCTTTCGCAATCAGGAACTTGGCTTCGTCTTCCAGCAACACCACCTCCTGCCCCAACTCACGGTCATGGAAAACGTGCTCACTCCCCGGCTCGCCGGCGGCTGGCAGGAAAGCGAGGAGAAAACCCGAAAACGCGCCACCGAACTTCTCGAGCGGGTTGGCCTCAGCCACCGCATCAACCATCGTCCGGGCGAACTCTCCGGCGGCGAAAAACAGCGCACTGCGGTTGCCCGTGCTTTAATCAACCAGCCCCGCGTCGTCCTCGCCGACGAGCCCACCGGAGCACTCGATGGCGAGACCGGCAGCAAAGTCGCCGACCTTCTCCTCGAAATCCAAAAAGAAAACGGCGTCACCTTGGTCGTCGTGACACACGATCTCGATCTCGCCCGGCGAGTCGGCGGAGTCTTCGATCTCGGTAAGTGATCTAAAGCTCACTCATCGTGAGCTCGCTTCCCTCTCCCATAGAAGGTAAAAAAGATTCCCTCGCTGGTATCTTCATAATACTCGATGAGATTATCTCGGGCCCTGATGAAGGCGATGCCCTCTCCGACGTGGAGTTTTCCATCGATGGTCTCGATCTCCATTTGGGATAAAGTGGCAGCCCGACTCACCTCCCTGAGATTTTGCTCCTCATCCCAATAGGCAAAAGGGGTAATTTCAGTGGTCAGCAGTCGCGCCAACCCGTCAACTGTTGGCTCGATCCCCGCGATTTCACAGGAATGAATCCAACCGTAATAATCCTGATCAGGATTCAGGGGCGTCCACGCTTCCTTTACCTCTTTTAAAAACCTCTGCTCTTTGCCTGTGATCGGAGCTAGGTCCATCACCGGTGCATTCGCGGCGTCCCTGTAGTCATTGTATGAATTGAAAGCGCGGAAGTAGTCGATCGCCGCCACGGTCAAAGCAACCATACTGACCGTGGCGATAACGAAGGTAGGGCTGGATTTCATCGTTCCGGTGGCACCTTGCGGAAAATTGCGGGCAAGCGCAATCCACTCCACCCACATTCTGCAGGAGGCAATACCCCTTCACCGCCCTCACTTCGGCGGCGTAGCTTCAGGCCGGAACTCTGAAATCCTAGGTTTTCCTTCGACGCAACCCACAGAGTCCGCCCATACCAAGTAGGAGAAAAAGTGAACTGGATGGTTCGGGCACCAGGCTGGCTTCGAACCCTTCGACGTGCACATGAATCGGACCGGTTGCCGCTCCATGTTCCACATAGAATTCCAGTCCGGTAACATCGGTAAAGGTATGGGGCGAGAATGGACCCGCTTCATCAAAGTCCAGCGAGGTAAGCTCGCTGGCAGTTGCAGCCCCGACCGGATCAACCGGATTGTAAGGGGCCCAGTTCACCAGCGATGAATATGGGCTGACCACTTGCGAGTTGTTTTGCAGCGCGATCGTCGCTTCGGAGACATAGAATTGGCTACCATCCCGGACAACCCAGCGGAGGAGTTCGTCGTCGTGATTGCCACTGGACTATGCCGTGCTGATGGTAAAGGCACCCTCCGACAAACCGAGATTCGAAAGAGTATTCATCGAGCCCAAAAAATCAGCTTTGTCCCAGTAGACCAAAAGGTGGAAGGTGTGGGAATCTCCGCCGGTATCGACCCGCCAATGAATACTGTCGTTGGGGCCTTGGTTGAGCAGATATATTTCCGAGAAGCCGTCATTGGGTTGACCGGCTCCCAGCCTCGTCACCGAGCCACCCCCGTAAAATGTATCACTCGTTCCGGAATAGCCCGTCGGAGGAGAAAAAGGATCATCAAGGCTCAAGGCTCTGCCGGCGACCGTCTCCGAAACACTAAAGGGAAAAACCCCATCAGGATCGCCGTAATTGTCGCTCCCCGAGGTATTCCCAGGTACGTGGCCGGAAAATTGCAGATCCTGATCAACATACTGGCCACCCCAGTCAATCGCGGTGGTCGCTGCTCCGGCAGAGGCACCTGAAAGGGCTGCCAAGCTTGCAAAGATCGGGAGAATTCTTTTCGTTTTATAGGTCATGGTTTGGATGGGTTGGGATTCGGAAAGCTTCGACATTCAGAAATGCAGAACTCTCCACACCCTAGAATACTAAATTCTTTAATGATAATGTGTGCATGTATTACCATAAAAGAATCGTCTATTGCTCTCCACTCATCGGAAGCAAGCCCATCCCACCTGTTTCCGGGAGTTGCCGCAGATTGGCAAATGGAAACAATGGGGTTTGTTCAAGCCATCGGCACGGTTGATATTCCAGATAGAAGGCGCTCCCGATAGCGCTCGACCGGGCTAACCGCGGATTCTCAAAAACCAGACACCAAAGATGGGGCCGTGCGGATCAAACAATGGCATTTATAATTCGCCCTTCCCCAATATGGCTCAATTCCAGCCAACGGGTGTCCTTCGGCAGCAGGTCCGGATGAAGGGTCGGCCACTCCACGATCACCACGCCCTCGCGGTCCAAATAGTCGTCCCAGCCCAGATCCAGAAGCTCATGCTCATCCTCCACGCGGTAGAAATCGAAGTGAAATACCTCCAAGCGTCCACCCAGGTATTCCTGCACCAGCGAAAAGGTCGGGCTGGTTACCGCCTCCTCATACCCCAGGCCTTCCACAATTCCCTGCGTGAGCGTCGTTTTTCCCGCCCCCAGATCGCCCACCAGTGCGATGACTTCGCCCGCCCGGGCGGCACGGCCAATCTCGCGCCCCAGAGCGGTCGTCGCGGCAGCGTCTGGCAATTTGACCGGTAAAGTGGGAAACACAGGGATCTGGTAGAAAGAAGACGTCGAAAAGGCAAGTTTT
This sequence comes from Akkermansiaceae bacterium, assembly GCA_965657795.1. GTDB lineage: Bacteria > Verrucomicrobiota > Verrucomicrobiia > Verrucomicrobiales > Akkermansiaceae > SW10. The sequence continues at coordinate 15,764 of CBFHQJ010000054.1, forward strand.
GGGATTGCTCTGGCTAATGACTAATAAATCGGATTATTTTCAAAAAAACCTTGCCCGTTTCGTGGGTCTGTGATGAATTCCCGCCCCGCGCAGGCCACGAGTGATCTGGTTTGCTAATTTTCGTCCTCAACTTTTTAGCCACACTCCAACCATGGCCTACGCAATTTTCAAAACCGGCGGTAAGCAATACCGCGTCCAAGAAGGTGACACCATCAGTGTCGACAAACTCCCTGTGGAGGCTGACGACGAAATCAAGTTTCCCGAGGTTCTCCTCGTGAACGACGGCGAGAACACCACCGTTGGTGCTCCCACCATCGAGGGTGCCGGCGTCACCGCCAAGGTCATCGAGCAGCACCGCGGAAAGAAGGGCGTTGCCTTCAAATTCAAACGCCGCAAGGGTTTCCACAAAACCATCGGTTTCCGTCATCATCTCACCAAGCTTCAGATCACTGGGATCGAAGGCTAATTTTCATTAAACCACCTACCACTTTTTAGACATGGCTCACAAAAAAGGACAGGGTTCCGTTAAGAACGGACGCGACTCAAACAGCAAACGCCTCGGCGTGAAGAAGTACGGCGGCGAAACAGTCATCGCCGGTAACATCCTCATCCGCCAGCGCGGAACCAAGTGGCATCCCGGCGCCAACGTCGGCATGGGCAAGGACCACACCCTCTTTGCACTCACTGACGGAAGCGTCTACTTCGACAAAAAAGGCCGCCGCATCAACGTGGCCCTCGCCGATTAAAATCGGATTTTTAAGGTAGTATTTCATTTTTCGGAAAAAAGGCGGACCGTTTGGTTCGCCTTTTTTCTTTTGGAAATTCTGACTGTCAGGCTCACTTTCTTTTTATCTTTCTGGCATGCAACTCGTCCTCGTCGAACCGGAAATCCCGCACAATACCGGAGCAATCGGCCGACTCGCCCTCGCCACCGGCTCCACCTTGCACCTTGTCAAACCCCTCGGCTTCTCGCTCGATGAAAAATCGGTCCGCCGAGCCGGCCTCGATTACTGGAAGGATGTCGACCTCAAGGTTTGGGAGAACTTCGAAGAATTTCTCGCGTCGCACCCGGACGCACGGATTTGGTTTCTCAGCACCAAGGGAAAGAAATCAGCCTGGACGGCTGAATTCCAGGCAAACGACTTCCTCGTCTTCGGACCCGAGACCCGGGGCCTCCCCGAGGACTGGCTCGATGACCGCACCATTCGCATCCCCATGAAGCCAGGCTCCACCCGCTCGCTCAACCTCGCCACCGCCGTCGCCATTATCCTTTACGAAGCAGAGCGACAAGTCGGAGAACTGGAATAAGCAAGAGCAAAGCTAATTCCTTTGGCAATCACAGCCTGCTCTAGCGAAAGAAAATAGCTATTATTGTAACAATCATACTCCTCCATCGTGTGTTGGGGCATGGTGAGGAAAATTTTCCGATTGGCATTGTTAGGAGTTTTTGGTTTGGAAGTTGCTTTCGGGCAGTCACCCGGAGAAATCCTCGAGTTGGAACGAGCCAAGCCCGCAGTGCAACTTTTGCAGGGTGAGGAAGCTCGAACGTTGAGGTTGGCAGGCTTTCTCGATCCGCTCACGGCTGTTCAGCAGGCCAATTTGAATCAAGCGGTCCCAAAAGATCTCATTCTGGATGACTTCGAAAGCGGACGACCGGTGTTCTTGGGTGCTTTGAATTTGATAGCAGCCATCACAAGTACCACTGATCAGGTTCGAGGACAAAGCCGGTTTGAGGGGGTGACCGGGTTGGGCGAGATCGTGGGAGTTTGGGAACCGGGATCTTCCCCGGCCGTGAAAAGCCCCGAGTGGAATGATCGGATCCTTTTCAGGCAGAGTGGTGATGAGACCCTTAGCAATATTGAACATGCCGCCCATGTCATCGGCACCATCGCAGCGCGCGGAGATCGCCCCGAAGTGCAGGGGATGGCTTATGAAGCTTCAATTAGACTTTATAGTTCGGCAGACTTCCTGGAAGAAATCCAAGCCGAGAGCGCGGCCACTCCGCAACAAGTTGCGCAGGGGAAACTTCTGGTCTCAAATCACTCTTACGGTTGAACTTCTGCCGATAAAGCTGCTGGAGTAAGATCGCCGAACCTGCCGAGGTGGGAGAAGCCATGCTCGTTCCTGATTTACTCCCATAAGCGCTAAACTGGGGTAATTCTTCGGAAGATTGCAAGGTTGAGGTCACCCGGTAGCCATTGGCGACGATGTCCGGCTTGATCCTACCATCATCCGTGGGCCCCCAACTTGGGAAATCAGTCATTCTCGTCAGATCCAGAGATCGTTCGCGCTGAATCCCTCCCACTCCTTTTCCCGGAAATCCAAAGGCAGCATCGGTGATCGCACCGACCGTGATGAGATTCTTGGCACACGAGACTGTGGGAAGGGTTCATTCACTTCAGCAACAGTTGGTAGTTTTTCGGGCTCGATGGCATTTCCCTGTAACAAAGGAGGTTTTATTGTGCGTTTAAATGTGCAATAGTTACACACATGGCTACCAACCTTGATATCGCACAAGAATTGCTCGAAGAAGCGGTCAAAATCGGAAATCACCGCAGCAAAAGAGCTGCGGTCGAAGCCGCCTTGAAGGAATACATCAATCGCCGGAAACAGCAGGAGGTCACCAAGCTCTTCGGGAAAATCGATATCGATGAAAGCTACGACCATAGCGCGGGAAGGAGGTCGTCTTGAGCGTGATCGTGGACACGTCCGTCTGGTCACTCGCCTTGCAGCGCAGAAGCCCCGTGGACGCACCAGAGACCGAGGCTCTGACTGAGTTGATCGAAACAGGCAAAGCGATGATGATCGGGCCCGTGAGGCAGGAGATCCTATCCGGAGTCCGTTACACCGTGCAGTTTGATCGCCTTCGAAGTGCACTCAGCGCCTTCCCAGACGAGCCGATCGCATCAAGTGACTACGTAGAGGCTGCCCGCATCTGCAACAAGTGCCACGACTCGGGGGTTCTCATTGGCAACACGATCTGCCTGGTCGCAGCCATGGCAATCGTGCGGGAGTGGGAGATTCTCACCCTTGATCCTGGGTTCAAGAAGCTCACTTCGGTCGTCAAGATCCCGATTTACACGCCCTGACGGATTCACTTTCCGCTCGTTCCCGCATCGCGATGAAAACTTGGAGGAAAAGGAACTCCCCGGGAGCCATCAGATTTTCGATCAAGGTACTTCGTCCCCCGATCCCGGAGAAGCGGCATATTGCCACCGGTAGAGTCAGCGAGAAGATCAAAAAGAGCCTCGTTCATTTCTGCGATGCGTGACTCCTGCTCCGGATCGTTGAAAAGATTTTTGCGCTCCTTAGGATCCGACTTTGTATGGTAAAGCTCATCCTGATCCCAAACGCCATGATAACGGATGTATTTGTAGTCCTCTCCAATCACGGCATGATTGGTTGGGGTTTGTGGATAATTTCGTTCCCAGTAATATTCATAGAGGAGGTATTTGCGCCATTCGGAACTCCCTTCCCTTCTCGCAAGCGACCAAAAACTTTTGCCGTCCATCTGTTTCCGTGGCTTCAAACCAGCGACCTCAAGCAAGGTGGGCGCGACGTCAATGTTGGCGACGATTTTCTCAACGGTCGTTCCCGGTTTTAGCAATTTGGGATACCGCATGATCATCGGAATGCGAACGGATTCATCATAGGCGCACCGCTTGTCGATGAGACCGTGTTCACCAAAAATGAATCCGTTGTCACCGAGATAAAGAACAACAGTCTCCTTGAGTTCCCCGCTCTTCTCAAGCGTGGTCAAAAGCCGGCCAACACTATCATCAACGGCCAGGAGGGCCTCGCAGTAGCGCCGATAATACTTCTTCATATCCACTCCGGTGTAGTAGGCAAACTCGACCCCATGCCTGCTGTTGCTTTGATTCCGGACCCACATCGGCGGGTCGGTGAAAAGATCGGGATTCTTCAAAGGAGTGGGTGGAGTCGAAATAAGTACTTCATCGTACTTAAAGGCATGACGGTCCGGCGGCAGAAAATCAGCATGCACGCCCTTGTGGGAAACGTAGAGAAGAAAGGGCTTCTCATCATCCTTCTCCGCGAGCCATTCCTCCGCGTAGTCGGTGAGTTCATCGGTGATGTAACCTTTCTGCGCGACCTTCTTCCCGTTGATGTTGAAACCGGAATTCGTAGCCTGAGGAACGAAGCGACCCTTCGCTTTCAGCATGGCTGGGTCCGGGACATAGACCCCCTGCCCCCTGAAGCTATGCCAATGATCAAAGCCGCGTTGTTTCTCCTCGCTATCACCCATGTGCCACTTGCCAATGAAAGCGGTTTGATAACCTGCCTCCTGAAGTGTCTCAGGAAAAAATGTCAGCGACTCGTCAACCGGATTGTAATTGTCCACGACCCGATGATTGTGAGCGTAAAGTCCGGTAAGAATGGACGCACGGCTGGGAGAGCAGAGCGAAGTCGTCACGTAGGCGTTTTTAAAGTGAACGCCTTCCGCTGCAAGGCGATCCATATTAGGAGTTTCCAAGAAAGGATGCCCGAGAAATCCCATGGCATCATAGCGGTGATCATCTGTCAGAATGACAAGGATATTGGGCGACTTGCCCAAGGCCGGAGAGACAAGAATCGAAAGGATTGCGATCAGAAGGCTCCGCAGTTTCATGGGGAAGACTCTGACAGAGAGAGCAAGGTAAAACCAAGCCTACAATCACAAGCACTTTGAATCTTTGTCCCCCGGGCCTCGCGCACATCCCAAAACATCCGGATGGCCGGAAATGGGATACCAGCGCCTAGAAGATCTGGCTACCTTCTTAAACGAAAAACCACACGGAAAGTTACACTCTCAATTCTAGGCCTTGAGATCCGCTGCTTTTTTTCGCTTTTCCAAGGCAATCATCAGGAGAGTCACATCTGCCGGTGTAATTCCAGAAATGCGGGCGGCTTGCCCAAGGGTCCGGGGCCGAATATCACTGAATCGCTGGCGGGCCTCTGCTTTGAGACCATTGAGGGCCAAATAGTCCATATCTTCCGGAATGAGCGCAGATTCCTGCTTCTTAAAGCGATCGACCTCCTGCTGTTGCCGTGTGATGTGGCCTTCATACTTAAAATCAGCTTCAAGGATGGGCCAAAGTTCCACGTGGAACTTTTCGCGGATCTCAGGCGGCAAATCCTCCCATCCATGACCTCCCTGCCGGAACCAATGGTCCAGCTTGATGCGCTCATGCGTCGTTTTTCGAATGAACTCACGAGCTTCGGTGAGACCAGCCTGCTTTTGAGCAAACAGTTCGGAATGCTCATCCCGCAAAAGACCAAGATTGGAGGCAATCGGGCTAAGGCGCTCGTCGGCATTGTCCTGACGAAGCAAAAGCCGGTATTCAGCGCGACTGGTAAACATCCGGTAAGGCTCGGTGCATCCTTTAGTCACCAGATCATCAATCATTACCCCGAGGTAGGCTTCATCGCGGCCCAGGACCAACTCCCCTTCCCCTTTTACCTTGAGAGCAGCATTCGCCCCCGCAAGGAGACCTTGACCGGCCGCCTCCTCATATCCGGAAGTCCCGTTGATTTGCCCGGCAAAGTAAAGACCACCCACCTTCTTGGTCTCGAGAGTGGACTTAAGCTGGGTCGGAGGGCAGTAGTCATACTCCACTGCGTAACCCGGACGGATGATCTCACATTTCTCCAATCCAGGGATGGCGCGAAGGAAATCGAGCTGAACCTCATAAGGAAGCGAGGTCGAAACTCCATTCACGTAGTATTCCAATGTATGTCGACCCTCTGGCTCCAAAAAGACCTGATGACGCTCCTTCTCAGCAAAACGAACCACCTTGTCCTCAATTGATGGACAATAACGTGGCCCCACTCCATCGATTTTCCCCGAATACATAGGCGATTGGTCAAGATTTTCGCGAATGACATCGTGGGTCTTTGGAGTCGTCCAGGTAATCCAGCATGGAATTTGTTCCACGTGGAACTTCGGATCAGCCCAATGATTCAAGGTAAAGATGTCATTCTCCTCTTTGCGGATCAATTCCGGATGATAGCTGAACAAAGAAGGCGGAGTGTCCCCCTCCTGCTTCTCGCATTTGGAAAGATCGAGACTCCGACCATTCAGCCGGCATGGAGTTCCTGTTTTGAATCGATCGATTTCAAAGCCCAGCTCCTTGAGAGACTCGGAAACAGTCGAGGTAGCATCGCCCATGCGTCCCCCTTTCTCATTCTTAAGCCCCACATGCATGAGACCCCGCATGAAGGTCCCTGCCGAAAGAATCACCGTCTTGGCCCGGATCTCCATTTGAAGGGAGGTCTGCACCCCCTTCACCTCATCGTTCTCAACCAAGATAGTGGCGACATTTCCCTGGTGCAGATCAAGCCCTTCAGCTCCCTCGATGATTCGCTTGATCCGGAACTGATAGGCCTTCTTATCACACTGCGCTCGCGGCGCCCGAACAGAAGGCCCCTTGCCGGCATTCAGCATACGCCATTGAATGGCGGTGGCATCGGTATTCTCTCCCATGACTCCGCCGAGGGCATCAATTTCGCGAACCATGTGTCCTTTGGCCAAACCACCGATCGCTGGGTTGCAGCTCATCTGGCCGATGGTATCGAGATTCTGTGTCAACATGGCAACCGAGACTCCGAGCCGGGCAGCAGCGAGAGCAGCTTCAACTCCGGCGTGACCAGCACCAATTACGAGGACATCATATTCTTTGGGATAACGATACATGGGCGAGGCAGGAAGCTAGCAACATTCTTCACAAAAACAAGCAAGGCGACTTTGGTCTGAAAATTGTTATAACCCACTGAGCGAGAACAGTTTTTGCAGGTCCCCACCTCTAGAAACCCACCCATATCGCGCTTAATCCCTGAGAATCAGTATTTTACGCCATCCGTAAATAACAACAGCGGCTCCCCTCGAAAGGCGAACCGCTGTTGAGCACACACGCAACAACAATCTTTGTTACACACACATAAACGCTGTTAGAAAACAGTTCTGTCTAAAATTCTAAGAAAAAGAGGGATTTGTGATATCACTTTCTTCAACTGGTTTGTCTTCAGGGCTTAACGCATCCTGAACTTTATCGCAGGCTGTCCGACCGGCGGCCTTTCCCGCTTCGGCACCGCGAGATAATCCCTCGCGGATGTTTTTAGGAATCAGCTCATTGATAAAAGCGCCGGCAAAGACCGAACCGTAAGCCAGGCCGTAAGCAACGTCGTGAACGGCATTGGCAACGCCGGACTTGAGCTCCGGCGCCTTCTCACGGGCCTTGGCAGCTCCTTCGGCGGAGCCAGCTTTGAATGCTTCACCAAAGTTATCGAACTGGCGTTTGCTCTCTTCCTCCGCGTAGGAGCCTTCCGGGTTTTGATTAAATTCTTCGCTCATAATTAATTTTTCTTACTGCTGGATTAGACCACGAAAAGACGAATTCATTCATTATAAAGGGCAATCAATTTTGGAAGCACTTTGAAACCCTTCCAGCAGGGCTCGTTTCCATTTTCTTTGAATTCCTCCCGGACCAACTGCGTCACACCCGACAGCACCAGTTAACCCAACAAAACCAAGAAAATGAAAAAACTATTGATCCTAGGAATTACCCTTTTGACTGGCGGATTGGCCATGCCTGCCGCTGCCCAGAGCCACTGCAACCAAGCTCCGGTAACAACCGTCTTCATCAGCGGATATCTTCCATGCGGGAGCCCGATCTACTCGAAGCAGGTTCGCCATGGAAATCACTACCACACCCAGCGGCTCACCGGATACGAACTCAGCCACTATCTGGAGCGCCAGCGTCGCATTGCAGCCCAGCGTCATGCCGCCCAGCGGGAATACCAACGCCGCATCGAACGCGAACGTTACATTCGCACCCACAATCCCCGCTGGCGTCAACGTTCCCAGCAGCGCTGCCGCTAAAGTTCCCAAATGAACCTCAAAACTCTCAAGGCTCTCTTCTCACGAAGAGGGCCTTCTTTTTTCAACGACAAACAAGGTCGGCATCGTTAATGTCACACACCTCCGACATCGCAATGAAACCGCTCTTCACCCTGCTTCTCCTGCTCACCTTGATTCCAATCAAGGCTGCGACCCTCACCACAAACGAGATTTTCGTCCGCCTTCAAGCTGTCATTGAAAGCGACAAAGGATTCGAGAATCTCGTTTCCGATCTTGAGAATCTCGAAAACAAGGAACTCGTTCCCCTGCTCAAGGAATTCGACAAGACCTGGCCCCAACTCCGCGATCGCTATCTGAAAGATCACAACAACTTCGTGCGGAGCCAATTCACAGGCGAGGCCAAAGCAGATGCCAGCCGACAAATCCGTCAATATCGCAAGGACTTCATGATGGTTTACCACCTCGGTGAAAACGCCATGAAACCGCTTCTCAAAACCAAAAGCATGCCGGCAATCAAAGGCCTAAAAAAATTGATCATGCCCGATGCCAAACAGATCTTCGCCACCGCTCCGGTCGCGCTTGAGCAGCAACGCAAGATCGTCCTCACCCTCGCCAAGTTTCGAGACGCCATCGTCGACACCGCCGTTCTGCACGATGAGGAGAAATCGGAGGCCACCATTCTCACCACCGAAAAAGAAGCCATCTCATCCTTCGCCGAGCTTCCACGTGATGGACTTCGGATCATGAGGGATAACGACAAAATTGCCGCGAAGGAAAACATCCCGGAAGACGAGCGCGCAGGTATTCGCGAAGTCAATGAATGGCGACTCCTCCTCGGATTGAACGCCCTCGTCATTGACTCGAAACTTTGCGACGCGAGCCGCGGCCATTCCGAGGACATGGCCAAGAACAATTTCTTTGCTCACGAATCCCCCATCTCCGGAAAGAAGACTCCCTGGGACCGCGCGGCCAACGAAGGCACCAAAGCAAGCGGTGAAAACATCTACATGGGATCAACCGCACCCGCCGCCGCCAACAAAGGTTGGTTCTACTCACCAGGCCACCACAAGAATATGTTCAAAGGTTCGCACAAACGAATTGGCTTGGGCCGCTATGGTCGCCACTGGACGCAAATGTTTGGCTAACAGATTATCGATCAAGAGGTTTTAACTCTCCTCGGTTCACCAATCCCCTCGCACAAACGTCGCGACCCACTTGAAGAATTCTCACCTTGTTCAGGTTCAGACGATCTTCTAGGTTCTCACTCCCCTTCCCTCCCACCGCCACGGTCGGGCCACCCGTCACCAGAGGAGCGAGGTAGATGACCCATTCATCAATGAGGCCGTCATCAAGGAAGGAACCCAACAAACTTCCTCCGGCTTCCACGAGAAGCGTGTTGACGCCATGCTCGCTCGCTAAAGTACGTAAAACGTCGTACTTTGTTTGTTCTTTGAAGACAAGCGTCCGCTCCTTCCATTCATCTTCGAAAAGCTGCAGGTCTTCACGGTCGACATCCTGGCGGGTCATCACGACCCGCCACGGTTGTATTTTACCAGACGGGATTTCGGGACCCCGCAAGGTCAAGGCGGGGTCATCCCGTCTCACCGTTTCACCCGAAGTCAGGATGGCATCCACCTCGACCCGCAATTGCTGAACTTCTTCCCGCGCCGATGAGCCACTGAGCCACTGACCCTCCCCGGGTGGACGGGTGATCCTGCCATCCAAAGACATCGCGGTTTTGGCAATCACCCACGGCCGCCCTTCCGTTTGCACCATGGCGAAGCCTCGAATCAATTCCAAGCACTCCTCTTCCAAAACCCCCGATACCACCTCGATCCCTGCGGCAGATAGAATTTCATTAGCTCCCCCGACATGGAAGGGATTGGGGTCGCGGGCCCCATAAACCACCTTTGCCACCCCGGCCAAAATCAAGGCCTCGGTGCAGGCTCCCGTCCGGCCATGAGTGCTGCAGGGCTCCAGGGTCACGTAAGCGGTCGCTCCTTTTGCCTCATCTCCCACGAGCTTGGACAAGGCATCCCGCTCGGCATGCGGTGAGCCCACCTTCTGGTGCCATCCCCGCGCAAGCTCGATCCCGTCCTTCACCAGAACTGCACCCACCGGTGGATTCGGAGCAGTAAGGCCAATCCCCTTCCGTCCTTCATCCAAGGCTACGCGGATCCACTTTTCATCTTCGGAACTCTTCATCATCAGGATTTACAAAATACGCCCAACAAGGCTGTGAACAAGATCTTGGCAGGAGGGATCAAAATAGGAAATTCCCAAAGTTCTTGGAATCGCTGGGCCCTACTCACGGTAATTTTCACGGGTTATTCCATCCGTGGAACCCTCTTGATAAAGCGGTGGAACAGCGATTTGACAGGGTTATTCCCACTAAGAAGAAGAAGACGAAATTAAAAATGATCTATTCACTTCCTAGAACACTGGGAAAAACAAGCGCTTCTGAAAGCGCAGGTTTGGCAACCTTCCGTTTTTGGATTATATCTCCTGAGTGAAATTTATCAGCTTGTTTTTTAGTTTGGCCGTCATCGCCTGGGGATCCACCTGGTCGTCCTATCTGGGCCCCAATGGGAACGGTACCGCCGAAGGGAAGATTCCTGCCAATGTTCAGAAAGAGGGCCCCAAGATCCTCTGGAAGGCCAAAATCGGGAAAGGCTGCTCCAGCTTCACCGTGGCCGATGGTCGCGCCTACACCGTGGGTAACAGCGGAGATCGCGATACCCTCTGGTGCTTTGATGCCAAGACCGGCGATGTCGTCTGGAAAAAGGACTATTCCGAGAAGCTTGCGCCAAAATTCTACGACGGCGGCCCCGGAGCCACCCCTATCGTTGACGAAGGCCTCGTCTATAATCTCTCCAAATCCGGTCGTCTTTCCTGCTACGATGCCAAAAGCGGTGACGAAAAATGGGTCGTCGAGTTCAAGGACGATCTCGGCGGCAACATGCCCACCTGGGGATATTCCTCCTCGCCCGTGGTTTATGGCAAGACCCTCCTCTGCCTCCCATGTTCGAAAACCGGAGCGCTGGTCGCCTTGAACAAGAAAACCGGTGAAAAAGTCTGGAGTTCCGAAAATTCCGCTCGTCCCGGATATGCCGCTCCCGTCCTCTATCAACATAAAGGCAAAGACGCCGCGGTGGTTTTCCACGGTCGCTCTGTGGTCGGTTACGATCTCTCGGCCAAGGGCAAGGTCCTTTACAAATACGGCTGGCGGACTCCCTACGATGTCAACGCGTCCAACCCGCAAGTCCTTGGTGATCTCGTTCACATCTCTTCGGGATACAACATGGGATATGCCGTCCTTGACGTTTCCAAGGCCGAACCGGAAATCGTTCACCGGAATCGGGACCTCCCCATGATTTTCCAGAATTGCTTTGTCGAGGGCGATGACCTCGTCGGCTGCTTTGGCGACAAGCGCTACAACACCGAGCTTTACCGCATGGATTTCAAAAGCGGTGACATTCTCTGGAAGCATCCCCTCCCCGGCACTCGTGGCTCAACTGCCAAGATTGGCGAAACCACTGTAGTCCTCACCGAGACCGGTATGGTCGTCTTCGGAACAGCCGGTGAGAAGAGCTTCACCGAGTCGGGTCGTCATCAGTTCCTCAAAGAGATTCCAAAAAAGCTTTTCTGGGCTCCCCTCGCCATCGGCGACGGCAAACTCTTCGCGCGGACAAACCAGGGCGAGGCCATCTGTCTTGATTTGACCACCAGCTCAAAGTAATTCTTAGGGAACAATTTGAGGTAGCTTGGACATTCTCCAACCGTAGCCGAGAGCTCCCGCTCTCGGAACCTCCGCTGCTAAAACCGAAATCGAGAGCTTCCGGCTACCTCCCTACCTCAGCTCCAGTAAAGCTTCCGCAAATCCCTCGCCCATTCGGTTGAACCAAATCGCGCTGCCCAGATAGTGATAGGCGTGATCCGATCCAGTCTTCTCCCATTCCGGGATATTCTTACGCCAAGTCGGGTAAAGAGCCTCGGCAGCCTTATCAATGAGAACATCGGTCTGCACGGCTTTCACTTTTGGCAGCTTTTCCATCGCGACCTGGGCCTCCTGAATCGCCTTCATCGCACCCTTTGCTTCCTTCGAACCATTCTGCCCCATCACTCCGATCACGAAGGGCAATTCCGGAGATTTGAATTCCTTCCGCACGTCCTTGATGAAGTATTCCATGTTGGAAGCATATTCCGTTTCGGCTCCGTTGTATTGATCGTTCCAGCCCTGAAACCAAACGAAACCGGCAATTTCCGGAGTGGTTTCTCTCAGCGAAGGAAAGAGCGTTTTATAATTCTTTAGTGTTTCTCGTACTTCCTTCAACATCTCCCGCCACGAAACTCCGTAACCCGCCTTGATGTCTTCCATCGTGGGGATGGGATCATTCTTTTTACGCTTTTCGTTATTCTTCTTCGTCCGCTCCTGCGCCTTCTGTAATTCCTCGGTCAGCTTCTCATCCGATGGCAACCCGGCCGATGGCGAACGAAATTTTTGATAAAGCGAATGACCACCCCACGCCGCCTTGATCAACAAAACCGGCTCCTCAAAATGATCACCCAAAGTGTGTCCCAGCTGTAGCTCCACGCCGGTGCGATCTCGCGAGCCATAGCCAATCGTGAGCTTACCGTGGCGGTTGAGATACTTGATCATGACGTCGTCACGCTCGATCCATTTCCCGTCTTTGCGGAGGTGGGCAAAGAGTTCCTTGGTCTTGGCATCCGTGGCCTGGTGTTCCAGCAATTTGTTCTGTGCCTTTCCCTCCATGTTCGATTGGCCGGCCAGAATGAAGACCTTCACCGTGTTTTTCGCGGAAAGGTTCGCGATCAATAAGCTGAGAATGATGAGAATTCGCATAAGCCATCACTACGCCCGCTCCCCAGGCCCTTTTTCAAGATCTTCCGGCCCCACGCTTGGCTTTCCCCCTCCCAGCGACTACACCCTTGCCTTGTGAGCGATTTCAAATCCCTGGGCATTCCTGCCGACCTCGTTAAAGGACTCGATGAATTAGGCATCCGGAAGCCCACCCCGGTGCAGTCCCAATCCCTCCCCTACCTTCTCGAGCGCGGGCACGACTTCGTGGCGCAGGCCCAGACTGGAACCGGAAAAACCGCCGCCTTTGGCCTCCCTCTTCTCACCAAAATCGACCCCAAGAAAAAGCAAATCCAGGGGCTCATTCTCGCTCCCACCCGTGAGCTCGCCAAACAAATCCACAAGGCCCTCTTCAAGTTCACCAAATACGCCGAGCAGCGGATCTTCCTCGAAGTAGCCGCCGGCGGAGATAAAATCGACGTCCAGATCAACCGCCTCCAGCGCCCCACCCACATCCTCGTCGCCACTCCCGGCCGTCTTTATGACCTTCTCAAGCGCAAGGCCGTGGCTCTCGACCACGTGCAATATCTCATCCTCGACGAAGCCGACGAAATGCTCTCCATGGGTTTCAAGGATCAGATCCGCTCCGCCATCGAGATCAGCGTGAACCGCAAAGCGACCTGGCTCTTCTCCGCTACGTTCCCGCGTGCCCTCGATGACCTCATCAAGTTCTGCATGTCGCCCGATCCCAAGACGGTCAAGGTCGACACCAAAAACGTCGTCAACCGCAACATCGATCACCGATTCGCCGTCTGTGTCAAAGAGGACAAGACCGATTTCATCGACGAATTCCTCCACCGTCAGGGGTCCCAACGCGGTCTCATCTTCACCCGCACCCGTGACGGTGCCGATATTCTTGGCAAAAAACTCGCCCAGCGCGGCCATTCTGTCGGCGTTTTGCAAGGCGACCTCACCCAGCTCGAGCGCGACAAGGTCATGCGGGCTTTCAAAAAAGAACGCACTCAATTCCTCGTCGCTACCGACGTCGCCGCGCGCGGAATCGATGTCGAGGGCCTCTCCTTCGTCGTCCACCACCAGCTCCCCGAGCAGATCGACTACTACACGCACCGCAGCGGCCGCACTGCCCGCGCTGGCAAAAAAGGAACTTCCCTCGTCCTCATCGACCCTCGTGAAAAGAAGAAGCTCAATCAATTCAGTCAAGCCCTCGGAATCCATTTTGGACCGGCTTAATTGAGATCCGGTTCTCTTTTATGAAAACCAAAGATACGACCGCTGCCCTTGCTGGTTTTGTATTGATTTTCGGTTCGCTCGCGAGCAAAGCTCATGCTGCCATTATTTTTACCGATGAGGGTGGAACGCTTCAATTTGAACTCACTGAATCAGTGACTTTTCCATCAGCGGATTGGAATAACATAGGTCTGACAACGGGTTACACAGGCAGTGAAATTATAGATCTAAATGCCTTCAATTTTATTGGAACTCCTTGGGAATTCGTGACAAGCGATGGACCCCTGGTGTCGCTTGGACCTTGGACTCTTCTGGCAGGACGAATTGGTAGCAGCTTGATGTTTAACACGAGATTCACACAGGACGGAGGGATGGTTTTTCTACCAGAAGGAGTCTACGAAACAACCGCACCGTATTTGGATTACGACGTGAACGTGAACACCGTCTCCCTGGCGACGTGGGATGGTCGCGATCTCGTTGGCGTTTCAAGCCCAATCAGTGTCGTGCCGGAAACATCCTCAGCCTTACTTCTTGCCCTTGGGATCTTACAATTTTCTCAACGTCGCCGCAAAACTCGAGGGGTTAAATGAAAAGGAGCGTTCTCGGGATTCCTGTTGCTCTGTTCATTTACTTCGCTTCATACCTGATTTTTCGAAAGTGTTATGAAACCCGGGAAGATGAACTAATCACGCTTTACGATGAAGATTCAGTAGTGGCATTGTTCGCTCACTTGATTCACACGCCTTTGATTTATGGGGACAACGAACTTACCGGGAGGATCGTAAAAGTTGGAAATTGGCGTGAACCCCTCCCTCCGGAATCGATAAGAGAGATCGAAGAACGAAGGAATTCCGGAAACGAAATTGATGAGTAGTATACTGAAGCCAATCACCTCCTTGAGTTTTTTCTAAAGTGATTTCACCTCCATTGCCTAAACAGAAGCTCTCTGCTGAGCAGGCCTTTCGTCGCTACTGGCGGCGATGGATTTGGCTAATGTTATTCCCTCCAGTGTTGATTCTTGGGAATCTGTTTTTTGATCCTTCAGTATCCTTGTTTGCGGTGTTGTTCTTCCTGTCGAGCTTCTGGGCAGCAACACCTTACATTCAGAAAAGAGCCCCGTTTGGTTATTGGGCTCTCGTTTGCTGTGCTTGGATGGGAATGTGTTTTTTCGGAGCGATCATACTGCTAGTTGTCTTCCTGATCTTTGGGTTGCCATTTGAGGGATAAGGCTGAACCAAATGCCGGATATGTTTCTCGACCGGGTGCGGGTTAAGCTTTTCTAGCGATCGTCACTTCCCACCACAAGTCGAGACGTGGTCGTTCTCATGCGGAATGTTTATGCCGACCTTCGGCGAATATTGATCTTGGAAGGCAAATGAATTTTGATCCCAACAGAAATTTTTGAAGTGGTCTGAAGAGCGGGCATTTCACTCATATCCGTTCACGAAATCAGGATTCAGACAAAGAATGAGAAATTTCATCTGTTTTTAGCTTAGAAAGATGCTGCCTGATCCCGAGATTTTTTTCGTAGGGATTGAGTTTGAGAGCCGGGTCGCGCAACATCGAGCTCGATGAGCGCGAAGGATAATTTGAAGAAAATGTTGTTGGAGAAATCGGTGCGGACGGGAGATTTCACGTTGGCTTCCGGGAAGAAGAGCGATCTCTACGTCGATTGCCGGCTGACGGCCCTGGACAACCGGGGAGCGGGTTGGATTGGTGAGGTCGGTTGGGGATTGGTGAAGGGGAGAATTGAGGAGGAGAATCTTGAGGTGAATGCCATCGGAGGGATGACGATGGGAGCGGATCCGATTTCTCTGGTGGTCGGAATGGCGAGCGCGGGCGATGAGAAGGCCTTGCAGGTTTTCAATATCCGCAAAGAGCCGAAGGGCCACGGTCGCGGAAAGCAGATCGAGGGGAATTTCAAAGAAGGCGACAAAGTGGTGGTGGTGGATGATGTCATCACGACCGGCGGATCCACCTTGAAAGCCATCGAGGCGATCCGGGCGGCGGGTGGCGAGGTGGTTTTCTGCATGGTGCTGGTGGACCGCGAAGAGGGGGGACGACCCGCGATCGAAGCCGAGGGTGTCCCGGTGGTGAGCATTTTCACGCGCAGCGAGCTTTTGGGTTAGGGAAGCGCTGAATAACGTCGAGATCCGGTCAAGTTGTCTTTTGGTGTGGGCCTCATCCTCTTCCAAGCCGTGATGAGGCTACAAATCTAAATT
>CBFHQJ010000055.1:0-31647 GCA_965657795.1 Akkermansiaceae bacterium
TCACCTTATGGGATTCAATATCGACATACAATAGACGTCCGCCGGACCAAATCGGTCCCTCCCCCCATGTCGAACGAAATTCCCCAATCGGCTCAATTGTCATGGGGTGACCAAAACTTTGTAATGGTGATTTGTCGAGATTTTCGAAGGAAATGTCCAAAAATGTATGATTCTCAAGGCTTCAGCGTTACAAAAGTCGTTCTGGTCAATGTCTTGACAATAACACAGATTCTTGGCACGACGATTGCGCTTGTGGACGTAACCAGCTCCTCCTGACCCCTTAACTCCACCCATTTCAACCCTTAGAATTTATGTCAAACGACGTCTCCTCTTGGATCTGGTTCGGTCTCTACACCACCGTCCTCCTCGCCCTGGCCGGCTACGGCTTTCACCGCCTCACCATCATTTACCTCTATTTCAAGCACGGACGCACCCGCCCGACGCCTGACCGTGAGTTCGAAGAAATGCCTCTCGTCACCATTCAACTCCCCGTCTTCAACGAAATGCACGTGGTTGACCGCCTTCTCGACGCTGTCGCAGCCCTCGACTACCCCCGGGACAAGATGGAGATCCAAATCCTCGACGACTCCACTGACGAGACCGTTGAGATTTCCCGTGCCGGCGCCGCCCGCCTGCGTGACAAGGGATTTGATGCCGAGTGTATTCACCGTACCGACCGCACCGGCTTTAAGGCTGGTGCTCTCGAAAACGGTATGAATCAGGCCAAAGGTGAGTTCATCCTCATTCTCGACGCCGATTTCGTCCCGAATCCCGATCTTCTTCAGGAGACCATCCACCACTTCACCAACGACAAGATCGCTCTTGTCCAGACCCGCTGGGGTCACCTCAACCGCAACTATAACGCCCTCACCCGCGTTCAGGCCCTCTTCCTCGACGGCCACCTTGAACTAGAACAAACCGCCCGAAACCGCTCCGGTCGTTTCTTCACGTTCAATGGCACCGGCGGAATCTGGCGCAAGCAAGCGATCGTCGATGCCGGCGGGTGGGAGCACGATACACTCACCGAGGACATGGATCTCAGCTACCGGGCCCAGCTCAAGGGCTGGAAATTCATCTTCCTCAAGGAGGTTGAAACCCCCGCCGAACTTCCTGTCGACATGGCAGGATTTAAGAACCAGCAGCATCGCTGGACCAAAGGCTCCATCCAATGTTGCAAGAAGTGCCTTCCTTCCATTTGGCGCAGCAAGTTCCCTCTCGCCGTAAAGCTGGAGGCCACCGCGCACCTCACCGCAAACTACGCTTACCTTGCGCTGATCGCTCTCTGCTTCCTCATCTTCCCTAAAAACGAGTGGGGTCCTGAGTTTGGCTTCTGGGGCAACTTACTTGTCCACGTTCCCATCTTCTTCTTCTCCTCAATTTCTATCGTGATTTTTTACGCCGTCGCTCAAAAATCCATTAACCCCAAAACTTGGCTTCGTGAAATCTGCTACCTTCCCCTCCTCCTTGCGCTAGGAATTGGAATGGCTGTCAACAACGCCAAAGCCGTCATCGAGGCCATGATTGGACACGAGTCCGGATTCGTCCGCACCCCTAAATACGGCATCGAAGGTAAGAAGAAGATGGAGATCAAAAAGAGCCGCTACAAGGCACTCAAAAGCCTCACTCCAATTGTGGAGCTTCTCTTCGGCTTCTTCTTCCTCTTTGTAGTCATCGATGCCGCCATCCAAGGAAATTGGCCATCCGCAATCTTGTTGCTTCCCTTCCCCGTTGGGTTCTTTTACACTTCTCTAAATTCATTGGGACAAATGGCAAATCTGATGCAGCTTCTGCCTTTCCGCTCCAAGGGAAATTAATCGTTTCAGCCCAAATCAATCTTACGATTCCACCATGCGCTCATTCAAACCGTTTGTTTTCGCACTCCTCACCGCCCTGCCACTTCTTTTCACAAGTTGCAGCCCATCGGTTGACCGCGAAAACAAGATGGTCGTGAGTGTCCGGGATCAGAAGATGCTCCTTGTGAAGAACGGAAGGCCGGTAAAGGCCTACCCGATTTCAACTTCCAAATTTGGCTTGGGCAGTCGCTCCGGCAGCAATCGCACTCCCCTTGGAAATCACGTCGTTGCCAAGAAAATCGGCGGAGGAGCTCCAAAAGGCGCTGTTTTCAAAAGCCGACGCCAAACCGGTAGGATCATGAAACCCAACACGATTGGACGCGATCCCATTGTAACACGCATCCTTTGGCTCAGCGGAAGAGACAGTCACAATCGTAACACCTTCAGGCGTTGCGTTTACATTCACGGCACCCCAGCCGAGCACAAGATTGGACGCCCAGCCTCCTATGGCTGCATTCGAATGAAGTCCAGGGACGTTATCGATCTCTATCGCCGCGTTGGCGAAGGAGCCGGCGTGAAGATCATTCGCGGATCTCTCGATACCACTTCGGCCGGCCGGACCTACTACGCCCGTAATGGCGGAAGGGACCGCGCAAATGCAACCCGCTGGTAATCCCCGCTATCCCCCGTGCCCCGCACACTTAAAGCAGATCATCTACGCGAGCTGTCTCCCAAGGAACGGCTCGTTTTTTTGAAATCCAAGCTCAAGGCCTGGCACGAAAAGCTCCACAAGCGCCATCTTGCCGGCGAAGCCGGCTTGGCACACGCTCAAGCTCACTCGGAAGCAATTGATCATCTCCTGAGGACTCTTTACCTCTCGCTGCTCAAACCCGGTGAAGAACTGGGCAGCCTCGCCCTCGTCGCCAGTGGCGGATACGGCCGGGGCATCATGAACCCCGGCTCCGATGTCGACCTCCTTTTCCTAACTTCAGCTCCCTCGGGGAAAGTCTCCAAGCGAGTCTCGGAAGTGATTTCAGAACTTCAAAACACCATCTGGGATCTTGGCTTCAAATTCCTCCCCTCCACCCGCTCCATCACGGAGTGCTTGAACGAAGCGAAGGCTGAGCCCCAATCCCGAACCGCCCTCTTCGATGCACGCCTTCTCATTGGGCCGACCGACTTATTCGAGAAATTTCAGACTCGATTCCGAAAGGTCTGCATCGACAAGGATAAAGAGTCCTTTTTCGAGGAACGCCGGCTCGATATCAAATCTCGTCACGCCAAGTGGTCCCACACCGTTTTTCTCCAGGAACCTAACATCAAAGACAGCCCGGGCACTCTGCGCGACTACCATAACCTGGAATGGATCATCGACGCCGAGGCCGGAACCCGCTCGATGACCAAGCTCGTGTCCAAACGCATCCTCAGCCGGCTTGCGAGACGCGAACTTAAGGACGCTTTCAACTTTCTCCACCGGGTCAGAAACGCCCTCCACTACCATGATAAAGGCAATGACATCCTGACCCTTCGATTCCAAGGCGTGCTCGCCAACGAGTTTGGCTACCCTCAGAAATCCATCCTTCGCCGCATCGAGTGGTTCATGAAGGACTACTACACCCACGCCCGCAACGTCTACAATCACACCAAATCGGTCTTCGAGATCTTCGAACTTAAACACGACGAAGGTCAACAATATGGACTTCGATCAAGACTCACCTTTGGCCTGATCAAGAAGAAGCCCAAGTCACTCGACGACTACACTATTCGCGACGGTCGTCTCTTCCCTCGTCGCAAAACGATCTTTGAGGAAAATTCAAACCGCCTCATTCGCCTCTTTGTCTATTGTCAAAAATACGACGTCCGCCCGTCACCGTCATTGCGTAAGCTGATCAAAGCCAATTGGGACCTCATCGACAAAGGCTTCCGCTTGCGGATTGAAAACAGAGATGCCTTTCGGGAGATTCTTGAGAAAAAGGGACAAGTCGCCCGAACTCTTCGCCTGATGCACCGCTGCGGGGTTTTGGGACGCTACCTCCCAGAATTCGGCGCATTGGATTGCCTGGTGCAACACGAGTTTTTTCACCGCTACACTGCCGACGAACACACCCTCCGCTGCATCGACCAACTCGACAACCTGGTCGATGACGAAGAACCACGCCACAATCTCTACCGCAATCTCTTCGTCAACCACCCCGATCCCTACGCCCTGTTTGTTGCCCTCATTCTGCATGACACAGGACGCGCGGAAAACGTGCGCGAGCACATCGATGGCTCGGCAATCCTGGCCGCCCGTATGTGCAAGCGACTGAACATCACCGGGGGACGTCGCTCGCTCATCATGTTCCTTGTCGACCACCACCTCACCCTTTGGCGGTTTGCGACCAAGAAGAACATTGACGATCCCGAAGTCATTCGGGAGTTCGCAAGCCTGATGAAGGATCGGCATCGCCTTGATGCCCTCCTCCTCTTCACCTTCGCCGACTCAAATGGCACGAATGAAGAAGCTTGGTCACCATGGAAAGAGACTCTCATTCTCCAACTCTACCGCAATACCCGCGAGTTTATTCTCGAAGGAATGACTGCGGAAAAAGAGGAGGTTGATCACGAAGTTCAGGAAACACTGACTGAGATCAAATCAGGGCTAAAAGAGAAGTATTACGAGATTTTCGACGAGCACTCCAGGCTCATGCCTAAGCGCTACTTCCGCTACCGAAGCAAGAAAAGCATCTCAAAACATATCGTCGCACTCTGGCAATACATCGACCGGCGCGCGCGACGCCCAGACACCCCTTTTGAATGCGCGGTGCAGTGGATTGACCACCCCAAGTTTGGCTACAACGAACTCATCATTGCCTGCCACGATTCACACCGCTTTCTTGAGAAAGTCTGCTGTGCACTTGCCACCCATCAACTGAACATTCTATCTGCAGACGTTTACACTCGTCCGGATGGAATCACTCTCGACCTATTTCGGGTCTGCAATGATGACCTTAAAGCGATCACAGACACGGCCAAGAAGAAGGCCGTTGTCGCAACTCTCTACGAAATCAATCAGCAGGAAGCCTACAAACCTGCCAAGTATCTCAAGAAGAAGGAAAATTTCCTGAAACCGGAGACCAAACAAGTCGTCGAATTTCCGGTCCGGGCGTGGATCAGCAACAGCCTCGACCCGCACTATACCGTGATTGAACTTCAGGCGCTCGATCGCATCGCGCTCCTTCACGATGTTCTTCGGACTGTTAATGACCACAATCTCATCACGGTCCACTCGCGCATTTGCACCGAAAAAGGAGCCGCATTGGACTCAATCTACGTGAGCACCCAGGACGGGGAAAAGCTGACCGATGAAGACGCGCAGGAACGCCTCAAATCAGATTTGGAAAGTTTGCTAACCTAGTTCGCCTACTCAGGCTGCCGCGGCGTGCCCCAAGGTTCAACCAAATCCAAATACTCTCCTCTTGGTCGCGCGTAGAGATGCCCGAATTGGATTTTGGTTTGCCCATCCACCCCTTCGCAAAGCCGCCCTTTCACCAGAAGGACTTCGTCCCGACCCGGACAAAGAAGGTATTCCACGGTCCTATCCCGCTCAATAGCTTGGGAAGGTGTAGTCATGATATCAGTGCCTTTCATCTGACTGAGTTTCCGAAACAGTACCTGACGAGCATCTTCGTCGAGCACCCGATCGCCCTGGTTTTCGTCCATTAAACTGGAAAGCTCCTCATCATTGGGTGCAGAGCGAGTAGCATCGACAAGTTTGGTAGTCAAAACAACCCGCTCGACCCCGGATTCATCAACAATGCGCCGGGGTTCCAGATGGACAAGCACGCCATCATATTCTCCAACCCCGCTGGCTGGGAAAATCACACTCTCCCCCATATCCACTGACACGACATGAGCGTCAAACTCATCCTTGGACAGCTTACGACGACTCGGAGTCATTCTCCGGCCTTCCTTTGGTGAATCCGAATCGGCAGTCAAAGAAGAAGCAAATCGGCCAGACTTGTTACCACCTGTCTGCGCCTCACTCTCTGATGATGAAAACCGAACGATTGGCAAAAGTAACAAAAGCAGCAAAACGACGCCAACAGCCCATCGGAGAGTTCGTTTTGGGCTTGCTTTCACCCTTACTCGGCCATCGCAGCTTCGATCTCCTCAACGGTGGTTGGGAAATTTGCAAACATATCGATATTCTTGGTCTCTCCGATAATAACATCGTTCTCAATCCGGACCCCCAGATTTTCTTCACGAATGTAGATCCCCGGCTCGATTGTGAGCACCTGCCCCACCGCATACGGCGCATTTGCCGGGTGCACATCATGCACATCCAAGCCCAAGTGGTGAGAGGTTCCATGCATGAAATACTTCTTCACCAGTTTTTTGGTTTTATCCTGCTTCTTGGCCTCCTCGGCATCAATTAATCCCAAGCCGATCAACTCTTTCTCCATGATCTCAATGACTTGTTTCTGATACTCGCTTGGTGTGAGTCCCGGGCGAAGAATATCGTTTGCCGCCCACATCACCCGGAGGACAGCTTCATAAACATCCTTTTGACGCGGCGTAAATTTTCCATTCACGGGAACCGTCCGGGTCATGTCAGCGTTCCAATTCCCATACTCGGCACCCACGTCCATGAGCACCATCTCACCATCCTCACAAATATCATCATTGTCCAAGTAGTGGAGTGCACAGGCATTCTTCCCGGAACCAATGATCGGAGAATAGGCAAATCCGCGCGACTTGTTGCGAACAAACTCGTGGAGATATTCGGCTTCCAGTTCCCACTCACCCACTCCGGGTTTCAAAAATTTGAGCACGCGGCGGAATCCGGACTCGGTGATATCAATCGCCTTCTGCAGGAACTTAATCTCTTCAGGATCCTTCTCCATTCGCAGTTCCTGCAAAGGCACTGCAACCCGCTCATAATTATGAAGCGGATACCGCTCCTGGCATTCGCGAATGAAGCGCCGGTTGCGAGTCTCCACCGTATTGGAAGCCGCGATATACTCGTTGGTATGTAGGTAGATATTTTCGGCCTGCAGAGCGAGTCGACGGAAAGCTCCCTCAAAGGCATCGGTCCACTGAATATTCTCCATCCCCGAAGCCGCCGTCGCTTGCTCCTTGGTCAGCTTGTCGCCCTCCCAAATCGCAATCTGCTCGGATGTTTCCCTGACAAAAAGAATGGCCCGATCCTCCTCAAGCGCGGCATCCGGACTGAGAACCAAAACAGTCTCCTCCTGATCAACGCCCGTGAGATAAAACAGGTCATTGTTTTGACGAAAGCTCATCGTTCCGTCGGCATTCGTCGGAAAAATATCATTGGCATGAATGATAACCAAACTGTTCGGCTTTAGCCTCTCGAGCAATCGCTCGCGGTTTCGGACAAAAAATTGAGGATCGATGGAATCGTATCGCATGCGAAATAATGCACTCGTTTTTGCCCGATCATGCAAGGGCGGACTACAACCAGCCCAATTCCTCCTCTTTTTCGCGGTAAATTAGCCCCAAAATCCGGCCATTTGCCATCAACGTATACATTCCGAGGATGGAAGCTACCAGCGAGCCCACAATGAATGTGCGACCCAGTATATTCAGGATCATGATTTCCAGGAGGTATAGGAGGATCAGGGAGGCTACAGCGACCCAATAAAGCCCTCCAGTGCTGATGATCGATCGGATCACAAAGACCGGATCAACCACTCTGAGTTCCCCGAGAACTACCACCGCCATCATGGCCATGGGAAAATAGGCGATTCCAAAGACGATACCTGGCATCAAGGAGCCCTCCGTAAAGGCAGCCATCAGGATCAGCGGGATGAATGAGATAAACGCGACAAAGATCACCTGAAAAACAGGGAAAACCAAATCTTCAATCACATTGCTGATCTCCGGATACTCGGGTGCCTCGGTCGCTCCTGTGGCACTACTTTGGATAATCTGGAAATAGATCCCGATAAAATAACCAAGAATCAAGATTGAAGCAAAGAAACCCAACATCGGCGCCAAGGACGCCAGATCGGAAATCACACCCAGGATAGCGCCAATGACGAGCATTGCTTTTCCACCTCCCCGGAAAGGATAGGAAAACGCATCTTTGACCAGGTTCATGGATGCGACCTTCGACGACGGATCCTTCACCCACAATTACAAAAAATCACTCTAATTTCACAAGCTTCGTGAACCCTATTTCACTTGGCAAACCAACCTTCCCGCGATCATTCTCCCCCACCTGCCCATGAAAACCTACGACTCTTGGCTCGCAAAAATCCGAAAACGGGCGAGTCCCAGCGGAGCACTCAGCCAGTGGGCCGAACAACTCTCCCGCAAACAGGGCGGTGATGCCGATATGTGGCGGGAACATCTCCGCGAAATTCTCGAGGAAGAGGAGAAGGCTTCACTCGACCTCATCCTTGATCTTGATTTGATCACCGCCCCCGCTCGCAAAGAAGAAGGAGAAGACAAGCAAATCCCCCTTTGGTAACAGCAGGAAAAACTAACTCTCACTCCATGAGGGAGCCTAAGGTTAGACTATTCTGGACCCGCGGGTTCGACAACCTTGTCAGGCTTTGCGCGTGTGAGTTTTCTTGCCCATGTTTGGGCAGTGAAAACAAGGGCTAATCCAGCAACGAGAGTTAAGACACCTTCGAGCAGCTCGTAATACGACGGTGTCTCCTCATGCCCCTTCCCAGCCAGCAAACGGGACAGCCACAGCGCAATCACCAAAAAAAGGATAGCGGGAACCACATAGACCATTGCGGACATGAGGGATAGCCGTAGTCGAAGAATTCTTCCGAGAGCATGACCATGGTGGCAATTTGAATACCACCCGTAAAAAAACAGTTTAGGCCAAAAAGGCGAATGAGAATGAGAGCGATACTGGAGACAGGCATATTCGGGGCAGAGCTTGATGAACCGAGACCATCATTCCTCGATGAAGCACCTACATCACCCCACCTTCACCGGGACAAACGCGAACATCCGGAACAAGGCGCAATAAGCATCTTCTGTGAAATCATTGGGAATTTCGGATGCGGCATTAGCTTAATAACTTCATCGAAAACTGTCCGGATTTGCTAGGACGAATCTTGTCGCGACAACCTCAACGACCTCTGAGCTCCCATAGTAGCGGGATTCCAATTCGTCGAAGATAGCGTCATTCTTTTTATAAAGTTTGCTCAACTGGATGTGCCGCTTCTCTCGATCATCAGAAGGACCATCGGCTCCGAACAGAGCAATGGCCTCCTTCAAAACATCAAGGCGTTCCTGGAACCCCATCGCTTCGAGCCCGGCAACCCCATCCCGCCAATGGTCCCCGCTTGAATTCATGAAGTATTGGGCGAGCCCGCCATTATTGATCTCGGCGTCACACATGAACACCGCACTATAAAATCGCTGGTGTTCCGGCAGTGATTCGTATCCTGACTTGTTTTCAGAATTCCAAATCCGCTGCTCGAATCCTTCGAGACCGCTTAAGCACAGAAGCCCGGCAGCAGCCCCCTGGGCAACCTGCTCGTCAGCATGAGTCAGTCTGGACAAAAGAAGATCGCGATCCCCCGGATTATTCACCTGCCCCAGCAGTCGGAGAGCGCCCCCAAGGGCATAGCTTCGTGGATACTTCAATTCACCCGCATCAAATGCCGAGATCAACTTCAGCAATCGCTCACGCGGCACAGAAACCCCGGCGCTTGAAAGCGTCGAAAGCACAGAATAAATGATCTCTGAATCTGGCCCAAATACTTTATCCGATAGAAAGTAATCTTTCGCTTTCCCTGAATTAAAGCGGAATAAAACGCCAACTGCCTTGTCAGCATTCCGCCCCTTCTCGAGAAGATCTTTCACGCTGTCAAAAAGCATCGCCGGCACAGCCTCCGCCAGCCCATCCCGCTCCAGTGCAAATTCAATTCCCATCAACGCATAAGAGCGCACGTATTCGTCTGAATCAGCAAAGGCTTTTCGAACATATGGGATTATTTCCTCCGTCCCGGTCTTGGCAATTGCCAGGACTGCGTCCTTCCGGATCTCTTCTGATCGATCATTCAAAAACGGTGCCAACAGTCCAACCGCTTCCCTTGGCGGAGCATCACCAAGAAGATCACAAGCCCGGTTAAAAGGAGCTTCCGGCCCCAGGTCATCCCCGGTTGGTTTAACCAATCGATCATAAAGATTCACCTCTCCCAGCAATTCCAAGACAGCGGGATGAGTCCGGCGTTGAAGGCTTTGAAGAATTCGAGCTTCTTCCCAAGCCTCGCGCCCCGTTGACACCTCTAGAATAAAATGCCGTGTCGCTGCAGCGACTTTCTCATCACTCCAGTTCTGAGCAGCCCCGGCTGCCTCATCAGCGGCCTGCATTCCCTGACCGACTTCAGCCAAATAATCAGGGTTCTTAACGACATCCTTGAAGCCCCATTCCACCTGGTCTTTCTCATTGCGAAATGGCCCTGCCATTGGTGATTTGCCCTTAAAGCAGGTCATCGCCACCTCGGGGTCATCGACGATCAATCCACTAATAGCGCGCCCTGCAAAATGTCGATGATCCACCTCATTGTCGCTACCATAAACCCAAACACCTATCCCCTTTGAGCTTGCAGCTTTAACCAGTGACTGGTGGGCAAAAATCGTTGGCAACACGAGCAGGCTACAATCAAGATCTTCGCAGCGGCTGATAATTTGCGACGGAGTAAAAAGCGCGCGGAGACGATTCAAAACCCCCTCTTTGGCTCCCCATGTCACCGTGTATCCGAGCTTATAACCACTGTCCTTATAATCCACGAGGACCTCGTGCCGCCCAAAAAGGATCAATTGATCTTTTAAGAGCTCGCCCGCGGATACCTTCGCCTCAATCCAACGAAGAACCTCGGTTTGAATTCCCACCGCCTTGATGTCGAAGACCCATTTTCGTTCATCCGAATGGAATCGATTGAACACTTCGTCAAGAGTGAGAATTCTCTCCGGAGGATTTACCAGCACTTGGACCTTCTGAATTGCCTCTTTGCCAAGATCTTCGATCCTACCCTTACTAGTCGTTTTCAGATCGATGCTCTCGTCATGAAAAACCATCAACTCGTTGTCGCCAGATAACCTGATATCAATCTCGATCCAATCTAAGTCGGCCTCGATTCCCCGCTGAATGGCGGCCGCAGTATTCCCGATAAGCAGCGGACTAGTTTTGTCTGCCAGCGCCCGGCCATCCCTACCCAACCGCTGTCCGTTTTTGATTGCAGGGAATCCAGCCCCCCTGTGCCCGATGATCTGGGGTCGTTCTCCATCATCATTCTGGGAGAACTTGTCATTTCCTTGCCAAGACGCCAATGACGGAAAGTCCTGATTCGAAAAGTGAAAACGATTGAAGATCAAAAAAATTCCAACTCCGGTCAGCAAAACCACGAGCAGAGCCAC
This sequence comes from Akkermansiaceae bacterium, assembly GCA_965657795.1. Taxonomy (GTDB): domain Bacteria; phylum Verrucomicrobiota; class Verrucomicrobiia; order Verrucomicrobiales; family Akkermansiaceae; genus SW10. The sequence continues at coordinate 11,187 of CBFHQJ010000055.1, forward strand.
CCAAAGAAGCCTGCGTTTCCAGTTGCTGTTCTTTTTTGTGCCTTTCATGTTTGCGGAAGACCTCGAAATTCACAGAATTCGTGAACTAGAGCGAGTGTTGATATTGGAGCTGAAGGATGCCGGCAACCTCTGGACAGCCGGAGGATACAAATCCCATTGATTTCAGCAAGAGACATAAAAAAGCGCGTCAGGTCAGAACCCGACGCGCTTTGGAAGATTTTAAAAGCGATTTGCTTTACTTGCCCCAAGCCTGGAGCAGAGCGGAACCCATTTCCGAGGGAGTCTCGGCAACGACGATGCCGGCATCAGCCATCGCGGCCTTCTTGGCTTCGGCAGTCCCCTGTCCACCTGAGACGATTGCTCCGGCGTGACCCATGCGGCGTCCCGGAGGCGCGGTCGCACCGGCGATGAATCCGGCAACAGGCTTCTTGCAGTTCTCCTTGATCCAAGCGGCAGCTTCTTCTTCAGCCGACCCACCAATCTCACCGATCATGATGATCGCTTCGGTCTCGGGATCTTCGTTGAAGAGCTTGACGATATCGAGGTGGCTCGTTCCGTTGATGGGATCGCCACCGATGCCGACGCAGGTACTTTGACCGTAGCCGAGTGAAGTGACCTGCCAGACCGCTTCGTAAGTGAGCGTGCCGGAGCGGGAGAGAATTCCCACGTTTCCTTTTTTGTGAATGTAGCCGGGAGCAATTCCAATGCGGCAACCGCCAGTGGAATCAGGGCCTTCACCAGGAGTGACAACACCAGGGCAGTTTGGCCCGATGAGGCGGGTCTTGGATCCGCGCATGTATTCCTTCACCCGCATCATGTCCATGACGGGGATGCCTTCGGTGATGGCAACGACGAGATCAACGCCAGCATCGACCGCTTCGAGGATGGCATCAGCCGCGAACGGTGGCGGCACGAAGATCGCGGAAGTGGTCGCTCCGGTTTCCTTCACCGCGTCTGACACGGTGTCATACACGGGCACCTTGTGATCAGCGTGATCGAAGGTCTGACCTCCCTTTCCGGGGGTCACTCCGGCGACGAGTGAGGTTCCGTAGTCGAGACTAAGTCCGGCGTGGCGTCCGCCAAATCCACCGGTGATTCCTTGCACCAAAACCTTGGTGTCTGCATTAACGAGAATAGACATCTTTTTATATTTTGGGTTGGGAGTTTAGACAGAGGCGACGGCCTTCTTGGCGGCATCTGCAAGGTCGTCCGCGCCAGTGATGGCGAGGCCGGAAGCGTTGAGGGTTTTGCGGCCAGCAGCCACGTTGTTTCCTTCCAGGCGGACAATAAGAGGCAACTTGAGCCCGGTTTCCTGAACGGCCGCAACCACGCCCTCGGCGATGACGTTGCAGTCCATGATTCCACCGAAGATGTTGATCAAGATTGCTTCGACCTTGGGGTCTGACTGGATGATATTGAAAGCACCGACAACCTGCTCCTTGGTAGCACCACCCCCGACGTCGAGGAAGTTGGCGGGATCACCTCCGGCAAATTTAATGGCATCCATGGTCGCCATGGCGAGGCCCGCTCCATTGACAAGGCAGGCGATGTTTCCATCAAGACCGATGTAGCTGAGGTCGAACTCGGAAGCGGCAACTTCGCGAGGATCTTCTTCCTCGGTATCGCGGTAGGCCAGGACTTCCGGGTGGCGGTAAAGCGCGTTATCATCGAAGCCGAACTTGGCATCGAGAGCGAGGACCTGGCCGTCTTTGGTTTCGACGAGCGGGTTGATCTCGACCATGTCGCAATCAAGACTAAGGAAAAGTTTGTAAAGATTCTTGAGAAGCTTGCCAAATTCCTTGGCGGCTCCGCCTTTGAATCCGAGAGCAGCAGTGAGCTTGCGCACTTCATAAGGCTGAAGACCGGCAAGCGGGTGAACGAGCTGCTTAATAATTTTCTCCGGACGATTTTCAGCCACTTCCTCGATATCCATGCCGCCTTCAGTCGAGGCGACAATGACAGGACGGCTGGTGTCGCGGTCCATGAGGAGAGAGAGATAATACTCGTGCTCGATCTCAACGGCATCGGCCACCATGACCTTGCGGACAAGTCGGCCTTCTTCGCCGGTCTGCTTCGTCACGAGAGTCTCGCCGATCATCTTTCCTGCGATCTCGCCGATGGCAGCGGGGTCTTTGGTGAGGTGAACACCACCCTCAAAGCCGTTTTTGAAAGTTCCTTTTCCCCGACCACCTGCGTGGACCTGGGCTTTGACGACCAAAAGGTCGGAACCGATTTCTTCTGCGATGGCTTTCGCCTCTTCAGCTGACTCGGCCATCTTACCCCGGGGACTGGGGACTTTAAAGCGATCGAACAGCTCCTTTGCCTGATATTCGTGGATATTCATGCCGGAAACGTTCGGACGCTACTCACGGATGCACCCCGTGCAATGCTTAATCGTCGAAAATGGCGATCTTCTCGGTTAGATCGTCATTTCCGTCAATTCTTCCGGAGAAAGCTTTCCACAGCTTGAAAATAGCCGGGCCTCTTGATTTTCCCGAAAAGCCCCCCTTGCTTCTCGCGCGCGAACGGTATATTTCACCCGTCCCGTCGCGAAAAAGCGGGCAAAATTTCATGATCAAGTGGACTCTCCAGAAAATCGTTGGCTCTAAAAACCAGCGCGAACTCAAGCGCATGCAGCCCATTGTGGACCGAATCAATGAGCTGGAGGAGGCCTATCAAAAGGAATCCGAAGAGCAGTTGTTGGCCCGCGTTAAAGAATGGCAAACGCATCTTCACCGCTACCTGCCTCTCCAACTTCCTACCAAGCGGCAGCTTGAGGTCATGGACGACGACTCCATTGCGGAGGTGGCCGCGAGCGTGCAAAAGCGATTCGATGCCCTGCGCGACGAGTTCCCCGCTCTTCCCGCGACCATTAAAACCCGTGAGGATATCGATGCCGCTAAAAACACCTTCAACGAAATTGACGAAGAATTCCCGGCCCTCCGTGACAAGTATCTCGATGAGATTCTTCCGGAAGCCTACGCCACCGTGAAAAACGGGGCCCGCCGCCTCTGCGGAACCGAGATCGAAGTCGTCGATAACATGATCCCCTGGGACATGGTTCACTTTGACGTCCAGCTCGTGGGAGGCATCGCACTGCACCGCGGAATGATCGCCGAGATGCAAACCGGTGAAGGTAAAACCCTCGTGGGAACACTCCCCGTTTTCCTCAATGCTTTGACCGGCCTTGGCGTCCACCTTGTCACCGTCAACGACTACCTCGCCCGACGTGACTCGGAATGGATGGGTGCTCTCTTCAAATACCTCGGCCTAACCGTCGGTTGCATTCAGAACCAGCAATTCCCGGGACTCCGTCGTGAGCAGTATTACTGTGACGTCACTTATGGCACGAATGCCGAATTCGGATTCGATTACCTTCGCGACAATGGCATGGCCGGCTCGACCGATGACCAGGTTCAGCGCGATCACTACTTCGCAATTGTGGACGAGGTCGACTCCATCCTCATCGACGAAGCCCGTACGCCTCTCATCATTTCCGGTCCAGCCGTCATTTCCAACACCGAGGAATACAAGCGCTACCGTGGTGTCATTGAACAGCTGGTGAAAAAGCAAAACCATCTTTGCAACGAGCTCGCCACCGAGGCAAAGAAAGCCATCGAAGAAGGTGACGAAGAAGTCGCAGGACGCGCGCTCTTCAAGGTCAAGCTGGGCCAACCCCGCAACCGCCAGTTCATGCGCTTCATGGAGGATCCGGACACGCGCCGCCTCATTGAAAAGACCGAGCTTTCCTTCTATCAGGATGCCCAGAAGAAAGAACTCTTCGCCATCAAGGAGGAGCTCTACTTCACCATCGATGAAAAAGGCCACGATGCCGACCTCATGGAAATGGGTCGCGAACTTCTTTCGCCCGACGATCCAGAAGCCTTCGTGATCCCCGACCTCGCGGCCGCCTTCGCAGATGTCGATGCCAACCTCGACCTGACGGACGAGCAACGTCTCGCCGAGAAAGATAAAATTCAGACCAAGATGGACGCACAAGGCACCCGCGTCCACGCCATTTCCCAGCTTCTTAAAGCCTACTGTCTTTACGAGAAGGACAACGAGTATGTCGTCAAGGAAGGCAAAGTTGTCATCGTCGACGAAAACACCGGACGTGAAATGGCCGGACGGCGTTGGTCCGACGGTCTCCACCAGGCGGTCGAGGCCAAAGAGAACGTCGAGATCGAGCGCGAGACCCAGACTTACGCCACTATCACGATTCAGAACTACTTCCGACTCTACGAAAAACTTGGAGGTATGACCGGAACTGCGGAGACTGAAGCTGCGGAATTCCACGACATTTATCGACTCGATGTCCTCCCCATCCCGACTCATCGCCCCAACCAGCGAAAAGATCACAACGATCAGGTCTTCAAGACCCGCCGCGAGAAGTTCAACGCGGTGGTCGCCAAGATCCAAGAATGCCACGACTCCGGACAACCCGTCTTGGTCGGAACAGCTTCGGTTGAAGCCTCCGAAACCCTTTCGCGCATGCTCCAGCGCTCCAAGATTACCCATAAGGTTCTCAACGCAAAGTACCACCTGCAGGAGGCCGAGATCGTCAAGGCTGCCGGTCAACTGGGCTCCGTCACCGTCTCTACCAACATGGCGGGACGTGGAACTGACATTAAACTCGGCGAAGGTGTCAAGGAGGCCGGCGGACTCTTCGTCATCGGCACCGAGCGCCATCAATCACGCCGAATTGATCGCCAGCTTCGTGGACGTTGCTCACGTCAGGGAGATCCGGGTGGCTCGCAGTTCTTCATCTCATTTGAGGATGACTTGATGCGTAATTTCGCCGCCGCCGACCGCATGACCAACATGATGGAACGCTTCGGCATGGAAGACGGAGAAGCCCTCGAGCACAAGTGGCTCAACCGCTCGGTCGAGACCGCTCAAAAGCGAGTCGAGCAAATGTATTACCGTCGACGGAAATACGTTCTCGACTTCGATGACGTCATGAACCGCCAACGCGAAGTGGTTTACGGATATCGTAATCAGGTTCTCAAATCAGAGGATCCCCGCAAGCTCATCATGGAGCTCCTTGAGCGCGTGATCCCGACACAAGTGGGCCACTACATGGAAGAGCGGGACGAAGGTCAGCCCGACTTCATGGAGCTCCTGAACTGGGTCAACAAAACCTTTCCTCTGCATCTCACCATCGAAGAGGCCGGGTTCGAAACCCGCGATGTAGATGGTAACTCCCAGTTCCTTCTTGAGCGAGTGCACGCTGCTTACGATCGCAAGATCGAAATGGAAGACCCCGAGCATCTCGACTCCCTCGAGCGTCACATTATGCTCAATGCCATCGACCAAAAATGGCAGGAGCACCTTTACGCCATGGACTCCCTTCGAGAGGGCGTTCAACTCCGCGCACAGGGCCAGAAAGACCCCCTCGTGGAATACAAGATGGAAGCCTACAAGCTCTTCACCGCCCTCATGGATACCATCGACGATGGTGCCGTCCACAACCTCTTCCGCTTCACCACAATTCGTGAAATCGATCCCGTTCTCGCCGATGCGCCCCAGCAAACTTCGGGCGGGAATGAGAGCGCGATGAACGAAAGCAACATGGCGGTCTCCGGATCATCCAGTGTCGTTCCGGAATCCGGAAGTGGCTCAGACGAAAGCGGCTTGAAACTGAACCTGCCGAAGCGTCGTCCCATCGCCAAGGTCGGTCGCAACGAGCCCTGCAGCTGTGGATCCGGCAAGAAATTCAAACAGTGCTGCGGTCGCATGACCGAGTAACCGGCACTAGAAACAATCGATCATTTAAAAGGCGCTTCAGCAGACATGTTGGAGCGCCTTTTTTCGATAACAGAATGAGCACTCCCGAAGACGAACTGACAGACCTTGAGAGAAAAGGCCTGCTTCGCACCGTCCGGCCTGTCAGTTCACCCCGGCATCCCGTTGTCACTATTCAGGGTCGGGAGCTAATCAACTTCTCCTCAAACGACTACCTCGGCCTGGCCCAACATCCCGCTCTCATTGAAGCGGCCTCCAGGGCCTTGCATGACTACGGCACCGGCAGCACCGCCTCCCGGCTCATTTGTGGCTCTCTCGATATTTTCCATCGACTCGAAGAAAAAATCGCATCCTTCAAAAAAACCGAAGCTGCCCTCACCTTCGCCAACGGCTTCGCCACCGCGATGGGAACTATTCCAGTAATCGTCGGAAAAGGTGACACCGTCATTCTCGACAAACTTGCTCACGCCTGTCTCATCGATGCAGTAAAACTCTCCGGCGCAACTCTGCGCATCTTCCCTCACAACGACCTCAACAAGCTGGAAAAACTCCTCACCTCCGGTAGAGGCCGTACTTTAATCGTGACAGAATCGGTCTTCTCCATGGACGGTGATCTTTGCCCGCTGGCAGACATCGTGGAGCTTAAGGAAAAACATGGCGCGCTCCTCTTTTTAGACGAGGCCCATGCCGTCGGAGTCCTCGGACAATCCGGCCAAGGCCTTACCGAAGAGCTGGGCCTTCAAGATCAAATTGATTTTCAAATGGGGACCTTGGGCAAAGCCCTCGGCTCTGCCGGAGGTTATCTTGCCTGTTCCAAAGCATGGCATGACCTCCTCATCAACAAGGCCCGCTCGTTCATCTACTCAACAGCACCCCCGCCCTCCCAAGCCGCAGCCAGCCTCGCCGCACTCAATCTTCTCAACTCCCCCGAAGGTAAGACCCTTCGCGCGCGCCTCCAAAGCAATATCTCAGTCTTCAAATCTCAGATCCCGGAGCCCCAATCCCTCCCGCCTATCATTCCCAAAATCATCGGCGGGAACAGCGCCGCTCTTGCCGCGTCAGCTTCACTTCTGGAAAAGGAATTTCTTGTTCCCGCAATTCGATATCCCACCGTCCCTCGTGGGACTGCCCGTCTGCGGATCACACTAAGCGCGGCCCACAGCCTTGAAAATATTCACGATCTCAAAGAGGCCTTGGCCTCTCTCTAAAAACACTACAAACTCTTCACATGTCCAAATTTTCAGGAAAACGAGTCGTCATCACCGGAGCCGGTCGCGGCATCGGCCTCGCCATTGCTCACGCCTTCGCCCGCGAGGGAGCCAAGCTCGCCATCATTTCCCGCAACCCCACCAGCTGTGGAGCCGCCGCCAAGGAAATCAATGCTGCTTATCCCGACTCCACCCGCTTTTACGCGCTTGATGTTGCCGACTTCGACTCCGTGCAAGAAACCGGCAAGACCATCGTCGGGGACCTTGGCGGAATCGACATCCTCATCAACAACGCCGGTGTCACTCGTGACGGACTCATCATGCGAATGAAGTCCGAGGACTGGGATACCGTTCTCGACACCAATCTCAAGGGAGCCTTCAACCTCGTCAAGGCCCTCCAGCGTCCGCTGATGAAAGGTAACGATCCACGCATCATCAACATCAGCTCGGTCATCGGCCTGATTGGAAATGCCGGACAGGCCAACTACGCCGCGTCCAAGGCCGGCCTCATCGGCTTCACCAAATCCGTGGCCCGTGAGCTCGCCGGACGCAAGGTCACTTGTAATGCCATCGCCCCGGGTTTCATCACCACCGATATGACCGATGAGCTTTCCGATGACCTCAAGCAGGGCATTATCGCCAAAGTCCCACTCGCTGACTTTGGACAAGTCGATGACATTGCCAACGCCGCACTTTTCCTTGCAGGACAGGAAGCCCGCTACATCACCGGCCAGGTTCTCGCCGTCGATGGCGGCATGACGATGTAAGTCTATGACTCTTCTCCTGATCCGTCACGCCACCGCCGCAGCTCACGGACTGCCCGGCGGCGACTTCGTGCGTAATCTTGTCGGGAAAGGCCAGGAACAATCACGTCGTGTCGGCAGATTTCTCAAGAAGCACGAATTGGTTCCCGACGTCGTTCTTTCCAGCCCCGTTTTGCGAGCCAAGGAAACAGCCGAACTCCTCGCTGCAGAGGGCTGCCCAAAACCCATTATCGAATCGTGGCTCGCCTGTGGGATGAGACCCGAAGTGGCTCTTCAAGAACTATCGGCTTATCAGGAGTTCAGTCGCGTCGCCATGGTGGGTCACGAGCCGGATTTCTCGGCCTTGGTCGAGCACATCCTGGGCGCGGAAGCTTACTCGATTCGGGTCAAAAAAACCTCGATCATCTCGGTAGAACTGGGGCGCCACCCGATGCTCAACTTCAGCATCCCGTGCAAGTTTCTGAAGTAAACTGTCCTAGTCCTTTGGAGTAAGAACAAATTTCTGAATATCCATTCACGGCCATCTTCACCTTGCCCCGTCGACGGACTTCGGTTTGGTGACTTAATCCCGGCAAAGTGACCTCCCCTACTTCGACAGGCCTCAAACCTTTAAAAATGCCCCCTCGCCTTCACTTCAAAGCTCATATTATAATCTCCAATCAGGACGTCCACAGCACCCCAACCCAAGTTCTACCTCGCTGCCTTTTTCTGCCAGAGAGTGGGTCAACTCCACCCAATCCCCCCCTCAGGTTTTGGGCTAAGATTTCCGGACCACGGAGTCATTCAAATCCTTCCAAAATCTGACAGGATAATTTCACGGGTAACTCGTAAGCTTGATTTTTCCCGTAACTTCCATACCGGGATAGATTACTGGTGAAATGACTTACTCATCGGGACACTCGACTGACATCCCGCCATTAATCACAACCTAGAATTAGAACCGGCGGCCCCCTTCTTTTGCATCCAAGGACAAGAGCGAGCCTGGCTCATGAAATCCAAAAGCTTCATGATCGCCGGAAATCTGCTATGGCTGGATGACCCCATGAAAATCCCAATCCTGATTTTAATCACCTCCTGCCTCCTTGCCCCGGACCAAGAGCCACCTAAATTAAAAGTTCGGGTGATTAAAGAGCACCTGAAAAACGTGCCGCCCTTCTTGCTCAAAAGATGCTCGGAAGATCGTCGATACCGCAGCATCAGGTCTCACGGAGGTGATCCCGCCACCGAGCAAGCGGTCGTCGACGCCCTTCGGTTTCTCAAAAACACGCAAAGCGAATCCGGAAACTGGCCCTCTGACAGAACCCGCCCCGTCGCCATGACCGCCCTTGGCCTCCTCTGCTTTCTGGGACATGGTGAGATAACGCAATCCGAAGAATTCGGGGAAGCTGTGAAGAATGCGATCAATTTTCTCATCACCACCGCGGTCAACAACAAGGGCAAACTCGCCTCCGATTTTCGAGATCATCGCTGGCCCTACGAGCACGCGGTGGCAACTTACGCTTTGGCCGAAGCCTACTCGCTCTGTGAAAAAGGGATGGGTGAGAAGATTACGAATCTCAAACGGGCCATGGAAGTGTGCGGACAATTCCTCATTGATCATCAACATCAAGGCGGAGGGTGGGATTATGCTTTCAGCGGAGACTCGGCCCGCGGGGGCGATACCTCCCTCACGATGTGGAGCCTTTTGGCCCTGAAATCGTGTCGAGAATCCGGCTTTGATTTTATCAATATGACCCGGTGCTACAAAAAGGGCGTCGACTACATTGAACGGATGCAAATGCCCAGCGGAGCCATCGGTTACTCCACGCCAAACCTGCATGGAGGCCAAGATGGGACCACGCTCGCTGCCTTGGGAGCCACCTCATTTCAAATTTGGAAGTCTGTCGCCTCCAAGGTGCCTCAAAAAGCAGCCCGATTCATCGACAAGGAGATGAAGTTCGACTGGAACACCCCGGATTCCGACCTTTACGGCCTATTTTTCGCAGCTCAGACCATGTTCAGACAAGGCGGAGATCAATGGAGTCGCTTTCAGGAGAAGTTTTTCCCGCAGATTTTCGAAAACCAAGCTCCGGGCGGCTTTTTCCTGCCCACTAATCACGGTGATTGGAAGACCATCAATGCGGTCAATCCTTCATACACGCTCAGCTCGCCCTATGGCGTCCACTTCCGCACCTGCCTCGCAACCCTGACTTTACAGACATACTACCGGGTGAATCGAGCTCACGGAACGATAACAGTGCCAAAAATCTCGAAAAACTGATTCTTCTCCAATTCTCCCTAATTTTCGTCGGGGCTAAGTCGTTCAGCCTCACGAAAATCAATGGATCTCTTCGCTGGTCAAACCGCGCTTTGACCAGTAAATTTTCTCCAACCAAAAAGCAGCCCTTCCTTAATCTATCATGAGCTTACATGCCCAACTCTCCCCGGAAGCCCAAGCCCGGCTTGCTTCCCAACAGCGGATGTCGACCATCACCAGCTTGATCATCGCCCTTTTGCTGATGGTCCTCGTTGGTTTGATCCTCTGGATCATCGCGATGAACCTCCCTTCCAAGAACATCCCGCAGCTGGTCAGCTATAACGGAACTCCCGAGTCCGAGGAGAATCTCAAGCAAAAGAAGGTTCAGACCCAGATCGAGCGAAAGCCTTCCGCGCCCTCTGCTTCAATGTCCAAGGTCATCGCGGCCAACACTTCTTCCCCTACTGCGGTTCCAGTTCCTGAAATCGACGTTCCCGATCCCAGCACCGACTTTGGTGACGGTAATGACTTCGGTGACGGCTGGGGCAACGGAGACGGTTCCGGTGCCGGTGGTGGCTTCGGAAACATCCCGACGGCCATGAAGAAGCGTTGCTCCAAGGCCGATCGCCTTCAGCGACTCACCTCAAGTGGCGGCACCGAAGCATGCGAGAATGCTGTGGTTGCTACTCTTCGCTGGCTTAAGGAAGAGCAAAACGAGGACGGATCATGGACCGGTAGCAAAAAAATCGGCATGACGGGTCTCGGACTTTTGACTTTTCTGGGGCACTGCGAAACCGCCGGCTCCGAGGAGTTTGGTGAGACCGTTCTCGCCGCCATCACCTATCTCGTCGACAAGGCGATGAAAAACAACGGCAAGCTTGGGTCCGACTTCAAAGACAACCACTGGTGCTACGAACATTCGATTGCCGTCTACGCTCTCGCCGAAGCTTATACTCTTTGCATCAAATCTTTTGGTGAAAACATCAACCAACTCGAAGACGCGGTCATGGCTTCCGGCCAGTTCCTTATCAACAGCCAGCACAAAGGTGGCGGCTGGGACTATGCTTACAGCGAGGACAGCGCCCGCGGAGGTGATGTTTCCATTGTCGGGTGGCACCTTCAGGCTCTCAAAGCCTGCAAATATACCGGACTCGACTTTGCCAACCTCACTCGTTGCTACAAAAAAGGACTGGATTACGTCGAGCGCATGCAGCTTCCAAGTGGCGCCATCGGCTACTCCAGCCCTGCTCTGCACGGCGGATCAGACGGAACCACTCTTGCCGCAGTTGGAGCTCTTTGCTTTCAGATCTGGAAGTCTTCCGCGACCAAAGTCGCCCGCAAGGCCGTCCGCTTCATGGATAAGGAAATGAAGTTCGACTGGAACACGGCTGATTCCGATCTTTACGGTCACTACTACGCCGTCCAGTGCATGATCAACAACGGCGGCCCCGAGTGGGAGCGCTACAACAAGCTTTTCCGCGACCAAGTGCTCGATAACCAGCACAAGGATGGCTACTACAAGGTCGTGGGTGGTGGAAACAAGATCAACGCAGTTGCTGGATCCTTTGCCGGAGACGGCGGATACGGTCGCCACTACCGCGCTTGCCTCGCCACTCTGATGCTTGAGTCCTACTACCGCTTTCTCCCTGCCACAGGCCAAAAGCAGTAAAGCTCTTCGAAACGCCTTTAATAAAGCCCCGCATCTCCGGATGTGGGGCTTTTTTTCTTTGTTCTGGACCGCATTCTGGGCCAAATTCTCGCAGGAAAGTTGAACTTTGATTTTTTTCTAAGAAAATTCAGAGTTTGCTCGTTCCCCAAAGAAAGAGAGATGTTTTCATTCTATTTAGAAACAAGCAGAGGATCCCTCTAATAATCATCTCTTTCACAACACCTTTTCCCTTAAAAACCTATGAGCCTACACGCCCAACTCTCCCCGGAAGCCCAAGCCCGACTCGCGTCCCAGCAGCGGATGTCGACCATCACCAGCTTGATCATCGCTCTTTTGCTGATGGTCCTCGTTGGATTGATCCTCTGGATCATCGCGATGAACCTCCCTTCCAAGAACATCCCGCAGCTGGTCAGCTATAATGGAACTCCCGAATCCGAGGAGAATCTCAAGCAAAAGAAGGTTCAGACCCAGATCGAGCGAAAGCCTTCCGCGCCCTCCGCTTCCATGTCCAAGGTCATCGCGGCCAATACTTCTTCCCCGACTGCGGTTCCAGTTCCTGAAATCGACGTTCCCGATCCCAGCACCGACTTTGGTGATGGAAATGACTTCGGTGACGGCTGGGGCGACGGTGATGGCTCCGGTGCCGGTGGTGGATTCGGCAACATCCCCACTGCCATGAAGAAGCGCTGCTCCAAGGCCGATCGCCTTCAGCGCCTGACCTCCAATGGTGGCACCGAAGCATGTGAAGACGCCGTTGTCGCCTCCCTTCGCTGGCTGAAAGAGAAGCAGAACAAGGATGGATCTTGGACTGGCAGCCAGCCCGTCGCCATGACCGGACTCGCTCTTCTCGCCTATCTCGGTCACTGCGAAACCGCCGGCTCCGAGGAGTTTGGCGATACCGTTCTCGCCGCCATCACCTTCCTCGTCGATAAGGCGATGAAGAATAACGGGAAGCTTGCCAACGATTTCAAAGCAAAAAGCTGGTGCTATGAGCACGCCATCGCCGTCTATGCACTCGCTGAGGCCTACACTCTTTGCGTCAAGTCCTTCGGAGAAAACATCACTCAACTCGAAGACGCCGTCATGGCCTCCGGTCAGTTTCTCATCAACAGTCAGGCCTCAAATGGCGGCTGGGCTTACTCTTACGTCGAAGAAGGAGGCCACACTGACACCTCGATCGTCGGTTGGCAGCTTCAAGCTCTGAAGGCTTGCAAATTCACTGGACTCGATTTCGCCAACCTTCGTCGCTGCGTAAAGAAGGGCCTTGACTACATGGAGACCAAGCAGGCTCCAAGTGGCGCTTTTGGATACAGCAGCACAACGATTCGCCATGACGGGACAACTCTCGGTGCGGTTGGCGCTCTTTGCTTCCAGATCTGGGAATCATCCGCGAACCGGCAAGCCCGCAAAGCCGTTAAGTTTCTTGATAAAAACATCAAGCTCGACTGGAAATCAAAGGAGCATTCGGATCTCTACGGTCACTACTACGCTACCCAAGTCATGATCAACAACGGCGGTGAGGAGTGGAAGAAATACAATGAAATTTTCCGTGATGAGACTCTCAAAAACCAAAACAAGGATGGTTCCTACAAGTCGGTTTCGGCCGGTCACGGTTTGAGCGGAGGCGGATTCGCCGAGCACTACCGCACCTGCCTCGCCACTCTCATGCTGGAGTCCTACTACCGCTTCCTTCCCGGAACCGGACAGAAGAACTAAGCCGTCCTTTGCGACGAAACCTTCTCAAAACCGCTCACCGAAAGGTGTGCGGTTTTTTTGGGTTCACAACTTCTCGCTCGCGCTGGCCAACAACCAGAGCGCGTCCGACAAACGGTTGAGGAATATCCTGACTTCAGCCGAAGAAATCTCATCGTTTACTTCCCAGGTTCGACGCTCCGCTCGACGCGTCACCGTTCTGGCCAGATGAATTCGGGCTGCCAATTCACCACCTTGTTCTCCCGGCCTCAGCCAGCCTTTGAATTTTTCCTCTTTCTCAATCGACGCACTCCATTCCTCGAGCCAGCCGATTTCCACCTCAGAGATCCTACCAAAACCCGCTTTCTCATACTCGGCATTTTTTCCGAGTGGCATGGCAAGTTCCCCCATCAAAGTTACCAACCAGCCCTGAACACGATCAATCGCTGCGGCGGCCTCTCCATCCAAAAGAACACGGGCCATTCCAAGGTTGGCATTCAGTTCGTCCACCGCTCCAAGCGCTTCAATCTGGGGATCCCCCTTGGGAACCTTCCCTCCAAACAATAAATCGGTAAATCCCTGATCTCCCTTTTTCGTCGTAATACTCATCGGCAGGCAACTTTCGCCTTTCCTTCGCTCCCGTCCACCACGAAACTCGCCGCAATGCAACGTCGACACTTTATCCACAGCTCATTTGCCGCCCTTACCTCTGCCGCGCTTGCCGACCACCACGGTAAACACGCTGCCACAAAAGCCGAAGATCTCTTTAACATTTCCCTTGCCCAGTGGTCCAATCACCGCGCCCTCAAGGGGGGCAAAATGACCAACATGGACTGGCCGGAATACACCAAAAAGACCTACGACATTCGTGCTCTCGAATACGTGAATCAGTTCTTCAAGGATAAGGCAAAGGACAAGAAGTATCTGGGCGAACTCAAGAAGCGCGTCTCAGATCTCGGCATGACCAACGTTCTGATTATGATCGACGGAGAAGGACATATCGGTGCGGGCTCGGATCAGAAACGCCAGAAGACTGTCGACAATCACAAGAAGTGGGTCGAAGCCGCCGAGTTCCTCGGTTGTCATTCCATCCGCGTGAACTCTCACGGCGAAGGCAAGGATGATGCCGAAAAAGCATCCAACTGCGTCAAAGGCCTCACCGCACTTTCAACCTTCGCCGAAGATCACCAGATCAACGTCATCGTGGAAAACCACGGAGGTCTTTCTTCCAATGGAGCCTGGATGTCCAAGGTGCTCAAAGACGTCGGGCTCGACAATTGCGGCTCCCTTCCCGACTTCGGGAACTTCCACGGATACGACCGCTACAAGGGTCTCGAAGAGCTCATGCCATTCGCCAAAGGAGTGTCCGCAAAATCACACGACTTTGATGACAACGGCGAGGAAACCAAAACCGACTTCACCAAGGCGCTCGAAATCGTTCTCAAGCACGGATATCACGGCTATGTGGGCGTTGAATATGAAGGCCGCAAACTTTCGGAGGATGATGGCATTAAAGCCACTAAAGCTCTCCTCGAAAAGAGCCGAACCGCTCTTCATGCCAAGAAAAAGTAGGTTCCTTAAATTCACCCCGACCGTGCACCTCCGGGGTGTGCGGTCTTTTTTGCGATGGAGCTTTGTCTCCCCTTCCGAAACACCTGAGCCCCCCTTCGTCACAACAGAAAAAGAAGTTCTTTCCGAAGGCTTTTTTGAAACATTCTTCTTCGTTTAAGCCGTCTTAATATGATGAAGTTTTGCTTCTTCGCCTTTATCTATTTGTGGTTGGCGGGTTCCGCCTCCTGCACTCCCGATGACGGGGTGTGGAAACTCGTTTGGACGGATGAATTCGCAGGCACCGGTCACCCTGATCCAAAAAAATGGGGCTACGAATCAGGATTCGTCCGAAACAAGGAAAAGCAGTTTTACACCACCAAAAGGCTCAAGAATGCCCGCCTCGAAAATGGGCATCTGGTCATTGAAGGGCATCGGGAATCACCGAAAGCTTCCGACCTCCCGAACGAAACATTCAAAAAGCTCCCAAAGATCAATTACACCTCGGCCAGCCTCCACACCAAGGGACTGGCCTCCTGGAAATTTGGAAAAATCGAAGTCCGCGCCAAGCTACCCAAGGGTCAGGGAGTCTGGCCCGCCATTTGGACTCTCGGAACCAACCTACCGGAGGTCGGCTGGCCTCGATGCGGAGAGATCGATATCATGGAGTTCGTTGGAAAAGACCCCGGCAAGATTCATGGCAATGCCCACTTCCACCGGGATGGAAAACACGCCTCCGACCACAAGGAACGGAAGACCCAAAATGTTTGGGAAGACTTTCACCTCTACTCCATCGAATGGGATGCGGAATTCATTCACTTCGCCTTTGATGGAAAACGCTATCACAGCTTCAGAATCAACAAGGCCAAAACAGCCAACGGAAACCCTTTCCACAAACCACACTACCTGATCCTAAATCTCGCTCTTGGCGGGACCTGGGGTGGCAAGATCGACGACACGATCCTTCCTGCCCGCTATCTCATCGACTACGTCCGCGTCTTTCAAAAGGACTAACGCGAGCAACACACCTACCACCCCTTTCTCTATCATGCCTGCATCCAAAATGTGGACATAATCCCAAAGATTCCTCTGCCTCTTCATGGCCTTGGCCACGCCCCTCACCGCTGTCCCCGTCGCAAACGATGACAGCTTTGAAGTGGACGAAGATAATACCCTCGTCATCTCAAGTGGCGGCACCATTGTCTCTGCTACCTTCGAAGGCGGAAGCTCCGTTCTTTCTCCAACATGGGAGTATCTCGATCGCATCGAAAACCAAAACGGCTCCGCCCAAACTTATCCTCTTGATGGCAACGGACTGGTCTGGAGCACTCCGCAGTTCGACACCTCGACGTCCACCATCGGACCGTGGACGACTGGAAATGCTCCGTTTCAAGGCGGCACCGTTGATGCCTTCCCTCCCGGGACACCTTCCATTTTGGCTGGACTCGCAGCTGCCCCAAATGGCCAAAACCTGATCACAACCTATCTCTTCCGACAGCAATTCACCTTAAATGCGGCGCAGGCGATCGAAGGGTCTTGGGTCCTGAATCATCTCCTCGATGATGGAGGAATCATCTACATTAACGGCACCGAAGTCGTCCGCACCGAGACCATGCCAGCCGGAGCGATCACCACGGAGACACTCAGTCAAAATGCCGACGAGACCAACTTCGGAAGCGCTACTTTGAATCTCTCGGGTATCGTTCAAGAAGGAGTCAACACCATCGCAGTTGAACTTCATCAAACGACGCTCACAAGCACTGACATTGGCCTTTCGCTCAGCCTCACGCCCCTCTCCAACTCACCTCTCGCCGGCTTCACCTACGCCGATGATACTTTCAACAACACCTCCCGCCCCAATAACGCCATCGGAGAACTTGACCCGACCGGCGGCTTCAGCGGAGGGGCTCTTTTCGTACAAGTAGGCCGTCGCCTCAATAACAACCCCTCAACCTCCGGCGGCTGGCAACGCACCTTCACCTTGGATAACCCGGCAATTACTACCGTTTCATTTCGCTACCGGCTTACTTTTTCCGACGGGTATGAAAACGATGAATACGGCGAAGCACTCTTCGAAATCGATGGCGTCCGCTACGGAAATGACATTGAAAATTCCCTCGTCCGCTTTCGAGGCGATGGCAACGGTGGGCGGGGTTTGGACGACTCCGGATGGCGGGAGGCTAGCTTTGACATTTCTCTCAGCGCGGGAAGCCACACCATCGTGCTGGGAGCACTCTCCAGCAAATCAACAGCAGCAGACGAGCTGACCAGCGCTTGGTTTGATGACATTGAGGTCACAGTCCCGGATAACGGAGGTGGTGTTCTCCTCAACGATACCCGAGAAGAACTTCAAGCGATCATCCAAAACTCCCCTGCGAATGTATCTTTAAGTCTCAATTCCGATGGCTCCTTCACTTACCAGCCCACTCTGGATTTCAGTGGCACAGATTCATTCACCTACTTGGCCCGTGATGCCAGTGGCGACTCTCCTGCAGCGACCGTCACCCTGACTGTGAACCCCGTCAATGATCCACCAGTTGCGCTCCCCGACGCCTATTCGGGAATCGAAAATTCAACCCTCGGCCAGTTTGCGCCCGGACTTCTCGGAAATGATACCGACCTGGAAAACGACACTCTCACAACCGTGCTTGTCAATGACGTCGGCCAGGGATCCCTAACGCTTAATCCCAATGGTTCGTTTAGCTACGATCCCGCTCCCGGATTTTTCGGAACCGACTCCTTCACTTACCGGGCCAGCGACAGTTCCGCTGTCTCTGATCCGGTTCTAGTAACCCTTGAAATCGCGCCCATCAATGACCCTCCGGTCGCTTTTGACGACACCTACAACACACTCGAAAATATCCCGATTGAAATTATCACCACCCAGGGAGGAGATCAGATCGTCTTCGAAAGTGATTTCAACTCTCCAACCCTATCTCCTCTCATCACCGGTCCCGGCATCCTCGAGCCCGTGCAAGGATTCGAAGGCCGTGGAAATGCAGGCAAAACCTTTTCCAATCAGTTCCTCCGAAATCAAGCGGGCGGCAATCCGTCCGAACCAACAACCCTCATCCTTGAGAATTTGCCCCCTCACCAATCACTCGGCTTGGACTTCCTCCTGGCCGTGATCGACTCATGGGATGGTGACGAGCGATTCACCATCACGGTAGATGGTGTTGAGGTTTTTGGTGAGACCTTCAGGAATGTTGGTAACGGAGGTTCGTTTGGCTATCCCGCCGGCTCCCTGATCTTTAGAGACGAAGACGTTGGCTTCAACAGTGCCCAATCCTATGTGGAAGCGGGATATGACATGGGACGCGTTCCCTCTCTTCGAAACATTCCCCACACCGCCTCCAGTGCAACGATCAGCTGGTTCGTCACTGGCGACGGTTGGGAAGCAGGTGCCGATGAATCTTGGGCGATTGACAATTTGAAAGTCACGGTGACCTCCGCCCCCGATGAAACCTTGGTTGCGGCTGGGGCCGTTTGGGCCTTTCTTGACACCGGGGCAGACCTCGGAACCTCATGGCGCAATCCGGGGTTTAACGATTCTTCCTGGAGCACCGGACCTGCCGAACTGGGTTACGGCGATGGAGACGAAGAGACCATCGTTTCCTTTGGCGACGACTCCGGCAACAAGCACATCACCACCTATTTCCATCACAACTTCACCGTCACTGACGCGTCTGATGTTGACAAATTGCTTGTAGGCTACATTCGCGATGATGGCTGCGCAATTTATCTCAATGGAACGCGTGTCGCTCTCGACAACCTTGACCCTGACGCTTCCGCTTCCGCGCCTGCTCTTTTGAACCCGGGACGCACTGCTGAAGGAATTTGGAGTGAAGTCGAAATCCCCGCCAGCCTGCTGGAGGAAGGAAACAATATCCTCGCCATCGAAGTTCATCAGGACGACGGAAACAGCAGTGACATCAGCATGAACGCCTACCTCGCCGGGAAACGCGCCCTCGTGGCAGGCATCACGGTCAATGATACCGATCCGGAGAACGATCGCCTTGTCGCCGAACTTCTTTCGGGACCACAAAATGGCACCCTCGATTTCAATACTGACGGGACCTTTCTTTACCTTCCCTCGGTCAACTACGAAGGCACGGACAGCTTTACCTACCGTGTCACCGACGGAGAATTCTTTTCTCAAGCTGCCACTGTTCAGCTCAACATGGCGAGTGGGCCCAACGATTTTCCGGAGACCAGCAGCGACACCTATTCCGCTGTCGAAGACACTCCTTTCATCGTTACCAGTGCCTTTGGAGTTTTACGAAATGATGCCGACCCCGAAGGAAGCAACCTAAGCGCCATCATCGAAAACCAGCCCGCCAGCGGAATCATTAACCTCACTCCTGACGGAGGTTTCACCTACACTCCTTCTCTTAACTTCTTCGGCAGCGATTCCTTCACCTACCGGGCTAACGATGGAACAGACCCCAGCCGCCCAGAAACAGTCACGCTCAATGTCGCGGCAAGGAATGACCCTGCTGTTGCCATTCCCGAAAGTTATCTCACCGCTCCGGGAACACCTCTGACCGTGAACATTACCGATGGCGTCCTGAAAAACGACTCGGATCCCGACAACACTGTCCTCAGAGCAATCATCGTTTCCACCACTTCCTCAGGCTCCCTGAACCTGGCTCAAGATGGCTCGTTCACCTATTCGCCTGCCGTTGGATTCTCGGGGACAGATACCTTCACCTATCAGGCAAGTGATGACCTTCTTCCATCGCCCCCGGTCGAGGTCTCGATCGTTGTCAATGCCCCACCGATGGCGGTCGATAATTCTTACCAAATCCTCGAAGACTCTCCCATGATTCGCTTGGGTGATGACGGCATCTTAGCCAACGACTTGGATACTGATTCGCTGACTGCCATCCTGGTCAGCCAACCCACGGACGGAACGCTCACCCTTGGCGTTGATGGAGGATTCATCTATATTCCCGACACTAATTTCAGCGGCTCTGACTCGTTTACCAACCGTGCCAGCGACTCCCTTCAAGAGTCCAATCTCGCCACTGTTAACATCGCGGTAGATTCCGTTGATGACCCGCATCAAACACAGGAAGATCAATACGAGACGCAAATTGGCGAGGAACTCGTCATCAACGCGAACGACGGAATCCTTTCAAATGACTTTGATATCGAAGGCCAGATGCTGGCGGCCACTTTGGCCCGAAATACGGTCAACGGCACCTTGAATCTCTCGCCCGATGGCTCGTTCAGATACCAACCTAATGCAGACTTTGTTGGAGCGGATTCCTTTTCCTACCTTGCCAACGATAGAACTCTGAATTCAGGAGAAGTCGAAGTTGAAATCGAGGTAAACCCCTCCGCGAAGAATGTCGTCATCAACGAAATCATGTTCAACCCAACCGCCGGAGATGACTTGGCGGAATTCATTGAACTCCTAAACACCGGCTCCCGGCCGATTTCAATCAATGGCTGGCAAATCGATAGCGGGATCAGCTTCACCTTTCCCGATTTCACCATCGCGGCGGGTGGTTTTCTCGTCATCAGCGCGGACACCTCGACCTTCGAAACGACCTATGGTGTCGTGCCCAATGTCCTCGGAAATTGGACTAGAAAA
>CBFHQJ010000056.1:0-30523 GCA_965657795.1 Akkermansiaceae bacterium
ACATTCTTCATACCGACCCACATCTTCACAAAATCGCCTCTCATCAAAGGGAACCGAGCAGGCGCTCTGGAGACCTTTGATTCCTCGGTGAACTTTAGCGCAGACCTAAAACTCTTGCTCAATGGTGATCAAACTAAAAAAGACGAGGCTTCTCGCTGGAGAGCGGTTCATGTAACTCATCCCGAAAGCCCGATTCACTTCACTCGCTACATTCAGCAATCTTCCACTCTCCCCACTGATTACAGGGAAACAGTTGCTAGCATCGCGCCAGAAAACGGCTGGTTTGATCTTTTCGAAATTTCCTACAAGTCCCCCCATCTTTTTGAATACGTGCCACCAGAGGAAGACGACGAAGATCAGATGGAGGACATTCTTGATCAATATCAGATCATCGATGAAGAAGGGATGAAGGAAACTCTGACCCTTTTTCACACAGCCGCTTCCAAAGAGGAATTCACCGATTATTTCTCCCAACTCCAGGAGGCCCTCCAGCGAGAACTTCCGGAACCTAAAACCTGGGTCTCCATGTTCGACTATGTAAGCAAGGTGGCTACACTTTCCGTCACTAGTGAAAAGTTCAATCTTCACAAATTCACTGAAGCAGCTTTCCAATACTTGCAGGACCAAAATGACCGCCAAGGCTTCCTTCAACTCGTCGAGTCCGCGGAAAAAATTGCATACAAGCTATTGCAAGATGCCCATACCAACTTCAAAGCGGTCGTCTTTGAGGGGTGGCTTAAAAGTTTTTATGAGCGGGCGGTGATCGGATGCAGACACTTCAACCTTCCTGAATTGGAAGCGAAATATCTAGCACTGGAAGAGCGTCTTCAGCTGCGGGGATCAAAAATGTCTGAGCGTCGATCCAGCAAACAGCAAAAAGAAAATTGGCACCTCGTTGAGAAGCATGGAGGACTTCTAGTCCAACTGAATACAAGCCTTAACTTCTCCTCCAAACCTGAAAAAATCACCCGCGAAGATCTTCGCCCGTCCAGTCGCGCTGAATCCACCATCATTTCTCGAATCCCAACCATCGCCTGGTTGGCAACTTTTTCGATTTTGGCACTCCCGGTTTGGGTCATCACTCTCCGTGCTCCACTGGAGAAAAAACACGGGATTCGGGCTGATCTCAACGCCTCCATCCGTTGGAAAGTTCTCCTCATCGGCGTGATGCTTCCTTTCGCCCTTTTACTGATGATTCGATACCTAACCCCGCTGGGCCAGCTGGACTACTCAATCTACCATGCATCAAAGTCTGAGCATCTCACCCTGCCTCTCATCGGTTTCGGCCTGGTAATCATCTCCACGGTAAATGTAACAAGTCGTCATCTCAGTGAATCCAATCGCGGTTTTCGATTCGAAGATTTCCTTCTGATCCTCCTTCCCCTCGGAGCCTTTCTCGTCATTGGAACTTACCATGAATTCGGCAGAAAAAGCGTAGTTCCCACGTTCACCAAACTCCTGCTCGGGATCTCTTTTCTATGGCTTGTCATTATCGGCTTCCGCTATCTCTTTAGCAAAAAAGATCATAAATACCTCAAATCACATCTTGCTCTTCCGGCATTCCTTCTAGCATCAGGACTTTTTGGCATTTGGACTTGGGCCTTGGGACAAGAGGAACGTTATTGGATTACCCGGGATGATTTCGGTAGACCTGAAAATCATTTCATCACCAGACACGAAGCTCAAATCACTCGTATTTATCTCGCCGAACTAGAGGAACTTCTCCCATAGTCATGGTCTCACGATGAATGCTCTAGGCCGAGTCACTCTTGCCTTCCTTCTGATCGCGATCGGTTTGGCTCTGCATCAGAGTTTCATCTTTTTGAATTACTTCCCTGCCTCGCACCTCTTCCCAAAACCCGGTCCTTGGTTCTCGAGCGACCGCATCACCACTGTTCCGAATGAAACCGATCTGCTTTGGTTTGTTGGACCGTGGGACCCTTGGGAAAAAAATGGAACGACAATCAGTTCCAACGGTCAACTTCAACATTCCCGGATGACCTCGTTCTGAATGCCCGAATCGCTTCAGAGGCATCTTCATCCGACGCCTTCTTGCAAAGAGCATCCGGCCTCGATCCTGAAAACGGATTCTACGATCTCCTCATGGCAGCCCGCCATGCTGAAAAAATCTCTTTTCGTTCTCTTGGAAAAAAACCACTGCTCACCGGACTGGGTAAATTTAATAACAAGCAGCAAGACGACCTTCCCAAAGGCAGGAAGAAGCTTGAAGACCATCAAGCAGACAACAGAGACGCTTTGGACCTGACTCTCGCCGCACTCGAACGCGCTGCTGGAAAACCCTTTATCACAGCATACGGACAGGAATCCATGGAAAGGTGGGCTGCGACGGCAGAACCAGCCTATGATGTCGCAACAGGCTACCAAAATTTCCATCTTTGGCTCCAAAGCAAGGCTGCCCCTCCCTTGATCGGCACAAGCGAAGCGATCGGAAAACTGGCGGAGAAATTATCAAGTGAGGCCTGAGTGAAGAACTCATCCAATTGATCAGGAATATGGAAAGAATTTCGTGGAGCCTTTATGATTCGGCCAAGACTCCCTTCCACCTTTTTATGGCACGCTATTCTCTGCGTGATGCCGCGCAACTGGCCGTCAAAAATTCAGCGCAAGTAAAGGACCAGGCGCTACTTGAGAGAGCGCAAAAGAGGGTCGCCCGGTTCGAAAGCTCTAAGCAGGCACGCGATCACCCGATGAACAATGATCAATGGGACAGCGAAAAAACCCCTCAACGACTCTATAATGCCGTCCTTATTTCGCTCAGCACTAATTCAGCCCAGCAACTTTCCGATCAAGATTTTCGTTCCGCCATCCTGGCAGAGCAAGCACACCTCAGCTGGCGCTACTTCCTATGGGACCTGCTTATCTTCGTAGTCCTCATTTTCATTTCCCTTGGCCTCACTCGTTTCTTTCGCAAGCCGCAATTCGCCCTTGGTAAGAGACTCACCGTTTTTAACATCGCAATCCCAATCACCCTCTTCCTGATTTACCGCTATCTCACTCCTTGGGGTGGCTTTGACAAAGGACCCGGGTGATTTTTTCTCTATCACGACTCTACTGTCGCCTTGATCAGTTTGATCCTTGCCCTCCTCGTCTTCCCATGGATCACCAGCATTCTCATCCATATTCATGAAAATCGTAATCTCCGCTGGATGCCATTTCGCCATCTGGCCGGGATCAGCCATACCTACCTCTGGGCCTTTATCGTCTCGGCCTTCGTGGCTAAAGCTTCTTACCTCCAAGAAAAAAACCACTTCGCCAATGATTTCATTGGCAAACGCTCAGGCAATTTTCCCATGCACCTTCAAAAGATGGCATCAGAATCCCTGCAACAAGAAAGCGACTTCCTCGTAGGACCCAAAGAGTAATTCAGACCTAAACGTCCTCACGTTTCACCACCTCCATCTCGCCCTTCCAGTGGCGTTTGAAAGTCAGGCGCTCGCGGCGGGTCTCGGATTTCTTGGCGGAACCGTGCTCCACCAACATCACCGCACGACTACTTTTAACCATCAGCTCACGCACCCGGAAAACAGGCTCTGTTCTCGTCCGGAAAAAGGCATGAAGCGCAACATCCCAGTGATCGGCATTCCAAAGAAAAGCTCCCGGCTCAAATTCATGCAACCACGAAAGAGCGGTGAAAAGTTCGCGGATCTGGGCCTCGCCATGCTCGCGCACCAATCGGCGGGCCGCCCGCTTGTTCAGAAGACCTTCGATATACCCGGCAATCGGGTTGAAATGAAAGTAATCGGCCTCTTTCAAAAGCTCCTTTTGATGCTCGCCCATCAGGCGCTGCATCTCTTCGCGTTCAATTTCGCCCTCCTGCCACTGGAGAATCAAATTTCGAGGGGTCGGAAATGGAGCCAACTTCATCGGGAAGATTGCTAACACAAGGAGTGCCGCTTGTCCACCCGCCGAAGCGGTGTTAGTTACCTCCCATGCAGGTTCAAAAAGTGAAATATGCCATCTGGGCAGCCGACCACCTCCGCGCCATTAAATTCTATCAGGAATCCTTCGGAGCAGAGCTTTCGTTCGAGATGGAGGTTTGGAGCGAGATTACCCTCTGTGGCTCAACCATCGGAATCCACGGTGGAGGCGAAGGAAAACGAACCTGGACCGGCCTGAGCTTTCAGTGTGATGACATCCGCGAAGGGTTAGAGTTGGTCCTTAAAAACGGCGGCGGTCTCGTCCGCGAGCCCGAAGAAGAGGACGGCTTTGTCCATCTCGCCTTCTGTTTCGACACCGAAGGAAACGAATTCATGCTCACCCAAAAACGACCATCCTAAACCATGTTCCAGTTTCCACTCGGCCTCTTGCGCCTTTTCTCCCTTCTTGACGGACTCTCGTTCATTATCCTTCTCTATTTTGCTATCTACGAAAAACGCATTCTGGGCGATGAAACAGCCGTGCGCATTCCGGGAATGGTGCACGGGGTAATCTTTACGATCTTCCTCATTCTTCTCTACCTTACCATGGAGAAACGAAAATGGCCCATCAAGCGAGCCGCCCTCGTCTTTGTCTGCTCGCTCATCCCCTTCGCTCCCTTCTTCCTCGAACCAAACATAAAAAAGGAACAAGAAGCTTAGGGTGTCTCAACAGGCCCGGGTTTCATTGCCACCTCGAAAGGTCTAAGAAAGGGCTAAAGAGATCGCACCCTCTCGAACTCTCCGCACCTTTTTCCTAGAGAGATCACCGAATCCCCCTCACACTGCGGCCCCATGAAAAAAATATTCATTGCCCTCGCCGCCCTCATTCCAGTTCTCGCCATGGCCGATCATCACAAAGAAGCTCCCACCGCCAAAAAGGAAGCAGCCGGAGCTTTCCGCCACGTCGTCTGCTTCAAGTTCAAGGAAGACGCTAAACCGGCTCAAATTAAAACCATCGAGAAGGAATTCGCCGCCCTCAAAGGCAAGATCGACACCATCACCGACCTCGAGTGGGGCACCAATGTCAGCCCCGAAGATCGCGCCAAAGGCTTCACCCATTGCTTCATCGTCACCTTCAAGGATCGTGCCGGACTCGACGTCTATCTTCCCCATGCCGACCACCAGGCCTTCGTCAAGATCCTTAAGCCCATCCTCGACGACGTCTTCGTCTTCGACTTCATCGCGAAGTAACACGCGATGAAAATCCCCGCGATCAAAGGAGTCATCCGGCGTCGCCTTCTCCTGAACTACCGGGTCTCGCCCGATGTCATTCAGTCGCATCTGCCGCAAAATTTCCGGCCGAAGCTTGTGAAAGGTCACGCCATCGCAGGGGTTTGTCTCATCCGTCTCGAACAAGTCCGCCCGACTTTTCTCCCACCTTTCACCGGCATCAATAGCGAGAACTCCGCCCACCGCATCGCCGTCGAATGGAACCATGAAAACGGCGCAACAAAAGAAGGCGTCTTCGTCCCCCGCCGTGACACCGACTCGCGCCTCAACTCTCTCGCCGGAGGCCGAATCTTTCCCGGAATTCACCACCACTCTCAATTCAAAATCACCGACCAAGACGGCGACATCTCCATCAAAGCCACTTCCGGTGACGATCAACTCGTCGAAGTTCAGGCCAAAGAAAGCCAAACCTTCCCCGCAGACTCAGTCTTCGACTCCTTAGAGGTATCATCCCGCTTCTTCGAAAACGGCTGTATCGGCTACTCTTCCCGCCCCAATTCCGCCCGCCTCGACGGACTCCTCCTCAAAGTCCCCAACTGGCAAGCCTCCCCACTCGAAGTCCTATCGATCAAATCCTCCTACTTCGACAACCCCGAACACTTCCCTCCGGAAAGCATCACCTTCGACCACGCTCTCCTGATGCGGGACATCCCCCACGAATGGCACTCGGAGCCGGAACTCAGTTACTCGAAGTAAGTGTCTTCGTGGGCATAGGGCGGCGAACAACAGCAGAGAAATCTCATTTCTTCAGTCGCCTTAATCTCATGCCACGCTCCCGCAGGAATCAAGATCGCGTCTCCCGGTCCAACGTCCCGCGATTCCCCATCGATCTCCATCACCCCACGCCCTTCTAGCAAGTAATAGAGTTCCTCGCTCATCTTGTGATAGTGCCGCTCCGTTGCCCCACCATTTGGCAAGATCGCCTCCGCCAAACTCTGCTCTTTCACCGGCGCATTGCTGAGATCCAGCAAACCCCGGATCGTCGAACCATCCTTCGTCGTAAACGGCTCCTGCTCTTCGCGATTTCGTATCTCCATCATTTATCTTAATTCGTTGATCACTGCCTCCGCACAACGCCGTCCATCCAGCGCTGCCGAGACAATTCCACCTGCATATCCGGCACCCTCACCGCATGGATACAGTCCTTTGACCTCCGGATGCTGCAAATCATCTCCACGCGGAATTCTCACCGGCGAACTCGTCCGGGTCTCAAAGCCAATCAACAAAGCATTCGGTCCCGTATATCCCCGGATCATTCGCCCAAATTTCTTCAGACCTCCTGCCAAACGCGTCCCAATTTCACCCGGTAAAACCTCATCCAGTTTCACCGAACTCAAGCCCGGAAAATAGCTCGTCTTGGGCAGATTCTTCGAAATCTTGCCTGCCAAAAAATCCGTCACCTTCTGCCCCGGCGCAACCTGACCACCACCACCGGCATTCTTCGCCAACTGCTCGACATGCTTCTGATAGCGAATCCCCGCCAGCACATCATCTCCCCCGAATCCCCGCACATCCTCCGGTTCTACTCCCACCACCATTCCACTATTCGCAAAGGGTGAATCCCTTCGCGAGAGACTCATCCCATTCACCACGACCTCATCATTCTCCGTCGCCGCTGGAACGACAAAGCCACCCGGACACATGCAAAAGGAATGAACACTTCGCCCCTTGATCTGCGTCGCCAGCCGATACCTCGAAGCAGGCAAATTGCGCCCCCGCTCCTCGTCTTCGCGCAAGTGATATTGCACGCGATCAATCAAGGGTTGCGGGTGCTCGATTCTCACTCCCACCGCAAACGGCTTCGCCTCAATCAAAACCTTCTGCTCGTTCAGAAGTTCATAAATATCCCGGGCCGAATGTCCCGTCGCCAGAATCACGGCCTTCCCGCGAAACTCCCGACCATCCTCCGTCGCCACGCCCACCAGCCGCTCACCCGATTTTAAAAACTCCACCACCTTCGCCCCAAAGTGAACCTCGCCTCCCGCTTCCCGAACCGACTCCCGCATCGCCATCACCACCTTCGGCAGCAGGTTCGAGCCAATATGCGGATGGGCTTCCACCAAAATTTCCTTCGGGGCTCCATGCGCCACCAGCGTCCGATAAACCTCCGCCACCGGCCCTCGTTTCGTCGCCCGAGTGTAAAGTTTTCCGTCCGAAAACGTCCCCGCTCCACCTTCGCCAAAACAATAGTTCGACTCCTCGATCACCCGCCCTTCCTTCAAAATTGGCCCCAAATCGAAACGCCGAGATGAAGCATCCTTCCCTCGCTCCAAAACCACCGGCTTATAACCCAATTCCAAACACCGCAGCGCCGCGAACATTCCAGCCGGACCACAACCCACGATCACCACCTCTTCCGGCTCTTTCACCAGTGATTGAACTTCCCAAACCGCCTTCGGTTCCTCTGGAAGAGCCTCATCAACACCCACCTCCAGCCGCAACCGAAATTTCACCGGCCGCTTCCGCGCATCCAGCGACCGCTTCACCAGCCGATATCCCTTCACCCGATCCGGCTTCACGCGCAACTTCCGCGAAATCTTAGACGACCAAACACTCTCATCCGCAGCCTCCGCCGGAGTCAGCACCAATTCAACAATCTCCACAGCCATCGCTCGGCTGGAATACTCTCCCCATCTGAAAAACTCAACCCCCGCCTTACGGAAGGCTGCATTCTCTATAACGTTGCTATGGATTCCCCCAAAAGGTTCTCTCGGTGTTTACAGACTGATTGAAAGAGTTGATGAGACCTTGAAGCTCTGCCACTTCAGCTTCCTGATTATCTGATAAATCAAAGCGTTCGTGAGGATCCGTTTCCACGTTGAACAATAGAGGATTCGAAGTGGAAGCACTGAAACCATAGTTGTGTCCCGTTTGAGACGAGAGACGAATATGGAGCTTCCAAGGGCCTTTGCGAGCCCCATACACTTTATTATCTCCCGATCCAGTGTAGATAAATTCGAACCCGGGCACCTGGCCGGGAAATGTCGAGCTGTTCAGATAGGGGCTGATATTTCGACCGTCCAAAGTTCGCCCAGTCGGAAGAGGTTCCCCGGCCAACGCAAAGACCGTGGGCAAGACATCAAAAGTCGAAGCCGGCGAACTCACCACCCTTCCCTTTTCAATTGTTCCCGGCCAATACCACACTCCCGGAACCCGCACTCCCCCCTCCCAGGTTGACCCTTTTCCATCTCGAAACGGAAGGGCCGAACCAATCAGAAAACGGGCATCACCGTATTTGGGGTGATTGGTATCGTTTTGAAACCGAATCCACGGCCCATTATCCGAGGTGAAGACAAGCAGGGTGTTTTCAGCAATTCCTTCCTCTTCCAGTATTTTTACAATCGTTCCCACCATCGCATCGATCTCCTCAATGACATCACCATAGGTTCCGCGCAACGAGCGTCCTTTGAATTCGTCGCTGGCATAGACCGGCAGGTGCGGCATGTTGGGAGCAACATAAAGGAAGAATGGCTCGTCCTTTTTCTCGCGGATGAATGAGACCGAGAGATCACGATAGCGCCTTGTGAGATCCTCGTGAATCGGAAGATTGTTCAACATGTTGGCCGCAATCATGGAGTAACCGGAGATCGGATTGTTTCCCGCCGGATCACTCTTAATCAAATTGGCGCCAGGATCGTAGTCGTTGGAAACATTGGTTCCCTCCCATACATCAAACCCATGAGCCAGAGGAAAAGCATTTTGGGTATTCCCGTTGTTGCCGTTGGGGTTTCCCAGATGCCACTTTCCAAAGAAGCCGGTGGCATATCCGCGATTCTTCAATCCTTCGGCGACCGTCACTTCATTGGGGTGAAGATACCGGGAAGCATTTGGACTAAGAACCCATGTTCCGAACCCGGATCTTCTCGGGTTTCTTCCGGTCAGGAGGGCGTAACGTGAGGCCGTGCAAGCGCCGGAAGCGGTGTAAAACTGCGGGAAATTCAGCCCTTCCCGGACCAACCTGGAAATCTCCGGGGTGTGGATGGTCGGATTTCCGGTATGGGAAAAATCTCCATATCCGCAGTCGTCCAGGAAAATCAAGATGACATTGGGCTTCTCAAGGGCAGGTCTTACTTGAGAAAAGACCGGGAGAAACAAAAAGAGATAACAAAAGAGAGTCTTCATGGGCGCATCGATTTTAGTCTAACAAAACGTCTTGGGGAGGCTTCTCCGACGCCAAAAAGCGGAGCGCTCAAACTCACCATTTCCTCATCTCCGTTCGCAATCACTTCGCTGGAAATGTCTACCTGCGGATCCACCGCCCATTCCTCGAGGTCATCGGACCATTCAATCTGATAATGGTCATTCAAGGAATCTGTGGGACGAGAAAAGGAAATGGTGACCAGAGGGCCATTTTCGCCATCCTCAAGAGTATAAACAGGATCTGCCAGAAAGCCGGCTCTGGCCGGAGGAAGGTCGGGGCCAGCACCCGAAAAACCACTTTCGTAATCGGCCAGCTCCCGCCTCAATTCCAAGACCAAGGAGCGTTGGGAAGGCCCCAGGTTAATTCTTTCGCTGGGATCAATCTCAACATCAAAGAGCGAAGAAGCCGTGGTCGGACTCCCATTCCCGGGATCAATATTGTTGATCGATTTATGCAACTTCCTCCCCCCCCTACGAATCGCGGTCGCTTGATAAGATCCGTCAATAAATCGGTGCAAGACAATCTGCTTCTCGTCTACCCGATTCCTTTCACCCGCCAAAAGTTTGAAGGCCGATTCATCACCATCATAGGTTCGGTCTTGTGGTAAGTAGCCTTTTGCAATTTTTGAAAGAGAATGAAACAAGTCGGGCATCCAGATGATGGCTCGACTCTCCAGACCATCCGGGATCACTTCGGGCCACTTCACGATGAAAGGAGTGCGAACCCCACCTTCCCAGGTTGTCCCCGCCCCATCTCTGAATTGACCATTTGATCCGGTGTTTAAAAGGCCTGGAGATCGGTCGGCTCCCTCATCGGAAATAAAGATAATCAGGGTGTTATCCAAGCCGTCCACGGCATCAAGCAATGCGCCAACGGATTGATCCAAAGCCTCAATCCGATTACCCGAACCACCGAGGAGTGAGGTTCCTTCGGTAGCCAAAACCGGAGCCTGGAAAACGAGAAAAAATGGATCACTACGAGCCTCGTTGATAAACTCTAGAGCGCGATTTTCCAATTGTCCAAGGAGTGTCATTTCATTGGCCGGACTCTCGATAATAGAACCATTCTCAACGAGAGGAGATCCTGTCTCCAAGGCGCGCGGCAATCCATAAAAGAGCTGGAACCCCTGATCGATGGCCCGCGAGGGAAAGGTCGCTCCAAGGTGCCATTCGCCCACAAATGCCGTCTCGTAATCCTCTTTTCGAAACACCTCTCCGAGAGACCATTCACGGGGATCCAGACCGGGTTCGTTGCCGGCGATCACCTCCGGCAGTCCGGATCTCTTGGCGACTCTTCCGGTCAAAAGCGAGTATTGGTTGGCAAGATCGCCCGGACCTGTCGTGGTGAATTGGGTAAACCGACATCCCGTGGCGGCGAGTCGGTCAAGATTGGGCGTCACCACGGAAGCCGCTCCATAGCACCCCAGATCATTGAAACCGAGATCATCGGCAACAATCACCAACACGTTGGGAGGAGTGTCAGGTAATGACAAAAATTGAGCCGAGACAACGACACCAGCGACTCCTCCTGACGAAAAAGCCCTCGCCTTCACCTCGTCTCCATTTCCCGGCACAAAGGGAGCTTCATAAAGATTCGAGCCAGCACCCGGTTCGGAGCCATCAAGAGTGAAACGAATTTCTTCTCCAACTCCACTCGTCAGCGAAACCTGTTGCCCCGCCTCAAGGAAACCACCGGGAGGATCAATGATCACTTCGGAAGGTGGTGTGGTGTCATCGGGCCAAAGAGATGACAAAGGGACGCCACCTCCCGCATTGATGGACGCAATCTCCTGTGCAGTTAGAACGCGGTCAAACAGTCCGATATCATCGAGACCTCCGCGCGCGGAATTTGACTCGTTTAAACTGGAAATCCAGAAATCCTGGTCGGGAGTGATGGCTCCCGTCAAAGTCGAGATGTCGACACCTCCAGCCGGAGTTTCCTCGACTCCGTTGACATGAATGGAAGCACGATCGAGCTCCCTATTCACGGTCACGATGATGTTTTGCCAGCTATCAAGAGACAGCTGTGGCCCAAGAGTATCGACCAAGACGGCATTGCCTGCAGCATCATCCAATCTAAACCGAAGACTTTCATCTTCACGGTAAAAGAGCTGGAAGCCGGTTCCTGTTCCGTTCAGGGCATCGACCAAGCCCGATGCATTGGAACCGGTGGAGGAGGTGCGGTTTGACCAAAGGGAAATCGAAAATCCCTGCTCCCCGAAATCGAGGGAACCTGATGATGAAAGATATCCTGTATTTTCGCCATTCGCCAAAACCGACCCAAAGCCATCGCGATTGGCCCATATCGCCGAGCCGGAAATGGTTAGATCGAATTCCGTTGTGCCATAGCTCTCCTCAATTCTTTCAGCAGGGCTATCTCCATCCAGTGACCACATGGCCAAGGGTTTGGCGGATAGCCCGATCGCGCCCAGCGAAATGAGCCCGGCCAAAACAGTCCTTCTGAAAACGAACATAAGGTTAATCTGAAGGATGGCTCACCGACTCACCAGCCTAGCCTTCCCGACGGACCTGCAGAAACAATTTTCCGGTCCCATCAGAAGGAGTATGAGTGAATTCGAGATTCGATCCCGTCCCGGAAAGAACTTCGGTGGTCAGTTCCGGCCACGACTGTGGGTTTTCGAGATCGACGCCACCGAAAACACGATAGGCCTGACCGGCGGCCGAGCCAAAGACCAACGAAACTTCACCCGAGTCGGAATTCCGCTCGAAGGAAACGATCTCAAGCTCTGGCGTTGGGACTTGAACCAAGCTCTCCAGAATCTCCAGTGGGCCGGTTGATTGATCGGCCAAGTCGGCAATCTGTTCGTCAGTCAAAAGGCTGGGATAAATGGCAAAGTCATCAAGCCCGGCGGACTGCGAATTTCCTGCTCCCGCTCCACTGTTTCGAACTCCAATTTCGAGATCCTGACTACAAGCAATCGCGCCGGTGAGAGTGTCGATCACAAACGGACTTCCCGGAACTTCCACTCCATCAAAAAAGATCGAGAGCTCGTCATTGCCACGATCGACGTTGATGGAGACTTGAACCCACTGATCAGCCGGTTGCACCACGTTTTCAATCACGACAAATCCAGTCGTTGAGATCAGATTACCCAGATCATCACTGAGCTGTAGTTGGAAGACGCCATTTTCATCGGTTCCCAACTCCATCCCTGATCCGCCATCAGCCATAAAGTCAAAGACCGCCGCGCCGAAGTCCTCGCTCGCCGGACTATAAGACCAAAATGAGATTGCAAAATCGTCCTCGCCGAAATCAAGAGCGCTGGCTCCGGTCTCTTTGAAAGAATCAGCAACCAGGTGGTCGGAAAATCCACCTTGGGTCAACAAGCCAAGTCCTGCATCCGGATAAGCCTCGCCCCAACTGGCATCTTCTCCCACCGAAACAATCCCGCTTTCCGTGGTTGTCAAACCTCCAAAAACATCAACCGGGACAAACCCGTTAACAGTATCAAAGTCCCAGTAGTGTCCCAACTTCTGGTCGGCCGGTGGAGCCACGCTGGTGGGCTTTGCGCCACCTACCAACTGGCTAATTTGGGTAGAAGACAAGACTCCGGAGTAAAAGGCCAAATCGTCGATTCCCCCTGTTTGAATTCCCGATCCATTCGCTCCGCCGTTGATGCAACCGATCTGAAGATCCTGCCCTGCGGTGACATTGCCCACAAGAAGGGAAGTGTCATAGGTGCCTTGTGAAACTCCGTCGAAAAACACCTCGGCTTCATTCTCGCCACCTGAACGTTTTACCGTGACCGCGACATGGACCCACTCATCATCCGGTTGACTCAGTGTATCAAACGGCGGAGCCTGTTGATTCGAGAGCACCTCGCCAAACTGATCACCATCGATCCGGAAGTTAAAGGTCCCTTCAAGATTACTTCCCAATTGAATTCCAACATTGGTTCCGTTCAGAGAGTCAAAGACCCGGACCCTTCGCGCATCGTCAGCATCATCCGTAGCGTCATTGTAAACCCAGTAGCTGAATGAGAAGCTATCGGAGCCAAAGTCCATCCCGGTGGCGACGCCGTTGTCAAAGACATCCGCCGTCAACGGGATACCGGTGAGATTCCGATCAGTTAGAAGGTAATTACCGCCTGCAGGCGAAGAACTGTATGCGGCATTATCGAGGGCGAGATTCCCCCCACCGGTCGTGACCGCACCACCAGCCAAATCAACGGGAACCGTAGACGTTTCACCATCCAGGGTATCCATGTCCCAGTAATGAAGAGTGACCGCA
This sequence comes from Akkermansiaceae bacterium, assembly GCA_965657795.1. Taxonomy (GTDB): domain Bacteria; phylum Verrucomicrobiota; class Verrucomicrobiia; order Verrucomicrobiales; family Akkermansiaceae; genus SW10. The sequence continues at coordinate 13,561 of CBFHQJ010000056.1, forward strand.
GACTGGCCACAGGCCAGAGCGGGAAGAAGTAAACAGCAGGGAAAGAGCGAGGACTTCATAAAGTTCAATCGAATGGAATTCAGCAAGCCTGGCGCCGATGGCGAATGCCGAAGGCCACGCCCATAAGGACTAACAATGCCGAAGATGGCTCAGGCACGACGATCATATCAGGCGTCATGCTTCCCGAAGCCAGACCTGAAATCTCAGCATTACTCAAGGTTCCGTCATAGAAGGCCAAATCATCGAGCCCGCTTTGCTGAGCGCCCCCGGCATTGGTTCCGCCGTTGATCACTCCGATTTGCATGTCCTGTGTTGGCTGAACGGTTCCGGTAAGACTCGAGACATCGTATGTTCCCTGGGAGGCGCCATTGAAAAAGACCTCGGCTTGATCGCCATCCAGATCCACATTCACGGCGATGTGTGTCCAAACCCCGTCCGCTTGATTCAATGTTCCAAGAGTCGTGTTTGAGAGGACGAAGGCCCCGCCATCATCGTCCGTGCGGTAGTTGAATATTCCGCTGGCATTACTTCCAAGCTGAATTCCCGCTGTAGTCCCGGAGAGCGAATCAAACACCCGGGGTCCACGAACGTCGCCATCCAGGTTGGAAGCATCATAGGACCAGTAACTGAAAGAAAAACTCCCGGTGAAGATCATCGCGCTAGCAGCGCTCCCGTCATAAACATCAGCAAGAAGGTGTCCTCCGCCATTCAAAGCAGTATTCAAGGAAGCACCTGCTCCGGCATAAGCTTCACCATAGATTGCATCCTGACTGACATCAGGGGTCCCGCTGGAAGAAGTTGCGACACCGCCCACCGTATCGACGGGAACACCACCAGTTTGGGTATCGAAATCCCAATAGTGGATGACATTTGCGGCAGGGAGAGAGGCGGTGACCGACATTGCGAGAAACGCTCGGGAAAGACCGAATTTCAACATTTTCATAGCTGGTGGCATCATGAGGTCACTCTCCTCCACCGCGACTTTTCTTTTGAGGAATCAATTAAACGTTTTGAGTTGCCCCGCCCGGAAACACTGCCATCTTTCAAAAGATGAAAAGTATCGGCCTCATGATTGATCAAGCGACCCCGCATGGCCGAAAAATCTTCGATGGAATCGTTGGAGCAATCAATGACCGTCCGCCCATCAATCTCATTGAGCTCCCCTACCATCTAAACGGCCGCCCACCGCTCAAATCTGATCTCGAAAACTTTGATGCCCTCATTGTCTATGCCGATGAGAACCACACCTGGATCCCAGAATTAGCTAAAAAGGGCGTCCGGATCGTCAGTTGCGGAGGTGATTGGATGGGACACGAAGGAGTGGTTAATATTGGAACGAAACTCGGTTCAATCCTCCAACTTGTGGTCGAACATTTCGAGCAACTTGCGTTCAAACATATCGCCTTTTTTGGATACAAGGTTCTATCCGATGTTCACCGTGCCACTCTGGTGACCTCTCTAAAAACAGCAGCCTTACCCAAAGGTCTCGAAGTTCATGCTGTCGAGATCACCGGAAGCCAGGATCCTGAGGCCGACATCAGACGTCACCTCGTCGGAAATCACGACAAAAAGCTCCTCGCGGCTTTCAAGGAATTACCCACTCCCATCGGAATCTTTTGCGAAAACGATCACTACGCCCGGCTCGCCTGCCAAATCGCCTCTGAAATTGGAAAGGTCGTTCCCGGTGACATGGCCGTTCTGGGAGGAGGAGATGAGTATATCTCCCGTTTCGGTAGCCCGCCCCTCTCTTCAATCTCCTATCCCGGCCATGAGATTGGCAGACTTGCCGCCTCGCTTCTTGATCAGGAAAATCCTCCGGTGATGAACCCGGTTGAGGTGACTTCGAAACATCTCGTCATTCGCGAGTCCACAGGTGGGCTAAGCTTTGATGTTCAAATGGAGCGTGTCCATCGCTGGATCGGCCGCCACCTTCTCAGCAATCCCACCATGAACGAGCTTGCCGAAGTCGGAGGCTGCACCGTCAAAACCCTCCGACAGAAATATCAAAAGCTCTATGGTCTCGATCCCCTCACCGACATCCGCCAGAGACGCCTCAAGGAAATCAAGCGTCTCCTTGGAGAAACAAATCTCCAACTCGCGGACATCGCCTCGAAATGTGGCTTTTCATCCCAAGCCGCCTTTTACAACTACGTCATGCGCCATTGTGGAACTCCCCCGTCAAAAATCAGGGAAGAGATTCAATCAACAATCCACGCTTCGGAATCATGAATGCAAAATATTTCCTCCTCCACGGTCTCATCCTCGGCCTTTTTTCGGCAAATGCCGCAGATCTCACTTTTGACATTGGAGGACGCAGTCATACCACCGGACCGAGAACCTATCCCAATCTCTTGGGTTCCGACAGATCCGACATCGCCACAGGCACCATCAGCGACACCGTAAATGGCAAGGCATTCAACGCGACCTTTCAAGTTCGCGCCCAATCGGCCGACTCGGATCCCACTCTTACCTACCGCATCAATGCCAGCAATCAGACCTTCCTTCGCGTCGGCAGTGACTCCGGCGACGACTCGATGGAATCGGCACAAAACGACCAACTTTCCCTGATCCTTCTCTCGATAGATAACCCTCTCGTCGACTTTTCCGGTTTCAGCCGCATCGCCTTTGGTAACGCCGCCCCCAACGAATTTTGCACGATCAACGGGTCTCCCGAAACGCCAGCCTTGGCGACTGGTGTCGACCTCACCAAGCCCCTTTTTAATTCACCCAACTCCCTGACTGTTCTGGCAACATCGGGAGTCTTCGATATCGGGGAAATCTCACTTCAGTTTTCCGATCGCGACGATCCCGATGTGACTCCGCCAAACGTTCCTGCGAGCCTTCAAGCATCACCATCAGACGCGACAGTCAATCTCGACTGGAACCCGGTCTCCGACAACGATCTCGCTTCCTACAAACTTTATCATCGAAGCGGAAACGAAGGAATCTTCACCCTGATCAAGACCATTCATCGTCCTTCCACCAGCTTCATCAACACCGGACTCAACAACGGCTCACTCTATCAATACCAACTCACTTCGATCGACACCCATGGTAACGAATCAACTCCCTCTAACACGATCTCAGTCACGCCCATCGACGACCGGATCCCTCCCGGCACTCCAACGGAAATCACCGCCATGCCGGGGAACGGAACCATTCAGCTTTCTTGGGCCGACAATTCTGAAACTGATTTTTCCCACTACCTCATCTACCGGAAAACAGGCGCCTCCAACTTCACCCTTCACGACACCAAATCGTCACCCTCGTTTCTCGATACTGGCCTCGTAAATGGCGTGGACTATCAATACTCCATCGCGGCGGTCGACACCTCCTCAAACAGTTCCCCGGCAAGCTCTGGAATTACGGCCAGCCCCATACTGCCCACTTCCATTCCTGACACAAAGCCACACTACCAATCTCCTCCATCTCAAGTGCTCGGCGACCAGGACCTTCTCGATGCCTCAGGCCTGCTTTTCCCGGGCTACCTCGGCTTCCCTAATCTTGCCAACCTCCCAATCGACTTCGCAGAAGATGCGAGCTTCCTCGAATACCATCTCGGAGCCTCAACCATCTACCGTCTTACTCCGTCATTGGACACTCCCGTCTTCACTTACAATCAAAGAATCTCTGCCACCTCCCACACCATCATTTCGTGGAGCAACGATTTGCTAAACTGGTCGCAGTCGGATCTCACCGAGATTTCCCGTGTCATCTCGGCTGATCGTCAAAGCGAAAAAATCACCCTTCGCTTTGATCATCCCGACTTAAAAAACGTTCCCCGTGTTTACGCCCGAATCACTGTTCATCAACACGATTTCCAGGCAAGCTTCAGCACTCCTCCCAGCGCCCGACATGGTTCCGCAATTTCCATGATCGCCCGGGAAGCGGCATTCGATCCGCGGACCGTCGAATACTTTTTCGAAGCAACCTCTGCCATAGGCAATGATTCCGGCTGGCAACGCGACCGCCTTTACATCGATGCGGGCCATCGCCCTGGTGATTCCCCCATTCTTCCCGGAACGACTTGTACCTACCGGGTCAAAACCCGCCAAATCGACCCCCTCACCGGAATCCCCTCCGAATCCCCCGTTCGAATCTCCCCTGCCGCCTCCGCCACCACCCCCGCCGCACCCGACCTCGCAGCCAACCGGCCTAACATTGTTCTCATCATGTGCGATGATCTCGGTCATGAGGCCTTCAATATTTACGGCAGCACCGACCACAACACGCCCCGCATCACCGAAATGGCGAACGAGGGAATTCGCTTCACCAACTTTCATTCCCAACCACTCTGCAGCCCGTCACGAGTCGCCATCATGTCCGGTCGCTCCAATCATCGAAATTACACAAAATTCGATGAAATGCTTCAGAACACCAGCTTCGGGAACTTCTTCCAAAACGCCGGGTATCGCACTGCCATCGCCGGCAAGTGGCAACTCGATGGCGGCTCACTCAATGGTATCAGCAGAAAAGACCCACGCATTCCCCACTGGATGGGCTTCGATCAATACCTACTTTGGCATTTTGCCACCACAATCAACAATGTTCAGACCGGAGAGCGTTACTGGAATCCCGATCTCCTCATGACCATTCCGGGAACCCACACCAATCGCCTCGATCCAAACATCCCCGCTCCCGTCCGCCTCACCACCAACCGGCAATGGAACTCCACCAACCCGGGTAACGTGATTAGCTCGAACGACTATGGTCCCGACATGGTCAACACCTTCGTCAATGATTTCATCGAGCAATCGATCGACGAAAGCGCCCCTTTCTTCGTCTACTACCCCATGATCCTTCCCCATGATCCGTGGCCAAACCCGCCCACGATTACCGACACCGATGCTCCCGGCACCCGTTCCTCGACCGGAGACAGCAAAAAAGCGATGTCCGAATACATGGACCACCTCGTCGGAAAAACCTGGGACCTGATCAAAAGCCACCCCGATCCCAAGATCTCAAAAAACACTCTGATCATCTTCACCTCGGACAATGGCACCAATCGCAACATCGTCACCCGGTTCCGCGAGGCCGACTACCGGGGCGCAAAACGGGAAACCCGAGACGCCGGGCATCATGTTCCCTTTGTCGCCTGGTGGGGCGGAGAAAATGGCCGGATTCCCACAGGCAGAATCTCGCACGACTTGATCTCAATTTATGACATCCTCGCCACTCTTTGCGATGCCGCTGGCACACCTCTGTATCGACCACCCTCAGTGACCGGTGGAAGCCACGTCGAATACATTCACGACAGTCGGAGTTTCCTCTCGGCTCTCCAGGAAAAAAACCGTGATCCCCGTTCCTGTCTTTATCAACGATGGCGCTTTAAAGACTCAAACCTTGAAGCAGCCTGGGCCTACAACGCGCAATATAAACTCTATCGGGACAATCCAAACGACCGCCCGGATTCCGTCGTCGACAACATGGATCGCTCCGGTCGCTTCTTTAACACTCTCAATACTCCACTCGAGCGCGTTCCCAACACCCACCTCGGAGGGAGCAATTCCATGGATGACTCCATCACCCCTGCCACCGGATCGCGGCTGGAGGCCTTAAGGCAAGAGTTTCAAGCCTTCATCGACCTCATGGAATCAGACAAGGAATCCGATTCCTGGTAATGGTCACTGGGCCGGTTCCACCCGGACAAATTTACGCTCCCCGCTCTGGGAGAAGATCACTCGCCCTCTCCCCCGGGCATTCGTTCTAACTGTTTGCAGATCGATCTGCTCACCGAGTTCGACTTCTTCCAAATTCACCAATCCGGCATCCTCAAAAGTTAGATCATCACTCCCTTTTAACTGGTAGAGTCCGAAGGGCGTGCCCTCGAACTCAATCGCGAATCCCCCTTCGTCCCGCTCCTCAAAACTGGTCAGGAAAAGCGGGACCGTCATCAGTTCCAAACGAATATCATCCACCCGAATGCGAGCCCCCGGAGTTCCGCTACTTCCGAAGCCGATCGCTATCTCATCAAACTCAGTCAGCAAATCCGAGCTGTCCACCCGAACCAATTCACTCCCTGCGCTCGCTCCGGTCCAGCTCCCCCTCAGGGTCATTTCTGCAGCCCCGGTTCTCTCGATCTCAAACGTCACCCCATGAACCGTCCGGCTGCCATAACGAAATCCCGAAGCCAATGCCGCACCCAGATCCAATCCACTGGTCAACACGGGATCGGCGTCACCCGCCTGTTTCATGATGCGGGTCTCGCCTGCTCCCGTGGCGCCAGGAGTTCCGACATTCAGGATGTAGCCGTCATCGTCGTCGGCACTTCCATCATCGTCCACCAAAGTGACCGTTCCATCGCTTCCAAAAAGGCCGAAACGCATTCCTCCGCTCACAGCATCAATCTGCCGGTAACGGAGCGACAAAGTCAGTCGATCTCCGGTCGTGCGAAGAGAAACCGGAGGAAAGCTTCCCACGATTGAGGTTCCTTTTTCCGGCGGCGTGACCGCCAAAACACGCCCTCCAAAAACCGAATCGTTTAGAATCCCCAGCGAGGCGTCCCCTGACAGCCACCATGCCAGATCGCCCGGAGCCCCTTGGTCATCTCCCCGGGTCACCCCTCCTTCAAATTCCTCGAAGGAATCAAAAACAATCACCTCGAGCGGATCGCCGGGAATCGCAAAGCCAGGCCCCGTGGTGTCACCAAGTTCCAATCGCTGCGCCCGCAGCTCCTGCATCAAATCGACCACCAACTCCTGAAACGCGGCATCCCCGGAAATCCCGTCTGTCGGATCATCCGATCTCCCCGTTTCCGGATCAAAGAACAGATTATTCAGCTCATAAGGATCCTCCTCCAGATCGAAGAATTCCCACTCATCAATTTCGTAATGGAAAATCAATTTATACCGCCCTCCGTAAATCCCGTAATGCTGGGGCACCCGGTGTTCCCGCGTGGCTCCTTCGTAGTAATGATAATACAAATAGTCGCGCCAACTTTCCGGTTCATCGTCTTCATCCTCTGTGGCCAGCCCCAAAAAACTCTGTCCATGCATCGGCTCAAATTCCTCCACCCCGGCTGCTTCCAGCAGCGTTGGAGCGTAATCAATAATCTGCACCAACTCATCAACCGTTCCACCTGCCGCAAGCCGGGAATCACCGTTCTCGTCCTTCCATTGCATCAGGAGCGGTGACCTAAAGGATTCTTCGTACATCCAACGTTTGTCATACCAGCCGTGCTCACCTAAGAAGAACCCTTGGTCGGAGGCGTAAATCACGATGGTATTTCGATCGAGATCGTTCTCCTCCAGAAAATCGAGAACATCGCCCACACTCCGATCGATCGCACGCCCCGTCAAAACGTAATCCTTGAGGTAGCGTTCGTAAAAATACTGGTCGCGCTCCGCCTTGCTCATTCCGGGACTATTAGCCGTCCACCACGCCCTGATCTCATTGTAGACCGTTCCTCCAAAGGACCCCGACAGTTTCAAATCCTGATTCAACCGTAAATGGGTCGCCACCTCCATCTCCTGGTTGACGGCCCCGCTGGCACGGGTCGGATAACCATTCACATAATCGTCAAAAGTCACAGGCAGAGGCACCGGTGCAGGTTTCCATGACGCGGGATTACCCGGATGGGTGTCAGGATTCGGCGTGACCGAGAAATCCCATTCGACCTGACGGAAGACCTCCGGTTGCAATTCGATGGGCGACGGCTGCCAAACCCGGTGGGTCGCCTTGTGGTTCAGCATCAGCAAAAAAGGTTCATCCGTATTTTCGCTATCGTAATCTCCGAGCCAATCGAGAGCCTGTTCGGTCAGGACTTCGCTGACATAACGCCCGGGGTAATTCACGTCGCGTCGCCCGCCGCCCGGGAGCGTGGTTCTCAGCACCGGCGAATAATAAGCCCCCTGTCCCACCAACCGCTCGTAGTGATCAAAACCCGTGGGCTCGCTCACCAAATGCCATTTTCCAAAAAGAGCCGTCCGATACCCCGCCTGCCCCAAAAGCTTGGCGAAATTCTGCTGCCCTCCATCAAAAACCTCACCGCGGTTCGAGGTGAAACCATTGGCATGGGAGTGCAGGCCGGTCATCAGATTCGCTCGCGAAGGACCACAGAGCGAATTGCTCACGTAGCTGTTTGAAAAAACCACTCCGTTGGCGGCCAGACGATCCAGATTCGGTGTCCTTGAAGGTGCCCAATCTTTCAGCGTCAGATCCTGAAGCTTGGCATTCGGAAGATCCTGATAGGCACTGATGACCTGCTGGGTGTGATCATCGGAAAAGAATAGAACGATATTCGGCTCTGCCGCAGACGACAAAGCGCCCTGACCGAGCGCGCCTAAAAAGACAGCATGTAGAGACCTCTTGAATGTTTTCACGAGTGGATATTTGTGGACTCCTCCGGAAAAGCGCCTCCGGCGGACCTCGGCAAACTAATCTTCCTGCCCTAAAAAGCCGCATTCTCATTCGCGTAGTCCATTAAACGTTTCAGCACCCCAAAGTGACACCACCTCAAAAAACACCTCTTTGCCATGTTAGATCGCCATCTTCTTGACTCGCTCATTCAAACTGTTCTAATGAACATGTTTTGAGTGTTCTTCAAATTGACCAGCTTCGGCGACAGCTCCGGGAAAAATTCCCGGCCGCGCATCGCGCCCCCGTGCCTAGGGTCGAAGAAGAGTCAGCACAAGCTCCACTCGAATTCGCTTCCGGCCACCTCAGCGAAATCATCTCGCCACGCCACTCCTCCGGAGCCTCCCTCGTCATCTCCGAACTCCTCGATCAAAAACGCGACCTTCCGCTCGCTCTTATCGACGGGCGCAACACCTTCGATCCCGCTTCTTACGGGAACGAAAAATGCCGTCACCTCATTTGGCTCCGCTGCTCCAAAACCGAGCAAGCCCTCAAGTGCACCGACCTCCTGCTGAGCGATGGCAATCTCCCTCTCGTCCTCCTCGACCTCCACCTCGCCTCCGAACGCGAACTGCGACAAATCCCCACCGCTCTCTGGCATCGCCTCAAGATTCAGGCTCGCGACTCTGGCGCCGCACTCGTCGCCATGACCCCACGCGCCCTCGTGCCCACGCCACATCGTCGACTCACCCTCAGCGGACGCTTCACCCTCGATCACCTCGAACTCACCAAACCCACTCTCCAAATCCAACAGTCCGAAAATCGCCAGCTCGCCGGAAAAGCATGAACTACGCCGCCCTCCATTTCCGGGACCTCGCTCTCAGCGCCCTCTTGGCTCGCGATGGCACCCCGCCCGACCAGCCCGCCGCCCTCCTTTCCTCTGGTGAGCGTGAAAAATCCCACCTCATCGCTGTCAATCTCGCCGCCCGCCAATTCGGCATCCAGCCCGGGCTCCGCACCACCCGTGGCCTCGCCCGCTGTGCCGACCTCCTTCTCCTCGAGACTGATCCCACTGCCGAGAGATCCGCCCGTAGCGAAACTCTCGCCTTCGTCGATTCGCTCGTGCCTGATTTCGAACTCACCAAGCCCGAAACCTATCTCCTCGATCTCTCCACCCTCCTCATGGCTTCGGAAGCCGACTGGATCTCGCAAACTCTCAACGCTTCCAAACACCTCGCTCTTCCGCTCCAAATCGGCCTCGGCAAAACTCCCGACCTTGCCCATCTCGCTTCCCTATCCCCAGAAAACGCCCCACTCACTCTCAAGCTCACCGATCTCGCTCTTGCCAAAACCTTTCCGCTTCCCCACGCCCCCGTTCTGCAACTCTGGGGACTCCAAACCCTCGGCGACCTCACCAAACTTCCGCGCCAAGGCCTCGCCGAGCGCCTGGGCAAGGAACTCGCCCGACTCCACGACATTGCCCATGGCAAACACCGCCGCCTTCTCAAACTCTACCGCGCTCAGGACCACTACCGCGTCACCCACCAATTCGAGCCTCCCGTCGAGAGTCACGAGCCTCTCCTTTTTATGGCAAAACGCCTCCTGCAAACCCTCTGCAACCGCCTTCACCATCACCAACGCGCCGCGGCCGAACTCCAGCTCACCCTCGCCTTCGACAACGGTGCGGCCCACGCCCGCAAGCTCACCCTCTCCGAACCCACTCTCTCGCCCGATGTCCTCCTCCGCTCTCTGCACACTCATCTCGATACCGTAAAAGCCCCCGCGCCCATGGAGGAATTCCACCTTGAACTCATCCCAACCCTCCCGCGCCACGCCCAGCACCAACTCTTCTCACGCGGCCTCAAGGACCCCAACGAATTCGCCGACACCCTGCGCCGACTCTCCGGTATCGTCGGGCCAAACCATCTCGGCATTCCTCATCAACTCGACAGCCATCGTCCCGATATCATCGCTCTCGCACCGGTCTCGCCCGATTTTAAAACCCCGCCCGTTCCCGACATTTCCTCCATCAACCATCTCCCCCTTAAGCGCCAGCGCCCCCCCATCCCAATCAATGTCGCGTCCGAAAAAAGGGGCCGCTTCCATCATCCTCTCGCCCTCCTCACCGGCCCCCACCAAGGCCAGATCCTCAAAACCCGCGGCCCGTTCCCTCTCTCCGGCTCCTGGTGGGAAAACGGCTGGCAACACGCCCAGTGGGACGTCGAATTACAAGACTCTCTCCTCATTCAACTCGCCTTCCACCCTCCAAAAAAATGGCAACTCACCGGGATTTATGCCTAGCCGTGAAGTGCTTCCGTAGCCGAAAGATCCCGCTTTCGGCACTTCGATTTCCCAGGTCTACTGCCTGAAAGCAGGAGTTTTCAGCTACTTCATTCTCAAATGGAACTCCTCGCCAAATCCAATTTCTCCTTTCTCCGCGGGGCCTCTTCGCCCGAGGAATTAATCAGCCGTGCCGCTGAGCTCGGTCACCAATCTCTCGCTCTCGTCGATCACATGGGATTTTACGGTTCCGCCCGCGCTCATGCTGAAGCTCAAAAAGTCGGGATCAAAGCCATCACCGGAGCCACTTTGGAGTCGGTCTCCGAATTTCACCAATTGACGATTTTAAACAAATCCCGAACCGGATACCAAAACCTCTCCCGCCTCCTCACCTCCCTCCATTGCCAACCCGAAGTGGATGCTTTCGCGCAGCACGATCTCACCGGAACTCACGCTATCCTCACTCCGGAGTCTCTTCTCAAACCCACCAAAGCAAATTTTCTCTCGGCCGCCAAAACCCTCCTCAAGCACTTCGGCCCGGGAAATGTCTCAATCGCCCTTTTCCGTCACTTCCAACGTGGCGAGGACCGCATTAATCAACTCCTAAGCGATCTGGCGGAATTCCTCAAGGTTTCACTTATTGCCAGTAATTCACCGACTTATTCACAACGCTCAGACCGACTCCTCGCTGACGCTTTCACCTGTTTACGTGAGCATAAGACCCTGGATGACGCCGGACGACTCCTCGAGCGCAACGGCGAGCGCTTCTTGAAGTCACCCCAAGCAATTCACAACTTATTCACAGATTGTCCACAGGCTGTTCACAATACAATTGCTCTCTCCCAAGAATGCAGCACCTTTTCGCTCGAGAACTTGGGCTATCGCTTCCCCTCGTATCAAGATCCAGACAGCGGGAAGTTATTCACAGACCGTGAACAATTTGAATATCTCAGAAAAGTGGTGAAAAGCGGCCTCAATAAACGATTCCGTAAATTAAGTGAAAAACACCAGCAACAAATTAATAAAGAGTTATTAACTATTGAAAAACTTGGATTCTCTGGCTATTTTCTCATCGTTTGGGATCTTGTTCGCTTTGCTCGCTCCCAGGGGATCCTTTGCCAAGGCCGGGGTTCGGCGGCCAACTCACTGGTCTGTTACGCAATTGGCGTAACAAGTGTCGATCCGGTCGAAAGCGGCCTCCTCTTCGAGCGCTTCCTCTCCGAAAACCGCCAATCCTGGCCCGACATCGATATCGACTTTCCCTCCGGCGAGCGCCGCGAGTCGGTGATCCAATATGTCTACCAAAAATACGCCCCACGTGGAGCGGCCATGACAGCCAACGTGATCACCTACAAACCGCGTTCCGCTTTCCGTGAGATGTCCAAAATTCTCGGCTTTCCGGAATCGATCGCAAACCGTTTCACCGACCTGTGCGCCTCTCCCAAAGTCCATGACGCCTCCCGGGAGCCAGTGAGCGAGGAAATTTCGATGAGCAATTACTACCCTGGAGACAAAGTCATGGAACTCGCGGGAACGATCGAAAAGTCAGGAATCCCCCCTTCCCACCCACGCTTCAAACCACTTTTGCACCTTTACCATTCCGTCCTCCACTGCCCCCGCCACTTGGGCCAACACTCGGGCGGAATGGTTTTTTGCGACAACGGACTCGACCACGTTGTTCCACTTCAACCAGCCGCGATGGAGAATCGCACTGTGCTGCAATGGGACAAAGATGATTGCGAGGATCTCGGCATCGTGAAAGTTGATCTCCTCGGTCTCGGCATGCTGGCCGCGATGGAGGACGCCTTGAAAATTTGCGAGCGACGCGGACGCCCGGTCAATCTCGCCAAAATCCCGAAGGACGACCCCGCGACTTACGACCTCCTTTGCCGGGCCGACACCGTGGGAACTTTTCAGGTCGAATCCCGCGCGCAAATGGCCACCTTGCCGATCATGCAACCGCGCAAGTTTTACGATCTTACGGTCGAGGTCGCGATCATTCGCCCCGGCCCCATCGTGGGAGATCTCGTGCACCCTTACCTGAACCGCCGAACAGGTCGTGAGCAGCTCGAATACATTCACCCGGATTTCGAACCCATCCTGAAACGAACGCTTGGGGTTCCTCTTTTCCAGGAACAAGTCCTTCGCATGGCCATGGTCATCGCGGGATTTTCGGGCGTGGAGGCCGATCTCTTACGCAAAGCGATGTCCTTCAAACGATCCGACGAGCGCATGAACGCGATCGTGAATAAATTAAAAACGCGCATGAAAGAGCGTCGTGTTTCGCCTGAGGTGCAACAACGGGTCATCGAGTCGATTGGCTCCTTCGCGCTTTACGGATTCCCCGAATCCCACGCCATCTCCTTCGCTCTCATCGCTTACGCTTCCTGCTGGCTTAAGGTCCACCGTCCGGCGGAATTTTACTGCGGGCTCATCAATAACCAGCCGATGGGATTTTACTCCGTCAACACCCTCATGCAGGACGCGAAACGACATGGCGTTCGCACCAAACCGATCTCGGTAGAGCATTCCATGATCACGACCGAAGTCATTACCGATGACACCCTCCGGCTCGGCCTTCACCGCCTGAAAGGTTTGCGCCAAAAAACGATGGAACGACTGATCGAAGCGCGTTCGATTGCTCCCTTTGCTTCGCTCGATGACTTCCTCCGGCGGGTTCGGCCGAACGTCAAAGAACGTCGTCTTCTCGCAGCTGCCGGCGCTTTCAATGACCTTCCGGAAATTGAGCATCGGCGCGACGCCCTTTGGCAGGCCGAGCAACTGCCGCTCGATGACCTTTTTGCGAAGCCGTCACTTCAGGAACAAGTGCTTGAAGTGATGTCGCCCGCCGAACGGCTTCAGACCGATTTTTCTCTCGTGGGAGCTACCACCGGCCCGCATCCGATGAGGCTTTGGCGAAAGGAGCAAAAGGTCGAACTTGCGACTTCGGCAAGTCTTTTTGAAATGCCTCACGGAAAACCTCTCGTCATCGCTGGGCTGGTGATTTGCCGGCAACGCCCGGGCACCGCGAAGGGGCATTGCTTCATCTCGCTCGAAGATGAATTCGGTATCGCGAACCTCTTCATTCCGCGCAAAACCTTTCATCAGTTCAAATTGATTATTACCAGCGAATCCTTTCTACTCGCGCAGGGCCGCCTGCAAATCACCGAAGGCCGGCAGCCCACGGTTTACGTGACCTCGCTGCAACCTCTGGGCGTTTCCGGCGAACTCGCCACGGTATCCCACGATTTCCATTAAAACCTCATGTCCCCGCTTTATCTCGCCGACCTTATTGGAGTCTTTGTTTTTGCGGTTTCCGGCGCCATCGCGGGTCGTCAAAAAGAAATGGATATCTTTGGAATGTTCATGCTCGCCACCGTGACTTGCGTGGGCGGCGGGACTTTGCGAAGCCTGCTTATCGGAGCGACCCCACCACCAGTTCTGGCTGATCCCGCCTACCTTGTCGTGGCCGCAATGGCCACGATCGCTTCATTTTATGCCGAACCGATCTGGGAACGCGGTGAGCGGGTCGTCTCAATCTTCGATGCCTTGGGGTTGGGTGTTTTCGTATGTATCGGAGTGCAGGTTTCCCAAGCGAATCAACTTTCTTGGTGGGCTTGCGTCGGTATGGGCATGGTCACCGCAACTTTCGGCGGAGTCATTCGCGACCTCCTCCGCACTGAAGTGCCACTCATCTTCCGAGAAGAAATCTATGCCACAGCGGCTTTGGTGGGTGGACTCATCTACTTGGGGCTCGATTGGATTGGAGCTCCGACCGGATTTAACATCCTAATCACCACTACAATCACGGCTGCATTTCGCATAACTGCGATTCGCCTCAACCTCCAGCTACCTACAATTGTAGTTAAAAATAACTAAACTTGTTGATGGTGAAGGTGGATTGTGTAAATTGAGGGCATGAAATACAGCGACAAGCCCATTACCAATTTCTTTTTCCCAAAAGAATGGAACCAAGGGCCGGAAGAACAATCCGGCATTGTCGCCGAAACAATGACCGCCGAACAAACCCCGATTGTTGAGAGAATCCGTGAAGGCCTCTACTTTAGGGAGTTCAAAGCACTCCGGCATCTCCTCGACATCCCGGAAGATACCTTGGCCCTCTACCTTGGAATCTCCAATGCCACCCTCCACCGGCGTAAAAAATCCCGCAAATTTTCCCAACCGGAAAGCGAGCGACTTGTGCGTTTTACCCGTCTTTTTGGGATTGCATACAGTGTCTTCGGAGATGAGGTTGCCGTTCGCGAATGGCTCAAAACCGAGAACCCCGGAACAGCCGGTGAGTCTCCCCTGAGCTACGCGGACACTGAATTTGGTGCCCGCGAGGTTGAGAACCTGCTCGGACGGATTGACCACGGTGTTTTTTAGGATGAGTTCCGCAGACGACCATTTTATGGCCTATCGCCTCATCGCTCCCAAATGGGCAACAACCGCTCTTTCGGGCGAAGGAGCCCGACTTTATGGCGGACGATGGAACTCCCCCGGACGCCCCATGGTTTATCTGGCGACAAGCCGGGCGCTCGCCGCATTGGAATTACTGGTTCATCTCACCACGCCAGGCTCCAGGCGAATTCCGAGAACCCTCGTCTCTGTTCGAGTGCCCAAAGATATTGTTGGCGGAGAACTCTGGCAAAATGAGGGCTGGCGTGACGACCCACCTGGAAAGGGTTCCACGGACCAAGGTGACGACTGGCTTAGCGTTGGCAAAACCGGAGGGGTCTTTGCGCCATCGGCAATCATTGCTGCAGAACAAAACCTCCTACTCAACCCGCTTCATGCCGACTTTGGCAAAGTTGACGTAATTAAGATCGAAGCCTTTTCCTTTGATCATCGCCTGGCCTGCAAAGAATCCTCGCTATCTTGAAATCCAACCTCCTCATTTTGCGGCACTCCGCTATCTTTAGGCCATGAGCGAGATTCAGCGTTTTCCCGAACTGCAATTGGACTTCATCGAAAGCCGGGTCTTGGGCTCTCTTTTGGAAAAAGAGACGACCACCCCGGACTACTACCCAATGACGATCAAAGCGATCGAAGCCGCCTGCAACCAGTCTTCAAATCGCTACCCAGTCACTCATCTCACCCCTGAAGAAGTTGAGGAAGCAGTCCAGAGACTCCGAAAAAAGGAAATCTTTATCCAAGTTCACATCTCGGGATCACGCGCACCAAAATACGAGCACCAGCTCCCTGAAATTCTCGATATGACCTCACCTGAAAAGGCCGTCATGACAGTCCTGCTTCTCCGCAGCATTCAAACAGCCGGAGAGATCAAGCAACGCAGTGAACGAATGCACCCTTTTGAAAACGTGGGGCAAGTTGAAGAGATTCTGAAGGGGTTCATAGACTACCCTTATGGCCCGCTTGTCAAAGAAATCCCGGTAGGTGAAGGCCGTCGCGTCAAAACCTATGGCCACCTTCTTGGTGGCGAGAAAGGTTTCGAAACCGACACTCGGTTCGAGTCGGAAACACCTGCAAAGGATCAATCCGAACTGGAAGAACGAGTCGCTCTTTTGGAAGAGAAACTCTCGACAATTTGCGAACAATTGGGAATCGAAGTAGATTAGTACGAGATGTTTCTGACTTCCCGGGAAATGTATGCGGCCGAAGACGCAATCTTCGCGTCCGGAGTGGCAGCGGAAACCTTGATGAATTCGGCTGGCAAAAAAATCGCTCAAGAGATTTTAGGGAGATTTACCGAAACCCCGCAGGGAAGAGCCGTTGCGGTCATCGGAACCGGAAATAACGGAGCCGATGCCCTCGTCGCAGTCCGTCACCTCAAAGAAGCCGGCTGGTCTGTCGCTGTTCGCAGCGCCATCTCGCCCTCCGAAATGACAGGCCTGTTGGCAAAAAAATGGCGGGAATTGGAAGCACCCAGCCTTCTTGATTCGCTGGAGGAATTTCACAAGCCAGGAGCTTTTGTGATTCTCGATGGACTTCTTGGAATCGGCACCAAAGGAGACCTTCGCGAACCTCATTCCAAATTAGCTTCTGAAATCAATGGCCTAAGTCACAAGAGAACAGTTTACGTCGTCGCCGTTGACGTCCCGTCGGGCTTGGATTGTGACTCTGGGCACTGTGGCAAAAACACCGTGCACGCAAACCTCACCTGCACTCTGGGTTCCCCGAAAATTGGACTCATTGCAGATGAAGCCACTGCTCACGTGGGCTCCCTGACTCTCCACCAACTCGATGGCTTGAGTGATTGGAATCTCAAAAAGGATCATCTCATTACCCCAGCAACCCTCCCGGTCAAAAAACTCTCCCGTTGCTATGAATTCCATAAAGGTCAAGCCGGACGAGTTGGGATTATCGCAGGTTCACGAGGATTGGCAGGAGCGGCAGCACTCACCTCACTTGGCGCGCTTCGCGGTGG
>CBFHQJ010000057.1:0-30381 GCA_965657795.1 Akkermansiaceae bacterium
TTCCGGTCGCCACCACATCCGAACATCATGTCGGGGTCGAGTTCACCACGAAGTTTGGCCTCAGCCTTTGAGATGATGCGGGGCAGGTAGGCGATGCCTTCAAACTCATCGCCGAACGAGGGGACGTCATCGCGTGAGATTTGTTTACTGCTGGTTTCGCCCTTTTGAACGGTGAGGAGGTAGTCGCGTCGAACGGCAGCTATGAGTAGAGCAGTCGATTTTGCCGGAACGCCTTCGTCAGCCAGATCTTCGATAAAATCAAAGAGTTCGCGAGGTTTGTAGCCAATACTGGAGAGGAAACTGAGATCCTCAGGCAAGTAGTAGCTCATAAAATCCGAATTGCCTCCTTGGTAGGCAGTCAGACAGCGATCAAAAAGCGCATTAAATTTTTCGTTCCAGGTCATGGGGAACTGTTGCAAGGAAGGATGAATTGTCAATTGTGCTGGGAGGAAAGAGTGGGTTGAGTTTGACTTGACTGGTCCTTCGGGCACTCTCAGCAGATGCTTAAGTCGACAATCTTTGCTTTAATTTGTGTTTCCATGGTGGCCTGTGAGAACGTCAAGGATTCGCCGGAAATGAAAAAGCTCGAAGAGGAACGAGTCGCGGTGAAAGCTCTCGAAGATGAGCTTAAGGAGCTAAAAGCTAAAATTGCCAAAACGAAGGTGGAGAAGCTTGAGATTCCAGTTGAGGAGCTTCAGAGCAAGCTGGAAGAACAGAAGGCCGCGATCTCCGCTCTCGAAGAGGAATTAAAGACACTGATTGGCAGCGAGAAAGAAGCCAGAGACAAGCTTGAAGCTTATCAGGCGAAATACCCGCTCGAATAAGATCGGCCAAAAAAACAAAAAAAACCGCTCCGGCAGGTGGCGGAAGCGGCTTTGCGTGGTAAGACGCCGATACTTTTAAGCGTCGATCTTGCGATACGCGGCCATCAGGGCGTCGAGGCCTTCCTGACCTTTTTTGCTGGCACCGTGTTCCATGCCGATGACGCCAGTGAAGCCCTTCTTTCGGAGGAACTTTGTCACCGCTACATAGTCCAGTTTCCCGGTGCCCGGCTCTTTGCGGCCCGGTGAGGCGCCATATTGAACGTAGCTCACTTGATCCCAGGCGGCTTCGGCATTCTCGATGAGTTTGTCGCCGTTGCCGATTTGTCCCTCGTGATAAAAGTCTGCGAGAAGTTTGCAGGAAGGGCGGTCAACCAGTTTGCAGAGAAGGTGGCCGTCGGCGAATGAACGGATAAGTGGTTCTCCACCGCGCACATTATGCGAAAGTGGTTCTTGGGCCATGATGATTCCGTGCTCCTCAACGAGGTCGCAGCAAAGCTTCATGTTGTCGACTGATGCCTTGATCTGCTCTTCGCGGGTCATGGACTTGTCACGTGCCCCCGGGATCATGGTCATGTTGGTCTGGCCGGTGATCTTTGCGACCTCGATGCCGCGCTCGAGCTCCTTCTTGACCTTTTCTTTCTGTTCGTCGGTCGGTTTGTTGAACATGGCCCCGGCTCCGCCGGTGATCACGCATACTCCGAGGTCCATTTTCTTGTCCCTCATGAACTCGGCGATCTTTTCAATCGTTTCATTCTTCTGACCCTTGAGGCCATTGTCCTCCCAGGCACGGAAGCCGAGGTCATAAGCAAGCTTGAGTTGGTCGACATAGCCGAGCTTCTTGCCCTTCCCTCCAAAGAGGAGTCCTGGGTGGGGAGCGAATTTAGCTTTAAAGGGAGCTCCTTTGGCCGCGGCTTCTTTTGCCCATGCCGACGAGCCGGTCATGGCGAGAATCGAGGCACCGGTCATTTGAGTAAATTGACGTCTTTTCATAAGGTAGGAGGAGCTTTAACAGATCCAGCTTGGGAGTGCCAATAAAAGAACCTGCTCTTTCAGGTTAGCCGGAAACGTGGGAGAGAAGCGCTTGCGCAGCGTCGTGGAAGGCGGCCGACGCTTTCGATTCCGAGGGGCTCAGGAGAGCCGTGGGTTCGCCTCCGTCACAACGTTTCCCGATAATCGGCTCGAGGGGGATTTGGCCAAGAAGGGGGACTTTAATGCGGTCGCATTCCCGCTGGGCGCCGCCCTCTCCGAAGAGGTGATAACGCTCGCCATGATCGCATTCAAAGTAAGACATGTTTTCGATCAAGCCCAGGATGGGAACGTTGACTTTGGCAAACATTGAGACTGCCTTGCGGGCATCAATCATGGCGACTTCCTGGGGAGTGGTGACGATGATCGCTCCGTCCAGTGAGACGGTCTGCACAAGGGTCAATTGAATGTCGCCGGTGCCAGGAGGTAGATCGAGAACGAGAACGTCGAGTTCCCCCCAGGCAACTTGCTGAAGGAACTGTTGGGTGTAGCGATTGGCGAGAGGTCCGCGAACGATGACGGGTGAGTTGTCGCTCAGGAGGAAGCCCATCGACATGAGCTTGAGTCCATGGGCTTCGACTGGAATGATGCGGTCCTGACTGTCGGCCTGCGGTTGGTGATGGGGAACTCCGAGCATTAGCGGAACGGAAGGACCGTAGAGATCGCAATCGAGAAGGCCGACTTTAAGGCCTTGCTTGGAGAGGGCAATGGCAAGGTTGCTGGAGACAGTGGACTTGCCAACGCCGCCTTTTCCAGAGCCTACAGCGATGATGCGTTTGACGCCAGGGAGTGAGCTGGCTCCGGTCGAGGTTTCGCCGGAGGCGGCAGGATTTTGAACATCGATTTCGATGCGAACCTTGCCGGGATCTCCCATAAGGGGATCAAGGACCGTGTGGCAGTCCTGGAAAATTTGTTGCGGGATTTTAGGGTCTTTCGTCTGGATCTGAAGTTTGACCACGGCGGTATCGCCTTCGATGTCACATGCCTTCACCAGGCCAAATGAAATGATGTCCCGTGAGAAGCCGGGGTATTTTACTTCCCCGAGTGCTTTGCGGATCTCTTCGTTCGTCATGTGGCGAAGGTAGCGCGGCGGGAGCGGACCGCTAGTATTTCTTGCGCAAGTGTGAAGGCAGGATCCCGAGTTGCTCGCGATACTTCGCAACGGTCCGGCGAGCGACCTTGATTCCCTGTTCGTTGAGAAGCTTCTCAAGCTTGGAATCCGAGAGCGGTTTGGCGGTGTTCTCGCTCGTGATGAGTGCCTGGAGGGCTTCGCGAACGCCTTCGTTGGACACATCTTTGCCGTCGGAGGTTTGGTATCCAGTGGCGAAAAATTTACGCATTTCCATGAGTCCGTGTGGCGTGTCGATATACTTGCCGGCAACGGCTCGCGAGACGGTGGTGGAGTGGACTCCGATTACTTCGGCGATGTCGTTCATCGTCATCGGCTTGAGGTGACGGGAGCCGTTTTTGAGGAAAGGTTGCTGGCGATCGACGATCTCGCGTGCGATGGCGAGGATGGTTTCCTGTCGTTGATCAATGGCGCGGATGACAGCTCGTCCGTCGCGGATTTGATTCCGAAGATAATTTCGGGTCTTGCGATCGTCGGCTGAGCCGGAGAGAAGGTCCTTGTATTCGTCGTTAATTCGAATTCGCGGCAAATAGCTGCCGGTTAGGCTTGCCACCCATTCACCGTGATCGCCTTGTTTGATTTCGACATCGGGTTGAACGTAGGGGTTGCCGTTGTTCTGGAAGCGTGAACCCGGAGAGGGGTCGAGTGTGCGGATGTGATCGATGGCTTCGATGATGGTGTCGAGCGGGAGATGAAGCTTCTTGGCAAGTTGTGGGAAATGGTTGCGTGCCACTTCATCGAGATGTTCATCGACGATCTCCGCTTCGAGACCGGATCCAAGGCCTAGAAAATCGAGTTGCAGCAACAGGCATTCTCTCAAGTCAGCAGCTCCGACACCGGGTGGGTCGAAATTTTGAATGGTGGCGAGGGCGTCTTCCAGTCGTTCGAGTGGGATCTGAAGTCGCACGGCGAGATCGTCGAGAGAGGCATCCAGATAGCCGTGGTCGGTGAGGTTTCCGACGATGATCTTGGCGTCCTCCTGTTTTTTGCTCTCCAAACCGCTTTCGCGAATTTGTTCGATCAAGTGCTCCTGTAAGGTGAGTGGGGCGACGATCGAATTATAGAAGTGCTCGCGGGCTTCGATGGCATCTTGTCCCATCCCTTGGTTGCGACGCTCCATGATGGCGAGATCGCGCATGTCATCATCGTAACTGTCCTGCCAGTCATCGTAGTTGTCGCTATCTTCAAGTTCGGAATCGGTGATTTCATCGAGGGATTCATGCTCGGTGACATCCTCTAGAACTGGATTAATCTCCATCGCTTGATTGAGAAGGTGTCCCAATTCAAGAGTGTTCGCCTGAAGGATTTCAAGGCTCTGTCGCATCTGCGGAGCAAGCGTTTGCTGCTGCGAGAGGGACTGATGGAGTGAGGCGTCTGCCATGGCTGTGAGATACGGATAATCCGATTCCCACGGTAGTAAAGAGCGAACAGCAGGTTTTGTGCCAAACTTGTTATATTTAGCGCTTTTACGATCCTTTGGTTTCTGCGAGGAACCGCTTCGTAAGATCCTATGACTGAAACAGCAGACCGAATCCGCCAGAAGATGGAAGACAAAGGAGTAATGAACTCCGCAATCCTGGCTTTTGTCCGGGCCTACGAGCTGATCGCGAGCGGTAGCTCTGGCGAGGTGTCTGAAAGTGAAATTACGCCGGCCCAGTCGGTAGCAGATTACACGGAGTTGGAGAGTTCTGATTCGTTTGATCCCGCGTTGCTGGTCAAGACAGTCGTGATCAAATTAAACGGGGGGCTGGGAACAAGCATGGGGCTTGAAAAGGTAAAGAGTCTTTTGGAAGTCCGTCCCGGGGTCGCATTTCTTGATTTGATGTCACGTCAGATTCTCTCGTTGCGTGCCGAGACCGGTGGCGAGGTTCGTTTCCTGTTGATGAACAGCAATGCCAGCAGTGACGACACCCGGACCTACTTGGGCGAATCTGTTCCTGAGATTGGCGATCCAGCTGACCTCGAGCTTTTGCAGAACTGGGCTCCCAAGCTTGACCGGGAGACGTTGGAGCCGGTAAGTCATCCGGCCAATCCAGATCTCGAATGGTGCCCGCCGGGTCATGCCGATGTTTACCCCACGCTTGAGGGGAGCGGTTGGTTGGATCGGCTTCTGGTGGATGGGGTTAAGTATGCCTTTATTTCAAACAGCGATAATCTGGGGGCTGTTCTGGATCCGACTTTGCTATCTTACTTTGCAAAAGAAGGTGGGCCTTTCCTGATGGAGGTCACTCGCCGCACGGAGGCTGATAAAAAAGGGGGGCACCTCGCGACGCGCAAGGAAGATGGCCGCCTGCTTCTTCGGGAAGTGGCCCAGTGCCCTGACGAAGACCTCGATTCCTTTCAGGACATCGATCGTCACCAGTTTTTCAACACCAACAACATTTGGGTGAATTTGGAAAAGCTCAAAGAGGTCATGAGCGCGACCGGAGGAGTTTTGGAGCTGCCTGTTATCAGGAACGCCAAGACCGTGGATCCCCGCGATTCTTCGTCGACTGCAATTCTCCAACTGGAGCAAGCCATGGGGTCGGCCATCGAGTGTTTTGATGGCGCGGCCGCGGTGAACGTTCCGCGATCTCGTTTCGCCCCGGTGAAAGGAACGACCGATCTTTTTGCACTCCGTTCCGATGCCTATGAAGTCAGCGAAGACGGAAGAGTTCAGTTGGCTGCTTCCCGCAATGGTAAACCTCCGGTGGTCAATTTTTCCTCGGAATACAAGCTGGTGGATGCTCTCGAAGATCTGGGGCAGCCCTCATTGATCGATGCGGATGTTCTTGAAATTTCCGGTCCTGTTAAGTTTGCCGAAGGCGTAGTGATTAAAGGTAAGGTGACAATCTCAAACCCTTCCGCCGAAGTGAAGGAAGTCGCTCCGGGAGTCTATTCAGATCAGGAGATTTCATTGTAAACTTGAGCGGTATTTTGTCACTTTTGTCACTGGCGCGATTGCTGCTTGTCACAAAGGGAACTTTACTTCATCTCGCCCTCGCCGATGACCCCGATTGAATTGAAAATTCCCAAGTCAGACTACAAGGCCCTGATCTTTGATCTTGATGGAACGCTGGTGGATTCGATGCCGGCGCATTTCAAAGCCTGGTGTAAAGCGCTCGAGGACCAGGGGCAGGCCGGCGTGTTTCCAGAGGATGTTTTTTATGCCATGGGTGGGCGTCCCACTCGCGACATCGTGCAAGTGATTAACGGGGAGCAGGGGCTTCATCTTGATGCCGACGAAGTTGCTTCGTCGAAGAAGCGGCACTACCTCAAGAATCTGTCGCTGGTGGAGTTGATTCCGGCAGTTGCGAAAATCGCAGAGGAAAATCGCGGGAAAGTTCCGATGGCCGTGGCAAGTGGGAGCTCACGGGAAGTTGTTGAAAAGACGCTTCAGATTCTTGGGATTTCAGATTGGTTTGATGAGGTTGTTTCAAGCAACGAGGTTTCCAATGGAAAGCCTGCTCCGGATGTCTTTTTGGAAGCGGCTTCCCGTATCGGGGTTGCTCCCGAGGATTGTGTGGTTTTTGAAGATGCTCGCTCCGGAATCATCGCGGCCCGTGCTGCCGGAATGGAAGTGGTTGCAGTGCCGACGCATTTGCATCTCGACTGAGCATTGACTCGTTTTTTATGAGTCATCTTGAATTGACCCGCGACCTCCTGATGGATGTGGGCGGTCACGTCGAGATGAAGAAAGCTCGTGCGATTCACCGCCAGGGTGGCGTAAAATCGGCGGAGTATCGCGACGGTGTTCTTTCGGGCGAGACGCGTGTGGGTGGAAAGATGAAGAAGGTAAGCATGGAGATGATCTCCCGGACTCACATGGAGAATCATTGCACCTGCCTGATGGTGCGCCGTGATGGTCGGGTATGCGCGCACATCATGGCGATTGGTTTGGAGGTGATCGATCCGCAGCAAATCGTGACCGAGGTGCCGAATGCTCCGGTCGAGGATTGTTGGCCGAAATTGTCGGATGAAGGGAAGCCGCTTTCGCTTCAAGTGATGTTACCATTAAAGGTCAAGCCTTCCTGGGAGCGGGGGCAGCTTATGACGGGGTTTGGTGCTGTGCTCGATGGTGAAGAAATTTTACTGAGTGCCTTGTCCGATGGGCCCTTCCAAATCGAGGGTCACGACGAGGAGCTTTGGCGCATTCTGCGCGAATTGTTTCCGGTGGAGGCTCCGGGAATCGTCAATCTTGATCAAGGGAGTTTTGGTCAACTTCTTGAAGGCTTGGTGGGGCATCCCCGGGTGTTCTTTGGGAAGAAATCATTAGCTTCAATTCTTGCTTCCGGCTTGCGACGGCCACTCGCTCTGAAAGGTGAACGCATTGTCGTCGAGTCCGGTAATTTAGGGCTGTGGGAGTTGTCGGATTCCGAGTTTCGACCAGTTGCTCCCGGACTCCCGATGCGTTTTTATCCTGTGCTTGCACAGGGGATGCGGGTCGGTGCGGCCGAGGCTCGCTACATTCTTGCAGAGCTGGAGCAGTGGTTCGAGGTGCCAGATGGCTTGTGGGAGAACTTGCCGGCGGAAGGCGTGCCGGAAGTGACCATCGTTCTTGAGGGATCGCTACGTCATTTGGAGGCTCGCCTGGAGTTTCGCTACAACGGAAAAAAATCTTCATGTGAGGACGGTGAACCGCAATTGGTAGGCGACGTTTTTACCAGCCGTTCCAAGGAAAAGGCCGTCATCGATTTCTTTCTCGCCTGGGGTTTTGAGGGGATGGCGAAAGGGGGGCGAATGGCACTGCGGGATCGTGAGGAAATTTTAAAGTTTCATGCCTTCGTTGAATTGCCTCCTCAATGGACGGTGGAAAAAGGAGAGCGTTTTCAGGCGGCGGCAAAACAAGTGGTCGCAGTGCGTCCTGATTGGGAATGGCAGGATAGCGGGCGCGATTGGTTCTCGGTGGAAACCAAGTATCAGGTCGGTGGCGAGGAGTTGCCGTCCGATCAAGTGCAGCGCATGCTCCGAATGGGGAGCGCAGAGCATTCTTTCGGAAAAGGAAAGATCGCCGTGATAGATTCAGAATTCATCGAGGAGGTGAACGAGACACTCACCGACTCGGAGGCGCTTCAAAATTCGCCCGGCGTCTTTGAGGTGAATGCCCAACAAGCGGCTTTTCTTAGAACGAGTGCCCGTGATTTTGGGATGGCTGTCGAAGCTGATCCCGAAATCGATCTCGATCTACCGGACTACTTACGCCCCTATCAGGAAACCGGGGTCAAGTGGATGTATCGGCTCAGTGAGTTGGAGATGGGCGGAATTTTAGCCGATGACATGGGACTCGGTAAGACTCTTCAGACGCTCACCTTTATCGCTAAGAATGAAGGTTCGGCCTTGGTTGTATGCCCTTCATCGCTCGTTTCCAACTGGGCGGCTGAATGTAAGAAATGGGTGCCTGATTTGAAGGTGGCTCTCCACGTGGGTGGAAAGCGCGGTGATATTCCGGAAGCGGATATCGTGATTACGAGCTATGCCATTTTGAGAATTGATAATGAGAAATTTCAGGCTCGAGAATTTGATGTCGCAATTCTTGACGAGGCTCAGCAAATCAAAAATCCGGAGGCACAAATCTCCAAGGCAGCGCATCGCCTGAATGCCAAGCATCGCTTTGCCCTTTCCGGAACTCCGGTGGAGAACTCCTTGCAGGATTTTTGGTCGATCATGGAGTTCTCGCTACCCGGGTATTTGGGGCCAAGGAAGCCTTTCTTGGATCGTTTTGAAAAACCACTTCGAAAAGGCGAAGACCCTGCGCTTGCTCGTCGCCTTGCCCGAAAACTCAAGCCTGTCGTTCTTCGCCGTTTGAAGAAGGAGGTCGCGCAGGATCTGCCGGATCGGATTGAGCAAGTTCGTTACTGCGACCTCGCGCCGAAACAACAAACGATTTACCGCCAGCTCTTGCAAGAAAGTCGATCGCAGGTTGAGGCGGCGGATGACGGTCGGAAGAGAATGGTTGCGCTCACCGCGTTGCTACGACTTCGTCAGGCCTGCTGCGATTTGCGACTCCTTCCTGGGCTGAAGGTCGAAGACAAGGACGCCGGAGTTAAGCTGGATGATCTCGAAGAGCTTCTCACCGAGGCAATCGCCGGGGGTCACCGGGTCCTTGTCTTCAGTCAATTTGTTCAGCTCCTCCAGGGTGTCGTTCCCATCCTGCTCGGAAACCAGTGGGACTATTGTTACCTCGATGGCTCCACCAAAAAACGAGGTGAAGTGGTCGAGCGATTCCAGGAAGGAAAGGCTCCTGTCTTTCTGATTTCCCTGAAGGCGGGTGGGGTTGGATTGAACTTAACTGCGGCCGACACTGTGATTCATCTTGATCCATGGTGGAACCCGGCGGTTGAAGCGCAAGCCACCGACCGTGCCCACCGGATTGGTCAGAAGAATGTCGTGACCAGTTATAAATTGATCACCCGAGGCACCGTCGAGGAGAAGATCCTCGCGCTCCAAGAGGAGAAGAAAAAGATGATGGAAGCGGTTCTCGACGGAGGAGGTGCGCTTGTCCCCGGGTTGGAAGAGGAAGAGCTTCTCGATCTTTTTTCGTAACCAGTGTTACGCTTGTTGAATCGTTTCGCGTGAGATGCCGCGAAGGGCGAGGGTTCTGACGATGGCTTCCTCGATGAGGTTGGCCGGGCAGGAGGCACCGGCGGTGATGCCGATCGTGGCCTCTTCATTGTCGAAGCCTGAGAGGACGTTGGGAGCTGAGACTTCGGAGCCCTTTTCGATATCGAAATGAACCACGGTTTCGAGTGATTCAAGGCATGACGCTTCGCGAATGAAGTAAGTGGGAAGGTTTTCGTTTCCAATCTCCACGAGGTGAGTGGTGTTGGAACTATTGTATCCGCCGACGACGAGTAGGAGGTCCATGGGCTTGTTGAGCATGTCGAAGAGCGCGTCTTGGCGCTCCTGGGTGGCCCCGCAGATGGTATCGAACATCTGGAAGTTTTCATCGCTGCCATCGCGGTCGGTGATGGCTTTGCGAACCCGGCGCTGAATGTCTTCGGTCTCGCTTTTGAGCATGGTGGTTTGGTTCGCGACGCCGATCTCTTTGAGGTGAAGGTGAGGATCGAAGCCATCTGAAGTTGCCTTTTCGAACTTGGCGAGAAACTCGGCGGCATCACCACCGTTGCGAATGAAGTCACAAACGTATTCGGTTTCTTCGAGCGTGAGGACGACCAGGTAGTGGCCTTTGCCATCAGGCCCGGTGGCGCGGGAGGCGGTGGCGCGGGTCTCTTCGTGGCCCCGCTTTCCGTGGATCAGTGAGGTGAAGCCGCTTTTGGCGTAGGTGCGGACGCGGCGCCAGACTTTCATAACGTCACCGCAGGTGGTGTCGATGATGTGACAGCCTTGCTCTTCGATTTTTTCGGTGAAATTGGTCGGCGCTCCGAAGGCTGGGACGATGACGACGTCGTCTTTTTCCAAGGCGTCGTAATCGCTCGTGAGCTCCTTCCAGGGGAGGGAGACGATGTCCATTTCGGTGAGCTGGCGATTGACCTCGGGGTTGTGAATAATTTCGCCGATCAGGAAGATGCGCTGGTCCTGGAAAACCCGGCGGGAGGCGTAGGCGAGATCGATGGCGCGTTCGACACCGTAGCAAAAGCCGAATTGCTCCGCGAGCCGGATGGTGGTCTTGCCGATCGTGAGAGAGCCGCCGCGTTCGCGCAGTTTCTCAACGATAGGTGAATGATAGTGCTTTTCGACCTCCTCCTGAACAAGTGTCATGACGTCGGGGCGACGTACGTTGACTCGTTTCTTTTTCTTGGGCTTGGCGGCTTCACTCATGCTTGGGATTTACTCCGATTCCGTCCAAGCGCCAAATGTTTATTGATTTCCGGAATGGTAAAAGCAGGAGGGTCATGAGGAGAATCGCCAAAAGTTGCAGCCAAAAAAGATAAATGGGCCAGTCTCCGAGTTGATCGAGGAGTGATGCCACGTCTGGTTTGCGGGCCAGGAATCCAAAATTGGTTCCCAGGATGGCATTGACTGAAAATGCGGAGATGAAATAGACCTGATTCCAAAGGAAGACTCGGGGGACGACGCCCGCGCGGGGTTTCCAACCCATCGCCAGCGGTAGGTAGAGGGCCACAATGACAATGACTCCGTGTTGGATAAAGAAGGTCCAGAAAAGCGGGTGGGGAAAATCGAAGGCGAGATTGGGTGTGATCAAGCCCTGCATCGTACCGGCGAGGCCCCAGCAATACGTGAGTTCGCAGAGAAGTGGTTTGCGAGTCAGAATTCCGAAACCGGCGGTCACTGCAGCAATGTCGCAGAGGTGGCAGGGGATGAAGTTTTCGAGAGGTGGGGTGAAATCAACCCCAGCCAGGACGAGCTGATTCATGGGGAAGACCGAAAGACAGACGAAAGCGAGGATGGCGCGGGGCCAAACGAGGCCTTTCCGGCCCTCGCGGATGCAGATTCCGGCAATCAAAGCAATCACGACGACAGTGAGGCCATGAACAGTTCCAAAAAGGGGCATAAGCGAAACCTATCCGATTTTTTTCGTGATGGACAGGGCATTGACCGCAGGCCCGCTTTCGCCTAAGAGCTGGCCCATGTCCCAGCCAACGATTATTTACACTAAAACCGATGAGGCTCCGTTTTTAGCGACCCAGTCTCTTTTGCCCATTATCAAGGCCTTCACCAAGTCCTCGGGAATCGAGATCGAAACCCGCGACATTTCTCTGGCAGGGCGTATTATTGCGGTTTTCGCTGATCGCCTTCCCGAAGATCAGCGCATCGGTGATCACCTTGCGGAGCTGGGTGAGTTGGCGAAAACTCCCGAGGCAAATATCATCAAACTGCCAAACATCAGTGCTTCGGTTCCGCAGCTGGTGGCCACAATTTCCGAACTGCAGGCTCAGGGTGTTGAATTGCCAGACTATCCCGAGAATCCGGCCAATGCCGACGAAGAGGATATCAAATCCCGCTACGATAAGGTGAAGGGAAGTGCCGTGAACCCGGTGCTTCGCGAGGGCAACTCGGATCGACGGGCCCCGAAGGCGGTCAAGGAGTATGCCAAAGCCAACCCGCACTCGATGGGAGCCTGGAGCGCGGACTCGAAAACCCGTGTCGCGACCATGTCTAATGGTGATTTTGCTTCGAACGAGAAATCGGTCACGGTTGAGGATGCCACTTCGGTTAAGATCGAGCACACCTCAAGCGACGGAACAGTAACAGTGCTAAAAGAAGGCATCGCCTTGCAAGCTGGTGAGATCATCGACTCAACTTGCATGAGCAAGTCTGCTCTGGTCAGTTTTCTGGAAGAGCAAAAAGCGGCGGCCAAGAGCGAGGGGATTCTTTTCTCGCTCCACATGAAGGCCACCATGATGAAAATTTCCGACCCAATCATTTTTGGTCACGCGGTCGCGGTTTACTTCAAGGACGTCCTTGATAAGCACGCTGAAATTTTGGGCGGACTTGGAATCGATTTTAAAAACGGCTTTGGCGATCTCGTTGCTAAAATCGAGAGTCTTCCAGCCGATCAAAAAGCGGCCATCGAAGCGGATATTGACGCCGCCATCGCAGCCGGACCTGACCTCGCCATGGTTGATTCGGACCGCGGAATCACCAATCTTCACGTTCCCAGCGACGTCATCATCGATGCCTCCATGCCTGCCATGATCCGGAATTCCGGCCAGATGTGGGACAAGGAAGGCAAGGTTCAGGACACCATCGCGGTGATCCCCGATAGTTCTTATGCGGGTGTTTATCAGGCGACGATTGACTTCTGCAAAAAGAACGGGGCCTTTGATCCGACCACGATGGGTACCGTTCCCAACGTCGGCTTGATGGCTCAGAAGGCGGAGGAGTATGGTTCGCACGACAAGACTTTTGAAATCCCATCAGCCGGAACCGTCCGCGTGATCGACTTGGCGGGCGAAACCCTCATGGAGCACGAAGTGGGTGAGGGCGACATCTGGCGCGCCTGCCAGACCAAAGATGCGCCAATTCAAGATTGGGTGAAGCTTGCGGTCAATCGCGCCCGTGCCACCGGATCACCGGCTATTTTCTGGCTCGATGAAGATCGTGCGCACGATGCCCAGCTGATTGAGAAGGTTGGCGCTTACCTTGGTGACCATGATACCGAAGGATTGGATCTCCGCATTCTCAGGCCTGTTGAAGCTGCCGAGGTTTCGCTTGAACGACTGAAAGAAGGAGACGAAACAATTTCGGTCACCGGAAACGTTCTCCGCGACTACCTCACCGACTTGTTCCCAATTCTCGAGGTCGGAACCAGTGCCAAGATGCTTTCAATCGTCCCGCTCATGAACGGTGGAGGACTTTTTGAAACCGGAGCCGGTGGTTCGGCACCAAAGCACGTTCAGCAATTTGTACAGGAAAACCACCTGCGCTGGGATTCGCTTGGTGAGTTCCTGGCTCTGGCTGTTTCGCTTGAGCACATTGGTTCTGATGAGGCGAAAATCCTTGGGGCGACACTTGACGACGCCACCACAACGGTTCTTCTCAACAACAAGAGCCCGCTTCGCAAGAGCGGTCAGCTTGATAACCGTGGCAGCCACTTTTATCTCGTGCTCTATTGGGCCAAGGCTCTCGCCGATCAGACCGATTCGGCCTCGCTTGCTGAGCAATTCAAGCCGGTGGCTGAAGCTCTCGCTTCGAATGAAGAAGCGATTGTTTCCGAACTGAACAGCGTGCAGGGAGAGCCGGTTGACATCGGCGGCTACTACTCGCCTGATTCGGCAAAGCTCGTTGAGGCGATGCGTCCCAGCGCGACTTTCAATGCCATTATTGACGGTCTCCAGTAATTCCTTCCTGCCAGTTGATGAAAGACGAAGTGGCCACCTTCCTGAAGGGTTTCGCGATGGGGGCGGCCAATGTCGTCCCCGGCGTTTCCGGAGGCACGATTGCGCTGATCACGGGAATTTATGAGCGTCTTATCGATGCTCTAAAATCCTTTGATGCGGAGGCTCTGAAGCTTGGGCTTGGGTTCAAGGTCGGGGCTCTCTGGAAGAAGATCGACGGGCTCTTTTTAACGTCTCTCATACTTGGCGTTGCGGTGAGTATCGTGACCCTGGCGCAAGTGCTGGAGTATGAATTCAAGAATCACCCCAAGCTCATTTGGTCGGTCTTCTTTGGCTTGATTGCTGCATCCATTCCGTCAGTCGGGAAGGCAGTGAAACGTTGGAGCACTGACGTGATTACGGTGTTTTTTATTGGTGCGGCGATTGCCGTTTCGATGGCTTTTCTAACTCCGGCGTCGGAGAATAAGGATTTCGTTTACCTCATGATTTGTGGGGTGGCGGCGATGTGCAGCATGATCATTCCCGGGCTGAGCGGTTCCTTTGTCCTCCTTTTAATGGGGAATTATCGTTTGGTCCTGAGTTCAGTGAATGCACTGACTTCGGGAGATCTGAGTGTGATCCTGTCGGTCATCCTTCCCGTAGGTATTGGGGCGGTTGTGGGCTTGCTTGTGCTCTCGCGTTTTCTGAGCTGGTTGTTCCATGAGCATCACGACAGGGCAATTGGCACCATCACCGGTTTTGTGGCTGGATCGCTTGTCATTATTTGGCCTTGGAAGGACAAGGTGCTGGAGACCATTGAAAAGAAGGACAAGGTGCTGGAGACCATTGAAAAGAAGGACGGCCCGGAAGATAAGATCGTTGGCTATGAGAACTGGTACTTTCCGGAACTGTCGACAGGCGAGGCCTGGCTTCAGCTGGGTGCAGTAGCGCTGGGTGTCGTTTTGATTTTGGTCACCGAGTACTTCGCAAACAAAAATAGCAAAGCATGAGCGCAGCAATTGGAATTATTGGTGGAAGCGGGGTCTCCGGATTCGACGGACTTGAAAATGTCGAAGAGCGTCGAGTGGAAACCCCATTTGGCGATCCTTCCGATATTTTAGTCGGGGGGACTTATGAAGGCCGGCAGGTTTGGTTTCTTTCGCGGCACGGACAGAATCACACCATTCTTCCGACCGAGGTTAATCATCGTGCGAACTTCTGGGCACTCCGTTCGCTCGGCGTTCGCTGGGTCATTTGCGCCACGGCAGTTGGCAGTTTGAAGGAGGAATATCCACCTCGATCGGTGGTTCTGCCTGATCAATATTTCGACCGAACCAGCCAACGGGCTGGTAACACTTTTTTCGGCGAGGGCATCGTGGCTCACGTGGGGTTTGCCGAGCCAATCAGCGCCAAACTACGTGAGATTCTGGCAGAAGCCGGGCGGTCGGAAGGTGCGGATCTTCACGATGGTGGAACCTATGTCTGCATGGACGGGCCGGCCTTTTCCACGAAGTCCGAATCCCACTACTACCGTCATTTTGGTTTCGACATCGTCGGCATGACCAATCTTCCCGAAGCAAAGTTGGCGCGCGAGGCCGAGATCGCTTTAGCCACTTTGGGAATGGTGACTGATTATGATTGTTGGCGCGAGGGTGAAGAGTCCGTGGAGGCCAGTTCTGTGGTGGAGCACCTCGTTGCCAATGCTGCAATGAGCTCGAAGATCATCAAGCGTGCCATTGCCCAAATTCCAGTCGAGCCGGATTGGCCGGAGCACAAATCGCTCGATGCAGCAATCTTCACTCCGAAGAGCGCTTGGCCAGCGGCGACGGTGAAGAAACTTGCCCCGATTTTGAACGGACGCTGATTTTCCGACCGCTCCGCGATTAAAGAGTGACGCCGGTCGCGTAAATGACGCCTTCGGTTTTGCGAATGATTTCCATGACGGAGGCCTCAAGAGGCGCGTCCAGTTCAATTACGGTGAGTGCGCTGCCTTCGGAGCTGTTGCGAGCCAGCGAAAGGTTGGCGATGTTGGCCTTGGCGTTTCCAAGCTCGGTTCCAATCACTCCGACCATTCCGGGACGATCGTCATTTTTCACGACGAGGAAATGTCCCTTGATGTTGATGTCGACGTAGAGTTTATCGATTTCGACGATGCGGGGAGACTTGCCAATAACGGTTCCAGAAACCCGATAGCGAAGGTCTCCCTTCTTGAGTTCAGCGACGATGAGCTCGCTGTATTCAGTGGCGGCGTTGATGGTCGACTCGATGGTGTCGAGGCCCATTTCCTTTGCGACTGCAGGAGCGTTGACGATGTTGACTTGTCCGTCGCAACGGGCTGCTTCTAGGAAGCTGGTGAGAACGCTGCGCGAAATGAGAGCAGTGTCTTTCTTTGAGATTGGTCCGTGGTAAGAAACCCGGAGTGAATCAGGATTATCGGGGCCAATTTTAGCAAGGATTTTGCCGAGTCCCTTTGCGATATCGATGTAGCAACCGAGTTCGTCGAGAGCGGTGGCATCCATCGACGGCATGTTGATGGCGTTCCGGATTTCACCGGTGGCACAGAAGTCGCGGATTTGTTCGGCGACCTGAATACCGACATTTTCCTGGGCTTCGTTGGTGGAAGCACCCAGGTGCGGGGTAAAGGTGATGTGTTTGCCGAGAGTGAAGAGAGGATGGTCGGCTGATGGAGGCTCCTCTTCGAAAACATCGAGTCCGCAACCTGCGATGTGGCCGGAGTCGATGGCAGCCTTAAGGGCGACCTCGTCGATGAGTCCGCCGCGGGCGCAGTTGATCACGAGGGCTCCTTCATTCATGAGCGCAAGGCGGTCGGCATTAAGAATGTGCTTCGTGTCCGCGGTCATCGGGACGTGAAGGGTCACGACGTCGGCGCCGGAGAGGGCTTCATCGGGAGTTCCGGCGAGGGTGACCTTCATTTCGTCGGCGCGCGACTGGGTGAGGAAGGGGTCGTAAGCAACCACCCTCATGTTGAAGGCTTGGGCTCGCTTCGCAAATTCCGAACCAATCCGGCCCATGCCGATGACGGCGAGAGTTTTCCCGTTCAATTCGATTCCCTGATAGGCTTTCCGGGCTGCTTTGAAATCTCCGGAGATCACCCCGGCGTGACCCAAGGCGATATTGCGGGCGGTGGCGCACATCAAGGTAAAGGCGTGCTCGGCAGTAGAAATAGTGTTGCCGGTGGGCGTGTTCATCACGATCACGCCGTGTGAGTTGGCAGCATCGCGGTCGATATTGTCGACACCAACCCCGGCTCGGCCAACTGCTTTGAGCTTGGTGGCAGCTGCGAAAACCTCGGGAGTGACCTTGGTCTGTGAGCGGACGATGAGGGCATCATATTCGCCGATTATGGAAAGGAGTTCTTCGGGAGCTAGGCCGACTTTAAAGTCGGCGGTGATGTCGGGATGAGCGTTGAGAAGCTCAACACCTTTTTCGGAAATTGGGTCGGAAACCAGAACTCGGCTTGGCATAACGCCGCAGCGGTAGCGCAGGACTCGAACTAAAGCAAGAGTCTGCCTTTGAAAAAGCAAGGTATGCTTGATTTGAGGGCTGGGCAGCTTAAAAACGCGCGTAAAAAATCCGGCGAGCCCGAGACGGGTGCCGGATGAAAAATAAATGAGGGGAAAGGAACCCTATTCGCGGCGGCGGCGAATCAGGCCGAGCATACCAACCGCGGCGAGAGCCAGTGAGGATGGCTCGGGAATGACCGTTTGATTTGAGAGAGGATACATGTGCGCACTGCCGGAGTTTGAACCGCCGATAGCAGCGACCGCAGCCGTGATGTCTAACTGGTCAGCTTGCGCGGTTTAGGTGTAGCTCACGTAGTAGGCCTGTTGATCGTTGCCGCTTCCGATTAAGAGACTAGGACGATCCTCGGGGACGGTCCCGGCGGAGTCGGACTCGGCGCCATGGGTGAAGCTAAGATCAAGAGGGCGACCGGAGCCATCGGTGTCCCAAAATGCGAACATACAGTCGGGCTTCATATTGTTCGCCGATATTAAGACCCGTTAAAGAAAATGTTTGGAAAGCGGGGGCTGCAGCTCCATTCGGTGAAAAGGTGAATCCTCCAAGCAGGCTTTGAATTCCGGGGCCGGTAACCCCTCCGCTTGCGGGAACCCAATCCCCGTTGTTAGCGCCTATTTGACCTTTGCTGTTTGTCCCTGAGTCCCAAACGAAGTTTGCAGGTGTTGAGCCACTCGTGAGGACTTCAAAATTGACGCCGTTGACGGTTGCCG
This sequence comes from Akkermansiaceae bacterium, assembly GCA_965657795.1. GTDB lineage: Bacteria > Verrucomicrobiota > Verrucomicrobiia > Verrucomicrobiales > Akkermansiaceae > SW10. Next base: position 17,948 of record CBFHQJ010000057.1, read on the forward strand.
CACTTCCGCCGCTGATTGCGTGGGTAAAATTCACAGATGGTGAAATTCCGGTGCTGGCATCGTCTGTGATTGCGTTGACTGCGATTGTTCCGGCATGAGCCGGAATTGCGGCTGCGACGAGGGCAATCCCGAGGGCATTTAGCGTAGTGGTCATAGAAATATTGAAGTTTGGGGCAGCGACAGTTTTTACCCTCAACCCTTTCGATAATAAATTTTCTGTTGGGCTGTCCAATCGAAAATAGTTGACGGATTTTGATGAAAAACAGCCTGCGGAGCTGTGAAAACTAAAAAGCTGGGTCCAGAAGATTGAACAGGCTTGCAGTTTTCGGGACACGAAGAGACATTCGCCGCCGACATGTGTGACAATCCAAATATGCGCGAGTTTTCCTCCAAGGTGCTCGATGGTCCGGATCGTGCCCCCAGCCGGGCAATGCTTTATCCGGTGGGTTTTAATAAGGACGACTTTAAGAAACCCAAGATCGGGGTTGCCTCGACCTGGAGCCAGGTGACTCCCTGCAACTTTCACATTGATGGACTCGCGACCGAGTCTGCCAATGGAATCGATGCGGCGGGTGGAAAGTCTGTCATTTTTAATACGATCACCATTTCCGACGGCATCTCGATGGGAACCGAGGGAATGAAGTATTCACTTGTGAGCCGGGAGGTGATTGCCGATTCCATCGAGACGGTGGTGGGTTGCGAGGGAATGGATGGCTACGTTGCAATTGGTGGATGCGACAAAAATATGCCGGCCTGCATCATCGCGATGGCACGAATGAACCGGCCTTCGGTTTTTGTTTATGGCGGAACGATTCTGCCTGGGTGCGCGACTTTGAAAGGGGAAGAAAAGGATCTCGATATCGTCTCGGTTTTTGAAGCGGTGGGCAAACACGCCAGCGGTGAGTTCTCCGATGAGGAGCTTCAGGAGGTTGAGGAGAAGGCGATTCCTGGGCCCGGTTCGTGCGGAGGAATGTACACCGCCAATACCATGGCGAGTGCCATTGAGGCGCTCGGAATGAGCCTTCCCAATAGTTCGGCACAGGCTGCCATCAGCGATGACAAAAAGAGGGATTCCTTTGATGCCGGCGCGGCTGTGCTTCATCTCCTGGAGAAGGGGATCAAGCCACGCGACATCATGACTCGTGAGGCATTTGAGAATGCTATCACGGTGGTGATTACCTTGGGTGGTTCGACCAATGCGGTGCTTCACTTGCTGGCGATGGCCCACGCGGCTGATGTCGATCTTTCCATCGATGACTTCACCGAGATTGGGAAGCGGGTTCCTGTTCTCGCCGACCTAAAACCAAGCGGGAAATACGTGATGGCTGAGATGGTGAAGATCGGAGGGTTGATTCCTTTGATGAAGTTGCTCCTCAAGGAAGGGCTTCTCCATGGGGATTGTCTGACCGTGACTGGCAAGACCATTGCGGAGAATCTCGCTAATTCTCCACTCGAATTCCCCGAGGGACAGGATGTCGTTCGCTCCATCGACAACCCGGTTAAAAAGGATAGTCACTTGCGAATTCTATACGGAAACCTCGCTCCGACTGGATCGGTTGCGAAAATTTCCGGTAAGGAGGGGCTTTCATTTACGGGGCGTGCTCGTGTCTTCGAGTCTGAGGAAGGTGGCATGGAAGCGATTCTAAGCGGAGGGATTGAAGCCGGTGATGTCATCGTGATTCGCCGGGAAGGACCGAAAGGTGGTCCCGGAATGCGCGAGATGCTCGGGCCTACTGCTGCCGTCATGGGCCGCGGACTTGGAGACAAGGTTGCATTGATCACCGATGGTCGTTTTTCAGGTGGCAGTCACGGATTCGTGGTCGGGCACATCACTCCGGAAGCCTTCGAAGGAGGTCCGATCGGCCTGCTCGAAGAAGGCGACACGATTACCATTGATGCCGAGAAGAACGAGATCTATACCGATGCTGATCTGGAGTCACGTCGTCCGAACTGGGTGCAACCCGAACCACGCTACACCCGAGGAGTGTTGGCCAAGTATGCCAAACTCGTCACAAGTGCGAGCGAGGGGGCTGTGACGGATAAGTAGTAGGTTTTGGAAAGAGGGAGCAAGCTCCTGCTTTCCAAGCAATGGTTTTCCCTTCGCGCTACAAATTTTTGTGGCCGGTCAGGAAGACTCTGACGTGCCCGACGAAGACCTTGGCGTTGATTTCAACGGGCACCCGCCATTCGTCATCCGATAACCAGACGGTGGCGGTTTTGAGCTTCTTGTAGTGTTTGAGCGACAGGTCGTCGTCTATTTTTTGTAGCCCGATATTGAGCTTAATGCACTTTCGTCCCATGTGAACTTCGCGCCCGAGCACTTTAATTTTTGCCAGATAAGGGGTGGCAACCGGGTGGAAGGGCATGACCACTTCTTCGCCGTTCTTGAGGGGCATACTACGAATCTGCAGGAGTCCACTGAAAAGACCGAGGGAGTGAGGGTAGGGGAAGGCCGAGGCCTCGGTTTTGATTTTGCCATCCCGGGTCTTTTTCTGGGTGCCGGTGACTCCTTTTGAATTAAAGCGATAACTCAGAGTATCCAGTTTCGAACGCTCCTTTTCCGTTCCAACGAACATGATGGGACGAAGGGATTTTGGATTCAGAAAACTCGTGTAGTTAAATTTAAAGGGGAATAGCGCGTGCGCCCATCCGGTGCTACCTCCATAGGCTCGGATAAGATAATGCTTGGGGTAGCGGGGATCTTTCTCACCAAAGAGGATATTGAAGCTTCCGGCCTTCACACGACCGTCCCAAGTCATGGAAAAGGTGAGGTTTGTTGGCGAAATCTTCCTGAGAGGAGTTTTTTGCGGAATATTAACATCATCCAGCCAAGTCGGTGCAGCAAAGGTCGAAAGAGCGAGGGCCAACGATAGAATCAAGGTTTTCATCTGCTTTTTAAGACGTAAAATAGCGAAGTTTCATTCAAATTCCACGTGGTAAGGCGAAATGACTAGGAAAAAGGCGTGACGATTGGGATGGGGAGATTACAACGATCACAGCGCATGGGTAAAAAGGTTACTTACCAGGAAGCAGGAGTTGATACCCGGGCCGCCGCGGCTTTGGTCAACGAAATCAAGGCGGATGTCTCCCGCACTCAAAAGCAGCGTCAGCTTTATAACTCGTTCGGTCTCTTTGCTGCGGCATTTGATCTGAGTGATTATAAGAACCCGGTCATTGTGACAGGGTGCGACGGGGTTGGAACCAAGCTGGAGCTTCTTCTCGAACACGGGATGGAAGCCGAGGCGGGGAAAGACCTGATTGCGATGAGTGTGAACGATATCATCACCACTGGTGGCGACCCGCTGCTCTTCCTCGATTACATCGGGATCGAGAAGCTTCATCCTGAACGTATCAAGCGATTGATTTCCGGAATGTGCGACTACCTCGAAGACTGCGGTTGCATTCTGGCAGGCGGGGAGACCGCCGAGATGCCGGGATTGGTTCCTCCCGATGTGGTGGAGCTCTCGGGGTTTTGTATTGGTGCGGTTGAGAAAGAGGATTTGATTCAACCTGAAACGATTCAGGAGGGTGATGTTTTGATTGGCTATGCCTCTGATGGATTTCACGCCAATGGATGGAGTCTTTGCCGTCGCATTCTTGCTGAACATGGTTCGGAGTTCAGCGAGGAGGAGATCAAATCCATGCTCGCTCCCACACGGCTCTATCACGATGTGACCAATGCTTTCAAGGGAGATGGTCCGCGCGCCAAAGCTTTTGCCCACATTACGGGTGGGGGACTGCCTGAAAACCTCGAGCGTCTCTTTCGTGGGATGGGGGCTGATTTGACCATCCCTTTTTGGGAGAATGAGCCAGTGCAAAAGCTGCTCGCTCACACTGATCCGGAGGATCGGTTCAACGCTTTCAATATGGGAATCGGATGGGTGGCCATCGTGAGTCCTGAGAATGTTGACGCCGCCTGCGTCGCCGGACCGGGAGGCAAGGTCCTTGGTAAGATCCGCCCGGGTGACGGTGTCACTGTTCAGGTCCAATCCTAATCTCGAATTCATCATGAGTGACCGTCTCACCCACGAATGCGGCATCGCCGTGGTTCGCCTCAAAAAGCCGTTGGCCTATTATCAGGACAAATATGGTTCCGCGCTCTGGGGATTCAACAAGCTCTTCCTTCTGATGGAGAAGCAGCATAACCGGGGTCAGGACGGCGTCGGTATTGGCTGTGCAAAGATAGGGATGCCGGCCGGGCAGCCTTATATCTTCCGCCGTCGGGATTCGAAAAAAGATTCACTTGCCAAGCTCTTTCGATCCGAGCTTAAGAGCTTGAGCAAGAAGCACCGCAAGGGGGAGATCGACGAGAATGATCCGGAGGATCTTCGTCGGTGCTTCGACTTTGCGGGCGATGTTTACATGGGGCATTTGCGCTATGGCACCTCGGGGCAGTTTGATAATGGCTCCTGCCATCCTTACTTGCGCCGCAGTAATTGGCCGACCCGGACGCTCATGGTGATGGGCAACTTTAACATGACCAACACCAATGCGCTGAATGAGCGCATGAAGGACCGGGGGCAGCATCCGGTTTACGGGACCGACACCCAGACGGTTCTGGAAGAGATCGGCTTCCATTTGGATGAAGCCCACACCGACATTTACCACGAGCTGCGCGACGAGGGGATTCCCGGAGATCACACCGCGGAAAAGATCTCGGCCCGCTTGAATTTGGCCCACATTGTTGCCGAGTCGGCAAAGGGCTGGGATGGTGGTTATTGCATTTCAGGAGTGGTGGGGAATGGCGACTTGTTTGTCATGCGTGATCCTCACGGAATTCGTCCTTGCTACTATTACGAGACCGACGAAGTCATTGCCTTTGCCAGTGAGCGTGTGCCACTCATGACGGTCTTTGAAGCCGAGCAGGACGAAGTGACCGAGCTTGATCCGGGGACGGTGATGACGATCAAGAACAACGGCGACCATCAAGCCGAGCGGTTTGCTGACGAGATCAAGCCCCAGCCTTGCTCCTTCGAACGCATTTATTTTTCCCGCGGAAATGATCCTGAAATCTATCGTGAGCGCAAGGCGATGGGTTCCGCCTTGGTGGACCAGATTGTCGAATCCATCGACCATGACTTTAAGAATTCGGTCTTCTCATTTGTTCCCAACACGGCGGAGACCGCTTATTACGGTTTGATGGACGGTTTGCGACTTCATCGTCGCAAGATGGTTCATACCGATATGCTGAGTGCTTTAAAAGCCGGCGAACTTGATGAGGAAAAACTCGACGAGTTGATTCTGCGGAACTGGCCGGTGGGCGAGAAAATCGCACACAAGGATATCAAGCTCCGAACATTCATCTCTCAGGAAAGCGGGCGGAACCAGATGGTGTCCCATGTTTATGACATCACTTATGGCATCGTCCCGGAGGGTGGTAACCTGGTGGTTCTAGATGATTCGATCGTGAGGGGAACCACGCTGAAGCAGTCGATTCTAAAAATTCTTGCTCGGACCAAACCCGGAAAGATAGTCATTTGCTCCACCGCACCTCAGATCCGCTATCCCGACTGCTACGGCATCGATATGTCTGAGATGGGTAAATTCATTGCTTTCCAGGCCACGATCAATCTCATCAAGCGATCGGGGCAATCAGCCTTCATTGAAGAGGTTTATGAAGACTGCAAGGCTGAGATGAAGAAGCCCAGTGAGCAGCGAGTTAATGCGGTTCAAAAGCTCTACGCCGGATTTTCCGATGAGGAGATTTCAGCCGAGATTGCCCAGATCGTCTATCCGGAGGATATCGATTGGCATGGCGAAGTCGAAGTTATCTATCAGACCGTCGAGAACCTGCACAAATCGATCAACGCCGATGAATCAGGGGATTGGTATTTCACTGGAAATTATCCCACGATCGGCGGAGTTTCCGTGGCCAACAGGGCCTTCATGGACTGGCGGGAAGGAAAGAGTGGCCGAAGTTACGACCTCGCGCTTTAGCCGGCCTGCTATTTCAAGAAGTCCTTCTTCACAACGAGGGCGGTGGCAAATGCCGCCATTCCCTCTTTGCGGCCCACGAATCCCATCGTTTCATTCGTGGTTGCTTTGATCCCGATGTCGGCGGGTGTCAGGCCGAGTGATTTGGCGATATTCTTCTTCATAGCGGGAGCATGAGGCAGGACCTTGGGAGCTTCGGCGACGAGAGAGGAATCGACATTCATCAGCTGGTAGTCGTACTCCTCGCACAGAGCGGCACATTTTTCGAGGATACGCAGCGAGCAGATATCCTTGCAGGACTCCTCGCTGGGAGGAAAATAGTATCCAATATCGGGAAGGCCAAGCGCGCCCAGAACGGCATCTGCGATGGCATGACTGAGAACATCGGCGTCCGAGTGACCCTCGAGTCCGTGGGTGTGTGGTATTTCAATGCCGCCCAAAATCAATGGGCGACCCTCGATAAATTGGTGGACGTCATATCCAATGCCTGAGCGGATCATAAGATTTCTTTGATGGGGATTTTTCCGTTGGTCGCTACGATTGAGTAGACATCGGGATTGTTTTCGTGAGTGACGAGATCAACGCTCCCTCCGGTGGCTTCAATCATCAGCTGTCCTGCCGCGATATCCCAAAGCGAGATGCGGGATTCAATGTAGGCATCCAGTCTGCCGCAGGCAATGTAGGCCATGCCAAGGGCGGCGGATCCCATCATGCGCATCTTGCGAGCCTTCAGAGATCCTTTTTTAAAGCGAGCGAGTCCGGTGGTGAGAGCTTCTTCGTCTTTGCCGCAGCCTACGAAGAGAATGGACTCTTCCAGTTTTTTGCGATTACTGACGGTGACGAGATTTCCGTTAAGATGAGGTTTGCCTCCTTTTTCGACGGTCCAAAGCTCGTTGACCATTGGGTCGTAAATCACTCCGAGAACGAGTTCACCATCGACCCGCTTGGCGATGGAGATGCAGAAGTGGGGGATTCCATAAAAGAAATTCACGGTTCCATCGATAGGGTCGACAATCCACTGATGGGCGGATGACTGGTCGCCGGCCAATCCTTCCTCACCATAAATGGCGTGGCCCGGATGTTCGTCGAGAATGATTCCGGTAATCAAATCCTGCGACTCTTTATCGAGTGCGAGTTTCAAGTCATGATGAAGTGCTTCATCAACATGTTTGGGTTCGTGAAAATTGGAGCGGAGGAGTTTCCCTGCCTCCTTGGCTGCGTGGACGGCGGTTTCGAGTTCGGTCACGGCGGAAGAATGACGAAATCGCATTGAGATGCGATGATTTTGTCGGGTGGGTTTAGTGTGTTGCTTTCAAAATGAAAAATACCCCTCCGGCAAGAATCAGAAGCAGGAGCGCAAGAGAAATCCAGACAACGATGGAGGTTTTCCGTTTCACGTGCGGAGTCTTGGCTATGATTTCTCTATAGGCAGGCGTCGTCACGAAGCGGCCTTTCTTGCAGAAGAGGATGTAAAGAAGTAAGATGCTGATTGCTGTGCCGACCGGGACGGCAATGAGGCCAAAGGCACTCAAAATCCCGGCGATGATGCGCGCGACCGTGCTAAGCTTTCGGAGGCCATAGCCCAGCACCAAGAAACACAACGGGAAGAGAATCGTTCCGACGAGGTATCCGATGGCCTCTGCTGAACCGGGCTCGGCCTGGCTTTGAGTCGGGTTTGTTAGGATACCGATCGTGCCCAATATCCCTACGATGAGATAGAGAAGCCCAAGGCCTTTGATGTTGGCCTCGGCATTGAGATGGCTGCGGCGGACCTGCTCCACCTCCGACTGCTGATAGACTGGTGTCGAGTCCTCGACGGGGGCCGCGTAAGGGTTTTCGTTCATGGGATCGGATTTAGAGCTCTTCGATGATCTCGATCAAGTGAAAGGCCAGATGTTCCTTGCTGTCCTGGGGCAGAGCTTCCGAGCGGTCGGGGTAAACGAGGGTGACTTCGTTCTCAGATGAGTCGAAACCAATGTCGCGCCGGGAGACATCGTTGGCGATAACGAGGTCACAGCCTTTGCGGAGGCACTTTCCACGGGCATTCTCGATGACGTCTTCGGTCTCGGCCGCAAAACCAACCAAGGTTCCTGCGAAACCCATCACTTCACGAGCGGAACCGAGAATATCTTTGGTCCGCTTCAAAGTGATGGTCATCTCGTCACCGACTTTTTTTAGCTTTTGTTCCGAGATTTCAGTCGGGGTGTAGTCGGCAACCGCTGCGGCAAAAATGGCGAGGTCATGCCGGCCGATCTGGGATTGTACGGCTTGATACATGTCTGCCGCACTTTCGATTGGCATATAGTCTACCCCCTCCGGAATCTCGAGAGCGGTTGGTCCTGAAATCAAAAGCACCGAGTGCCCCCGTTTTGCTGCCGCTGCAGCCAAGGCATATCCCATTTTCCCCGATGACCGATTGGTAAGATAGCGGACCGGATCGATGGGCTCCACCGTGGGACCGGCAGTAATGAGAACCTTCATGTGGGGCTATGAGACACCAAGCGATGAGAAATTCCAAACCATTCACCAAAAGAGAGTCATTTCCTTCACGAAATATGATTGCCAATCAGCGGAGGGGGTGATTTCTTTCCGCCGTTGCGCGCGTGGCGGAATTGGTAGACGCGCATGATTCAGGTTCATGTGGGGGCAACCCCGTGGAGGTTCGATTCCTCTCGCGCGCACCATAATTTTTTTCACCCGGGCTTCGGGTTTTCGATGTGATTGGCTTAACCGAGGGATCGACCAACTGGGAACTCATTCTTGCGTCCGGTTCCCCAAGGAGACGGGAACTGCTCACTGAAGCCGGACTCTCCTTTCAGATCATTTCGCCTGACGTGAATGAGTTGTCTGGCGATGATCATTCGCCGAGAGATCTGGCGCTAATCAACGCCCGGCTCAAGTGCATGGCAGTTTCGATGGCGCAGCCTGATGCGATGGTGGTTGGTGCTGATACCGTAGTTGCTCTCGGAGGCAAGATTTACGGGAAGCCGGCTGATCTCGATGAAGCGGCGCAAAATCTCCGGGACTTCAGTGGACGGGTTCATGAGGTTCTTACCGGCGTGGTTCTCTCCAGTGGAGACCATCGCTCTGAGTTTGTAAGCACATCGTTTGTGAAGTTTAGAAATCTTCGGGAACTGGATATCGAAGATTATCTCTCCAAGGTCTATGTTTTGGATAAGGCGGGTGGTTATGCCGCGCAGGAGCACCGCGAGCTCATCATCGAGAAGTTTGAGGGTGACTACCAAAACATCATTGGGCTTCCGGTTTCCTTGGTTCTCGACCAACTGGATAAGATGGGGTTTCCTGTTCCAGCACAGGAATCATGAGTGAATTGCCTCCCAGATATCCTCTCATCTTGAACCCCAAGGCCAAGAGCGAGAAGGGACGCCGCGCCCTGAAGTTCATCATGGCCAATGCCACGCGCTTTACCATTTATGCTACACGCAGTCGGGAGGAAGCCATTGATTTGGCTCATAAATTCGTGCGTGATGGCGAGGACTTGGTAATCGCAGCAGGTGGCGATGGCACTTTGAACGCTGTCATTGAGGGCTTGGCGGGGTCGCAAACGGCTCTCGGAGTGTTTCCCACCGGAACGATGAACGTCTTCGCCCGCGAGATGGGGATTCCTTATGATAAACTGGAGAACGCCATGGAGGTGATCGATGGGGGGCATAGTCAGGAAGTTGATCTCTTCGCGATGAACGGGGCGCCTTTTGTCCAAATGGCGGGAGTGGGATTTGACGCCCAAGTGATTGAGGAAACGACCTGGGAAAGTAAAAAGCGGCTGGGACCTTTCGCTTATCTCTTCGCGGCGACGAAAGTTTTGCGAGCCAAACCGCCAAAGCTGACCGTGACCTGTTCGGATGGTCGAAAGCTTGAGGGGGTTGCCATGTTGGTTGGCAACGGTTCACTTTATGGAGGACAGTTCCCTCTCTTCAAAAATGCCTCAAATTCGGACAATCTGCTCGATGTTGTTGTTTTCAGGGAAGCCGGTTATCAATTTGTGAAGGATTCGCTCACGGGATTGGTAAAAGGGGGAATTCATCCTCATTCGCATGGGGATTCCGTGGAATACGTCCAAGCGGCAGGCCTCAAGGTCACCAGTGCCGAGGAGGTGCCGGTTGAGATTGACGGAGAGCTTTGGGGGCGCTCGTCTGAAATCAATTTTTCGCCAACCGGGAAAACCCTCAGGGTCTTTGCTCCTCTGGAGCCTAAAGTGAAACTTCGCTATGCTTTGTTGAAGGTTCTCTCTCCGTGGCGAGACTAAGAAACTGCGGATCATATCCGTTCTCCTTCTTTGGAATCATGTCGACTTTCCCGGTGATTATCACGCCAAAGCTAATTCGGCGCCACAATTGGCGCTGTCTGGGTCGGATTCTCTTGTGGGTGCTTGGTTCCTTGGCGGTTTTTCTCGTTGTCTTCTTATTCGCGTGGGTGATTGCGAGCCTTTTTGCCGGTCATCGTTCATTGACGCTGCCTGTTTCCATTTTTTCAGTTGGGACAGGAATTTTGGTCTTTGTCCTCGGACATCGGTATCTCCGAAAAAATGGACCGCAGGATTGGGAGCGAATTGCGCAAAAGTCGGACCGGAAGCCCGGAATGCGATTAGCAAGGATGAGCAATCAGGATTACGGACAGATCGGGCAGGGGCTCTGCGCCTTGATTCTGGCCGGACCGGGGTGGATCGTACGAATTGGCGATGAATGGAAGTCGATGATTCGTTCGACCGACGAGGTTGCTGGTGAGTTGGAGACTCTGAGGCAACATTTTGCTGCGCGGGATTCCTGGGTTCCCATGAACGACTTTCAAAGCCATCAGGAGAAGATTTACCTGCTCGCTAAATTGGAGATTCTCTCGATTCGGGAATTTGCGGGAGAATGGCACTTTCATGTCACTGTTCAGGGGTCGGTCAAACGGCTGCAGAGTGCCGAACTGGAGGCCTAATGAGCGTTTTTGAAATTGTTTGGCGGTGCGCGGCCTGTTAGAAAATCACTGTAAACAGGCGATGAAAGGAAAATTTAAAACTCTCATTTCGATAGTGTTCTGTCTTTCGATTCTATCAGGCTTGTCTGACGAGCCCTTTGGCCGGGATGTGGTTTCCGCTCAAATTCCGGATGTGACAGAACAGGGAGAGGCGGCACTTCGTATTGCTGTTTCTTACGAGAGCCCGGTCGGTGTCTCGGCACGGGGCTTTGATCACGAGGATCTCTGGGTGACCAGCGCCAACGGATTTTACTCCCGGGTGTCTTTTGTGGAACTTAGAACATTGGTTCCGGTTCCGGGTCCAAGTGGCGAGATCCCCGAGATTCGATTTCACAGTGTAATTTATGAAATGGCTGCTCCCGAGGGCGGCTGGAACGAAGAGCACAATGGCGAGTATGCCGTGATGCTTGCCGACGGAGAGGTGCTCAAGAATGATGGTTCTTATTTTGAAATGACTTTGGCCGGGGCATTCGTGGTTGCGATTGGCGGAGAGAAGCAGCTTGTCCCAGCCATCGCCGGCGAGGTTTCTGTTGAAATGTACCCTACGCCCGGAGTTCCGGGAGGTGAGGTTTCCGAGATGGCGGTCGCGACATTTACGGTCACATATCCGTTCCCGGTAGAGGTGAATTGGGGAGAGGTGACTCAAGTTTCAAATGGCAGTTTCTGTCTAGAGGTCGAGGGTTGCGAGTTGGGTGGACTCGTGCCACAGGTTGTTACGACTTACACTCGCCGCGTTGAACTTGGAATGTTCGGAGCAGGGGATTATGCCGTGGCGTTGAAATCTGGTGGCGAAATTCTTGGCCGCAGTGAGTTCTCCGTGGAAGGAAACGGTGGTAATGAGGGGCTTTTGAAAGGACTTCCTTCAAAGGTCGAGATCGACATCGTTGAGCTTCCTACCCGCGGATTGTATCCGACATTCGCGGCCCACATTCGCATGACTTTCGGTCAATACGTTGACCATGTCGAATGGGGTGACCTGAGTCGGAGGGAAAATCTGGTGGAGTCGGAAATGACTGCCTGGATTGATCCGAGAGTTAGGATTGCCGCTCCGATGGTCATTGAGCACGAGATCGGCCTGGGGATGTTTTTCCCGGGAGACTATCGATATCAGCTGATTTCCCTGAAGGAGGTGATTGGTCGCGCCCTCATTTCTGTTCCCGGTCCCCAAGGTGATTTTCTTCCGCCAAGGGTTACGATTCGCGGAGCATCGGTGACTGAAGAGAGTTCTGAGCCGTTACAGTTTACGGTGGAATTTTTTGACGACGGCGAATTGTTCTTCGATGGGATCGAGGCACAAGTAATTACCGTGATGAACCGTCAGGGTGAAGTTGTGGAACTCGACCGGACGAGTCTTGATTTAACGGCGGACCGATCGGTAGCGGCTCTGGCGACCTATCGCATGGAGCCTCCGGGAGGAACATGGGACACTGAAGATCGTGGGCGCTACCGCATCTTCCTCAGTGAACCGGAATTCGTGCGGGACCTTTATGGCAATTCGCTGGTCGACCCGTTCATCG
>CBFHQJ010000058.1:0-29705 GCA_965657795.1 Akkermansiaceae bacterium
GGTGATTGAACCAGAAGCCTCTACCGCCCCTGGCATTTTCACCACCCCGAATTGCGTTAGGTTCTTGAATCCAAGGTCTGAATCCTGCACAAGCACTTTTGGAATCGATAAAGACTCGATAATTAGATGGATCAAGCGATCTCACTTATCCTTTCTCGATTCCCATCTGGCGAGATATTCCAATAGGTCAAAGCTTCGGCTGTGGTTACGAGCGCGCGGTAGTATTGGAAAATCATTCCAGTGGTGGAATGCCCGATCTCTAATGCTAGTGCAGATCCATCCTGAAAAGCAGCCAAATGGTATGAAGCAAACGAATGCCTCAACGCATTGTTAGGCCAATCCGTTATACCCGCAGCCTTAGATGCATCGTTAAGTCGCCTTCTGTAGACCATCTCAGTCGGCATGAGTTTTCCATGAGGCTGACGCAGCGGCTCTACCCAAGCCCGTAAACATGGACGGATCTCCACTAGCCGTCGAGCGGCTGACTCAGGGTCATCCAGCTAGGGAAAACTTGACTGATTTGCCCCATGTTTTCGATGTGACGGCCTCCAGAAAGTGTCTAAGAATTAGGATTTCGGGTCGCAAGGTGGATTTGATTTGCGGAAATCGGCTGATAACGTCGTTTACTCTCCCTAGCTGGATGGCCCTGGCGGCTGACTTACTGTTTTTAGCTCGCACCTCAAGAAACCCCTTCTCAAAATGAATATCCTCCCACGTCATCCTACCGATCTCAGATCGTCGAAGGCCGGCAAATAAACCTATAGCGACGGCTGCCTGAATTTCGGGCGAAGAATGAATCAATAGACCAGATACTTGCTTCGGAGTGAGGAGGCCAATGTCACCAGACTTGGTTTTCACCTTGTTAACAGCCGCAACCGGATTCGATCGAATTAAATTCGACTTCAACGCAAAATTGAAAAGTTGCAAAAGAGCCGCGCGGTAATGATTGATGGTCCTTCCTTCCACCTGCAGGTGGTAGAGCCATTTACCTATCTAGTCCGAATTGATATCCCCAATTTGTGCGCCCTGATGGTCATTGGCAAATCTCTCGATACGCCGTCTCGTGGCTTCAATGTGAGACTTACTCAGTCTACGAGCCTCCAGTGAATTTAGATACTCCCCAATCAGACCCTCAAGAGTCGAAGAGTATTTACTGAGTTCGATGCGGTTTTTGAATTTTAACGACTAGGTCGTATAGAGAGACTGATTGAGCGTTCTCTGGTAGTTGCGCCGAAATATTCCGAAAGGCCATGACCGCATGACGCTCTTGCCCTGTAACCTCATGGTCTTGATTGCCATGCCTAAGTAGATACTGTTGACGCTCTTTTGCGAAGCTGAAGACCTCTCCTCGGGTTTGAAAGCCCTTCTGGAATCTTTTCCTCAACTTTCCTTCGCCGCTAAAATAGCTAACCCTCCATCGGTAACGCGGATGTTTCCATGGCGAGACTCTTACGCCTCCTTTTAGAGTTTTGCCCTGTTTAGCTTTACCTTTTTTTTGGTGGGTAGTAGACATCGTCGTGGTAACTATTTGGTTCCACTAGCCGCCGCTCCCGTAGTTCAACGGATAGAACAAGGGTTTCCTAAACCTTGCACGGAAAATCTTAAAAAACGGATAAAGCTCTATCAATCAATGGATAGGGAAGTTAATGTGACTGATTTTTCTATTTAAGAATATCCTCTTTTTGCCTTGTTTCGGGGCGTTTCTTTAACAAAAACTGGTCACAAACTAGTCACTCAAACAGACGGCAAAACAAAGCCCGAATCGGCTAGCTCAGCAGCCTCAATAACGATGCTCCTAAAGAGCCTCCGCTGCTGGTCAAAAACGTCAATTTTTCCACCCCTATCACGGGCATCCCAACGGGCGTATTCGGCGGCATCCCGGCTGCTAGGAATTTGCTTCTGGCGGAAAGTCCGTGAAGAACGAATTTGGGCGGAATACATGGGGGAGAAAGGGGGTTGCTCCCGCGCTCAAGAAAAAGCAAATCCTGCCAGCTCTCCCCGTCTGTCGAATACTGGAGCATCCAGGGCTCGGCTGGTTCGTCGGTCTCAATCTGAAAAGAGAGCCTTTCTGCAGACATCTCGATCATCAGCTCCGGGATCACCTGAGCCACTACAAGCACCGGTATTCCAAAAAAAACAAGACCTTACCAATCAGATGCATGGAAGAGCCATGTTGTCGGATTCAAGTGAGTTCAAGTCTTTAGGAGGCTTCACCGAAGTAAGATCTGAAAAAACCCGTCCCACAAAGTCATGAAATCCCGCACTCATACCTACGAGATCGTTCACCACCCCGATTGTATTGAGATCGCTTCCGGGGTGAAATTGCGATTGAAGACGCATGTCATTCAAGTGTCTTGATCCGATAGAATTCACGGGCTCCGTTCGCCCCCGCATCTGGGTCGGTGAAATTGCTTGTCAAACTATCAGCATCCAGAGTTTCGACGACAATCCATGCTTCCAGGTCCCTGGAGCGTTCGATTTGATAGCGTCGTCCTTCCACTGAACTCCAGGCGATTCTCAACTCGTCGGACTCGAGAATGGGTACTACTTCTTTAATCTTGGGAGAAGGAGCGCGACCGGAACTGAGTCGAATGCGGTCAAAGCTCATGCGCTGCGCTCCAACCGCGACCCGCTGATTACTTGTCACGATGTGCCAGCTATCATCGCTCTCAAATAGCTCCTCAAGACTTGTCTCTGCCTCCACCCAGCTGCCTGATTCGGAATAAAAGACCGCCTCGCCTGCCGGACTATTGAGCCCATTTAGGCTCAGCTTCCAGCCCAGCTGATCCACCCGGATGGTGGCGGTAAAGCCATCGAAAAAAGAAGCGAGTTGAACGTCACCATCGACAAGTCGCAACTCCGCTCCACTCGCTCCGAAGTTGTCGCCAAAGTTCAAACCAAAGCCTCCATTACTGTTGGTACGTGCTTCGGTGCCGAAAAATGTAAGCCCAAAATTGCGGGTTCCGCCATCGCGATAAAAGCCGGTGGCGTCTCCCACGATTCCAAGAAAACAGCCATTAACCTCGGGAGCTTGATCCACTTGATCGACCACAAAGGTTAGGGTGAAGCCATCGTTCTCTTTGGGGTCAAATGCCAGGACACTTGCAATCCCGCGATTGGAATTGGCCTGGGTAGCGGTGACGGTGGACTGGATCACCGAGTCAGCTTCCGTGATGACTTGGTTGGCCGTGATCGAATTTCCCTGCCTGACCCAAGGAGCAGAATCTTCGTCTTCGAAGTGATCATCGAGCAAGACCGCCCCCTCTCTCACCGGGCCGCCTGAATTGAAGACAATGCTCAGAGTATTGGAAACCAGGTTCACTTCATTCTCGAGCGAATTGACCCGGCCTGCAGGAAGTTGCAGGGTCACGATTCCCTCTACAATGGGCGTGATACTCAGGGTGTAGCTCGACCCGCTGCCGACGAACGAATCGATGCTAACGTTGCTAATCGAAAAATCGGAGATCTCCAAACCGGTGACTTCCTCACTGAAGGTCACCGAGATTTCAAAAGCTCCCGAAACTTGCTCACTCGCGCTTGTAAGAATCGCGGTGACAGAATCTCTCGGTGCGAGGTATTCGGTATCGTTGGCGACGGCGGTGGACCAGGCTTCAAACTCAGCCCTCATCTGTGCTATGATCGTGGGATTGTCATTGGCAATGTTTGTGGCCTCTGCTCCATCGGCGAGAAGATCATAGAGTTCGAAGGTGTTCCCACTGTCTTTGGAAATCAATTTGTATTGCTCATTCACCCAGGAACGCCCGGCGAGGTATTGAAAGCCGATGGGCTGGCTTCGGGACGTAGCGGTGTTTTCAATCACACCACGAAGTGAGATTCCATCGAGCGGTTTTTGATTGGGCACATCCAGCTGGAGATAGTCGACGATCGTGGGATAATAATCGCTGGTGACCGCCGGAAAGGAGGTCGCGCGGGCCGATAAAATTTTCTCCGGCCAGACCAAGATTCCGGGAACGCGGACGCCGCCTTCATGAAGACTCCGCTTGCGGGCCCGGTAAGGAGCGGCACTTCCGATTCCGTTCTCGGGGCCGTTGTCAGAACAAAACCAGAACATGGTATTGTCACTGACGCCGAGGGTTTCGAGCTCGACCCGAAGCCTTGCGATCTGGGTATCCATATTGACGATGGCGTCGGTGTAAGAATCGGAGGAATCCACTGCGGAGAGGCCACCGGGATCCGGGAGTGGCTTGTGCGGAGTGTGAAACCAAATCACGGTGAAGAACGGTTCGTCATCAGAAACGGCATCCCGAATAAAGGGAATCACGCGATCCATGATGACTCGCGAATCGTCTCCGCTGAGGTTGTTGGTCACTGCGACGGCCACGCCTTCCGGCGCATTGAGATTACCCGGCGCGGTCCAGTAGCGGGTGCCATAAAAGTTTGGGTCGGAAAAACTGGTCGGCTCCGGTAGTCCGTTCACCGTTCTCCGCATGGGGTGAAAGGTGGGAACCTTGGCCTCGGTGGCAAAGGTGTAATCATAGCCATGAAGCCATGGTGGCGAGTAATTTGAAGTGTTACCCGCCGCTCCGCGATTGGAATCGGAACGCAAGGTGGTGAGCGTTCCGAGGTGCCATTTACCAAAGTGCCCGGTGGCGTAGCCGGCATCATTAAGGATCTCGGAGAGTGGTGTTTCATCCATCTCCAGGCGCCCGGTGTTGGCGTTGGGGATTCCGAGACGGAGAGGATTTCGTCCCGTCAGGCAACTGCCACGCGTGGGCGAGCAAACGGCACTCGCAGAGTAGAAACGATCAAAGCGCAAACCCTCTGCCGCCATGGCATCAAGCGCCGGAGTATCGATCCATCCTTCATTGTAGGAGGGATCTCCCCAACCCAGGTCATCGGCCATCATGAGGACAATATTTGGGCGCTCCTGAGCACGGATGCCGGGCGCGAGAAGTGCCGGCAGAAGGCAGATGAGAGATTTTTTCATATCAGAATTATTGAGCAATGGCGACCCGAAGAAACACGCGAGGAGAGCTATCGAGGTCGGATTTTTCGATGACCGTCGTCTCGGGTTGCCCGGTCCCGGTGTGATCCGAAACAGAATTCCACGAGGTCAGGTCAGCGGACCACAGGAGTTGATAATTGACGCCATCGACGGTGGGCCAGGTTACTGAAATTTCGTTCACCGTTTGTGTCCACCCGCTAATCTTGAGGCCATCATTTGGATCATTTGGATCGGTGAAGGCGAGACGTTCCGAGACATTGCTCTGACCATCGAAGTCGGCATCTTCATCGGCATCGAGTGGCCAGTCCGGATTAAAGTTCATCTCGACTTCGTATTGATTGGGCATGCCATCGCGGTCGTTATCGGGGTTACGTGGAGAGCGACTGGTTGTGGTCATGGTGCGGGCGATGTCAAATTCACCCAAAAGATCCACTCCTACCAAATCGACGGAGCGAGCGCGGGCCTCGGCTGCGTTGGTCACGCCGGCGAGAAGGTTGTCATCTTCTCCAAGATCGACACTCAATTGGAAAAGTTGTTTGGGGTTGCCACGGTTCGTACCTGCCGCTCCCGGGATGGAGCGATTTTCAGAATCCCACGAGGTGCCATGCCCTCCTCCGCTGGAGTCGATAAACTTCCATCCATCGGTGGTCTTGAGAGCAAGATCACCACGAATGGATGAGACCAGGATGGAAGGGCGACTCTTATCAGGCTTTTGCTGACCACGGATGAGATTGAGAAATGATTCACCATCGGGAGCTACGTTGTCGGGGAGTTCTTCAAGGAGGTAAGCCGCGATGGTCGCAAAAACATCACCCTGCCAAACGAGGTCATCGACAACGAGACCAGGAGCCGCTTGCCCGGGCCAGCGCACGATGAAAGGCACCCGGGTTCCCCCTTCCCAGACGTCCCGCTTGTTGCCACGTAAAGGACCATTGGGATCACGACCATTGGAGAGCGCGCGAGACATCGCGAGGTTTTCCGGTCCGTTGTCGCTACTAAAAACAATCACGGTGTTGTCTCCGAACCCGTTCTCCTCGAGGGCGGTGATGACCCGCCCAATCCGGTCATCAACCTCGCTCATAAAATCGCCGTAATCAAAGCCCACGGTATTTTGAAAGTCAGGAGTGACCGCCCAAGGAAGGTGGGGAGAGTAAAGCGAAACGTAAGCGAAGAACGGATCGGAATCATTCGCGGCCGCGCGTTCAATCATCCACTCCTCGACATCATTGATCATCCGGGGCTCGGCCCCGACTTGGGTGTAACTTGGATCGCCCAGGCTCGCCCGGGAGTCCTTGCCTCCAAAGACGGTTGAATTTAGCTCGGTGGTCGTAAACCACCTGAAGGGATCATTATTGGAGGCATCGCGGTATCCACCGGCACCATCGTTAAGAGAGGCATCCCAAAACTGCACCCGGTCATCGTGCAGATAAACATAAGGACCGATATTGATAGTGGTCGCCAAGCCACGGAAGGAATCGAAGCCTTGGGCCACAGCATGATGTTCAATGGGTCGGGCCCAATCGACCGAAGCAGGACTGGTCGGGTTTCCGGTAATCCTCGTCCCTGTCCTCGAATACCACGCACCTCCAAGGTGCCACTTGCCAAAGGCCGCCGTGTCATAGTCTTGCTCTTTGAGAAACTCCGCGATCGTGACATCGGATGGACGCGGCACTTCGCCACCGCCTTTGGATCCGCCGTAGTGAAGGGTGATGCCATCGAACTCCCGCCAATTATACTTGCCGGTAAGGAGAGCATATCGACTTGGGGTGCAAACTGCGTTGCTGGAATGCGCTTGTGTGAAAAGAGTTCCTTGTGCGGCCAAGGCATCAAGGTTTGGAGTGCGAGCCGGACTGGTCGTGCCAAAGAGATCACCGTAAGCCGACATGTCGCCGAAGCCCAAATCATCCGCGTAAATAATAAGGACGTTTGGCTTTTCCGCTCCGCCACGATGATCGGGGATCGAAGCGGCGTCATCGGGATCACTGCCGAAAGCAACCTCGGCTTCGTCTCGATAGCTATCCCCATCGCGATCGGTGAAAGCAAAGACCGGTCCGCTATTGGGAGGCGCGGCATTGGGATTGCTACCCGCTGTGATCTCGGCGCCGTCACTCACCCCATCTTCATCGGAATCGGCACGATTGGGATTGGTGGGATCTCCGGGCGGAACTCCCTTCTCGCCATCCGTCCAGGGATTGAGCGATCCCTCCAACTCAGCTCCATCGATCAAAGAATCACCGTCACTATCGTCAGTTCCCGATTTTGTGGGGCCAAAACCGGTCAACTCTCCTGCTGCGTTCTGACCAAGAAATTCCTGCAAGTTGGTCAGTCCGTCGCCATCCTGATCGAGCGCGGCATCGTCAACATTGGGATCAGTTCCGTTCTCTAATTCATAAGCATCGGACATCCCGTCTTCGTCGGCGTCGCTGATGGAAATATTCTCCAGGGTGATGCGATCATACACGGTGGTGTGGGTATCAAGCGAGGGATCACCTTGATTCGTCGCCAACACATACCAATCGGGCGCTCCTCCAAAAACGGTAGCAAAATCACTACCTGCTTCCGCCCAAGCCCCACTCTCCTCGAATGTCATGGCGTCGCCACTCAGGTTGGAAATACCTGAAACCAGATAAGTCCAACCGACGGTGTCAGCCGTGATCCGAGCAGTGAAACCATCTTGCAGAGAGGCCAGCTGAATCGTGTTTGGCTTGGCGTCAAGAATGAGCCCCTCGGTGGCAGGCCCACCCGAACCGACATCATTCGTCACCAAACTCACTCCACCTTGGCTTTGGGATCGAGTCGGGTGGCCGAAAAATACGAGACCGAACGACAAGACTCCGGCATCACGAAAAAAGGCGGAGTTGCTGGAAGCCAACCCCAGAAACAAGCCATTCGCCCCGGGAGCCCGTGCCCCCTGATTCGAGACCACAAAGGTCATCGAAAAACCACCCGGGGAATCCGACGGATCAAATGAAGTCACGCTCACGATCCCCCGGTTGGTGTTCAGGTTTCCTTGAGTCGCAACGACTTCTGAAGTGAGTATCGTTCCGTTTTCGACCAGATTGTGAGTGGCTCCGAGAGGGTTGCCCTGGCTCAGCCAACCGGAAAGATTGCCATCGTCGAAATGGTCATCGATAAAAACTTGTGAAAGCCCGACGGAAGAAACCGCCATCGTGGTCACGATGGCGGCATAAAGATATTTGTGCATAAATTGTTACCCGGGGCGGCCTATTGGCGACGCCGACGGGCTGCCGCGAGGCAGATTCCCAAAGCTCCCAAAAGGGAACTCGAAGGCTCGGGCACAGCAGTCACAGTGATGCGGTCAATAACCAGAGTATGAGTGTTATTGGTTGCCCCGCCCTGGTTACTTGCAAGGGCATGCCAATCGGAATCGCCACCAAAGACCGTTGCAAAATCAGTTCCCTCGTCCGCCCAAGTTCCCGACTCAGAAATCGTGGTCGACGCTCCGCCTAGATCATTCACACCGTCGATCAAGTAGGACCAACCGCTTGCATCAGCACTGAAGTTGGCATTGAACCCATCCTGAAGCGAAGCCAGCTGAATCGAACTTGGATTGGCTCCCAGAATGAGACCCTCCGCTGCAGATCCGCCGGCTCCAATATCATTCGTGACCAAGCTCACCCCACCTTCACTGAGCGTTCGGGTCGGATGGCCAAAAAGGGTGAGGCCGAAACTCGACACAGAAGCATCCCGGAAAAAAGTGCCGTTATCACTGGTCAACCCAAGAAAGAGACCATTGGCCCCGGGAGCCGGAACGCCCTGACTGGTGACCACAAAACTCGCCGTAAATCCCCCCGAATTCGCAGGGTCGAAACTGGCATCACTCACAATTCCCCGGTGGGTGTTATTGTTGGGCTGAGTTGCCACGACCTGGGAAGTCAGATCACTCCCGCTCTCGGTGAAACTGTGGTTCGCAGCGAGACCATTGCCAACGCTTTGCCAACCAGTGACGGTGTTATCATCAAAGTCATCGTTAAGAATCGTGCTAGCGAAAGCCGGCGTAATCCCGACGGTGACGAAGATCAGTTTTAAATTTCTAATCATGATTTCGGTTCTGTTTGAGTGAGCAAATTTTGAGAAGTTTTGTAAATCGTGAGTCTAAGGCCTGCGAATGCGATAGAAGGCTTTTCCAGAGGCTAACAGATCGGCGAAACCTGGCAACAATTCGTGAACGTATTGCGTGCGATCACCTTCCGCTAAAACACTATCGGTTATCTCCGCCCAGTTTTCATCCGTGAGATCGGTCGAAACATCGACCGCGTATTCCACTCCCGGAGTCGAATTCCACTCTAGACTCACCGTAGGTTCATCGCCGCTGAGCGAAGGAACAATTGAGATTATTTCGAGATCGTCATTTCCCGTTGCTCCTCCGGCAGCCAAAGCAATGCGATCATAAACGACGGTGTGAGTATTATTCGAAGGAAGGCCCTGATTTGTGGCGAGGACGAACCAATCGGTCGCCCCATCGAAAACAGAAACAAAGTCGGTTCCCGCATCTGCCCACGTTCCTGAATTACTAATTGTAAGTGGATCTCCTGCCAGGTCGGTCACTTCATCGACTGTGAATGACCACCCCATCGAGTCAGCAGTAATGGTCGCAATGCAACCATCTTGAAAAGAAGCCAGGTCAATGGAATCAGGATTGGAGTCCAAAATAATACCATTCACAACAGGCCCGCCGGAACCGACGTCGTTCGTAACCAAGCTCACGCCACCCTGGCTTTCAGTTCTTGTCGCAAGGCCGTAAAAGACCAGGCCAAAGCTAAAAACACCCTCCGACCGGAAGAACGTTTCATCACTCGATGCCAGCCCAAGGAACAAGCCATTCGCGCCCGGTTCGCCTCCGTCTTGACTGACAATTTCAAAGGTCATCGTAAAGCCGCTAGGATCAGCGAGCGGATTGAAAGCGGTCTCGTTCACGATCCCGCGATTTGTGTTAAGGTTAGCCTCGGTCCCGACGACCTCCGAAGTGATGGCGCTCTCTGCTTCGGTGATATTGTGATCTGCCATCAGAATGTTCCCGACACTTTTCCAACCTGTCACCGTGCCGTCATCGAAGTGATCATCGATCACAACCTGAGCATGAGCGCTCATGAAAGTTCCAAAGCAAAATGGTAAAAGAGAGCATCGCCTGGCGGACATTGTCGGGTATTCAAGCAAAAGAACTCAGAACACCAAGTCAAACTTCCACCAATGGCCGATTTCCCGAAGCGTTCAGGAAATCCAACCCATCATTGAAATCGAACTCATTTACTTCCCGCGCAAATTTAGAGGCTGGGCACTGCGCACATAGGCGAAGAAGTCGCTCAACTCTTGATCGCTCAAACCGCCTAAAAGCCCTGACGGCATCAGGCTGGCTCGACTTGGCTCAAGTGATTTGACTTGCGCTGAACTGATGGCAACCGGAGCCCCGCCCGCAGGTTGGTTGCTAGGAATTTGCTTTTGGCGGAAGGGTCGTGGAAACAGGGGTTTGGCGTCATACATGGGGGAGAAAGGGGGTTGATAGACCCTAATCTGAGGCTATGTTTGATTTTACAACGATTTTTGAATCCATTTTCCAAACTTGGCCGAATTCTTAGATATGAAGCAACAAATATTACTTGCCGCAACACTCACCCTGGCCCTGTCATCCACTTGCCTTGCTCACAATGGCGCCCACGATCATCGCCATGAGGGAGGCGAAAGAGCAGACCTCATGAGAGAGGTCGGGAAGCTGTATGAAGTCACCGACGCAACAGAGCTGGAAGTTCGAGATGGACTCGCCTGGCTACCCGGCTCGAAAGAGCCCTACTCGGGGTGGGTAAGGAAGACCTGGGAGGTCCGGCACCGACATGAGCCTAGCAATCATATGCATACGCACCCAAAACAGACGAGGCTCGCCAAATTCAAGGTTGGCATGCCCACTCAATCTCTTTGGCTTGATAAAAACGATTTGCTCAAAAGCATGACGGTGTTTGCGGGCAAGGAGATGCAGGAGGATAAAGCCTGGGTCCCTAACTTTTTGAAAGCGATGAATACGGGTGTGGGGTTATTCATGATCCTTGAAGGTGTAGAAGGGGAAGAACCTCGCGGTGCACAGTACATGGAGTGGCACGAAAACGGCACCAAGAAGCTTGAGTCAAAAATCTTAGATTACAACGAAGAGGGTTACCGCAGAGAAGACTTCACGGCCTGGAATCAACACAATGGCCAGGTGGGTGCGCAGGGCCAAACCTGGCGGCGAGGGAGCTACGTTATCGATGATGGGAAAATTGTTCGCTTCTATAGCAATGGACAAAAGCGCTCCGAGGAGCTTTGGGATTACGGCAAGCCCGTCACCATGCAGGTTTGGAAAATCAATGGCGAAAAATGCCCCGACACCAAGCTCGCCGAAGGGACAGGAATCTATGTATGGTATGATCAGTATCGTGGAACTAAAGAAGTCGTTTATAACTATATGAATGGATTATTGCATGGCCCGACAATCACGTATCACAGAGGTGAAAAAACGCATGAACGGAATTGGGTGAGCGGAAAGCGGCAGGGAATTGAGATTGGGTATAAAGCCGATGGGTCTCGGATAGAAGTTACCCACGGGGGTGAGCAGGATGGATTGCAGGTTCAATACAACCCAGACGGATCGATTAGCAAAACACTCAGCCGCGCTGAATCCGCGCAGCAAATTACGGACAAAATGGAAAAGCAATATGGCAAGTGAGCTGGCCGAACAAGGCGTGGCTGCCAACAGGCTGCCCGCCGCGAGTCGAAAGTGACAGGACAATTAAACCATCAAGCTTGAGTCGGAGTGCGCAAGCAAAGAGAGTAACCAGAACAAGCAATCGGCTAGTTGCAAGTCGGAGAATACTTAGGGGGCTAATATTCATACCCAAAAGGATAAGAACTTAAGAACTAAGGTAAAGTTTTAGTTCACTTCCCAGCCTTATGGCTTCTATGAAATCCTTCTCGTCTTCCTTTACTCTCTCTGTGCAGCGGCTCTCACTTACTCAATTTTATCTTCCGTAGAGAGGCCGACGTTTGTGCATCTGAAAATCCACTGGCATCAATCAGTCTGACTAATTCCTGATCGGTAAACTTCCTTTCCTTTCCTCCCGGGTTTTTAGCTGTAACAAAGCGATCCACAAACTTTGAGCGCGTCATTTCGTCTGGCAAGAACCCCAGAAGTCGTTCAACCTCCGGCCCTAGAAAATCCAAGCGGAGGGCCATATGTCTAGCGTATTCTTGAATCACAATATCGTTCCACCCTTCCTGATCGCGCTGCTCCCCGATCCAGTCAACTGCCCGGTGAATCTCACTCGAAGGAAGTAACCCCAAAATCGACGCCACCTGAGCGCAGTGAAATGAATTTCCGTAATCTCGCAGCGAGTCGTCGACATACCAAGCCATTGCAGCGTTGAGATCCTCCTTGGCCCAATTACTTGCGATGGTGATCGAAGCACTTCCATATGAATTGATCAAACCAATCGTATCGACTCCGGCAAGCTCCTTAATCTCGGAAACAAGCTCCTCCCAATTGACCTCACCATTGGCACGATCCAAGTATCCTTTTACAAAGCCATTAAAAGCTCCGGCCCGAGTCATTCCGAAAAATGTGCCGTCGGTTAAAAGCTTGCGGGCCACTTTTAGATCTAATTTAGCAGCCTTTTGGGTCACAACTTCCGCCACAGCCTGTGGCGCAAATCCTCCTCCTCAGAGAAGTCCCGAGTGAAAATTCTTCCCCTTCCAACTAAACAGATAGTGGTCCTTGGGAGAGGGCATGAAACCATCCCTCACTCGAAGAAATCCTCTGAAAGCCGCTAAGGCACCCTTCAAATCATGTTCCATCCACCCCGAAAGAGCATGACCCATCGCGTAAGATAAGCCGGGATTTCCCGCGTCATACTTTTCCATCAAGAAATCCAGAGCCTGCTCCCCATCAATTAATCCAAGCTGCCGGTAAACCTCCATGTCCGCTTTCTGGTCATTGTATGGGAGATGTAGACCGTAAAGCGGTGGCTTCTCGGGTAGCCCAGCAATAATCTCTCGCCGTGACAAAGGAATTGCCTCCTGTGCTTGCTTTCGCTTGGACAAGGGAGCCACCTTTGACGGTGCGGAAATCCCAAGAGTCGACGACTGAGGTTTTTCCTTGAACGAATAAACTACCGCTCCGACCAGAGAGGCTAGAATCATGCACAGGACCACCTTTTCCATTGCCAAAATCTAGAAGCGAAACCAGACGGTGTCACTGTTCATTATCGGTTTTAAGCTCTTAAGCTGAATGCTCGTTTATAGATTTACGAATCGTCAAGGATCAGCTCAAGCCATTTGAAGAAGGACATCATCATCATGGGGATAGGAACCTCTGCTACTGCAAAGATATTGCTTGTGGCAGGAAAGGGTTGAAGTCGCATTGGGCTGCGGAATCCCGTCATTCGTCATCGTCTTCTCCACCGATCACGATCGAAATAGTTCCTGACGTATCGAAATCGATGTCCTGCTTATCACGCCAGTCTCGTGGGAAACGATTCTTCATATTGAAAGACCATGATGTCGCGTTAAACCCTTTAATTTCTCCCATCGTGCCTTCTAGCCCAATCTTCTCCCACACGAGCATTTGGCGGCGCATTGCCTCTCTTAGCTTGTCGGCTGGGAAGTCATCTGGATGGTTGTCCATGTAAGCCTCTACGGTGTCCCAGTCGCACATCGGAAGACAGGCTTTAGAAAGACCACTGGCGAGGTGTTCACAGACCGCTTTGAACGCAGCCTGGCGTTCCTCTTTGGTCTTCCACTTCTTGTTGTAATTGTTTCCTTTTGGCGCAGCCATAGAGCGATTCTTTATCCTCTATGATTCTACCAAATTTCGCAGACTTTTCCATAAAACAAGATGATCAATTATGTGAATAAAGTCTCTTTGTTATCGAACAAAGGAAGATTCCTAAGCCATCGGAATACTGTCGCCTTGGCCTTCTTTCCAGACTGATACTTTTCTCCCTTTGTAATGGTCTGGATCACTTCTTCACTTTGGAGCTGCCTCAAGATCCGGTGAGCCTGTCTTTTGTCGACTCCAATTCGGCGGCCTAATTCATGACAGCTCAGATAAAATGACCCGTGCGGAGCGTCCTCTGCTTCAATTCTAGCTAAATTCCAAAGGATTCTGAAAGCTTGTTTCTGTCTGTTAGGGAAGCCGTCTAGAAGCTTCTTATCTTCCGGTGGGAGGTTTTCCAGCCATCTAGCTCTCACGTTCCTAAGTTGCTCCTGAGCTTCATATGAGTGGGTTTCTTTGGAGTCGTCGAAAACGTCCTCATTCAAATCATAAAAGGCGTCGACAAGCTCAGTGGTAATCTCGTCGGAGGTGTTGAAGGCGAGAAAGGTAGTCATTGCGACAAGCTGGCTATTCCTTTGCCCTTGTTCGGCGAGATAATGGCGATCGATGAATTCTTTGTACAGTTTCCACAAGTTTGGGTCTTTCTCTAGGTTCTTCCTCGCTAGGTTGGCGGCATCCTCCTTTTCAGTAAGAGTTCTTCGGAGTGGAGTTCTTCCCTGTCTCTCTCCCCCTTCTGATGTGTCATTTATGTTCTTTATATCATTTATGTCATTTATGTGACACTTGGGGAGAAGGTTACCCCAATCGATTTGGTCGAAGACCATCTTCAAGGGAGGGAGTTTCTGTGCGAGCTTATATCTAATCCCTGATTTGTGGAGTCCTTGGAAGACAGTTAAATGTCCTCCTCCGCCTCGCCATTCGCCGGCGTGGATTCCATTTGTTACTGATTTGAGATCAAGACACTTTTCGGGATAGTTACCCTCCATGATTAGCCATAAATTGAATCCCTGTTTTGAATTCGTTCTAAGAGTTTGTGAGTGCCAAGGGTTCCTTGCTAGGAAACTTTCGCCAACCATAGGATCATCAAAGTCGATGGAAACGAGATTCTGCGATGGACTGCCAAGCAAGATCCCGGTGTTGCCGTGAGAGTGAAGTCTCTTCTGATAAGCTTCGACCTGGGTCATGGGAAAGGTTATCTGTTGCCATCTTTTTATCATCGGCCCTTTTTTTCCTTTTTGTATCGGAATGAGAACGGCTTCGACGGTTAGGAGGTTGAGGATTTCCTCGGGTGTCAGATTCATCCTCTTACTGGGTGTGAAGGTAGTTCAAAACCGCGGCCCAATCATATCGTACGGTTCGGCCCCATTTGATTTTGGGAAGATCTTTATCAAGTTCGATCTTGCGCTGGCTGATTTTAACTCGTTGGGCCAGTTCCTTCTTCGTCAGAAGCTCGCTTGGGATCTTTACGGTTGTTACTTCGTCACTGCTGTTTATTTCGTCTTTGTTGGACATGGACGCACCCTGGAAAAAAACAGCCCTTTTGCTCTAGGACACGATGTTGAGTAACCTCTTGTCCAAAGGGAAATAGACTGAACTAATCTAAGACGTTGGAAGCCACTTGAAACCTAAAGCATCTCTACGCCTTCTGTATTGCCTTTCATCCAGTCCTTCTGCGCCTTTGAATCCGCTGAGAAATGCATCTTGAACTTCGCAGTTAAAAGGAACACTCATTCGTTGCTGAGACAGTTGGGTTATTAGGTCCAACAGCCTGTAGTCCTCAGCAAAGTCGGTCTCATTTATTTTCTCTCGCCTGAACCAGGCCCCAAGCAGATTGAGTTTATTATCGATAGCCTTCGCCGCATTTGAGACTTGTTCAAGGGCCTCTCCTCCGTGGTGAGCTGCATTCAAGAGGATTTTACCGAGCATGTCGCTAGCGATTTCTTTTTGGTGTTCCTCAACCGTCGGATTGAAACCGACATCTTCACCCATATCAACCTCACAATCTTTGATCCATGCTCCCTCAAAACTCCAATTTTTTAAGTCATCAGACTGACCATTATTAGGAGGGGTTTCCCACTCAAGAACCTTAGATGAAAACTGTATTGCTCCCTCTTCTATGAGTCGGCCCATACAAGCCCTCACGAAGCTTGGATGCGTCCGTAACGTCCTGAGAATTTCACTATCCATATAGAGAATTGTTCCCCGAGGATCAGTTACTCTTGGCAACAAATACAGAAGCGGAAATACGTTTGTATTTTGAAGCAAGGGATTCATCCGCCTCTGACCCTGCCTTATTCGATCAAAACGGATCGAACTATTAGGCTCGGCAAACGCTCTATTTTCATGGCCAACATCAGTGAACAAAATTGTTCCAGCGAACTCACTGACAAGCCGACTCCCGTATGCCTTCCAAGTTCCTGGAGAAATAACTTCTTTTTGGAAATTCATGGCCCTTCGTTCATGCGATCCTGATAATTTTCTTTTCACCCATTGGCGTAATTCTCCAATAGCTTTTTCCCTGCTTTCGCGTCACCAGTGCGCGATAATGTTCAAAGATCATCTTTGTTGAACCGTGGCCCATCTCACCAGCCAAAGCTGGAGCGTTCTCAAATGCTGCAAGGTTGTATGAGGCAAAAGAATGTCTGAGGGCGTTGTGAGGCCACTGTTTGATTCCTGCGGCCTTTCGGGCGGAGTCGAGGCGCGAACGGTAGATCATCTCTGTCGGCATCAATAGCCCGTTCTGTTGACGATATGGGTCAAGCCACTGACGTAAATTCTTTCGCATTGGAACTAGCCGGCGTGCGGCTGATTTGGAGTTACCGGCTTTTACTTCGATGTGCTTTTGCTGGAAGTCGACTTGTGACCAATTAAGGCGGCTTATCTCGGAGCGGCGAAGCCCGGCGAAAAGGCCAATTGCGATAGCGGGTAGGATTTTATCTGAACAGTGGCTGAGAAGGTTTGCTGCTTCGGCAGGGGAGAGGATGCCAATCTCTCTGCAGTCTTCTTTGAGTTTATCGATCGCCTCAATAGGATTGGCCTCAACCGCTCTTATTTTAAGGCCATAGTTGAACATTTGTAATAAGGCCGCCCGGTAGTGGTTTATGGTAAGTGCAGCGAAATCAAGCCCGTGAAGCCAGTCTCCGGCAACTTCATCAGAAATATCGCAAGCTATCCATTTCCCGTGATCACTCTCAAATTTTCGCAGGCGTGTCTCGGTTGAGGAGCGGTGGCTTTTACTGAGCTTCCGCTTTTCAAGTGAGGTAACGTAGCGGTCAATCAGTTCGCTGATGGTCATTGATTTCCGGCGAACGTCCGCCCTTTTTCTGTATTCTTCAACAACTTCGCCAAGGCTGGCTTTGCTTACCGAATCAGGCAGGGAGGCAATGATCTCCCTGAAGGCCATAATTGCCCTACGTTCCTCATTGGTTATCGCCTCGTGTCGGATGCCATCCTTGTCAATATCACCCCGCTTCTTATCAGCAAATGCAGTAGCCCCATTAGCTCCAGCCTTAGTCTTAAAGCCTTTCGTGCGGCGTCTTGCACCATCTGGAAAGCTTACTCTCCACTTGTAGACCGGATGACCGTTCCAAGCTGTGATCGTGACCCCATTTTTCTTCAGAGCCTTCACAACCTTTGCCTTTGCCATGCGCTTATTTTCGCCTAGCCTCGCTCCAAGTCGCAAGAGAAAACTAGTCATAACTAGTCACTTTAGCCTCGCTCCCGTAGTTCAACGGATAGAACAAGGGTTTCCTAAACCTTAGATAGAGGTTCGATTCCTCTCGGGAGCGCCAGTCCTTTTTCTTTGGAAACCTCTTGAAATAGGTTTTTTGGGGGGCGGCCTTCTTGGCGAAATTAATGATTTGGCTGATTGGCATCGATTCGGCCCGATTTGCGTTTGAGATTTGAGATGAAACGGAGGCCCCCGCGGTAGAGGGTGGCAGAGTTTCAAAGCATAGAGAATCAATGAAAGAGAGTCTTATCCTATTACTGTTGGAGCGGCGCTTTGTGACGCTGAGGAGAAGCAGAAATTTGGTCTTGGAATGTGGGTCTGGCCTCAAAAGGCCTTCGATACCGCAGAGGCGAGGGATAAGCTGCTCGCCTTCTGTGATGAAGAAGGGATCACGCATCTTGATCAACATGTCGGCATTAAGAAAAGTGCTTCCGGCCCTTCCCTGCAAAATGCGGAGGCTCTGGCAAAGTTGGTTGTCGCAGCTCGCAAGCAAGGGGTTACTGTCAGCGCTCTCCAGGGAAGCGGAAAATGTTCTTCGGACATAACCACGAGAGTGCGCTCCAGAATTTACGTGAAGTCGTTGCTTTCGACAAAGAACTGCCAACGGGCATCCGGCTCTCTGGTGTGAAATATGATGTGGAACCATACGGAACTTTTGAATGGAAGAGGGGAGGAGAGAATCGAAAGAAAGTTATCGTGGACTACCTTTCTTTTTTGGTGAAAGCGAAAGCCTTATTGAGGAAGGAGGCTCCGCACCTGGCGCTCACCGTGGATGTTCCCTTCTGGTGGGATAAGAAAGAGTTTGTCTTGGTTTTTGGCGGGAATGAGAAAACTCTTGTCAAGCATGTTCAGGACCTGACCGATTCCATCACCATCATGTCTTACCGGCCGGATTCAAAGGCGGTTCTAAAGTGTGTTGAACTGGAACTCTCCTATGCTGAAGAGATCGGAAGAAGTGTCTGTCTCGCGCTTGAGACAGGAGAGCTGAAGGGAGCAGAAAGCTGGATCTCCTTCCACGGAAAATCTCCATCGGTTTTTCGGCAGACTTTGAGCGAACTACAGCAATCCCTTGCTGCGAATCCAGCGACCAAGTGCATCATGATCCATCACTACAATAGCCTCGTTACCTATCTTGGAAAAACTCACGATAAGCCGAATCCAGGCGACTGACTCTGGAAGCTACCGATTTAAGGCGTTGCGCCTGGCACAGTCTTCCGATCAGAACAAGGGCTGTAGTGCTTTTTCTGTAAAGTTGATCCTCGATATCCGATTGCCCCGCATCAACGATCTTTGGGCTGGTTCCCGGCTTTTTTTGACTCAGACTGTCGATCCTCATGAAAGTTAGATGCGTGTGAACCCAGGAAACGGGTGACTCGCAATGCGGAGATAGATCTCCTTCAGAATAGAAACCCAACGAAAAACGAACCGATGAAAACGTCAATATTTACGACAGCTGCAACTTGCTTGTCCAGCGTATGCCTGCCTGCTCTCGCCCACGAGGTGAAAAATGGAAGCGCGGATCACACCCACACAATCGCCACGTCGGACGCGGCTACCGTGGTTGCCACGACTGGCCAGGGAGATTTCACCTTCGAGTGGGACGAGGCCTTAACCAAGAATTTCCCGGAGGATGCGAAACCGTTTGAGCCACGCATGCATGGTGGATTCACCGAGGACGCGGGTGGCACCGTTTACACCGGTATCCCGGGCTATGGCCTGTGCTCGATCAGCGAAGACCTTAAAACGTGGAAGAAGCTTGGTAGCGATCCGCGGCTCAAGGGAACCATCCACGGCCAGGTGTTCTTCGTTCACAAGGGGAAGAAATTCCTCGCTCTTGCGCAGCCGAGCGACAAGCGGATATTGATCACGGATCTGCAAGGTGAGGTGCTTCAGGAGATTGGCGGCCCGACTGGTAAGACTTTCGCTTTTGAGCCTGCGAAAACCTATTATGCGGGTGATAAACCCAACTTCGCGGTGACCGATGTCACTTATCTTGATGGAGTTCTCTACGCGGTGACCGGCTATTCACCGGGTGATTTCGTTCTGACCCTCACTGAAAATGATGGAAAATGGGGCTGGGGAACTCTCGCTTGGGGAGGTCGGGGAAAGCAGCCTGGACAGTTTAGCACGGCCCACGGAATTTTTGCCCACAAAGGTGACATCTACGTGGCCAATCGTGCTGCCCATCAGGTCGTGCACTTCACCAAAGACGGTGAGTTCGTAAAGCTTCTCGCCGAAATCCCGTCGGGTAACCTGATCTGCAACGTCTCGTACCTCAGAGAACACTTCTTCTTCAATGCTCTGAGCCCGGTCTCCGGCAACAAGACTGCTGCGATCTTTGCGCATTCGGGGAAGAAACTTGTTTCCACCATCATTCCTGGTGAGTTGGGTATCCCGGTGTTGAAGAACATCCACCACGTGTGGCCGCATGAGATTCCCGGAGCGAATGGGAAAAAGGAACTTGTTCTTCTGGTTCACGGTTGGAACAAGGGGAAGTATGCCGTGCTACGCCAGGTCACCGGGAAATAGTCCGTGGCGGGCAGCTGGTTTTTTTGCCGTTAATATGCCCGGGATGCTGGCCTTTTGACCGGAGTGGATAGGGTGTTTGCTGGTTGCACAGTGAGCACCAATATTGGGAATCAACAGACGAGTCAGCATCTTCATTGGGATGTCTATGCCGGGAAGAGATTAAGAAATGAGGAAGGCTCAGACTTCGGGGTCGCCGGATCGCTTGCTAAAGATTGCCCCGGTTTCCAAGTTCTCTTTGATGATGAAAAAGTATTTATTGGGCAGGACTCCCTATGAGAATTAAAGATAGAGCTCCCGTTTTTTTGAACAACTCTGGTTTGTTGATCCTGCTATCAGCTTTGATTGTGTTCTTGTCCTCATGTGACGAAAATGGGAATGGTAGTAATCCTTCTCTGGAAGAAGGGAATTCGGTTCGTGATTCATCCAATCCACGTCACCAGGAGTTGGCAAATGAGATCATCGCGAATACGGAGCGAATTTTCGCATGTGTTCTCCCCGTTAACGACGCTGAATCTGCCGGGGTGGCGGTTGTTGCAATTCAGGAGTCTGAGAAAAGGCTCTTAAAGTCGTATGATGATCTTCGTGTGCTTGACGTGCTCCCTCCCGAGGATTGTGCAGGGATCAAGGAGAAGTTTGAAAGCTCGTTTGTCAAAATGGGTTCGCTTCAGAATGAGGTGAATGTCGTAATCAAATCTCTGGACCCGGAGAGCGCTGGGAAACTAACGAAAGCTATTCTGGGGACCTCGAATATTTATAAGGATAATGCGAATACTCTCAAGAGGCACGGATTTGTGGAATAGTTGGATGCTCTGCCTGAAATGAAGATCAAATGCGTCATCTTCGATCTCGATGGCACGCTCGTCGATAGTGAGGGCCTTATGAGTCAGTTCTCTTGCTTCGTTTTTCGGTGAAAACGTCTTCAGTTCTTATGAGGTGAAATTTTGGAAGCCTGATCCCGGTCTTTTTCTTCATGGATCATGGCAAAAACCTCCCCTCGGGATCGGCAATTCATCCTCTGATTTCGAGAATTTCGGTAGTTTGGGAACTTAGATTTTTGGCGCCATCCGGATTGATGACAATGGTGTCCTCGATTCGGATTCCGAATTTGTTCTCGAGATAGATGCCGGGTTCGATGGTGAGAGCCATGCCGGGCTTTAGGGAAACTTTCGGGGTGTTTTTGGAGAGGTTGAGGCCGGGGTCATGGGTTTGGAGGCCGATGCTGTGGCCGAGTCCGTGGGTGAAGGTTTTGCCATGGCCGGAGGCTTCTATAATTTCGCGGGCAATGCGGTCGAGGTCGTGATTAGTGGCGCCGGGACGGGCGGCATCGATGGCGGCTTGGCGGGCGGCATCGACGACTTGATGGACCTCGATCATTTCGGAGGAGGGTTTGCCAAGGCAGATCACGCGGGTCATGTCGGAGGCGTAGCCTTGGTAGAAAATGCCGTGGTCGACGAGGAGGAGGTCTCCGGGGCGGGTGACTGTTTGGTCGGGAAGGTGATGAATCTCCCAGCAACCGGAACCACAAGCGACGATGGGGGTGAAGGAGTAGCCTTCAACTTCTTCGCGCCGGGCCATCTCGGAGAGGAGGAGTCCCTGGATGCCGCGCTCGGTCATGCCGGATTGGATTTGAGGAAGGACGGCGTTGAAGATCTCCTCGTTGATCTGCTGAGATTCTTGCATGAGGGAAATCTCGGCATCGGATTTGGTTTGGCGAATGGTCTCGATGATTGGGTGTGGCTCGACTTGATGGGGGGCGAGTTGTTTTTGCCAGCTGGCGAGAGCGGTAGCGGAGATACTTTGGTCGATGGCAATTTTGAGGGGAGCGGCCGGCAGTCGATTTTTGAGTTCCTGGACGGGCGAAGGGGCGGTGGAGAGTTCGAGGGAATCTTGAAGGGGTAAGGTTTGTTCTTTGGCCCAAGAGATGGTGCGGAAGGAAGTATAAAGGAAGAGTTCGTCCGGAAGGATAAGGAGGGTGCGGGGTTCGCCTTTGAAGCCGGTGGTGTAGCGGACGTTGGCGGCGTCGCAGGCGATGACGGCATCGAGTTCCAGTGACTGCATCTTTTCGCGAATGCGGCTGATTCGCATTTGCATTTCCTGAGGCGTAAAAATGTTTGGCAGGGGCATTGGTGAGAAAGCTTGCGAGAATGTTTGGAAAAGCAAAGCGTGGAGGAAAGCTTTGATGTCGAAACACGTATCAAACGATATGATGCGCTTTGCAGTAATTTTAACGTTTTCGATGACTCTGGTTCATGGGCAGGTCCCGGGTGAATCTGAAAAGACCGCCGCCGCTCTCAAGATTCTTGATGGCTGGCATGAGAAGGATGCGAGGAAGGGCGAGAGGACGTTGCACTTTGTGCTTTGGACTCCAAAGGGTCGCGAGGCTCCCGCAAATTATGAGGAGAGATTGACCCGCATCATGACGCACATTCGGGATTTCTATGGCAAGGAAATGGCCCGGTTGGGCTTTGGTCCGAGGTCGATCAATCTCCCGATGAAGGGAGAGAAGTTGAAGATTCATCTGATCGAAGGGGAAAAGCCGGAGGCGGATTACGGGATGTCTTCCGGCAATGAGATCAAGAAGGAGTGTTTACCTATTCTGAAAGAGAAGGGAATTGATGGAAATAAGGAGACTCTCGTCATTTTTTGTAACTTGGCGAAGTGGGATGAGAAAAAGCTGATTTTCACCCACCAGTCTCCCTACTATGCCGGAGGGACTTTCCAGGGAGGGACGGCGTGGCAATTGGATTCGCCCGAATTAGACACGGTCAATCTCTCCAAAAAAACGCCGATGATGAGAGACGGTCAATATGGGCGGATTTCGCTCGGGAAGCACAATTCGATTTTTATCGGTGGGATCGCCCACGAGCTTGGCCACGCCTTGGGGCTGCCACACTGCAAGGAGCGACCTGATGAAGCAGTGCTCGGAACGGCTCTAATGGGATCGGGGAATCGATCATATGGAGACGAGCTGCGGGGTGAGGGCAAGGGCTCTTTTTTAACCTTGGCTCATGCCCTTAGGCTGGCTTCGCATCCCCAATTTTCGGGTTCAGTGAAGGGAATGAATCTTCCAGACAGTTCGAAGATTGAGGAGTTGAACATTACGCCGAAAGGTAAGGCGATTCATGTCTCCGGGAAGTTGATTGCCAGTCCGCCAGCCTACGCGGTTGTGGCCTACTTTGATCCTGATGGTGGCAGCGACTATAATGCCACCACGGCAACTGCGGTGCCAAGTGCCGACGGCAATTTCAGCCTTTCATGCGATGCCCTTCCTCCCGGAAAGTCCGGCGAACTGCGTTTGATTCCACTTCACGTGAATGGTTCGACCGGTGGGTGGCTTTCGCAGACGAAGTTCAAATATCCCTATTCGGTAGCGAAGGATGGGACACCGGATTTGCGAACATTTCAGATGCGCGCGACAATGAAGCCTTTCATCGAGGCTCTTGGTCGACGGGATCGCGAAACGGCGGTTGCTGAGGCCCGCCAGCTTCCGGAGGGCAAGATGCGTGAGATTGCCGAGAAGATTTTGGAGCGGGGACGCAAGGCAACAACAGCTCCGGCAGAAGCGGGAGCCGGAGAGAAGTCGGTTGATTTGACTGAGTTCAAGGCCTCGGCGGCGAAAGTCGGTTGGGGGCGTCCAGCCTATAACTATCTGCCCGAGCCTCCTTTCCTTTTGGAAGCGGGAGGTGAAATTTTCGCAACCGGAATTTATGGTCATGCTCCCGCAAATCACCGCTATGACCTTGGTGGGAAATGGAAGAGGTTTCAGGGGAAGTCCGGGATGGCGGCCGGTAAACGAGGCTCCGTTCAGTTCGAGATCAAAGGAGATGGTCAGACTCTTTGGAAGTCCAGGGTGATCAAAGCAGCCGGAATGGCGGCCTATTCGGTTGACGTGTCCGGGGTGAAAACTTTGGAGCTGATTGTGGATCCGACCAATGATGGGACGGGTTCCGATTGGGGGCTATGGCTTGATCCGATTTTGAAGCGCTAGCAAAAGTTTCTGCATCTTTCTCTTGGGTCGGTCCTGAGAAAATACGATTTTAGCCAGCGGTGACTGAAGAGATTTCGCTGAATGGAGATGATGGCCCGATGCTTCGGGTGCAAGGCGTGTCGAAGTCATACGATCAGGTGATCGCTTTGGATGATGTCTCGCTAACTATTGGTGCAGGAGAGTTGCTTGCCTTGCGTGGGCCGAGCGGGGCTGGGAAATCGACTCTGCTTTATTTGGTGGCGGGATTGCTGGCTCCCGATGAGGGATCCATTCAGGTTGCCGGGGTTGAGGTTTTGGGAATGAGTGGGTCGGAGAAGACCCGCTTTCGTAAGGAGGTGATTGGCTTGGTGTTTCAGGATGCTCGCTTGATTCCATATCTTGATATCAAGGCAAACATCCTCGCGGCCGGTGGGAATGGAACACGAGCGGATGAGTTGATGAAGTCGCTGTGGCTTGAGGGACGGGCAAGTCATGTTCCGGGGAAGTTGAGTGCGGGGGAACAACAGCGGGTGGGCCTGGCTCGTGCTTTGGTGCATCAACCGAAGTTGGTCTTGGCCGATGAACCGACGGGCAATCTCGATGATGTCAGTGCGGAGGCGGTGGTTTCGGGGCTGCGGGGATTTGTGAAGGGCGGAGGATCGGTGTTGGTGGTGACGCACGATCCCAGAGTGTTGGAGAAGGCGGATCGGGTAATGATTTTGGAGAAAGGGAGGATTCACTCGTGAATTACGAAGACTATTATACTTGGCAGGAAGATGTGCCAGGGTTTGGTAAAGCAGCTCAGGAGAAGTTGAAGAATACCACTGCATTGGTTTCGCGGGTGGGCGGGCTTGGAGGTCCTGTGGCGCAATCGCTGGCAGCGGCGGGTGTGGGGCGGATTATTCTGGCGCACGGAGGCAAGCTGCGAGCGGATGATTTGAATCGACAAATTCTGATGACTCACGAGGGGTTGGGGAGAGATCGACACGCGCAGGCGGCGGAGACCTTGAGGCGATTTAATCGGGATTTGGAAATTGAATCGGTGGGAGAGAATATTTCGGAAGAGAATGCGGCGGGCTTGGTCGCGCGGGCAGATTTGGTGTTTTCGTGTGCGCCTCTTTTTGAAGAACGGCTTTTGATGAATCGCGAGGCGATGAGGCAGGGAAAGTATTTTGTCGATGGCGCGATGTGCTCGATGGAAGGGCATGTGCTGGCCGTCGATCCGGGGAAGTCGACTTGTCTGGCATGTTTGATTAAGGAACCACCGGCTTACTGGAAGCGCCGCTTTCCGGTGATTGGTGCGGTTTCGGCAATGGTGGCGCAGATTGCGGTTTTGGAGGGGCTTAAGTTGGTCACGCGCTTCGCGGAGCCGGCTTTGGACCAAATGATTCACGTGGATGCGGCGAAAATGCGCATGAAAAAGGTGCGTCTTGTCAGAGACCCGGGCTGTGAACACTGTGGGCCAACCGACTCATGAAACGCCCCGCTCTCGTTCTTGGAATTCTTTTGGCCCTGCTTGGAGGGGCTCTTTGGTGGTTGGCGGGAGATGATGATCAGAATGAGCCGGGGAAAGAGGATTTATTGGTTCACTGTGCAGCGGGCTTGCGGAGACCGATGAGCGAGGTCGCCCGTCAGTATGAGGAGGAGTTTGGGGTGAAGGTGAATCTGCAATTTGGCGGATCGGGAGCCTTAGCGAGTCAACTGGAGGTGGCGGGTGGTGATCTTTATCTTCCGGCGGATCAAAGTTACATCGACTCCGCACGGGAGAGGGGCCTGCTGAAGGAGGCCATGCCGGTGGCGGGTTTGACCGCTGGAATGGTGGTGCCGAAAGGGAACCCCCGGGGCTTGAAAGAGCTTTCGGATTTGGGAAAGGAAGGCTTGAAGATTTCGCTGGCTGAGAAATCGGCATCGGTGGGGAAGTTCACCTGGCAGGTGCTTGAGAAGGAAGGTCTGCTGGCGAAAGTGAGTCCTAATGTGGTGGTGACCAAGCCGACGGTGAACGCCATTGTCGAAGATGTGGCAACGGGTGCGGTCGATGTTTCGCTGGCGTGGGATGCAGTGGCGGGGAACTTCGCGGAGGTGGAATGGATTGCGGTTCCGGAATTTTCCAAGCGGGTGAAGCGGGCTTCAATTGGGGTGCTGACTTCGGCAAAGGATTCGACAAGGGCTCTTCATTTTGCACGTTATGTGACGGCGAAAGATCGTGGGCGAAAAGTTTTCCGGGAGATGGGATTCGTGGTTTCCGATGAGGGAGACGAGTGGTCGGATCAGCCGGAAGTGACCTTCTTTTCAGGGTCGATGTTGAGGCCTGCGATTCAGGAACGGGTGCGGAAGTTTGAAGCGCGCGAGGGATGCCGGGTGAATACCGTTTTTGAGGGCTGCGGAACCTTGGTGGCACAGATGGATGCCGGGGCGAAGCCGTCGGGATACTTCGCTTGCGACACCAAGTTTTTGACCAAGGTTCAGGATCGTTTTTTTGAAGGGCGGATTATGACGGGGAATGAGATCGTGCTTTTGGTGCAAAAGGGGAATCCGCTGGGGCTTCTCGAGTTGAAGGACCTGGGCAAGGAAGGGGTGAAGTTGGGCGTCTGCGATGGGC
Organism: Akkermansiaceae bacterium; assembly: GCA_965657795.1. Classification (GTDB taxonomy): domain Bacteria; phylum Verrucomicrobiota; class Verrucomicrobiia; order Verrucomicrobiales; family Akkermansiaceae; genus SW10. The sequence continues at coordinate 26,610 of CBFHQJ010000058.1, forward strand.
AGAAGAGTGCGCTGGGTGAGTTGACGCGGATCATGCTTGAAAGGCGCGGATTGACGGGAGCTTTGGAATCGAATGTGTCGGTGAGGGTGGCAAAAGGAGATGATTTGGTTTCGGCAATGCAGGCGAGGTCACTCGATGCCGCTTTGGTTTATCGCAGTAATGCTCTCGCGAGTGCCGTGACGTTGAAGGAACATGAAATCGTGGAGCTGAATGACGAGTTGGCTCTTGCCGAGCAACCTTTCGCGGTGGCGAAGGAGTCGGCTCATCCCGAACTCATGAAGAGATTGGGCGAGTTTCTGGCAACCCCGGAAGCGAAGGTAAGGTTTCAGGAGTTGGGATTTGAGTGGAAGGCGAAGTGATGACGGCGTTTTTGGTGGGGCTGGGCGTTGTTGGAAGCACCTTACTTTGGCTTTTTGGGATCCGACCTTTGGTCGTTCGGTATGGCAAGGGACATAAAACCGGCGTCAATCTTGCGGTGGCCACTTGGGTTGATTGGCAAAGCTGCCGGAAAATCGCGAAGGATGAAGATGATAGAAACGCCAGCTTGCTGGCTCGCGCGTTCCTGATTTGCCAGGCTTCGATCATCTTGGGGATTTGCATTACGCTCGCCTCGGCATAGGCTGCAGCCAAGACGGTCCAGTTGGTGAATTCTATGAACGATAAGAAAGTGGTTTTGATCGGCTTGAAAGCGTTGTCCGAGGCCTGGAAATTGAGAATGGAAACTTGAGAATGGAGAAGGCCGGTGTCAGTGAGCAAAAGATTTGGAGGGTGAGGCCGGAGTGGCCTTTTCTACTTTTTCTGGTGTTCGTGGTGGCGGTCTATCTGGGGCTCCTTCTTTTGATGGTGGGGGCAAATGTTCTGACGGTTTCGTGGAGCCAGGCGGGCGAGATTTTAAAAGACCCCGACATCCGGCATTCGATCAAACTGACTTTTGTGACGTGCACTGCAACCGCGATTCTCTCGGTGCTGGTTTCGGTTCCGGTGGGTTATCTTTTGTCGCGGTATCGATTTCGGGGAAGGGCTTTTGTCGATACCCTGCTGGATATTCCGATTCTCTTGCCACCGTTGATTGTGGGGTTGAGCCTGCTGATTTTGTTCAACCGGATCTCGCCCTCGGCGTGTTGTTGGATGCTGGCGGGTGGGGCCTTGGTGACGGCGATTTGGGGATTTCTGCGTAGTGGAGACGGAATCGTCCCGAGGTTTTTTGTAGGAGGAGCGCTTGTTCTTGGACTCGTTGGGTTGGTGTTTGGGGGAAGTGAGCGATCGTTGGAGGAGGTTGTGAGTGAGGCCGGGTTTCCGATGACTTTTCATCCGCTTGGTGTGGTGTTGGCGCAATTTCCGGTGGCTGCGGCTTTCGCAGTGAGAACAATGCGGACGACGTTTGATCAGATCAGTCCTCGTTTTGAAGATGTCGCGATGACCCTGGGGTGCAATCGGGGGCAGGCTTTTATGCGGGTGGTTTTGCCGTTGGCTGGCAAGGGGATGGTGGCGGCCGGGACGATGGCGTGGGCGCGGGCGTTGGGAGAATTTGGGCCGATCTTGATTTTTGCGGGAGCGACCCGTGGGAGGACTGAAGTCTTAGCGACTTCAGTCTTTTTGGAAATCAATATCGGAAATCTGCCGGGTGCGGCAGCCTTATCTTTGTTGATGATTCTGTTGGCAGTTTCGACTTTGTTACTGGTGCGATATCTCGCTGGGAGAGGAGGAGCGGTATGAGCAAGGCGATGCTTGTTTTGGATCAAGTGACGGTTCAGGCCGGGCAGTTTGTTCTTCCTCCGTTTTCGCTGGAGATTGAGGAAGGTGAATGTGTCGCTTTGATGGGGCCAAGTGGTTGCGGGAAGACGACGCTTTTGGAGACGGTTTGCGGGTTGCGGAACGGGCCGATTGGCGGGCGTATGGTCTTGGGTGATATGGATGTTACCAATTTGCCTCCGGGTGCCCGGGGGATCGGGTTGGTGCCGCAGGATGTTGCGCTTTTCCCATCTCTGACGGTGAGAGAACAGCTGGAGTTTGGGCCCAAGCTTCACGGTTGGAAATCAGTTGAGACCAAGGAACGGGTGGAAGGATTGGCTTTGGATCTTGGTCTTGAGAAGTTGTTGGATCGATCGCCAGCCGGACTCTCGGGCGGCGAGGCCCGGCGAGTTGCGTTGGGCAGAGCCCTGGCATTGAGGCCGAGATTACTCTGTCTTGATGAAGCGCTCACCGGATTGGATGAAGCGCGTCATGAAGAGGTGCTGGGGGTGATCCGAAAAATGATTGAGCGGGAAGGAGTGACTGCTTTGCATGTCACTCATTCCAAAAAAGAAGCGGAAGCCATCGCTGATCGGGTGGTGGTGATGGAGTGATTCGCCGGGCGTTTAGTTGTCGGGCGTGAGATCCGGGAGAGTGAGTTGAGCGAGAGCGGCTTTGACCTGTTTTCGGTATGGGGTCCATTGCTCTTCTTTCCAGTGGTCGGCGGGCTCTCCGGGAACTTTGAGGATGGATGCTGCTTTTTGAATGGCGAGGTTTTGAATCGACTGATCGGGCTTGTTCCCGGTGTGTTCAAAAAAGGCGGCGAGGAAGGCGAGGCGGAGCTTGCGGGTTTGATCAGCAGGTTCGACTTGGTCCAAGGGCACGAGGAAGGCGGGACGCAGCCTGCTGCTAGAGGTTTTGACCTTGGCGAGGTAGTTTTGCCAAACTGTCTGGTCGTTGATCAGAGTGATGATTTGGGTGAGGTTTGGCGCTCCGGCCGGGCGATCATCTTTGTCGAGCTTGGCAGGGTAGGTCTTGATGAGTTTGTTGAATTCTTTCGCGACGGCATTTTTTTCCCTTCGAGGCAGATGATATTTTAAAGAGCTGAATTCGAGGCCTCTCGGATTTAGATAGGCTTGGAAGAGGAATCCAACTTTTCCGTCTTCTGCGAGGCGCGAGTCCATGACGTATGGTGTGTATTTTTGGAGGCGGAGTCCCACGGCGACTTTCAGGAGTTCAAAGGCCGTTTCCGGATCGCGGTGAAGAAGGATACGGAGGGGGATGTCATTCCGGAAGCCCGAGACGCCGGGCGGGATTGCTTCGATGAAAAATTTGCGTTCGTTGGAGAGGTCAACGGTCCGGAGC
>CBFHQJ010000059.1:0-29526 GCA_965657795.1 Akkermansiaceae bacterium
CGCCCTTCTGGAAGGTCGGCATCCGGCCGAACTCGGTCACGAAGGCCAGCACGGTATCCTCAAAAAGTCCTCGCGCTTTTAGATCGCGAATCAGGGCCGCCACCGGCTGGTCGAGAATCTCCCCATGAATGGCGTATTGTTTCTTCAGCTGTTTGTGACCGTCCCAATTCCCCACGCCCTCACCCATCGCATAAGCTCCGTTGAAAAGCTGCACAAAGCGCACGCCCCGCTCCACCAGTTTTCTCGCCAACATACAATTTTTCGCAAACCCCGCCTTTACCGGGTTGGCGCTGTCCGCACCATATAATTTCTTCAAGGGCGCCGATTCTCCCGACAAATCGGTCAACTCCGGAACGCTCATTTGCATCCTCGCCGCCAGCTCATAACTCGCGATACGAGCCGCCAATTCGGTATCTCCCGAGAAAGACTCCTGATGCCGCTCATTCAAATATCGCAGATAAGAACGCGCCGCTTGATCCGTCTCCGACGACACTCCCACGGGACGACTCAAGTTCCCGATGGGCCTCTGCATATTGAAGGGCGTCCCCTGAAAAACCGCCGGTAAAAAACCAGCTCCCCAATTATTCACGCTCGACTGCGGAACACCTCGTGGGTCCGGCAAAGCGACGAAGCTGGGCAAGTTATCCGACTCACTCCCCAGCGCATAAGTCGCCCACGCTCCCATGCTCGGAAAACCATCCAGCGTGAAGCCGGTCGACATAAAATTCTCCCCCGGACCATGGGTATTTGTCTTGCTCGTCATCGAGTGGATGAAACAAAACTCGTCCACCAATTCCCCAATCTTGGGCAGCAGATCTGAAGTCATTTTTCCCACCCGCCCACGTGGCCGGAACTCAAACTGGGGAGCCGCCAGATTACCATTCTCCCCCTGAAAACTCTTAAAACCTTTCTCCATCGATGGCAAAGGCTGACCCGCTCGTTTCACCAACTCCGGCTTGTAATCAAAAGTCTCCAGCTGACTGATCGCGCCCGAACAAAAGATCACAATCACTCGCTTCGCCTTGCCCTCATGATGAGGTTCGCGCGGAGCACCGGGACTCAGCGGACTGACCACCGGGCTCTCTTTTCCTAGCAATCCTTGCGATGCCAGCATCTGGCTCAGGGCAATCCCGCTCAACCCCGACCCCGCTCGTCCGAGAAAGTCCCGGCGGTTTAGCATCGAAGTACGATAGGCAGCGGTCATGGCAAATAGAGAAACTCGTTCGTGTTAAAAATCACCCGGCACAACTGGGCCAGCCCGTGTTCCGCCACCAGATTGCGTCCAACCGATAACTCTTCTTCGTCCGGCTCCCTTCCCAAAGCAGCCTGAAAAACTCCCGTAATCCGCTCATCCTCACTCCCCTCCTTAAAGCGATCCGCCAGTAGTACCGATTGATCACTGACAAACCTGCTGTTGAAAAGATTGAGCGCTTGCAAAGGTGTCGTTGACTGAGTCCGCCTCGAGCAAATCAGCCCCGCATCCGGACGATCAAATGCCCCAAAAACTCCATCCTGCTCCATTCGCACTCGATGCGCATAAATCATCCTGCGCCACTCTGCCTTCCCGAAATCTTCCTTCGGATCATAAACCCTCACATAGTTGGTGTTTGGCTTAAACAAACTGTAACCCGGACCACCCATCGAAAGATCCAAAACTCCCGTGACTTGCAAAATCGAATCCCGAATCGCCTCCGCCTCCAGGCGTCTCGGCTGAAATCGCCAGAGCAAGCGGTTCCCCGCATCAACTTCCAAACACGTCGAACGCGGCACTCCCGACTGCTGGTAAGCGCGCGAAGTCAAAATCAGTCGATGCAACTTCTTAACCGACCATCCCTCCTTCACAAACCATCTCGCCAACCAATCCAGTAACTCGGGATGAGACGGCTTCCCACCCATCGCCCCAAAGTCTGAAGGCGTCTTCACCAACCCCGCTCCAAAATGCCAATGCCAAACGCGGTTCACCATCACCCGCGCCGTCAGCGGATTCTCTGGTGCGACCAACCACTCCGCAAACTTGGTCCGCCTCTCCACATCCAGCGCATCTGATTTCAACCCAAGATCACCCAGCACCTCGGGAACACCCGGTAACACCACCTCGTCCGGCTGCATCGCATCTCCGCGATTTAGCAAATGCGTCACCGGCGGCTTCACAAACCGCCCCGCGAAAACCATACCCCCCGCCTTCAAGCGTCTCCTCTCACCAAGTAAAGCCTGATAAGCTTCGACATCTTTCTTCACCCCAACTCCCAAGCTCTTCGGATCCAAGCTTTTCAACCGATCCTTCGAACTCGCTACCTCAATCCAGTCACCCGCGAACTCTGCTGCCTCAATGCGATACTCCACCGCGAGACGATCCTGAAATTTTTCCTCTCGATCCCTCCCCCAGGTGATGCGATCGATCTCAACGACCTTCCCCAAATCAAGCATCACCCAACTCTTCTCAATCGTGCTCGCAATCCAACTCCGGCCAGTCCCATATTTCCCGTCATTGATGAACTCCAAACGATGCCTGGAAGGATCTTGATAATCGCCGGAAGAAGTGGCCGTCACACCATCGGTTGCAACAGCCACATTCTTGTGGCCGCTCCAAACCTCCAGCTCATCGATGCACGGTTCCCTTTGATTGGTCTTAAGAACGGTAAACCGAACAAACCTTGCTGACCTCGGTTCAAACACCTCCGAGTTAAAACGAGCCGAAACCGGCATGCGCACCCCGGCTTCCAATAAAGCCTTCTCTTTCGCTGCGATATCACGATCCAGTTCGACGACCCTTTCCCGATTCGCCTTCACCGCCCCTCGATCCGGGCGATCCCCATACCGCACGCCACCGAAAAGCGCTTGCACGCGAAAGTAATCTTTCTGCGAAATGGCATCGAACTTATGATCATGACACCTCGCGCAATGCGCCGTGAGCCCCACGAAGGTGGAGCAGGCGTTGATCACGATTTCGTCCAACTCATCCTGGCGGGCCCGTTTGATTGAAGCCTCATCCTTGCCAATCTGTCCCGGCATCAGGGCCGCCGCCGTCACCAGAAATCCAGTCGCAGCATCATTACCCGCCGTGTCTCCAGCCAGTTGCTCAAAAACGAAACGATCATAAGGCACATCCTCGTTAAACGCCTGAATGACGTAGTCGCGATAAGGCCACGCATTGGGCCGTGGAGTGTTCACCTCAAAACCATGGGTATCGGCATAACGAACCGCGTCCAGCCAATGCTGTGCCCACCGTTCGCCATATCGTAGTGAATTCAGGAGCCGATTCATCAAGACCTCATAAGCGGCTTCCGGATTCTTTTTCCAGGCCACCTCAAATGCCACGATCTCGCCAAACTCCGGAGGAAGCCCGGTCAGGTCCAGAGAGACCCGACGAATCAAAGTCACCGGATCCGCCACCTCAGAAAATCTCAGTCCTTTCGCTTTTAATTTCTCCAAAAGAAAAGCATCCACCGGATTCCTTTCGCCAAGCTCCGGAACGGTCTGCTCCGCCGGCACAACAAACGACCAATGATTCGGATCAGGCTTTCCAAACCCATTGAGAACAAGGCACATCAAAAGAAGCACCGATCGGCGGAGGTGCTTCTTTGGAGTAAAGCTCATTGGCAAATTTCTCAGGTCAACGTCACAGATACGCTCACAAAATGGAGCGCTTTCAAAGCACCCATTGAATCACCGCTTTAAGCTTTCATCAAATGTCCATCGAATCCATCATCCACAAGGAATTCAAAGGCCTCTCGTACTTCGTCTGGAACCGCCTGCTCGATCATAAAGCCAAGTTCGGGATATTTCATGATCCGTTGCAAGTCTCCCACCATGATATGAATCAGCATCTCTTTGGGAACGACATCGTTACAGTAATCCGCGAGCGAGAGCTGCGGCGAAGTCACGCTCACTCCAACTTCCGGCCACTGTTTCCGGATCGTCGCGAAGGTGCGCCGCTCCATGTTCGGCTTCTGAACTGCGATGACCTCATCCACCGAAATCCCCCGACTCTTCAACAACTCCCGCGTTAGGGACACGTTCTCTCCTGTATTGGTCGAACGGTTTTCGATGAGAATCACTTCCTCCGGCACGCCCAGGTCGATTGCCCGTTCCGCAAAAAGATCCGCCTCCGGCTTCTCAAAAATTTCCGCCGTGAAATTCCCCAAGCCACCCGACATCATGATCAAAGGAGCCATTCCCGCATGCCAAAGTTCGGCCACCCGGTCAGCGACCCGCAGGTCCAAACTGCCGAGCGCCCAGATCAAATCGCAGGGCTTTAGCGGCTGATTCAAAAGATGATAATTCCAAATCACCTCGGCTGCCTCATCCACAGTCATCATGGTTTTTAAACGAACTCGTTCCTCTAATACCCCGCCGGATGCCTGACGACATGCCCCCGGCCCGGGCGAGCGCCCGCTTGCCAACGCGGCCCTTTCCGCCCACCACCCCAACCGGTGTCGAGCCGAAGCCCGGCCACCGTCAAAAAGACATGCCCGTTCCGCACGTAAACCGTAATCCACCTCCCTTGTCCCCGCTCTCCATAATTGAAAAACCCTTTTGATGGCTTCTGCCCTCTCATCAGTCCCGCTTCCCTCAAAACATACGAAACCGCACCCGAACAATCATAACCGCTATCGTTCAAAACGGCATGTCCCCCGCCCCACTTATAGGGCTTATTCTGGAGCCGATTCCCCGCCGCGATGGCCCGATGCACTGCCGCCGGAGCACTTTTGGGAGCATAGGCAAGGCCATCTCGTAAAAGGGCTGACCTTCCATACTCGAATTTATAAGCCACCTGATCCTCCGCCGGGACCTGCCCGCCACAGGAATTCAAAAAAAGACAAAGCAGCACCGACACAAGCAGACCCAGCAACATTCTCATGACTAATACCCTTAGCGGAATCACTTAAGATATCCAAATTAATTCAATCATGAAAGGATCCCGGCCTGTCTGGTTGTAACTTCCTTGGATTTCGCTACCCTTCTCTCGGCGAAACTCCCGCTAATTTTCCACTCCCAAGCCCATGGCCAATATTCAAACCAATCGCTGGCAGCTTTCCAGACGCCAAACCCTCCGCGGTTTTGGCGCCACCCTAGCCCTCCCTTTTCTCGAAGCGATGCGACCAGTTTACGCTCAACAAGCATCCGCAGGCGACCCGGTTCGCATGGCCTGCCTCTTCATGCCCAATGGTGTCCGCCCTGACAAATGGACCCCCAGCGGCAGCGGAAAATCTTTCAAACTTTCTCCCATCCTGAGCCCGCTCGAAACGGTCAAAGAACACCTCACCGTCATCAGCGGACTTACCAACAAACCCTCCCACAAAGGCGACGGCCATTATTATAAAACTGCCGGCTGGCTCACCTGCTCGACCATCGCCAGCACCACCGGATCGGATGTTTCCGCCAATGGGATCTCAATCGATCAGCTCGCCGCCGAAGCCATCGGCCGTAACACCAAACTTCCTTCCATGGAGCTGGGGACCGAGCCCATCACTTCCGGAATTGATCGCAACGTCAACCTGACCCGGCTTTACGGCTCCCACATTTCCTGGAAGAAGCCCGACGTCCCGCTTCCCTGCGAGATTAATCCACAAAGCGCGTTCGACCGCCTCTTCCGCAACACCGACAAAAGCGGCAGGAGTAAATCCGAAGATCAATCCGTCATCGACATCGTTCTCGATGATGCCAACTCGCTGAAAAAGACCCTCGGCACCGAGGACAAACACAAGCTCGAGCAATACCTCGAAAGCGTCCGTGAAGTCGAACGCCGGATTGAGAATGAAGCCAATCAAATCGGTGCCGGACAAAACATCAGCGAAGCCGCCGCCAAGCAACTCGCCGCGCTCAACAAGCGCATCGGCACCGCCATGGGAGGAAACAAAAAAGGCCTCGGCTCGGTGCAACGCATCGACCACACCGAGCACGCCCGCCTCATGCTCGACCTGATTGCCCTCGCCTTCTGGACCGACTCCACGCGCGTCTCCACCTTCATGTTTGGCAACGCCGTTTCCGGAAAGAACTTCTCCTTCCTCGATGGCGTCAGCGGCGGCCACCACTCCATCTCCCACCACAAGGGCGATAAGAAGCAACTCGATCAATACCAAAAAATCAACACCTGGCACTCAGCCCAACTGGCTTACCTTCTTCAAAAAATGAAGAGCCTTCCCGAAGGCAATTCGACCGTCCTCGACAACTCCATGGTGCTTTATGGATCCGGCATTCGCGACGGTAACGCCCACGCGACCAAGGACATTCCCGTCGTCCTCGCCGGAGGCGCCAACGGCCAACTCAAAACCGGCCGCCACCTCAAAGCCGACGACAACGCGCCGCTCGCCAGCCTCTACGTCGGCATGATGAAACGCATGGGGGTTTCCTCCAAAAAAATCGGCAACGCCGACAGCGAACTGCGGGGCCTTTAAAGAGAGCGGGCCTCTGACCCGCTTGCTTATTCATTTCTCCTTCCCCACATGAGCACAAAATTTCTTGGCCTCTTTTTCCTCGTAATTTTTTCTGCCCCGGCTCAAGAGCCAAACTCCCCGTCTTCGGAAGCGACCGAAAAAAAGGGGGACCTTATTAAGGTTCACATCTCCGGCGAAATCAATCAGCCGCAAACCCTGAGCCTGCCCAAAAACACCCTCCTCAAAGACGCCATCAAAGCGGCCAGGGGAATTACCCCCGGAGGAACTCATCGAAGAGTTCAGGTAATGCAAGCCAAGACATCCGTCTCCGCCGATCTGAAAAAAGGGGACAATCCAGTCTTGCAGGATGGGGCTTTGGTTCTCATTGACTCCATCATTCTTTCCGAATGGCCACCCGACCAACGTGTTGCGATTTCAGGCACTACGGCCGTCCCTTACGCGCAGCTAAAGCAAAAGCTCGAACCAAACTTAAAGGGGAAATGGGTCATGAATTCGTGGCAGGGGCAAAAAACCCTCGACCTTAGAATAGGAGCTGCCCGCCAATACCAGACCTTTTCGATTTTCTTACTTCCGCCTGAACGCCGAACCATCGATCCTAAAACCCAGAAGCAAAAACTTTACGTCATCAGCGTTCTCCCCCGTCAACCAAGAGGCACCGAATGGGAAAAGGACAAGCTGACACAAACAATCATCGAGTTGGTCGAATCCGCATGTCACGACTAACGATTTTCATGATTCACAAAAAGGCCCGTGTACCACTGCAGCAACCCAGAATGGCTATTTGGCCGGAAAGTTATTAACTCCGACAGCGAGCTACGGGGACTTTAAGGAGAGCGGGCGTCCCGTCCTGCTCATCAAGAGACAATAAGTTCACAAAAGATCATCCCATGTTCACCACTCTTCCAGCTCTGTCCCTCATTTCGGTGATGTCCGGCATTGTCCTTCTCGTTGTCGGGATCATCTCTCTCTTTCAAAAACCTTGTCGCCCGGCTTTTCCAATGATTGGCGCACTCCTTATCACCCTCGGCATCACCGGACTCTGGATCTGCGCGAAGGCCGCGGCTGCAGTCTGATCGAGCCATCTGCCGGCGTCCACAGCCTACGCTGGTATATCACTACTTCTTCAGTCGTAACCGATCAACTTCCGCCTGCATCTCCGCGACTTTCGTTTCAGTGTCACCCAGCGGTCGGGGCTTCACGAGCTTCTCGCGATTGTATCCGGTGTGCTGCATCCACTGCTTTCCACGAAAGCTCCGGAGCTGATCCACCTTTTTGAAAAGAGGATCTTTTTGAATCTCCGCCACATCTTCTTTGGGAACCTTCACTCCGAGCCCATTTAGAATTGAGGTCGCCATGAATAAGTGGCCCTCTTTGCCCGGATGAACGCGGTCCCTTGAAAACACCTCGCTTCGAGCATCGCGCGCTTTGCGCATCGCCGAGTGCAGATCGATCACCTTCACGCCTTCCTCCTTGATCGTCATCTCCCAAGCCGCATAGGCCGTCATGACCGAATCGTAATTGAATTCACCTTTTTTCGTGGTGGCATCATAAATGGGAGGAGTCACGAGATAGATTTGCGCGATACCTGCTTTCTTACTCTCCGCGATGAGCCGCTCCACCCCTGTCTTGAAAGCAGCGAATCGCTCCTCATCGAGTGGCTTGTAAATCCCGCAGTTAATTCCGTAACAGGCGAACACCACCTCGGGTTTCACCTTGGCCAAAACGCGATCAAGTCGCTCGAACAAAGAAGGCCTCGGGAACCGGCCTCCAGCGTGGCCCTTTTCGCTGAGCCCCGAAACCGTCTCGCTCGCCAGGCCCAGCGGATAGACATCGAACTTCTTCTCCGGATGAAGCCGATGAAGATAGTAGGAAGTGAAGCTCACATAAGTCCCTGCCTGGGTGATACTGTCTCCCAGAAACAAGACCCTTTTCCCGGCCAGAGAATCAACCGCAGGCGAGGCATGAAGAAAAGGACAGAGCAAAAAGAGAAGGCAGAGGAATTTCATGATGGATCTGAATACGTCCCACCGAGTGCCATTCAAACACTTGCCTCCAAATTCTTCCCCCGGGTCGCTGCCGCTACTGGTTCACGTAAGTCGGCGTCGGGTGCATTGTGAAAAATTTGTCGGTCAGAGCCATCATCCCATCCGGATTTCCCGGAAAAGGCGTGGAGTCCGGAGGCCGGGGGACGTTTCGACCAAGGGTCGCGTCCTCCGGTTGGGATTGCGAGATGGAAACCGGAGTTCCCACTCTCACGAGACGGAAAAACTTGGGAGCAACATTCTTGTGCATCCGGAGACATCCACCTGATGCCGGAAAGGGCTTCATCCCACCGGTATGAAAACCATAGGCCGACTTAAACTCGCACCAGTAAGGCATCGGGGTTCCTTTAAATTTCCAACCCGCCGGCTTGTTGCGCAGGTAACACCCTCGAACGGTATTCCCATTGATGGCATATCCATGGGTGTTTGCGCGGTAGTAGTGGTTTTTCGTCCGAATTCTAAAACTTCCGGTCGGTGTCGGTGACGAGCTTTTACCCACCGTCACCGGCATGACGAGGAGGGGCTGTCCACCTTCCATGACATAGGCCATGCGATTGGACAATGAGACCTTCACACGAACATTCGAAGGATTCGACGGAAGGGTCGCTGGTAAATTATAATCCTCATAGGCCTGCCGCGCGGCACTGAGTGGTTTGACACCATCATCCTTCAAATTGGAACAAGAGCTACAGAAGAGCCCCACGGAGCAGGTCGCAAGAAGAACGCGGACGATCGGTTGGTTTTTGAAAACTTTAATCATAGTAAATTCGAGGCAGTTCAAATCACTGAGCCAAGAGACAAACTGCGTCAAGAAGGAAGGGCCTCCAACTGAATTCACCATCCGGGGAAAAGGTTCACCATTCCCCTCACAAATTGAAACAGTCGCGAGACCGGGAAAACTCTCGTTTAGAAGAGCATCTTCTTGGTTCTCTCAAGAGAGTTCCTCGCGATCATCCAGACCGTCCGAGCCCAGCACCTTGCCCAGCCACTCGAGAGCTAATTTGGATTCACCAGCTGCCTTGATTCTTGAGGTCCGCTCCGCCAAAAAGGCCTCCTTGGTTTCGTCACACGAATTGGCTTCTCGAATAGACGCGAAGGCCTTGCCCACCGAAGGGCCTGATTTTTCGCTCTTCTCCCAACCCAAGGCCTTCAAAGCCTACACCCAGGCAAAATGGCACCAACGCTTTGGTTGCTCGCGGGATTGGCAGGACCGGCAGGTCACCCGACACCTAGAAAGAGTTATCGGGAAATCCAGTTGGTATCGACGGAAATTTTCCGGCCTCGAAATTGGCGACTGGAGAGAATGGCCCACCATCGACAAGGCGGAGATGATGGAGAACTTCGACGAACTCAATACGGTGGGAGTTTCAAAAAGAGACGCCCTTGAGCTTGCGCGGCGTTCGGAAGAGTCGCGGGACTTCTCACCGCAAATCGGGGACATCACCGTCGGGCTCTCTTCAGGTACGACAGGAAACACGGGCATCTTTCTTGCGGACTCCGGGGAAAGAGCCGCGTGGGCCGGAAATCTCCTGGCAAAGGTCCTTCCCCACTCGCTTCTTCACCGGCAAAAGGTCGCACTCTTTCTGAGAGCGAACAGCAGCCTTTATGAATCTACAAAATCCCGAACGATTCAGTTTCGTTTCTTTGATCTACTGGCATCGATTGAGACACATTTGCAGCGATGGAACGAATACCAACCTGATGTTGTTGTTGCTCCGCCGTCGATGCTTCGGCTCCTCGCAGAGCGACTGAAAAAGGGCACTCTCAATCACATACCCAAAAAGATCGTCTCGGCTGCGGAAAAACTGGATATTCTCGACGAAGCCCTCATCCAAGAAGCCTTTGGTCAGAGAGTTCATCAAGTCTATCAATGCACGGAAGGATTTCTGGCCACAACCTGCCAACACGGAACCTTGCATATCAACGAAGACATCGTCGTCATTCAGAAGGATTATCTCGATCGAAACTCGGGACGCTTTTCTCCCATCATTACCGATTTTCGGCGTATCAGCCAACCGATCATTCGCTATCGGTTGGATGACATTCTAATCGAGAAAGAAGAACCCTGTCCTTGTGGTTCGACCTGGCTTGCATTGGAACAAATTGAAGGGCGCTGTGATGACCTTTGCTTTCTGCAATCGGCAAATGACAGCGAAAATCATATTGCGGTCTTTCCCGATTTTCTCCGAAGAGCGGTCATTGCTGCCAGCCCCCACATCACGGACTATTCGGTGAGACAAATGGACAAAGACACCTTTGCGATCGCATTGGGCGGAGAGTCAGGCCCCAAAGCTCAAGAGCAGGTCAGACAACAGATAAACCGAAGAGCCCAATCCCTCGGAGCCCGGCAACCTGTCATTCGGTTCGAAGACATGCCCCTTCGCAAGGCAGGTGCCAAAAAGCGGAGGGTGCTCCGTGAGTGCCCTCTTCCTGATCGTTTGTCATGAAATATTTCCTCCAGCGACTCCTACTCGTCAAATTGACCGGAGCCACTCTTCTTTCAATTTACCTTCTCATCAACCACCGCGCCGGGGCTGATCACGCCATGGTTGTGATGCCGGAAAGTGTTCCTTTCTGGCCAGCCATGGCCTTACCGTATCTCATGATGCTGATCCTCCCCGTCATCCTTCAAATGCTGATTCAGGACCAGAGGCGCTTCCTTCAATCCTTGCTTGCCGTGGTCATCGGCTTCACCGCCATCGCCACCATTTGGATTCTCCACCCCACGGAAATGACCCGACCATCAATCACCGGCCACCCCCATACCGCGATCTACGAACTCATGATTGGGGTGGACCGTCCCGTCAACATCTTCCCCTGCGGCCATGTGCTATGGCCGATCACAACCCTCTATTTCCTCGCCCGGGAGAACCTAAAGTGGTTGATCCCCCTTCTTCCTCTCTTCTTGTTCGGCACCATCACGATCGTGACTACCTGGCAACACCGGCCGGTTGACGTTTTGGTTGGCATAGGTCTTTCACTCGGAGCAATCTGGCTGGCAACACGGATCCAATTACGGAGATATCCCTAAGCTGGTTGCACACGAAAGACAGCTATCCAAGAAGGGGCTGGTCCCTAGCTCACTTTCCCGGTTTTAGTATTCTTGTCGGCACTACCGAAAGTTTACCCTCGGGTGTTGCCGTATCTGGTAGCCTACGTGTCATGAACAAGCATTCGATGAAATCAATCGCCTTCACCGCTTTGGCCAGCCTTGGCTTTCTCGGGATGTCCCCGTTATTGAAAGCCAAAGATCCCGAGATCGTCCTGAACGAAGACGGAAAGAAGTGGCTGGAAAAATACAAGGCGGAATTAAACTCGCTCAAACTTGACGTCGAGTCTTCCCTACCTTCAATTGATGAGACGAAGCAAAAGGCTTTCCTCGAAGCACGTATCACCCTCGCCGGAATCAAAGCACCAAGTGATGATGCCAGCGGACCATCGAGAAAGAAGTACGAGGAAGACAAGACTCAAGCCGAGGCTGACGCTCTGGCAAAGGGGCGAACGCTCCTCGTTGACCTTGATAAATTTTTAGAGAGCGAGAGCATCGATGCCAAATTAATGAAGGCCGCGATCATCCGGAATGCCACCCCCCGTGGCCTTGCCGAATTTGCTCAACAGGGACCTGGGGAAGAAGCATTGCTCGCCAAGCTCTTCGCCGATGAAGCCCTCATGAAGCAGATGCTCAAATCCGGTGGAGCAAATGGTGGTGAGTATGGAGAAGCGATGCAGGTTTACACCGCCATCCTGGAAAGAAGCGAGCGAGCCCGCGAAGTGGGCAGCATCTTCCAGCGCCTCGCTCTTGGAACCGCACTCCATCAGCCCTGGTTGGAGGGAAAAGATAAGGGCGGAGTTCACAGTACTGTTCTCACCGATCATAAAACACCGGATGGACAGATCGCCCGCTATCTGCATTACGAAAAAGCATTTTTAGCCGGAGAGCTGGATCCACAGTTCAAAGACTTCAACGCATGGGAATGCCGCTTCATCACCAACGATCCCTACACAAATGAAGAGCTCACTTGGGGGCGGGCCATGCTTCGACAATTCCGTCCGGATCACATCACCAACCCGGACCAAAAGTGGCGTTACACTCGGGTGGTGAAAAGCGATCTTCCCTATTGCAGCACGCGCCATGACGATTCACTGGGCCTGCCACAACAACAAGCACTTGCTCTCGGTGGAATCTGCGGACGGCGTGCCTTCTTTGGTCGCTTCATTGCCCGTGCGTTTGGAATCCCCTCCCGCCGCTCCACTCAGACCGGACACGCTGCCATGAACCGATGGACCCCCGGCGGCTGGGTTGTCAACTTCGGGGCCTGGTGGTCAATGAACTGGTGCGGCCCCCAGGGCGGACTCGATTTCTATCTCGATTCCCAAGCGCGTGAGCACGAGGAGACTTACATGAAGGTGCTTCGCGCCCAATGGATCGGCGACGCTCTTGGCCAGGAGGATGTCAGTCTTCGAAACTATGGTCAGGGCGGAGGATTCTGGGACGGTCTGGCCTTTTACCAAAAACGAGTCATCGTTGATGACGCCAATCAGGAGCGTGCGGCCGCTGATGCAGAATTGGCGGCTCTCACCGCAGAGGAAGCGCGCCTTCTTGGCGAATCTGATCAGGTTCTGGGCGAGGAAAAAATCAACGAGATCGACATCCCCGAAGAAGACAAAAAGATCGTGGTCAGCGAGGCAGGAGTCATGACCATTCCTGCTGCCGCTTGTGATCGCCCCAGGAACAGCACCGACAAGGTGGTCTTCATGCCAAGTTGGGACAAGGGAACACAGATCCACTATGGCCGACTTGGAGAGCGCCCCGAGCTCATCAAATATACCGTGGAAGCACCCGCGGCCGGCAAATACGAAGTCACTGCGACCGTCGCGACGGTCTCGCCAAAACTGGAAGTCATCCTTCGAGTCAACCGGCGCACTCTCCTCGACATGCCCCTTCCCTACACAAAGGGGTTTTGGGAAGACACCAAACCTGTGACCATGGAACTCAAGGAAGGTCGCAATACCATCATGATCACGTGCCGGGCCCCAAACCGGGGCTTCACTCTCAAGGCGCTCGAAATCAAACCAGCCCAATAAAACTCACGATCCATGAGAAAAATAATTCTTCGATTTTTCGTCGCTACCCTCTGGCTCTCCGGCAGTCTTTCCCCGGCCCAAGAATCCGGGGTGCCACCGGCTGAAATTGAAAAACTCAAAGCTTCCATGACAGCCCAAAAAACGGCCACCTCGGAGGCACGTAAGCGCCTGGCTGTCAAACGGACCGTTCGTGATGGCGGAAAACTTCTTGAAGCGCATCCCAATGCGGAAAACCGCTTCGAGGTCCTCGGCATTCTCTTCCAGGCCCAGAAACAATTATTCAGTCTCGATGATTCGTCACGCAATCGCGAAGCCCTCCTCGAGACCTGCAAAGCCTTGATCAAAGCGCCCGACCACTATGCTGACCTGCGCCTCGATGCCGACCTCTTATTGACTCAAATCGAAGCCGCTCGCAATGGAGCCGATTCGGCGGAAAGACTTGCAGCTCTCCTCCCTCTGGTGACCCGATATCGCGACACTCCGGCGGAAGGCCGCATGCTCCGGACGGCTTTGGTCATGGCCCTGGAATCAGGCGATCCCAAGATGATCAAATTTCTCCGCAACGAAATGGCAGTGCGCTTTGCCGGCGATATCGAAATGATCGAGTTCCAGCGGGAAAAGCTCGGGGGACAGGTCTTTGGTGCGCCCTTCAGGGGACTCTTCAAGCGAAGCGACGATACTTATATGCGCTTCCCCGCTGATGTCCTGGGCAAAACAACAGTGCTCTACTTTTGGTCAAAGAAGGACACCTCCGATGACCACGTGCAACGTTTGGCCGAGGAATGGAACAAGCAGAAAGCGGAGGTCAGCGACCGCCTGCAAATCGTGAGCTTCAATCTCGATGAATTGCCTGATGCCGGTGAGAAAATCCTGCGCGACCTTGGGGTCGAATGGCCCGCCCTTCACCTGCCCGGCGGACGGGACAACCCCTTTTACAAGACCTTTCCCCGCAGGGATCCCTACATGATGACGCTCTCGCCCACCGGGTATGCGGCCTTGATTATGGCCGGCTCAACACGCAGGAAGGTCACCGACACTGGCAAAACCGATTTCTCCCGCTGGTTCCAGTCCTCCCTCGCCCGAGATTGGAGTCGGGAACGTTACACGGCCCAGTTGAATTCCCTCTTTGCCGGCGACTTCTTTGTCACGGATCCCGAAGGAGAATTTGATCCCGCACTCCCACCTGAGGTCAAGGCACTTTCCGCGACCCCAACTCCTCTCGAAAGAAGCGCCAACTCTGTTCCTGACGAAGTCCTTCGCGCCATCCAGGAATGCTTTGTAAAACCACCCGTACGCTATCGTTTGTCATCGTCGGAAATCCGTGCGAATTACCAGAAGGCCGAAGAGCTCTGCGCCAAAGCGATCGAGTCCCATCCCGACGCTCCGGATCTCTGGATCGTACGCAATCGGCGAATCGTAGCCCAGCTCGGGCTTTGGAAACTGACCAATCAATTTGCACATTTTGAAACCGCCCTTCGGGAGACCCTGATCTCTCTGCAAGCAGGATTCACCCCGGGAACGGAAGGAATTGTGCGCTATTGTCTGGCCAAAGAAGCCATGCGGAAACCGGATGCAAATGTTGAAGAAATCGTGAAAGGCTTTCAAAAGAGCTTGGGTGAAAAAGAAGCTTCCGCCCCTACTCTGGCAGCAGGTGCTCTGCTCGCCCTTGACATCGCAAACCGCGGACTCCATGACGAATTTCGTGATGCTATTCTTAAGAAGCATCTCAATGACCCCATGATGTGGACCTTCAATTCATGGCTCCTGAATCGCGAACATCGCTACTGGCTCTTTCGCGTTCCCTTCGTGGCCGGCTGGTCTTACGGCAGACAACACCAATGGATTCTTTCCCAAGGAAAGCCCGATGAAGTCTCCCGCGAGGTCAGCGGAGAACTGCAGACCTTTGATGGTAAGCCCTTCCGCATTCCTGAAGACAGCAAAGGGAAATGGACCATTGTTCTCTTCACAAACAGCTGGGTGGATGACCCAAAGTCACCCCTTACAAGTACGGTGACGAGATACCTGAATCCCTTCATCGAAAAGCGGGGACTCGATGACGTGCAAGTGATTGTCGCCGTGATCGATGGAGAGGTTGGACCAATTCAAGCCTACCTCAAGGAGAAGCCCTTAAACTGCGAAATCCTGATGGTCCCCGAAGGCACCAATCATCCCCTGGTGCAACAACTGGGGATTTTGGACGAAGACACCGGAGCCAACGCCTTGGTTCTTCGACCGGATGGAAAAGTCGCGAGCTTCGTTTCCGGCCTGACCTTGAGCAGGTCCAAAGCAGAGATCATCAACAATCTTATCATCCAACAGGACGAACAAACCGTCATCGACTTGCTGGCAAAAGGTGAAGCTGAGAAAGCCAGGGAACTCATTTTCAAGCTTGCTCCACCATTCGATCCGGAAGCAGTCGACGAGAAAGGACGCAAGCTCAAGAAGCCTGTCCACAACTACATTCACCTCCGTGCTCGCGCACGGGTCTACCGGGCACTGGGCGATCAAGCGGCCGCTCTCTCCGACGCCGAAGAGGTCTTAAAGTTCCTGACCACCAAGGGTGGCTGGATGAGCATGCGTCCCGAGGGCTTGGATGAGGCTGAAGATTACGTCAAAGCATTGAAGGGCGGTAAATAATGATCTCTCCACTAAGAGAAAGAGGCTAGGCGCTGATGTCCATCGTGGTCGGAGGCCTCTTATCCGTTTCCGTTGCCTTCGCGGAAGAAAAGGACCGACCCAATATCCTCTTCATTATGTCGGACGATCACACCACTCAGGCGGTGGGTGCTTATGGCAGCCGGCTGGCGAAGCTTAATCCCACTCCGAATATTGATCGACTTGCAAGAAACGGGATGCGATTTGATCGTGTCTATTGTAACAACTCGATCTGCACTCCGAGTCGGGCCAGCAGAATCACCGGACAGTATCCGCAAACGAATGGTGTCCTCGATCTTGGCGGAAATATTCCACCCGAGCGACAGTTCCTCCCTTTGGAGATGAGGAAGCTCGGCTACGAGACCGCGATGATCGGGAAGTGGCACTTGAAACAAGAGCCGGCATCCTTCGACTATTATTGCGTCCTACCCGGCCAGGGAAAGTATCACAACCCGGACTTCCGGATTCGTGGAGATAAAGCCTGGCCGAAAAACGTCATCTCCCAGAGAGGGCAACATTCCAGCGACACGATCACCGACATCACTTTAAAGTGGCTCAGCCATGGCAGGGACAATAACAAGCCCTTCTTCCTGATGCATCACTTCAAAGCTCCGCACGACATGTTTCAAAATGCCAAACGCTATGAGACCTACCTTGAAGACGCGACCATCCCCGAGCCTGAAAATCTCTCGAAGCGTCCCGACGGCTCAGAAGGTTCGCGAGGTCTGGGATCAGGAATACGGAAAGACGCTCCATGGCACCTTGGAAAACGGCTGGGGATTTCTCCTGAACTGGATGAACCGGCCTATTCCAAGGCCTGTTACCAACTGTATCTGAAGCGCTACCTGCGTTGCGTGAAGGGAGTGGATGACAACGTAGGCCGAATCATTGCACACCTAAAAAGAACCGGCGAACTCGACAACACCATCATTATCTATACCGGAGATCAGGGCTTCTTTCTCGGCGAACACGACCTCATGAACAAGCGCTGGATGTATGAGGAAGCGATGGGCATGCCTTTCATCATTCACTGGCCAAAAGAAGTCAAGAAAGGTCAAACCAATGACTGGTTGATCAACAATACCGACTTTGCTCCCACAATGCTAAAAATGGCAGGCGGAGAAGCCCCCGAATACATGCAAGGCAGGAACTTTGTCGATGCTCTGAAAGGTCAGGCCAAGCCCGGTGACTGGCGGACGGCAACCTACTACCGCTACTGGATGCACCTCGCCCATCGACTGGCCGTGCCAGCTCATTTTGGCATCCGGGGCGATCGCTACAAACTCATCTTCTTTTACGGAGTCGACAACAAAGCGCCCGACAAGAAGCAAACCCAGGCCGCTTGGGAATTCTATGATTTAAGAAATGATCCGGCCGAAATGAACAACCTCTACAATCAACCGGAACACGCGACCATCATCGCTGAAATGAAGAAGGAGCTCAGAGCGACCAGAGAGAAGCTTAGGGAAACAGATCATCGTTATCCGGAAATTCAAAAAGTGATTCAGGATCACTGGATTCAATGATCAAGAAGCGATCACTTTATTGATCCGCTATTCATTCTCCGGCATCTTGAATTCAGTCATCTGAGAGCTGCTTTGTTGCCAAGGGGACTTGGATACGAGCTTCACGACGCCAAGATCCGGAGCATACCATTCCGTGACCTTGCTTCGGGTCAGCGAATCATCAAAAAGGCTGGCAATTTCCTTTTCAATCCGAAGAACTTTCATGGTTTCACCCTTTATGATCTCAATTTCCTCCCAGCCAATGACTTTCACAATGTGATCTGTCTCCATTCGCTTCTGTTCCTCCTCAAGACTCCAAGCTGACGAAAGCTGCGCCCGGTAGATTTGCCCGGGCCAGAGTTCTGCGGGCATTTCCGGGTAGTCACCATTCGGAACCATTTTCCAGTCCGACGACTCCCGGGAGAGGAGCCTCAGGCCATCTCCCCGAAGACTGAAACGAGTCGCTTCATTCTCCACTTCATCATCGTCACCTTGTGGCTTGAATTCATGATGCACGACAGTTCCACCGTCTTCCTGAACCGATTTCCTAACGACGAACTCACCGGTCGATGTCTTGAACTCATCATCTTCCGGCCCACGTGTGGTGAATTCAAATTTTTGGGTCATCCCCTCCTTGATCGCAAAGAGAGTCGTTAGCTTGATCACTTCGTCATCCGCGGGTCTTGGCGCTCCGGACATCTTCGGCCCTTTCGAAATCTTTTCTTTTTCGAGAGCGACCTTCATTCTCATCCCGCCCTCTTCAAAAGACCCGTCCATATGAATCGACTGAAACTTTTTGAGAATCTCCAGCGGCTTTGCATTAGAGGCCGGCCGACCGGGGTGGCCAAATGCGATCGACTCCATGGTAAGGTCGTCTTCATTCCAACGATATCCCAATCCACCGGGACACGTCAGAGCCTCGGCAAACCTGGCCTGATGAAACGCGTGCGGGTCCTTGGCCTCATATGACTTGAACCATTCATTTAGAATCGGAAGAGCCTGATAACTCAAAGCCCTTTGCCTGAGTTCCAGACTTCGTTCGGACGCCGTTTCTCCAAACGAAACGAGAAACCCGGGCGAAGTTCGAACCATTATTTGTTCACGGCCCTTCTTCCCTTTCTCCACTTCCTCCTCCCGGTCGATGGCTCTTTTAAGCATCTCTTCGTTGAGGGATATCAGTAGCCCCGTAGGGCGCGCCGCATAATAGAGGGAAATATCCACTCCCACTTCATCAGGATCGCCGATCACCGCAACATACTTTCGCTTCCCGTGCTCGCGGGTTTCCCAACTCACAAGGTCAGGGCTCGAAGCTTCGATGGACCCTTTCAAGGCCGTCAAAAACAGCGCCAACTTAATGCGGCTTTCCACATCAACCCGAATCAGCACCGGCATGTCCTTGAAGCTTTCCTCTCCAATTTGACTCTGCCAGACCAAGTCTTGACCCAGCGTCACCGAGAACGAATCACCCATCCACCCGAGCGGGTTGATAGAAAGAGAAGGGAGCAAATCGATCAAGGAAACACCCGCCTGCTTGAACAGGTCACTTTCCTTATCCACCGCCATCGCAAAGTGAAAGGCGGACTCTTCCGGAACCCGGCGGGCTGCTTCCGTGAGAACCGCATCACCTGCCAGGGACACGAAATCTTCGTAATCACTATCCACCCTGAGAGGCAGAATCGTCATGTCCACTCCCTCGCGGTCATTCGCCAATTCAAGCTGGATTGCGATCGGATCAAAAAACTGTGCCCAGCCGCCCTCATAGCCCCGGCGCCAACGATCGTATCCCTCTCTTTCACGGCCGGACACCATCGCCAGGTCCAGCTCACCGATTGGAGTCTCAAATCCCAAAGTCCCGTAGTTTTCACTGAAGACGCGGTCCCCCTGCAACGAAACTTTGCCCAAAAGCGGTTCAAAACTTTGATCAAGCTTCCCGCTTTCCAACTTCCGGGAAGTCACGGCACCGAGCGCTCCGAGTGCCCTGCTCCGCCGCGATGCCCCAATCCGAACGACAGGGCCGGACCAACGCCGCAAGCAGGCATCCGAGATAAAAACATAAGCACTCTCACTCCTGCCCATCGGGTAGCGGTGACGAAAAAAACGATACTCGTCGGTGTCGCCCAGTGGATGGATCTTTCCCTCTGCAACCTGTCGCAGCCGCGAGATCTGCACCGCTGAATTGGCGATTACAACCGCTCCATCGAGCTTGACCAAATGACAGGAAAAGGAGCGGCTTGCATTTTGATAACCAACCTCCCCTTCTCCGCCCACCGATTTGGCTCCCGCCAATTTTGCCTTGGTAGAAATGGTGCGCTCCAAAGTGGCATAGACAAAGTCAGCCTTCCCCGTTTCTAAAATCACAGCAACGTCAGACCCAGTGGGAAAGAAGGGATCACCTCCTGTGACCGCCACACTCTTAATGGGCAGGAGCCGGGCTAGGGCATCAGGGAGGTCGAGCCCCATTTGACTTCGATACCTCGCAGGCAGTCCACGATATTGGTCGCTCAGCGCGAACGACTGTAATACCGGCGTTCCGGCTTCCTCAATCCGATCAATCAACGCGAAAAGCTTTTTCAGCGATGGCACCACCATGAGATGTTGATCTTCCGGGACATATTTCGAAAGAACATCGACCTCGATTTCGCCCTCGGGCATCCACTCTTCCCACGGAATCGCGGCAACCGTCACCCCTTTGATTTCATCGATCTTCACCACCTCTTTATCCTTGCCCTGCCCGAGGATAAGATCCCGGTCCAAGGCCAGATTCTCAGCCAACGCCCGGCCACCACTCAGCGTGGTAAAGGTCCGGTCAAATTCAAACTCACGGGCTGCCTCCCGGTCGCTTCCAACCCGGTTTTGATACCACATTCCACCCCGGGTGCCCGACTGAAGTCGATGCTTCGCAAACCATTTCCACGCCTTCTCTGATTCCGCCGCACTACATTCCTTCAAGCGCGAACCATCAACTTCGCAAGTCAGAGTCACCCACTTTTGACCCTCAGGCTGCCAGACATCCAGAAATCCCTTGCGGCCCGCCGAGGATTTAAAATCAAGAAACAACCAAGCTTCTGAAACAAACTGCTTCCGCCGCTCAGCGTCTTCAAGAATGCCATCAGGAACGACAAAGCCAAAACTCTGGAACCGCGGCACGGGCATCGATGATTGGTAAGTTCCTCTCCGCCAGCTCCTCGGCTGGAGATCCACCGTGAGAACCTCGTCGTCTCCATCGACGATCTTCAAGTCGCTCATCTGAACTCGAAAAAGTTCGGCATGAGCGACCAGGGAGCAGAGGAATGAGAGGATGAACAAGCGGATCATGTCCCAGCTAATCACATCGTAGCTCAAGATTCAAAATCGAATCAATCGACCTCAGTATCGCCTGAAACGATGTCCGCTGTTCGCGACTAGCGCCCCGGATCGACGAACGAGGGATCAAGTTCCCTCATCGCGAGAACCAATGCAGCCCGTTGATTCTCATATTTCAAGGCAGCGCCATCAAATCGCTCCGCGCGTTGAGCCCATGTTTCCAGACTTCCGGGTGCCGGGCGGGCGCACGAAATTGATCCTGATTGCGTTCGAATTTCATTCCCTCAAGAACGTCGGCCAGATCCCTTTCCCCTCTCGAGATTTGCCGCTTCACCGTTGGGATCACCCGCGATTGACTCGCTCAAATACCTTCCTTCAAGCAAGGCAAACGCCACTGCCATCAAGACTAGAAAAATCCCACCCGAAAAGAAGATCCCCAAATTCATGAGACTTGGAAGTGAAGGCACTCATCGCTTACGGTTCACCGAAAGCAATTATTTGATCCAACTCGGCTTGAAATCTTTGAGAAGCTGCCCACGTGATTTTTCCGCTACAGCTTTGGTATCCATCCCCTGAGCCTTTGTCTCCCAGATCCTGGCATCACGACCCAGCTTGGCAGCCCGCAGACTTGCCCTTTTTAGCCCGGCAATTTAGAAAATAGACTGTGGTCCGGACTTTCTTGATTCTCTCGCTGGTAGCAACTCTCAAAGGTGAGTTGATCACTCTCACCGTGGTGCCAAATAACCTCAGCACCTCGACCTACTCCACGGACAACGGCAGCGCTGTCGTCGAAATCACCAACTCCGGAACTGTCGAGGCGGACATCATCCTCGACCCCTTCACTCGCAATCCGACCAACGTTACCTTCATGGGCGGCACCCTTTTCTACTCCGACGCCAACTCGGTTTATACCCCGAACACCCTTCCGCAAACCGACAATCTCATCCTCAATTTTACCAATGTCAGTGGCAGCCTCGGAACCATCAATCCCAACTCACCGGTGGACCCGATCACCGGAGCGCTCGTCAATGACGATCACACCACAGGCCTGACCTCCGGTAATCTCTACGCCGAGTATCAGATTGAATTCCTGGGCTCCCTCGTTCCCCGTTTTCTCCCAGACCACCGATTTTTCACCCCCCCCAGATCAGCCCCTTTTTTGGCACCAACACCCTCACCTCGGAGATTACCTCCGCCGGGCCGATCTTTGATACCATCGAAATCACTCTTACCTCCGTCGCCGATCCCGCTCCCAGAGACCTCAACGATATTGGCCTTGATCTCATCATCTCCGGGGAAGGTGGTTTTTCTGCGATCGGCAGCCTTCAACTTCCTTCATCAGCCTTTCAAAGCTGGACCGACATCCATCAAGCGATCGACCAACCACCTCTCCTGATCTACTCCCTCGGGCTGCCTCCCTCACAAAACCAACTTCCACTCATCTTTACCACCAATGAGGCCACTCTGACCCTCCCCGACTCAGGCACCCTTGCCGAAGTCACTCTCCAGCACAGCTCTGACCTCCAGACGTGGAGCGACCTTCAAACATTTCCCGCAGGAAGTAGCGGCATTCAAATCATTCCACTGCCACAAAGCAAGGTAGCTTACGTGCGACTTGCCTTGCCCTGATTACTCAAAGGGCTCCGGGTTCACACCCGGCGTCTTTTTATTTTTGACCAAGGATAACCGGATTGTGAAAAAAATTCTAAGTGTTTCCCAAGTCCGTGCGTTCGACCGGTTGGAACGAAACAATGCCGTTCGCCCCCCAAACTTCACATCTCATCCAGAACCATGGCCCGACACAAAAAACTCCAAGCCCCCGAAAATGACGAGCCCGGTCTGGATATCTCTTCTCTGATTGATATCTGTTTTCTCCTTCTCATCTATTTTTTGGTCACCACCCAAATCGTAAAAAAGGAACAGGAACTCAGCACCATCATTCCAGGCATTAATCCGGAAGGGCTTCAATCCCACCTTGCCCCGATGTCGATCCACCTTGAGGCAAACGGCCACGTCTCCATCAAAAACGAAAGCGGTTTGGTAGAACTCATCGAGACCAATCCCGGGCTGCGTGAACTACCTAATCTATTGGAACGCCTCAAGCTCCACAAAGGCGCAGCCCAAGTGACCGGCGAAAAACCACTCGTTAAAATCAGCGTCGATGGTGACACCCTTCAACAGCGGGTCACCGATGTCTTCAATGCCCTTGCCGGTGCTGAAATCACCGAATTCACCTTCGCTGACCTCAATCATCCGGGAGCCTGATCCAAAATCGGACTGCTTCTCTTAGCGACAAGACCATAGTCCCGGCCGCAATGATTTTGGAAAGATCCCACGGCACCGAAACCACCTGGGATATGACTTGGTCTTGAATCGGCTCCCGCTTCCTCTTACTCACCCAAGTGACTCTTGATGAACGGCTCCATGGCCTGACCCCATGCTCTGAATCCGGCTTCCCCCGGGTGGACATGGTCCGGCATTAGCGTTGGGTCGACATACCCCTCTTTCGTCAGAAACACCGACCCAAAGTCGCGGTAAAACACGGTCTTTTCATCAGCGTAACCTTTGATGATTTCATTCACCGCCTGATTGGCATCAGCAATCTGATCCAAGCGTTTTTTACGCGCCTCGGTGGCCCCGGCATAATTTCCTCGTGGAAAAATCCCCAAAAGGAGGATTTTGCTACCCGGAAGGCGCTTCTTCAATTCCTGAAGAATTGCAAAAACTCCGTAAGCGGTCTCCTCCGGCGGGTCGCCTCGTAGGCCCGTGTTGTTCGTCCCAATTAGCAAGACCGTCAGCTTGGGTTGCGCCCCGGCAACCGCACCATTTTGCAAACGCCAAAGAATGTGATCGGTGTAGTCGCCACTTGACCCAATTTGCACCGCTCTGCGTTGCCCATAAAATTCCTCCCAAACCTTCCGTCCCTGGCGCTCCCACCGAAAGATAATGGAATCTCCGATCATCAGCAAATCAACCGGCCCCTTTCTTACCCGCTCCTTGAGCTTGTTGTGGCGTGGCATCCAAAGCGTGAATCCTTCTTCCACCGTGCGGATCTTCGCCTGCGTCGCGTGGAAATTGGTGTGATAATCGTATTTAAGATAGTCTTTGTTCTGCAGAGGATCGGCCCGTAGTACAGCGGCACCGGCAAAAACAGTAAGGACGATAAAGGCGACCATGCCCGGCTTGCTCTTCCCGACACCACCAATGAGGGCCGCAGGCCCGTTTCGATTCTCCATATCCAATTCTTTGCAATTTCCGGCCAAATGCAATTCTTCAAGACACCGCGCGCCTCAATCCCGCGACCTTATTCCCACACAAGCACGTTAGATTGACAAAATCCCTCGGTGATGGAGTTTCATTCAGCGGCATCGTGCGCATTCGCTTGTAATTTTTTCTTTCTCACTACGTTCTGTTTCTATGTCCTTCTCTGCGAAAATCCTTCTCGCAATTTCTCTTCTTTATTCCGGCACTTTCAGTTTTGCGTCTGCCGAAGAGTTCGCGCCCGAGCATCTCGATTTTTTCGAGAAGAAAATCCGGCCCGCTCTCAGTGAACATTGCTACAAATGCCACTCGGCCACCTCAAAGAAGCTCAAGGCCTCCCTCTATCTCGACACCCGGTCCGGGCACCTTACCGGGGGCGACACCGGCCCCGCCATCGTCCCGGGTGACCCCGAGAAATCCCTCCTCATCGAGGTGATTCGCTACAAGGACACCGACATGGAAATGCCACCCAAGTCCAAACTCCCCGATGCCGTCATCGCCGACTTTGAAACCTGGGTCAAAAACGGAGCCGCCTGGCCGGAAGAAAAAGGCCCCGCCAACGAAAGTAATTCCAATTCCTTCGACCTCGAGAAGCGTAAAGCGGAACATTGGTGCTGGAAACCGATTGCGCCCGCTCCCCGCAAACCCGGCTTCATCGACCAACTCATCGAAGAAAAACTCAAGGACAGCAAACTCCGCCCCGCTCCCCACGCCGAACCCGTCACGCTTCTTCGACGCCTCACCTTCGATCTCACCGGACTTCCACCGACACTCGAAGAAATCGAAACCTTTAAAAAAGCCGCCGCTGCCAATCCGGATGCAGCGATCAAATCAGCGGTCGACCGACTTCTCGCTTCCCCACACTTCGGAGAACGATGGGGACGCCATTGGCTGGACCTCATGCGCTACGCCGAGAGCCACGGCCACGAATTCGACTACCCCATTCACAACGCCCATCAATACCGCGACTACGTCATCCGCGCGCTCAATGCCGACGTTCCCTATGACAAATTCGTTGCCGAGCACATCGCTGGCGACCTCCTCCCAAAGGCGAGACTCAACCCCGAAAATCAAACCAACGAATCCATCATCGCCACCGGCTTCTGGTATCTCGGCGAGGCCGTTCACTCCCCCACCGATGTCCGGAAGGACGAAGCAGACCGAATCGACAATATGGTCGACACTTTTTCCAAGTCCTTCCTCGGACTTTCCGTCGCCTGTGCCCGCTGTCACGATCACAAGTTCGATGCCATTTCCATTGCCGACTACTACGCCCTCACCGGCTTCCTCCAAAGCACCCGTCGAAACGAATACAGGCAAGACCCCGGTAAAAAGATTGCCGCTGCCATTTCTGAAATCGAGAAGATCGCCGCCACCGGGAATCAGAATCTCAGTGTCAAACACGCAGACCCTGAACCCATTAAGTCCCAAAAACTCCTGTTCCCAAATACATCACGCTGGTTCCCCTCCGGTCACGCCTTCGGCGACTCTTACATTCCTGCCCTTAGCTGGATCCCGGTAAAGGATTCCATCACCAGACACGCCGTTTATGACAGCGGACGCTACGGCGAAAAACAACAGGGAATCCTACGCACACCCACCTTTGAAATCACCGACGACCGTGTCAACCTCTATGTCAAAGGGACGGGGCAGGTGCGCTTGATCATCGATGGCTACTTCATGGAAGTTTTCAACGGTCTCTTATTTAAAGGAACCCGCAAGAACATTAAGACTGGCAACAAATGGCAGTGGATCACCCTTGCCGGAAAAGATATCGCCCAAAAATCCGGCCAAAAAGCCTACCTCGAAATCATCGACTCCGGCCCCGGATCCATCGCCGTCAAAGCAGTCTGCACCGATCACCAGGTCCCCAGGATTGAAGACTCCCTTCCACCCAATCCACGCGCCAAGGAAATCGCAGATCAACTCGCCGGCAAACTGAGCGGACTTTCCGGAGAGGCCCGAAAGATCTCAGAGGCCATCCCAAACCCCTCCGCCACGATACTCTCAGTCACCGAAGGCACGCCCGAAAACGATTACGTTCACATTAGGGGCTCTCACAAAAACCTCGGCAAGGAAGTCCCCCGCCGTTTCCTGACCGCACTGGGCGGAGAAAAAATCTCGCCTCCAAAAAATGCTTCGGGTCGACTCGAACTCGCCGAGCAAGTCGTTTCACGGGACAACCCACTCACCGCCCGAGTCGCCGCCAATCGTATCTGGCACCACCTCTTTGGGCGCGGCATCGTTCCCACCGTCGATGACTTTGGCCCCATGGGAATTCCGCCGTCCCATCCCAAACTTCTCGACACGCTCGCGGCGGCTTTGATCGAAGGCAACTGGTCACAGAAAGAACTGATCCGTACGATCGTCCTCTCACAAACCTACCGTCAATCGGCCACACCCCATCCCGATCTCAGCCCCAACTTCCTCGCCGATACCGATCCGGAAAACATCCTTCTCCACAAGGCTCCCGTTCGCCGCCTGCAGGCCGAAGCGATCCGCGACTCCATGCTCGCCATCTCGGGGCGCCTTGATCCCAAACTTTATGGCAACTCGGTCCCAGTCCACCTCACCAGCTTTATGCAAGGTCGGGGACGCCCCCGTTCCGGCCCTCTCGACGGAGCCGGACGCCGCTCCATTTACACCAGTATCCGACGGAACTTTCTCCCGCCCATGATGCTCGCCTTCGACATGCCCAGTCCTTTTTCTTCCGTCGCCCGACGCACCGTTTCCAACGTTCCGGCCCAAGCTTTGACTCTGATGAACGACCCTTTCGTCGTCAGCGAGGCCAAACGCTGGGCCAACTCCACCGCGACCATCAAGGATGACAAAACGCGGATCGAAACGATGTTTCTACAGGCCTTCGCCCGCCCCCCTTCACCGACCGAATCAAAAACGACGCTCAGCTGGATCCAATCCCACCCGTCCAAAGAAACCGCCTGGCAGGACGTCGCCCATTCCCTTTGGAACACCAAAGAATTCATCTTCCTCAACTGATCCCCGCCGCAATCTCTCACCACTTCGCTTCACCATGCATTGCCAAAATTTCCGACCTGCTTCCCTCACCCGCCGGGACATGCTCCAACAATCCGCTTGTGGATTTGGAGCGGTGGCTCTCTCCGCTCTCCTAGCCGAAAACTCCGGAGCCAAAACGGCGGACTACAACCCCACCAATCCCCTCGCTCCCAAGAAACCCCACTACGCTCCCAAGGCGAAGAACATCATCTTCCTCTACATGGACGGCGGTCCCTCGCAGGTCGACACCTTCGACTACAAACCGCTCCTCAAAAAATTCAACGGACAGGATCCCCGCAAGGCCATCGGCAAGCTCGAGCCCACCCAGTTCGATAACATCGGCAAGGTCATGCAGTCCCCCTGGACCTTCAAACAACACGGCGAATCCGGAGCCTGGGTCAGCGACCTTTTTCCCCACATCGCCGGGGTTGCCGATGATCTCACTTTCATCAAGTCGATGACCTCCAAGTTCCCCGAACACACCGCGGCGAACTACTTCCTCCACACCGGCTCGGGCCTGCAAGGACGCCCCAGCATGGGAGCCTGGGTTGGATACGGACTCGGCACCGAGAACCAAAACCTTCCCGGATTCGTAGTTCTCAACGGAGGCCTCATCCCTCCCGGAGGTCTCGACAACTTCAACTCCGGTTATCTCCCCGCCGCCTATCAAGGCTCGGTCTTCAACCCTGGCAACACCCCTGTCGCCAACATCAAACCAGCCGGTTCCAACCCCGAGCTGCAACGACGAAAACTCGACCTGATGCGCCAGCTCGATCTCTCCGCCAAAGAACGATTCGCCGGGGAAGAGCAAATCGAATCCGCAATTCTTAATTACGAAACCGCCTTCCGCATGCAGGCCGCCGTTCCCGACCTCATGGATCTGACCGGCGAGTCGGACACCGTCAAAAAAATGTACGGCCTCGAGTCAGACTTCAATCAGACCAAAACCTTCGGTCGCCAATGCCTTCTCGCGCGACGCCTCGTCGAGCGCGGCGTCCGCTTCATTGAACTCACCTGTCCTGGTGGCAACGGTGACCGCTGGGACCAGCACAACAACCTCGTCGACGGCCACGGCAAAAATTGCAAGACGGTCGACCAACCCATCGCCGCTCTTATCACCGACCTCAAAAAGCTCGGCCTCCTCGATGAGACCCTCGTCATCTGGACCGGCGAATTTGGCCGGACACCCTTCGCCCAAGGTGGGAACGGCCGGGACCACAACCCCTTCGGCTTCACCACCTGGATGGCCGGCGGCGGTGTCAAACCGGGAATTTCCTATGGCCACACCGATGACTGGGGCTACAAAGCGATCGAGAACAAAGTCGAAATCCACGACCTTCACGCCACCATGCTCCACCTCCTCGGCATCGACCACACCAAGAGCACCTTCCGCTTCTCCTCAAGAGACATGCGCCTCACCGACGTCCACGGACACATCCTCAAGGACATTCTCGCTTGATCCTCCATTTGAAGCCTCAGGATTCAAACCGCTGCCACCGGGACTTCTTTCACACTCGCTGGCTCTCTGCAAAAATAACCGCGGATCAAGGTGAAAGCTTGTAGTTCTAATGGCTCGGGATACAGGCGTGATATGATAATATCCAAATTACGTCGAATTTGCAGTCTGTTATTTTTCATAGCCTGCGTAACTGGCATACAAAGCACGGTGAATGGAGCACTCTTAACCCCTCCCGCGACACAAATCCTAAAGCTAGCCGAAAAGGATAAAGCGAAAGTGAAAATCCGTGGTCAGGTGGCCAAGCCAACAGCGATTGCTTGGACTAAAAATCTGACCTTGAAAAAAGCACTCAAAAAAGCGGGAGGAACTACTAAATTGGCCAATACAACAAAGGTGAAAGTGACCCGGGGAAATAAGGTCTTCACCGTTGATCTTAGAAAAGTCGATCCGATGATTCTCCCGGGCGATATCATTGACGTTCCAGAGAGATTTTTTTAGCGGCATTCTTAGAAAGAGTTAACGAACGATCCCTGCGAGCATTAGCTTCGTCATGAAGACCATTATCCCCGATTCGCAGAGTCTTAATAGAAACATTCCCACAGCCTCGACGCCTCTCTCCAAACTACTCCTACCCATGAAAAATAAGCTCTATCAATTTCTCCTCCTATTTCTGTTTGGGTGAAGTGGTCCCGTTTTTGTAGCCAGTAAATTCTGGAGTTTGTTGATGATCAGGCTGGTCAGTGGGGCATAGATTTAGGCTGCTGTTTTAATCGTAATTTCAGGTTTATAGACAGCCCATGGAA
>CBFHQJ010000060.1:0-29254 GCA_965657795.1 Akkermansiaceae bacterium
TTGGTCTGATTTCAGGGGTGTTGCCCCCTCAAAACCAGCTCAATTTATCAACAAACCTCTGGCTCCGGTTCCTGGGATCACTTCAAATTTAGCATCTCGGGAATTTTGAGAGAGCTACTTTGACTTAGTCAGGGGCTCTTCCGACTAGCTCAAGCCAGGGGGGGAATCAGTTCAGACTTCACTTGGCTTGAGGGCGGGGCCAATCTTCTGGCATGACGAAAGTGGAAAAATCCTTCTTGTTTGATCTCCTTGAGACTCCTAGCCCGACCGGGTTTGAAATGCCCGGCCAGAAGGTTTGGGCGGAGTATGTCGGGAAGTTTGCCGATTCGGTGGAGTGCGATGCTTATGGTTCGACTTGGGCAACCTTTAAGGGGACTTCGAACAAGGTGGTGATGCTTGAAGCTCACGCAGATGAGATTGGCTATATGATTAAATACATTACAGATGATGGCTTCCTTTATCTGGATCGGGTGGGCGGGAGTGATTCGGCAACCGGGCGGGGGCGTCGAATCCAAATCATGGGTGACAAGGGGACCGTTCCCGGAGTCATTGGGAATACTGCAATTCATTTGCGCCGGGATTCGTTGGGGACGGAGAAAGCTCCCAAGGTGCATGAATTGTGGGTGGATGTGGGCGTTTCTTCGCCGGAGGCGGTTGCCAAGCTGGGTTTGCGTGTGGGGCATCCGGCGGTTTATGCCGATGGTCCGACGGAGTTGGGGAAAGATCGCGTGGTGAGCCGGGCGGTCGATAACCGCATCGGCGGATTTATGATCGCACAGGTGATGAAGAAGTTGGCGGCTTCGAAGAAGAAGCCGACCTTTACGGTGGTTTGCCTGAATGCGGTGCAAGAGGAAATCGGGGGATTTGGTGCGGCGATGGCGACTCACAGGATCAAGCCGGATGTTTGTCTTTGCACCGATGTCACGCATGCCACGGATACGCCGGGCCTGAGCGCGCCGATGTATGGAAAGGTGAATTTGGGGGGCGGGCCGACGCTCACGCACGGCTCCGCGAGTCATCCGTTGGTGGTGAAACGCTTGCTTGAAGTGGCGAAGAAGAAGAAGATTGAAGTGCAACACGAGGCGGCGAGCCGGTTTACGGGGACCGATACCGATACGATTTTTCAATCACGCGACGGTGTTCCAAGCGCGCTGGTCTCTTTGCCGCTCCGCTGCATGCATTCGGTGATAGAAATGGCGGCCTATTCGGATGTGGATGCGACGACCAACTTGATGGCGGGATTCGTCGAAAGTCTCAAAAAAGGGGAGAGCTTTCATCAAACCTTGAAGTGATTCGATTTTTTCGGGTGACTGATCCGTTCCAAATGCTCTAATCACCGCGATGAAAAAACGTCGTGGACGCAGGGGATTTTGGTGGTGGTCTTGGCTTTTGGTTCTGCTGACTATTGGCGGGGTCGTGGGTGGCTTTTTCTATGGGAAGCAGAAGTGGGAGGAAACACCCAAGGAATATGTGGCTTATGCGACTCTGTCGTTTCATGTGCGGGATGTTTTTGTCTCGTCCAAGAGTGGCATTCAGCAAAATTCCACCGAGGTGGCGGATGCCAATGAGTCCGAGGTTTTGAGGCAGGTGAAGTCGGAAGAATCATTGAAGGGAATCGCTCTGGATCTCGATCTGGCCAACAAGTGGGGGGCGAGTCCTGCCGATGTGGTCCCTCAATTACGGACAGGACTGGATTTGGACCTGGATCAAGTCAGTGGACAACTGACGGTGGGAGCACGTTTGAATGATCCCCAGGAAGCGGCAGATTTTGCCAATGCGGTGGCCGCGGCAGTTCCGGAATTGATCAAGCGGATTGATGAAAAGAATAAGAAGGAAGGGCTCGAGCAGTTGGGTCGTGACTCCCAACCTCTTCTTGATGAGGTTGCTGCGGCGAAAGGGAAGCTAAAGGCGGCTCTGGCAGCCAAGGGTGTTAATATCGAGCCGGGTCCCGGGGTGGATCTTGGAGATTACTTGTATATTCCCGAGGTTTTGGATGCCAAGTTGGATTGGGATTCCACGAACGATGCGCTCAAAGCGATCTATGACAGCCAGGGAGAGTATCGCAATTATTGGGCGAAGTCGGTGAAACCTTCGTTTGTGATGGCGAAGGCGATTGCCCCACCAAGCTTCGTTGGTCCGGATTTGCAGCCCTTCCAGGTGAGGTGGTCTGTTTACGGCATGACGGCGGGAATGGTCCTTGGCTCTCTCCTGATGCTCATCTGCTGGAAACTGTTTCCCTGACCGCTTACGGTGATTCCGGAAGACCGAGGCTTGTGTCCGCGGGCATGCGATGCGAGGGTTTCAGCGATGCGTTGGATCGTTGTGTGTTTCCTCGCGGCCTCAGCAAGGGTCTTTTCCGGAGAACCTTCTGAAGTCGCCCTTGAATTGTTGCGTGGACTTGATGGGAAGATGTCCGGGGACGAAGTTTCGTCGAGTTTAACAATCTCCCGTTTTTGTGGTCCGAAAAAGAAGGAGCGAATTATCGAGCGGTGGGGACATCGCGGGTCTTGGGCCGAGAATGGCAACTATTCGTTCCAGCCACTCCGTGAAAAAGTGGACGGTGATCTCTCGGCTGTTCTGATCGGGGCAACCTCGCCGAATGGTCCGGATGTGAGCATGGTCATTTCTCTTGGTGTGGTAAAGAAGGAAGGCAAGTGGAAGGTTGCGCCGGTGGAAGGGAGCTTTGAAAATACCGGGCTGGGTTTTGGAGCGGACTTGAAGAAACGGGTTCGTGAATTGGAAACGTGGATGGCGCTTGAGCAGACTTCGGCAATGACCGAGTTACTACGCTCCGAGATGGACGATTTCCGAAAGGAGATGGAAGGCGCGGTGCCTTCGGAAACTCTATCTGGAAACGAACCCGAGGAGGTGATGGAAGATTTTCTGGCGGCAGCTGAAGCAGGTGAGACCGACGCCATGATCGTTTGGCAGGGGTTTCTGGAGCGAGACTTGCTTCCCGAGAGGGATTGGGAGATGCATCTCAAAGCGACGCGGAATGGCATGATCAACCGCGACAAACAGCGGGTTTGGCGACTCCTCACATCGAAAAAAGTAATGAAGGTGATCATTTCCGGATCTGGGGATCAGGAGGATGCGGAGTTTTTGGTCGGCTTTCTTTCAAGCTACGAGACCGCGCCAATGGATGAGCGTTTAAATCCCGTGCGGTTTCGCCTCAATAACACGGAGAAAGGATGGCGCATTGCGTTGCCTGCTTTTTTCTCATATGCCGATCAGGAGAGCCGCGCGTTTCGTTCGGCCAGAAACGACGAATTTGACTGGGAAGACCGTGAAGGTGTGAAGCAGATGTTCCACGTCTTCGAGGAAATGAATGATGCGATTAGAGCAGAGAGTCCGAAGGCCTTGCTTGATGAGATTGTCAGAGACTTGAAATCGGGAGATCTCGATCCCTTTCTGCAACGCCATTACCGGGAGGAAGAGGAGGCGGTGGAAGTGGAGAAGAAGTTGGATAATGATGAAGACCAGTTATTCCTTCAGCGCCGCAGGTTTGGCCGCCGGGGCAACAACCCGTTTGATGACCGGCGCTCGGGTCGTTATATCGAATCAGTGAAGTGGTGGGGAGCTTCCTTGAAATCCACGGAAACCATTTCAGCCCAGGTTGTGAAACTCTACCAAGACGATAAAATCGCGCTCGGGGTTCTTTCGCTTTCCGGGGCCGGCGAAGGTTGGAAGCCAAAATATCAAGAGGTTTGGATGAAGCAGGGGGAGTCGGGATGGATGATTCTTCCCGGTGATGTTAGCCCGATGTTGGGGACCTATCCGGGGGAGTGGGAGGAAGCTATCCGTGGCTTGTCGGCCCGGTATGTTAAAGATGAGGCCAGGATGGAAGAGGAATTCCTTGCAGGTGTCTTGAAGGTCGTTGGCCTGGACCATCCCAAGGGAAAAGCAGCCTCTGAAGCTGATGCCAAGAAGCTGGTACAAGAGTGGCGCCGCATTGCGAAGGAGGAGGATATGTTGTCGCTTCTGAAGGTTTCGGCAGTTCGGGAATTGCCGGCCAAACCGACCGGTTTGCTTCGGGATTTGGGCTTTGTTCGCAAGGGGGCGGTGGCTGCAGTGGTGCCGGACCAGATCATTGGCTCGAAAGCGGCGGGTCGTTTCCGTGGTGTCTCCATGATGATTGACAATGGGGGCGGCTTGGAGCGAGCCTGTCCACTGGTGCTAGTGGTTCCGACCGAGGCCGATCACCGTGTTCTGGTCGATATCGAGTTGCCTCTGGAAACCAACAAGGGGATCAGGTTACTGAACGACGATCGCCTGGAGGGGCTTGCCAAGGAAATGTCAAAAGAGGATCTCGCGTCCATTGAGGAATTGAGGGAGTGGCACCAAACGGTGTCGCGTCCGGTGTGGGAGAAATGGGAAAGTGAGCAAGCGGATCAAGAATGAGCGAAGCAGCGGAGATAGTTAGTCGGTTGGAAGCCTCGGTGAAGGCGGTTATGTTGGGGCAGGAGGAGACGGTGCGCCGCGTCATCGCTACAATGGTGGCTGGAGGTCATGTCTTGCTGGAGGATGTTCCCGGGACCGGGAAAACGACTTTGGCAAAGGCGATTGCAGCATCGATTGGGGGCGGGAATTTCCAACGAATCCAATTCACTCCGGATCTATTGCCTTCGGATATTCTAGGGGTCAGCGTGCTGGATTCCCGTAATGCCAGTTTTGAGTTTCATCGTGGACCGATCTTCAGCGACATCCTTTTGGCGGATGAGGTGAATCGTGCCTCGCCGAGAACGCAGAGCGCACTTCTTGAAGCAATGGCCGAGAAGCAAGTCACGGTGGAGGGAAACCGATACGATCTTGGTGACCTGTTTTTTGTGATCGCGACCCAGAACCCTGTTGAACTGAGGGGGACCTATCCCTTGCCCGAGGCACAGATGGACCGCTTTGCTTACCAGTGTTCGCTGGGTTATGTCTCGGTTGATCAGGAGATGGCGATTCTGAATGCTCAGGAACAAGCCCACCCCCTGACCCGCGTGGAGCAGGTGGTAACGCGCGATGAATTGCTCAAGGTGAAAAAAGAGGTTTCGAAAGTTTCCATTACTCCGGCCTTACAAGAATACCTTGTCCGTTTGGTTGCGGAAACGCGGGGGCGTTCGGGTGTGAAGTTGGCGGCCAGTCCCCGCGCCTCTCTGAATCTTCTGAGAATTTCCCAGGCGCTGAGTTTGTTGGAAGGGCGCGATTTTGTGCTTCCGGAGACGATTCAATCGCTTGCATCGGGCGTGATCGGTCATCGCCTTGTTCTTGAGGCTGATGCTCAGTATGCCGGACGAACCGGTCAGTCGCTCGTGTCGGAAATCGTCGAAGAACTCGCTGTTCCGGTCTAGTGGCAGTCGCTTAGGCGATGGCGAATTGAATGGCTGAAAATACTCCGGCACCCACGATGGCGACGATACTTAGCCAGAGCGCGAGGTCGAATGTACGTGATGGTCTCAACTCCTGTGGCAGCCATTTATAGCGCATGATGATGGCAGCGAAGACCACGATTAGCAGGATGATCATGGTGAGTGCTCCTCCTATGATCACCATGAATCCGGGCTTGCCGATTTGGAAGTAGAGGATGCTCCAGATGATAGGGAAGATGACCGAGAGGATCGCGATGGACTTGCGGCGTTGATTTTCATCGTTGAAGTTGATCCAGCCGAAGCGACCGAAGGCGTCGGAAAACAGGCGGGTCCATGCAGCCAATGCGGCAAGGAGAGTGGAAAAGAGAACTACGACGGCTCCGATGAGGAAGGCGTTTTCAGCCCAAGGTCCCAAGCTTTGGGTGTACATTTTTGAGAGAACCGAGATGAGTTCATCTCCCTCGGGAACGACGCCCTGACTGTGGAGGATGGAGGCGCCCAGCAGGTAAAATAGAGCGGTCACGACCGTGTAGCAGACCATGGAGAGGGCGGCATCCAGCTGCATAACGTGGATCCAGCCTTTTGCGCGGGTCAGCCATTCCGGCGAGTGGATCTCAGGTTCCGGGCCGGTGAAGGAGGCGTAACCTTTCTCTATGAGCCAGTAATTATAAGCGAGGACCTCGTCGCCGCCGACCCCGGTGATACTGAAGGTTCCCAGTGCGACGAGGATCAAGGCCGAGGCGGGAAGTTGAAAATTGAGTCCCGAGGCGATTTCGCTACCCTTGATAGCGAAGGGGGTCCACTGCAAGGAGACCAGCGAAATGACGGTGAAAATAGTAAATAGCCCGATCATGATGATGGACCACTTTTCAATGGGTGCATAGATTCCTCGTGAGACGACAAGGATGGTTAAAGTCGCGGCCACGATGGTCCAGATAATGTTGCTGTATTCGCCAAGATTGTAGAGGGCGGAAAGAGCGAGGGCGACGCCGCCGATGATTCCACCAACCTGCAGGTTTTTGAGGCTGTGGGTTACAAACCAGCTCCAGACCGCCCAGCCGGCTTTACCGAATCTCGGTCCCGGAAGCGCGTCGAGGGCTTGCATTGAGGTCTTCCCGGAGTAGATGGTGTAACGACCGAATTCAATTTGAATGGCCACTTTGACGAGGCAGGAAAAGAGAATGAGCCAGAGGCAAATGAAGCCCACTTTAGCTCCGAAGATGGTAGTTGCGATGAGCTCACCCGATCCAACAATGGAAGCTGAGAGGACAAATCCCGGGCCGAGCCTTTTGGCTGTGGCAAGCCATCCGGTAGGAGGTGCTACGATTTTGTCCGGGGTTCTCTCGTAGGGATTGGCCATGTGGTGAACTATGAACAGGATGCCGGACCTCGCAAATCTCCAAATTGGGGAGAATAGACCTTTGCGTTTATATTTGCCCTAGTGAGGGAACCGAAGAGATCTTTATGCGATTGAGGTTACAAGATTGTCTCAGATGAAATATTCCAGAATTGTCTGCGTTAGCTAGAAAGCTAATCACTGATTTTCATGCAACAAAATGGATTTGTGAGCTTTCCTCGCTAGTTGGTCATGAATAAAACGGTGAGTCACTTTTCTTCACTTTGATTTCGAAATTTCTCTATGAGTAACGCCCGCAAGAACGAATCGACTAGTCCCTCCGATGTGTTGAAGGGACTTTTCAGTATCGGCCTGGAGCAACTCGAAGTGGATCTTTCATTGGCAAAAAGGGATGTTTCCCCGTTTCGTCTGAAGGAGCGGAATCTGCAAAAGCGAAGCCGGATCGGTCTAAACGACGCGGTTAAATCGGTACACCGGCGCCTTATCATCGCCTCGCAAATGTTCAGGTCCTCTCGGCTCCCGGCAGATTTGATCTTGTTTTCGTCGACTCAAATGGCTCATGAAGTCGCCGAAATGTCGTGCGCCGCCGCAACCGGTAAAGGGTAGTTGAGTGAGTTTGCCCAAGTCTTCGAAGGGAGTGGTTGCGAATTCTACTTTGAGGAATCACTCGTCAAGGAAAGTGACAGGTTGCTGACCCAGATCCATGACATGGTCGTGGTGGAGGTTCTGAAGCGTTATCAATTGCCGAAGTATGCCGCTCTCTTTGAGCAAAACCGTCCCCTCTACGAAATCCGCTTAGAAGTAGGGTGCCGCCTTGTCGTGCCCGACCTTGTTGGGCGAAGCGAGCACCTAAAAATACTAGAACAATATCAGAACGATTATTGCCCTGATATTGTGCCTGAATTTCTACGACGACTTGAGAAGCATGATCTTCTTCCCACCTAAAGGAAGAAGCGGTCGTCCATGGGATGATCTCCCCGGGAGTGGGTGGCCTCTCCATTAGCCGCGAGATGAACCAAGGCGTGGAAGACTTCCTCCGGATCGCAGCTGATGGCGGTGGCAACATCCTCGGCACTTTTTCGGTCGGCGGTCATATGGCCACGAACTTCGTTGAGCATGTCGAGGAACTCGGTTGCGGCAGCCTTACCGGCTTCAACTCCGGGTTGGTGGTAGGCGTTGATGTTCACCAGCGAGGCGTAGAAAGTTACGGTGCGCTCAAAGAGGGCGATGAGGTGGCCCAAGGTTCTCGGGGTGACTTCCTCGATTGAAATGAGCACCGAATGTCGACCGTTTTCGTAAAGAGCACGGCGGGTGCCCCGAAGGAATCCCTGGAGATAATCCGCAGAGGTGTTCTCACCTTCGATCGTGATTGATTCGCCCGAGCGTCCTTTGCGGACTTCGATGAAGGTGGCAAAGAAGTTGTGGAGGCCATCGCGAAGTTGCTGCACGTAGGCATGCTGGTCGGTCGATCCTTTGTTGCCGTAAACCGCGATCCCCTGATTCACGGAATTACCATCGAGGTCTTCCGCTTTGCCCAAAGACTCCATGATCAATTGCTGGAGATACTTGGAGAAGAGAACGAGGGAATCCTTGTAAGGGAGGACCACCATATCGCGCTCACCTTTGCCATTGCCTTCGTGGTGCCAGGCCAGAGCGAGTCGCATCGCGGCATTGTTTTTCACGTCGGTCGAGCGGGTCAATTCGTCCATCTCTTTTGCTCCGGCGAGCATTTCATCGAAGTCGATATCCTGAATGGCCATCGGCACGAGGCCCACGGTCGAGAGCACGGAAGTGCGGCCGCCGACCCAGTCTTCCATGGGGAAGGTGGTGATGAATCCTTCCTCGCGGGCAAATTGATCCAGCTTCGAGCCCTCGCCGGTGACGGCAATGGCGTGCTTGGCAAAGTCGAGCCCGGCTTCCTCGTAGGCGTGCTTGGCTTCGAGCATTCCGTTGCGGGTTTCGGGAGTTCCTCCCGATTTGGAAATGACAACGGCTAAAGTTTTATTGAGATCACCACCGATTTCCTGAAGGTCGTGATCCATGCCATCCGGATCGGTATTGTCAAAAAAGAAGGGGCGGATTTCATTGAGTTGGCCGAGGGCGTCATCGATGAGCTGTGGGCCGAGGGCAGATCCTCCAATTCCGATAATGAGGATGTTTTTAAAGACGCCGCCGGAAGGCGGTGCAATTTCCCCGGTCGGGATCATCGAGGCAAATTCCTTGATCGCTTTGATTGGCTCGGTGATTTGACTGCGAATTTCATCATTCGGAGCGAGCGCGGGATTTCTAAGCCAGTAGTGTCCTACCATGCGACCTTCATCCGGGTTGGCGATTTCTCCGGCTTCCAGAGATTTGAGATCGGCGAAAGCTTTCTCAATCTGAGGCTGCATTTTACCCTCGAAATCGTCCGGAATATCCATTCGGGAGAGATCGAGGCTGAACCCAAGGTCCGGGTAGCGAAGGAGGGTTTCGGCGTATTTTTTGAAGGTCATGGGTTTAGTAGGAAAGAATTGAATGGATGTCAGGGTGCCCAAGAACGTCGCGTCCGTTCAGGGCAGCCAGTTCGATCAAAAATGAAACTCCGACGATGTCGGCGTCGAGGGCTTTGAGCAGTTTGATGGCAGCGGCAGCGGTTCCGCCGGTGGCGAGGAGGTCGTCGACGAGGAGAATCTTTTCGCCCGGCTTCACGGCGTCGGCATGAATCTCGACAATGTCCTCACCATATTCCAGACTGTAAGCCATTTGGTGAGTCGTCCACGGCAGCTTGCCTTTCTTGCGGACGGGGACGAAGCCGGCGCCGAGAATCTGAGCGACTCCGGCTGCAAAAATGAATCCCCGGGCGTCGATTCCCACCACTTTATCAATCTTGGTGTCACCGGCGGTTTCAGCCAGAAGTTCGAGCGAGGCCTTGAAGAGATCGGGATCTCCCAAAATCGGGGTAATGTCCTTAAAGAGAATTCCGGGTTTTGGAAAG
Organism: Akkermansiaceae bacterium; assembly: GCA_965657795.1. Taxonomy (GTDB): domain Bacteria; phylum Verrucomicrobiota; class Verrucomicrobiia; order Verrucomicrobiales; family Akkermansiaceae; genus SW10. The sequence continues at coordinate 9,686 of CBFHQJ010000060.1, forward strand.
TCGGAAACGTCGCGAATGGCGGCATCAAGATCGGCTGCGGTTGGCATGGTGGAAGTTTAGGCACAAACCGTGCCTGGGAAACCCTAAAGGCGGTGCAACTTCTCATTGGAAATAGGAATCATCCGACTTCCCGGTTCCGATGAAAAATTTGTGCGAGAAAAATTGGCAAAATTACGTAAACTATCATCATGAACCACCGAAGAGGATTAGATCGCCGCAAGTTTTTACGCGGGATCGGAGCTGCAGTTGGACTGCCTGCTTTGGAGTCGGCGGGCCCACTCATGGCGGCGACGACCGGCAAGGTTGCCTCGACTGCAAACGGCAGTCCGCTGCGCATGGCTTACCTTTACATTCCCAACGGAGTGAACCTCGAGCACTGGAAACCGAAGGGCAGAGGGAGCAACTACCAGCTCGGTAAGAGCATGAAGGCACTCGAGGGGCTGAAAGGGGACATGCAGATCTATTCTGGTTTCGCGCATAAAAATGCCACGGCCGGCAAGGACGGGGCAGGCGATCACGCCCGGAGTAGCGCAACCTTCCTTACCGGTCAGCGTGCCAGGAAGACTTCGGGATCCGATATTAAAGTGGGGACTTCAGTCGATCAAATTGCGGCGCAATTGGTCCGCGAAAAGACCCGTTTGTCATCGCTCGAGCTCACTTGCGATGGGGTCCGGAAATCCGGCCGTTGCGACTCGGGATATTCCTGTGCCTATCAATTCAACCTTTCATGGCGATCCGAGAACCAGCCCAACACGCCGGAGGCCAATCCACGGCTTGTGTTTGAGCGTCTCTTCGGAGCCGGCTCTGCCGCAGAGCGTGCAAAGGGACTTGCCCAGCGTCGCGCGACCCAGAAGTCGATTTTGGATTTCATTTCGGATGATGCCAAGGCGATGCACAAGCATCTGGGACGCAATGATCAACACAAGCTTGAGGAATACCTTACCGGAGTTCGTGAGATCGAACGCCAGATCCAAAAGAGCGAGTCACTTGGTGGCCCCATCGATCCGGGCGTGAGGGCTCCGCAGGGGCAGCCCAAGAATTACAAAGACCATATGCGCCTTCTCATGGACATGATGGTTCTGGCTTTCCAAACGGACAGTACCCGCATTTCCACCTTCCTCTTGGCGCACGACGGGAGCAATCGCTCCTTCAAGGAAATCGGAGTATCTGAAGGTCATCACAATATATCCCACCACAAGCGTCGTCGGGAGAACCTGGAGAAGATCCAAAAAATCGACCAATTTTACATCGAGCAGTTGGCTTACTTCATGCAGAAAATGAAGACCACCGAGGATGTAGACGGGAAGTCATTGCTTCACAATTCCATGATCGTTTACGGTAGCGGAATTGCAGATGGCGACCGTCACAGCCATAGCGATCTTCCGGTGATTTTGGGTGGAAATGGTGGAGGAGCATTCGAGACCGGACGCCACGTTGACCTTGGCGAGGAAGTGCCACTTTCCAATCTTTACGTCCGGATGCTCAACGAGTTTGGTTCCGATACCAAGCGCTTCGGAGATTCCACCGGCGCTTTGAGGAAGATCTAGACCCTGGATAATTTTCACGGAAAAGCCCGCTTCGGAGCATTCCGAAGCGGGCTTTTTTTTAAGGTGGTATTTGGTGGTTTTAGTTGGGAACCACGAAGATCTTGTTGGTAGTCGGATCTGTTGCGAGTTGACCGGGCTTCAGTCCGGCCACACGGACCTTATTGTAGGGCTTGTGTGGGCTGATGACGATGCCGGGAGTGCCACTCGGATGAGCAGCAGGATAGTTTTTAGTGACTGGAGGAGGGGGGGTGTCACCGCCGGAGTTGTAGGCTCCATTGTTGCTGTTCTGGCGCTCCTTGTAGACTGCGTAGCCTGTTCCCGCTGCGCCGCCAACGGTTGCTGCGCGGGCAATATCAGTGCCATCGCCACCTGCAACAGCCGCAACGGCTGCGCCTGCGGCGGCTCCGCCGAGGCCATACTTCTGCTGGGTGGGAGAGCAAGAAACGAGAGTGAGGGCAACGGCAGTCAGGCCGGCCGCAAGTGCTTTGGTTGTTTTCATGTGATTCTTTTAACGTATTTCATCGAACGCTTATTCAACAATGCCTGATTTTTTAGGCAATGCGATTAAGAAATGCATGATTTTTAGCATTCGCTGGAGTGACTCTTCAAAGACGAAGCGATGCCCTCAATGGCGTTGAGCTTGGTGCGGGCCGTCTGGAGACAGTCCCTCCGTTGCGAGTTTGGACTTCATTGGTCCTCTTCGGCCCACTTGCGAATGAATTTCTGGTCATCTTCGCTGAGAGTATCTAGTTTGAGCTCGAAGCGTCGTCGTTTGATTTTCACGATGATGATGTCGCCGACGAGTTTCTCAAGTTGGGCCTCAACTTTGCGCCCTCCGGTATCGGTGAGGACACGGGTGATCTGTTCGCGGGGTTCATCGGCAGCGTCATCGGATTTGCTTTCCTTGGGATTGGCATTGCGGGTCTTTCGAAAGTCCATGGATTCGTGAATGAGGAGAAAGCGGTCGATGTTAAAGTTCTTGGACCGTCCGGAAATCGTGAGTTCGTAAATCTCGTCTGCCTTGAGTTCGTAAATGGCATCGGCTTTTTTGTGGTCAAAATCGAGCTGATTGGTCCAGCCCCACTTGTCGGCGTCTCCGCCAAACATTTTGGTGTCGTTCTTGAGCACCTTCAAGGGCGCGCCACCGCCACTGGCGAAGTCTCCCTTGAGAGCGACATAGCAATCGTTGGAGATGTCCTGCCGTTTTGATTCAAGTCGTTTTCGAGCGCGGATGGTGAGGCGATATTTACCGGGCTTGCTGACTTGAAAATAATACTTGAGAGGGGATTTCGGTGGCCCGCTGATACTCTTGTTTCCGGTGAACTCCAGATGGCAGGTTCCGCTAAAATCAGCCACGTCGGACTTTTTCTTCCAGCTCCCTTTGCGGGACGAAGTGGACTCCGCCTCGATGGCGATGATTCCCCCTTTTTCCTGAAAAACCGGCCCTTTTCCCAGTAGGCTGGAGGTGAGGAGAGCGGTAACGAGAAGTGATTTCATGGATTTGGTTTAGCAGTTGTCGGGGCCATGATCCAGCGGTCGATGCGATCAACTTCGAGCACCAGTTGAACTGCGATTAAGTGATGGCCGAGTGGGGCGGTCCAGCGTTCGGGGCGACCGAGCGCGCGATGCAGTCCCAGCGCTTGTTGATCGGGCATGATATGGTCGATGCTTCCGGCAATCATGAGGATCCGAGGATCCCGGACGAAGGAGGCCAGTTTCCCCGAGTGGAATTTCGTCATGGTGGCACTGCGGCAGTAGATTTCGTGATATTCCTGCTCCGTAAAAATTCTTGTCACTTCCATGGGAGGATCGTGGCGGGCATCGCTGATCCAGTTCAGGGAGTCCGCGAAAAGCCCGGCGGACCCGGACTCGTAAAGTGAGAGTAGGTTGGTTCCGCCACTGACGAAGATGAGAGCGTCCCAGCCCGGGTTCATCAAGGCTTCCGCAGGCATGCCAAAGGTGCCGGCACTGGTTCCCATGAGCACTCGCTTTCCTTTCAGCCAAGTTGGCCGGGTTCGCGGGTCATGGGAAAGGAGTTCGTTGGTATGAGGAAGGAGGGGGCTTTTTCCTGCGAAGTATGAGGTCGGCAGGAAGCATTGACGGAATTGAAAGATGCCGTCCTTGGCATTTTCCTCCCGCTTGCTGACGATGACAATTTGTTCAGTTCCGTCGGGTCGGCGACCATAGGTCACGACTTCGCCGGAAGGCATTTTGATGAAGCTTGGTAAAAAGCGTTGATCGATGTCAGCGATCTCATTTTTGAAGGTCGATGGCTTCCATGCGGGCCATTTGATTTCGCTCTTCTCCGTGGTGGAGACGGTCACGGAGGCCTTTTCAATTTTCACCGCACATGATCCAAGGAGCAGGCTAAGAAGAAAGGGTAGTATCCGCACTCCGTGATGCTAGCACCGGTCGGGCGGACCTGCAATGACCACGGCGACGACAAAGAGAGTGGCGTGTCAGGGGATTTGGGGCTAAAACAGCTCACCGATGGCAGGGGACAATAACGAGCTCGAGAAGTGGGCGACCGATGTGATTTTTGGTCGCGCCCGCGGGCTTGGACCGGCCTTGATGCGAATTGTCCTTCGCGGACTTTCGTGGGTTTATCGTTTCGGAGTTCGCCTGCGGCTGCGACTTTTTCGCAGTGGCTGGAAATCCCAGTCCAGCCTCGGCACGATGGTGGTGAGTATCGGGAATATTACGGTTGGCGGGACTGGAAAGACTCCGGTGGTGGAACGGTTTGCCAGGGAGCTGACAGCGAAGGGGCGCAAGGTCGCGATTTTGAGTCGGGGTTATAAAAGCTCAGAGCTCAAAGAGCGACAGCGATGGACCAATCCGGAAACCGGCGAGACGGTGACGAGTCCGCCAAAGATCGTTAGTGATGGGCGTGAGGTTCTCCTTGGGGCGAAGTATGCAGGCGATGAGCCCTATATGTTGGCCAAGAATCTGCCCGGGGTCTCGGTGGTGGTTGATCGAGATCGGGTGAGGGGCGGACGGTTTGCGGTGAAGGAATTGGGCGCTGACACCTTGTTGCTTGATGATGGATTGCAGTATCTCGACCTGGATCACTCGCTGGATGTGGTGCTCGTCGACCAAAATGCGCCCTTCGGAAATGGTTATATTTTGCCACGGGGAACGATGCGGGAACCTCCGCCAAATCTATGCCGGGCGGACTATATCTTCATCACGAAGTGTGACGGGAAACCGCAGGACCAGTTGATCAAGCGGATCCGGAAATATAACAAAGAGGCGGAGATTTTGCAGTGCACCCATGGTCCAAAGCATCTGAAGGGTGTTTTTAAAGATGATGTGCTTCCGCTGGAGGCGCTCGAGGGGAAATACATCGGAGCCATTTCCGGAATTGCCCAACCCAAGAGCTTTGACAGCCTGCTTAAAAAGCTAGGAGGCAAGGTTATGTTTCACACGACCTTCTCGGATCACCACGCTTTTACCTCCAGGGAGATTGAGCCCTTCATGGATCGATGTATCAATCGTGGGGTGGATATGATCGTCACAACCGAAAAGGACGCAGTGCGATTTCCCAAACCGCACAAGGTTGATGTCCCGATTTACTACCTCCGGATCGAGGTGCGAATTCTTGAAGGGGAAGAGGTTTGGGACAAGTGCCTTGAGAGGATCTACCGCCGTGTCTCACGAGATCCCGAGGACTGGGCGGAGGAGCGTCTGGGGAGGCCGGAGTCTGCCTGAGGAAAGAATTGCACTCGCAATTTTTGGTGGAAGGGAGAGAGTCCTCGCGTGCTGGATCGACTGCAAAGACCCTTGCGTGACCTGAGGTTGTCACTGACCGATCGTTGTAATTTTCGGTGTCGCTATTGCATGCCGATTGAAGTCTTCGGGCCGGGGTATCAGTTCCTGCCCCGCGAAGAGATTCTTAATTTTGACGAGCTGGTCCGGACGGTCAGGGCAAGTGTTGAGCTTGGGGTGACCAAGGTCCGTCTGACCGGGGGTGAACCACTGCTTCGTCGGGGAGTGGAAGATCTGGTGGCAATGATCGCAGCGGTCCCGGGGGTTGAGGATCTGGCTATGACCACAAATGGTATTTTGCTAAACCATCATGCCAAAGGCTTGGTGGCAGCAGGCCTGGACCGGGTGACGGTCAGTCTCGATGCCTTGGACGAGGAAACGTTCGCCAAGATGAACGGGGTGGGAGCCAAACTTGATCGTGTTCTTTTGGGGGTTCGATCCGCTCAGGAGGCTGGTCTTCCGGTAAAGGTCAATATGGTGGTGCAGCGCGGAGTCAATGAGCAAGAGATTGTTCCAATGATTCGTTGGAGTCACGACGTTGGTGTGACCTTGCGCTTTATTGAGTTTATGGACGTGGGGGAGACCAATGGTTGGGACACCCGGCAAGTGGTTACGGCAAAGGAGATTCTGGAAATTGTGAGTGAGCAGTTTCCAATGGAGGAGGTTCCGGCAGCGTATGCCGGTGAAGTGGCAAAGCGTTGGAGGTTCCTGGACGGAGCGGGGGAGTTCGGAATTATTTCTTCGGTGAGTCAGCCGTTCTGCGGTGATTGTTCGAGACTTCGGGTATCAGCCGAGGGTCGGGCATTCACCTGCTTGTTTGCGAGTGACGGAGCGGATCTCCGTGATTGTCTCCGCTCGGTAGATTCAGATGAAGAAGTGACTGAGTTTATTGGCGGTCTGTGGGGGAAACGAAAAGACCGTTATTCCGAGGAGCGGGGCGAAGTGGATCGTCCCAAAGCCGAGATGAGTTATCTCGGAGGTTGATGGCTGAAACCAAAAAGAGCCCCTTTTGGCAATCAAAGGAGCTCTTTTTGAGTTTGTGTGATATTCCAGAGCCCTAGAGTTTTGACTTCGCTTTTTGATAAGCCTTCTTGAGCTTTTCGAGACGTGCTTCTGTCGTTGCGATTTCCTTGAGAAGGCTTGCGAGTTCTTCGACTGCGCGCAGTTCCTTGGATCCACCTTTTGCCGTGGTGATCGCCGAGCCTCCATCTTTGCGCTTCCATGAAGCGATAGTTGCTGCGGTGACGCCATATTTAGCAACAGCCTTGGTTTGTCCGCCGCGACCCTGCTTGGTGATAAAGTCCAGGATATCTTTTTTCTCGGAAGCACTATAACGCTTCGCTTTCTTTTTTGCCTTAGCCATGGGACGAACATGATCTCAATTTTACCGGTGTCAAATCAAATGTATCAACTATTTTCACATTTGTTCAACTAAGAAACTTATTCCTCTTTTCCTCGAAAGTCGTAACAAATCAGCCGGGAAGGAGAGCCATCAAATCCTTTTAGATTTTGGACGACGTAGAGGAGGCCGTTGCTTAAAACAGGGGGAGTCCATGTGTCTTTTGCGAAAAAAAATCTAGTTTTCTGGATTATTTCAATTTTTTCGGGCGTCATTTTCAGTTCAACAAAGCTACCATCCTCTCCAAGTGAGAAGGTTCTATCATCACTTTGGAGGAAGGTTCCCCTAAATAAACCGGTGACGCGTTGGTCTTCTTTCCACCTCATGTCATCCTCAATTAATATTTCCCCGTTCTTTAAGTTAATGCATTTTAGCTGGGTGTCGGGAATGTTCCTTCCCGCAAAACCATAAAGGTGATTTCCGATTTTTTGTGGAGTCATCATGTGCATCCCGAAGAACCGCTTCTTCCAAACCGGTTGAATGGTAAAGTCTTCCGAGAACCTTAGGAGTGCTCCTCCTATTTGGTAGCATTCCGATATAAATATTTCACTTTTAGATATAGATAACGGGGTTGATGCGAGGACAGATTCGTAGATGTCAGCTCGCCAAGGCAATCGGGAAAGCAGCTTTCCTGATTGTGGATCTAGCACTAGGAGCCCCCCGTGAGCAGGTTTTGATTCACCGGCTGCCAGGACCAGAGCCACGTCACGATCATGAATTTTGGCAATTATTGGAGAAGCATATGAAGCTCCCCAGCTGTCTTCGTGGGTCCAGACTGTTTTTCCATCTTCGAGGTTCAGGGCCGCCACGCAGGTACCGCTCGTTTTTTTTTCTTTCCCTCCAATGTTCAAAATGAGGCTCTTACCGTGAACCACCGGGTTAGGGCCATATCCGAAGAAATACTGCGGAATCTTGAATTCCTCCATGAGATTCCGTTTCCAGATGACTTTGCCGGTTTTGAGATCAAGGCAATGAAGCTTTGCGGAAACGCCGACCAGATAGATGCGATTTTTATGGACCACGGGGCTCGACCTCGGACCATCGGAAAAGCCGTAACGGTCCCGATATTTGATAGGATATTCAAAGGTCCAGAGGCGTTTGCCGGTTTCGGCGTGGTGACAGTCGAGGGTTTCCTTAGAGTCGATGGCATGGAAGTGAAGGAGTTTCCCGTCGACAATGATGGGAGAGCTATAAGATTCGCCCCGCGCCAATTCGAAAACCTTCTGAAGTCCGTTTTCGGGGAATTTTTGGAGAAGCGGTCCTTCCTTTGTCGTGCAATTGTCCCTTGGTCCGAAAAATCGGGGCCAATCTTCCACAACCGCGTTTTTGGCAAGAGGCTTGGGTGCCTTGTGGAACTTCATCGGAAAGGGGGTTTCCGCGGATAGCAGGGAGGTCACCAAGGGGAGAACGGCAAATAGTCTCATGGGGGTAGGGTAGTTCAGGAAATCCTGAATCAAAAAGCCTTTTGATTGAGGCGGTGGTGCCTGCCGGAGGAGGGGGCATGCTTTCGTTCTTTTCACGGAGCGGAATCCCTCTATTAGTGATTGGGATGAAACGAACACTTGGACTCGCGTTGGTCTGTCTCACTTCGATGACGGCATTGGCTCAGGAAAAATGGCTCAGCTTTAAAGGCAAGGAAGGGCCCGGGAAGGGGAAGCACATTGTCCTGGTTTCAGGGGACGAGGAGTATCGCTCCGAGGAAAGTGCACCGATGTTGGCCAAAATTTTGTCGGAGCGGCATGGCTTTGATACCACGGTGCTGTTTTCATGGAGCGCTGATGGAACTTATATCGATCCGAATAATATCAAGGGTGTTAACGGTTGGGAGAAGCTCGACTCGGCGGATCTCATGATCATTGGAACGCGGATGCGGGCCTACACACCTGAGACGATCAAGCACTTGGGCGGATTTTTGAATGCCGGCAAGCCGGTGATCGGTTTCCGCACCGCCACCCATGCCTTCAAGGGTGGAGATAAAATGGGCAATATTGGAGCCGGCGAGTGGGGCTTGAAGGTTTTGGGAGAGCGTTGGGTGAATCACCATGGTGGACACAAAACCCAGGGCGCCCGCGGAGTGATCGAGGAAGGTCGCAGCGAGCATCCGGTTTTGAATTCAGTGAAGGACGTCTTTGGGCCCAGCGATGTTTATGGCGTTCGCCATCTCACCAACAAGGACACTGTTTTGTTGCGCGGCGCAGTAACCGCGTCGCTCGATCCTGCTTCCAAGCCGGTCGAGGGAGCGAAAAACAATCCCATGATGCCACTTGCCTGGCTGCATACTTACGAGTCGCCCGACGGTAAGGCAACCGGTCGTTCTCTCTGCACGACGATGGGGGCTTCGGTTGACTTTCTGAGCGAGGATCTGCGTCGCTTGATTGTAAACGCCAGCTTTCATCTCCTGGATCTTGAAGTGCCGAAAAAGGCCAATGTTGATTTTGTGGATGCCTTCTATCCGAGCTTTTATGGATTCTGGAGTGGCAAGAATGCCGGAATCTGGAAAGAGCGTGGCTTGAAGGCCGAGGATTTTGGCTTGGGCAAGACCCCGACTGCTCCAGAGCCCAAAGGCACTCCCAAGTGGCCCCTCATGCCTGTCAAAAAGTAATGGACTGGCACGCTTTTCTCCGTGAATGGTCGTGCGAGGCGGCTGCGCGGGGCTTTCAAAGCGAAACGTTTGGCGAGGTCGGCGGATTTCCTCTGCTGGCTTTTTCCAAGGGGGATCCGTCCAAGCCGTGCATCTACCTCTCATCAGGGATGCATGGGGACGAACCGTCCGGGCCGCAGTCGTTATTGGCCTTGTTGAAAGACGATTTCTTTGATGACCGCTGCCACTGGTTGATTTGCCCGGCGCTGAACCCGACCGGTCTTGAAGCTGGCACACGGGAGAATTCGCAGGGCATCGATCAGAATCGTGATTACTGTCTCTGTGAGACCGAGGAGGTTTGCTCCCATATCGATTGGCTCAAGAAACAACAGATACCAAAGCTTTTCCTCTCCCTGCACGAGGACTGGGAAAGTTCGGGGTTTTACTACTACGAGATTAATTTGGGTGGCAAGGCGCCGTCTCACCGGGAGGTGCTCGCGGCAGCGGCGCCGTTTTTTCCTCCTGAGCCTGAGCCTGTGATTGATGATCACGAGGTTACGGAGCCGGGTTGGATTTACCACTCCGAGCACCCGGACTTGCCGGAAGGGTGGCCCGAAGCAATTTATCTGGCCAAGATCGGATGCCAAATTTCTCTCACTTTTGAAACTCCAAGTAGCATGGCTTTGGAGAAGAGGATGGGGTGCCATCAGGCAGTAGTTCGTGAATCGGTCCGACGTTGTTTGTGACGGGGGGACTGTCTCCAGGTTGCCCGCGCCGGGCTTCGAGTTGGTTCTGACGCCCTTAAGAGCGTCATTCCGTTCAGAAACGGATATCGCGTGGTCGGGCTCTCGCTGTTATAATTCTGGCCATCTTCTGCACTTGCGGAGATTGCAGAATCACGGCATTTTTCAAACATGCCCGCTGAAGAAGAAAACATCGTCTGGAAAGGTCGTTCGCACCAGATCGTCAATTTTTGGCCTCTGGTCGCCTCACTTTTGCTGATCATATTGATTTGCGTAGCGGCGTATTCGTGGTCCGGCTGGATCGCGATCGCGGCTGTTATTCCTGTTGTCTATGGCGGCTGGCTTTGGCTTGGAACCAAGTTGATGGTTTTCGAATTCACGAGCGAGCGGATGCGGATCTACGAGGGAATCCTGAACCAGGAAATCAACGAGGTTGAACTCTATCGGGTGAAGGACACTCGACTCGAAAAGCCGTTCTGGCTTCGCATTTTCGGACTCTCAAATATCGTTTTGCAGACCTCCGACCGTTCCCTGCCTGAGGTCAATATTCGGGCGGTCCGGAGCGGAGCCGAGATCCGAGAAAAGCTGCGTAAGCAGGTCGAAACTCTCCGCGACAAGAAGCGGGTTCGTGAGGTTGACTTTGAGGGAAGCGATGGGGATGACGGCGACTTCGAGGGCGAATTTATGTAAGTCGGTGCTTTCTCAGCGGAGCTGACAGTCTCGGAGTCCCAGAGACCTCGCTTGTTTGGAGACGGATTCTCGCAAAGAATCCGCCGATCCGCACTTGAAAGGTTGGCTGGGGAAGGGCAGTTACATGGGCATGGGAATCGGCTGGGTGGTCATCGCGACAGTTCTTGCGTCAGCAGGAGGTGTTGTTGGTGCATTGGCGCTCCGCTCGGACAAACCTGGCCGCGCGGCTTTCGTTTGGATGGCTCTGGCCTTCGGCGCACAACTGATGGCTCTCGGTTGGCGGGGAGAATTGAGAGGCCAGTGCCCTCTGGGTGATGTCGGCGAAGTCTGCCTCTTCATGGCTTGGTCGCTGACATTCTTTTATCTGGTGACCGGGACCACTTACCGAGTCTCGCTTCTGGGCGTTTTCACAGCTCCTCTTGTGGTGCTTTTACAGCTGATCGCTCTTATTCCTGGGGCTTTTAAAGAAAATGTTGCTAGTGCCGAGTCTGTTGATGCCTGGCGCGAGGCACACACTTCGCTTTCGGTTCTGTCCTATGGCGCTTTGGCACTGGCTGCAGTGGCCGGGGTGATGTTTTTCATCCTCAATTACCGCCTCAAGGCACACAAGTTCGGTGGAGGCTTGGTTCATGGAATGCCTTCGATTAGTCGATTGGTGCAAGCGATGGCTCGCATTGCGGTTGTTGGCTGGGTGATTTTGACCGCCGGGATCATTGCAGGTCTTCTGATGCCGGAAGGCGAATTCAGCATTCACCTGATGGTGGCGACTATCACCTGGGTTCTCTATGCAGTCTTGCTCGGAATTTATTTTGTTCGTGGTCTTCCCGGTCGGCAATTGGCGATCGGTTTGACTCTTCTCTTTGTCCTCTCACTTGTGGTTTTTGCTAAGCTGTGATGAAACTCGTTTGTCTTGGACTGAATCACGAAACCGCCCCTGTTGGGGTGCGGGAGCAATTCGCGCTTTCGGAGGGAGCGCTTGACCGGGAAACGGAGGGGTTGATATCGTCTCAGGATGTGCTCGAAGGGGTGGTCCTTTCAACCTGCAATCGGACCGAATATTACGCGGTGGTCAATGGTGGTAGCGGGATCGTTGAACTGGAAAATTGGATCTGTAACCAACGCGATTACGACGGACCGCGTGAAGGGGTGTTTTATCACCACGAGGCGCGGGATGCGGCCGAGCATCTTTGCCGTGTGGCAAGTGGAATGAATTCCATGGTGCTTGGAGAAACCGAGATTTTTGGGCAGGTCAAGAAAGCCTACAAGCGCTCGCTCGAAGGTGGTGCGACCAAGTCAGTACTCAACAAGCTCTTTCAGCGGGCTTTTGGGGTTGGGAAAAAGGTCCGGACCCACACTGCGATCCAAGAAGGGGCGACTTCGGTGGCCGGAGCATCGGTCGAGCTGGCCGAGAAGGTTTTTGGACGTTTGCATGGAAGTTCTGTGATGGTGATCGGGGCTGGTGAAATGAGCCGAAAAACGGCTCGTGCGCTCCAGTCGCGCGGTGCGTCATCGGTCATGGTCACCAACCGTTCCTTCGATAAGGCCGCTGATTTGGCGGAGGAAATCGGCGGCCGTGCCGTGCCGTTTAGCGGATGGGAGGAAGAGTTATCTCATCTCGATGTCGTGATCGCCGCAACGGGTGCTCCTCACTTCGTAGTGAAGCCCCAGCATGTGGAGGCGGTCCGCCGAAAGCGCAAGTTTCGTCCGCTTATCATGATCGATATCGCGGTGCCTCGTGACATCGACCCGGAAGTGGGCGAGATCGAGGAAGTCTATCTTTACGACATTGATACCTTGCAAGAGATGGCGGATCAGGCGAGGAAACGTCGAGAGGAACAGCTCCGCCTATGCGAAGAAATCATCCGTGAGGAGATCGACAAGGCTTCGCTTCCAGCGGTGAATGATTAAAACATGAAGACTTTAAAATTGGGAACGCGGGGCAGTGCCCTGGCGCTGAAACAAGCCGAGATGACCGAGGCCGCTCTGGCGGAGGCTTTTCCGGAGCTGGAGGTCGAGCGGGTGATTATCAAGACCACTGGCGATCGCCGGACGGATGTCGCGCTCAACGAGGTCGCGAAAGCCGAAGGGATTTGGGACAAGGGCGTTTTCATCAAGGAACTCGAGGTGGCCCTGGAAACCGGTGAGATCGATGTCGCGGTCCATTCCTTGAAGGATTTGCCCACCGTTTTGGAAGAGCCCTTTCAGCTTCGGTCGGTTCTCGAAAGAGCTCCCGTCGCGGATGCCTGGATTGGGAAAATCCCGTGGGCTGAAGTTGGCAAGGGATCGCGCGTGGGAACCAGCTCGGTCCGCCGCGAAAGGCAGGTCAAGTTTCTCAAACCAGGTGCGAAGGTCGTGGATCTTCGTGGCAACGTCCCCACCCGGATGAAAAAAGCTGCGATGGATGCCGACTACGATGGTATTATTCTGGCAGAGGCGGGCTTGAAGCGGTTGGGCTATGCCACCGAGGGGATGTTTGAGATCGAGCGTCACCCGTTATTTGTGGAGTGTCTTGCCGAGAAGAGCTTTTTCCCGGCCGCCGGACAAGGTGCGGTGGGACTGGAGGTTCGAAGCGGCGATGAGGAAGCGGGCTCGATCATTGATGCTCTTAATCACGAGGACACCTGGAATCGGGTCTTCGCAGAGCGCGAGTTTTTGAGACTCCTCGATGCCGGTTGTTCCACTCCAATCGGAGTGTGGTCGACCCTGCAGGGCGAGCATTTGGAAATGGGGGCAAGAGTCTTCCCCGAGGGGAATGGTATGCCCCGCAAGGCGACCGCAAGCGGCGTGGTGCCGATGGAGGTGGCCCATCAACTTTTTAAAAATCTGAAATGAGCGAAGCGCAAGAAAAGGGAGTTTGTTACCTCGTGGGCGCTGGCCCGGGAGATCTGGGGTTGGTTACTTTGAAAGCCAAGGAGTGCATCGAGAAATGCGATGTGCTGGTTTACGATGCTCTCTCAAGTGCCGAGTTGGTGGGGTGGGCCAAGAAAGGATGCGAGCTTATCTTCGCTGGCAAGCGGGCCGCCGATCACGCCATTCCCCAGGATCAGATTAACGCCATCATTGTTGAGAAAACTCTTCAGGGGAAAGTGGTCACCCGCCTCAAAGGTGGAGACCCCATGATCTTCGGTCGGGGTGGTGAGGAAGCTGCCGAGTTGGCCGAAGCTGGAGTGAAGTTTGAAATTGTTCCCGGTATTTCTTCGACGATTGCCGGTCCTGCTTATGCCGGGATCCCGGTGACCCACCGGGACCATTGTTCTCAGCTGACGATTTTTACCGGTCACGAAGATCCCACCAAAGGGGAGACCTCGCTCAATTTCGAGCAACTGGCTCAAACGCCAGGTACGAAGGTCTTCGTAATGGGAGTCTCGCGGCTTCGCGGAATCTGTGCCGAGTTCATCAAGGGAGGCGCTGCCGCCGAAACGCCGATTGCGCTGACCCGCTGGGCCACCACGGGGAAGCACCAGACCGTGCAGGGAACGTTGGAGACGATTGCTGATGTCGTGGAGGAAAAGAAATTCAAATCACCGGCGGTTGCCGTGATTGGAAATGTGGTGAAGGAGAGGGAAAAGATTAATTGGTTTGAGACCAAGCCCCTCTTCGGAAAACGCATCGTGGTGACTCGCACGCGCGAGCAGGCCGGGGGCTTGAGCAAGCGTCTTGGTGAGCTGGGGGCTGATGTCATCGAGCTGCCGACCATCAGAATCGAGCATCCGCAGGACCGGCAGGATTTCGCAGAATCGGTGGCGGAGTCCCATACTTATGATTGGTTGGTTTTCACAAGTCCGAATGGCGTGGAGCGATTCTTCGATGCCTTTTACGCAACCTATCAGGATGCCCGAAGTCTGGGTGGTTGCCGCATCGCGGCGATTGGGCCGAGCACCGAAGCCAAAATCCGCGAGTATCGTTTTGCGGTGGATTTGATGCCCGAGCGCTTTGTGGCTGAAGGGCTTCTTGAGGCTTTTAAAAACGAGAGCATCGAGCATCAGAAAATACTTTGGGTGAAAGCCGAAGAAACCCGTGACGTCATTTATGATGGTCTGATGGACCAGGGTGCGATTGTGGATTCTTGTCTCGCCTATCGCACCGTCCCCGAGACGGCAGATCCGACCGGGGCGGCGAAACAGTTGCGCGAGGAAGGTGCGGACATGATTACTTTTACGAGCGGATCAACAGTGGAGAACTTTTTCAAAATGGATCTCGATTGGCCCGAGGGGTGTGAAGCGGCCTGCATCGGGCCGGTCACGCACAAGACCTTCAAGTCCCACTGCGAGGCTCCATCCATTGAGTCAGAGAAGCACGATATCGAGGGCTTGGTTCGGGCGATCTTGAGCCACTTTTCAAGGTAGATATCCTATCCACTTCCGTTCACGAGAACTCTTAAAATGCAAATCTCCTGGACCAAAGGTTTGGTGCGGTGGCTGGTAACGTTCGCGGGGATCTTTGGATTTCTGGCTTCGCTATTCTGTCTTGCGTTTGGGTTGCTGTTTTTTAACAATTTAGAAAAGCACACTGCGCTGGTGTTTCTTACGTTCGCATCACCATTATTTGTGATCGCTTCGATTTTTCCGTATCAGGTGAATCCTTCAGGAAAGACTGCTTCGTGGAGCTTCCTGTCCGTGCTCCTGGTGATGGTAACATGGATGTTATGGCTTTCAGATGGCGCAAAGGGAATTATCCATTGAATCGAACGATTACGATTTTGAACATGCTTTACGCTCACCATTCTTTCCACGAGTGCGCACAAAAAAGCCGCCCGGAGGTGAGCGGCTTTTTCAAATCTGGGAGCGAAGCGGAAGATCTTAGTAGCTAACGATCTCGCCTTCGTTGAAGAAGCGCTTGAGTTCGGCTTCGGCAGCTTCGGTGCTGTCTGAGGCGTGGCAGATGTTGCGCATTTTGGAATCCGCGGCCTTTTCGCCAAAGTCACCGCGGATGGTTCCGGCGGCTGCTTCCTTGGAGTCGGTTGGTCCGAGAAGGTCGCGGACGCGGCTGATGACATCGTCACCGCTGAGGGCGAGAGCGACAACCGGAGTTTCTTGCATAAAGCCACGCACCGAAGGAAAGAAAGGCATGTCCGCGATGTGGGCGTAGTGCTCGGCGAGGATTTCGTCGGAAAGTGACATCATCTTGATGCCACGAATTTTAAATCCCTCGGCCTGATAGCGGGCGAGGACGGTGCCGACAAGGTCCTGTTTGACAGCGTCGGGTTTGAAGAGGATGAGGGTCGTTTCTTGTGCCATTACGGGCTTCAGGTATGCAAGAGGGCTCGCTCTGTCAAGGAATGGTGGGGGAGATGCCGGGA
Organism: Akkermansiaceae bacterium; assembly: GCA_965657795.1. Classification (GTDB taxonomy): domain Bacteria; phylum Verrucomicrobiota; class Verrucomicrobiia; order Verrucomicrobiales; family Akkermansiaceae; genus SW10. The sequence continues at coordinate 25,710 of CBFHQJ010000060.1, forward strand.
GAAAGGGGCGATCAAAGGCCGAGGATGACTTCAAGGTTTCCTTTTTTCACCCTGATTTCCTTCACCAGTAACTGAGCGGCATGCTTTTCCCAGTCCTCCTTTTTCAATGTGTAAACAACCTGGTCTTCGATGAATTTTTTGGCAGCGGCATTAAATCCAAGTCTGACCAAGGGCTCGACCCTTTCAGAAATATGTTCGGTGTTGAGACTCACGATCTGGAAATCCGAGATGCGCAAGGTGTGGTCATCCTTCTCGTAGCGGATCGAGCTTTCGAAGACTCCCGAAATTTCATCAGTCCTGACAAAAGGAATGATGGACTGGGCGCTGATGTCGATTTGAAGGCGATTATTTTTTCCGAGGAGGGTGACTTTTGGTTCTTCGATGACGAGTTTTCCGACTTTTAGGATCTCCTCTTCTTTGGGGAATTTACGGCCAATTTTCTCCTGAATTTCCTCTTCGGTAAAAACGAGAGTGATCATTTCATCTCCGGTCTCCCGGGTGGAGAAATAAAAGTATCCCCCGATGATGCCTCCGGCTCCCAGAAGAACTCCTGCGATGAGGGGAATGATCCATTTCATGGTTTAGAGAATTGATCCCGGAGTGTAATCAGCAGCTGATGGATGTGCGGATTTGAGAGCGTTGATTGCCTCTTCAAAATGGGCGATCTGAGCCTTGGCTTGTCCGACGTTGTCACGACCTTGTACGAGAATTTGGGCGAGCGCGTCGGCATCCAGCGGAAGGCGCTCGTCTTCTTCAAGGCGCTGGAGAAGGTTGTTTACGCTGGCCTTGCCATTCCTGAGATCGTGAACAGTCGCGACTGCGTGTTCCTTGATTGCTTCGTGCGCGGTTTCGCGACCCACCCCGGCTTTCACCGCTTCCATCATGATGGTGGTGGTGAGGAGGAATGGGAGGTAGTGGGTGTTTTCTTTTTCAATGACCGCCGAGTAAGCGTCCATTTGCCCCAGGATGGTTAGGAAGGTTTCGTAAAGTCCGTCGATGGCGTAAAAGGCATCGGGAAGCATGACGCGGCGCACCACCGAGCAAGAGACATCACCTTCATTCCACTGATCGCCAGCGAGATTGGAAGCCATGGTGAGATGGCCTTTGAGGATGGCGTGGAAGCCGTTTACGCGTTCGCAGGAACGCGAGTTCATCTTGTGCGGCATGGCCGAGGACCCCGTTTGCCCTTTGGCAAATCCTTCGGAAGCCGTCTCGTGACCGGCCATCAATCGCAGGGTTTTGGCGAGCGATGAGGGGCCGGAAGCCAGATCGACCAAGGCGCTGACAACCCGGAAATCGAGCGAACGTGGATAGACTTGTCCGACGTTGGTCCATGCTTTGGGAAGGCCGAGATGGCTGCGAACCTGTTCGTCCAACTCGGCGACTTTCGCGGTGTCGCCATTGAAGAGCGAGACTTGATCCATTTGCGTTCCGACTGCGCCTTTTAAACCGCGGACGGCGTAGGATTTGAGAATTGAATCGAGGTTATGGAAGGCGCTGAGAATTTCTTCGCCAAACATCGAGATCCGCTTGCCAAAGGTCGTGGGCTGGGCTGCCACATTGTGGGTGCGGGCCGTAATCATAAGGTCCGACCACTGATTGGCACGTTCGGAGAGCCGGGCGAGAACGGCTACCGATTTGTCACGGATGGCCTCAAGTGAGCGATAAACCTGGAGCTGCTCAACGTTCTCGGTGAGATCGCGTGAGGTCATCCCTTTGTGGATATGCTCGTGGCCGGCGAGGTCGTTGAACTCCTCGATCCGGGCCTTCACGTCGTGGCGGGTGAGGCGCTCCCGCTCGTCGATGGAGGCGAGATTGATCTGATCCTTAACCGATTCGTAGGCGGCGATCGCTTCGTCGGGAATGTCCAAGCCGAGGTTTTGCTGGCCTTTCATGACCGCGATCCAGAAGTCGCGTTCCAGGACAATGCGGCCTTCGGGTGACCAGATTTCGCGGATTTTGGCGGCGGCGTATCGTTCAGCGAGGACGTTTGGAATCATGGCGGGAGGAAAGCCACAAATCACTGAATTTGAAACCCTAAATCCTCCATGGAGTCGGAAATGGGGCCTACCTCAGGCTCGCTTTATAAGATGTGCCGCTTTCGAGAGCCTCGATTACGGTCTCGGCGCTGGCATCTCCAGTGTAAATGACGGTTCCAACTTTGACATCGTAGGTGTCGACTCCTTCGATTTTGTTGAGCGCAGACTGCACTCGTTGCACACACTTCGCTCAATTCATGCCGGTGATGGTCAGGGCGGTCGATTCGGCATTGGGATCAAGTGTTTTGTCTTGGCCGGGCGAATCGGCGGCCTGATTTCCATTATCGCTATTGCAACTCGAGAGGGCGACGCTGCAAATCAGGCAGAGTAAAAAGTGAGGGATATTTCTCATAAAGTCTGAGGTTTTGGCGGAACCTAGGGCGGCTACTGTGGCCTTTCAAGTCTCCAGAACTAAGGTCAAGGAGTCAATAAGCTCCTGGCGTAGCTTTAACCCGCGTCGGTAGAGTTCACTTTGGGCGTTTTCGTATCCTCGTCTGCCTTCGGGCGTCTCGATTGGAATTGGAGAATAGCCATACCCGGTAAGATCATAGGGTGAGGCACGCATATCGATGACCCGGGCATCAATGGCGAAAAAGAGAGCCTTGCGAAGGAGGTCGGAAGAGATCCAAGGCGAGCTTTTGTAGGCCCATTTATAAAGGTCCATGTTGGCGTGGATGCAGCCCGGTTGTTCGTGCTCTTCCCGGGTGTGCAGGGTGGGGGAAAAGCGGTTGAGTGGAATGGTGTCCGGCGCGAAAAAACGGAAAGCGTCGAAGTGCGAGCAGCAAAGCGGACGACTTGAGACAAGGGCATCGATTTCGGCCTGCGGCAGTCGAAGAGGGGCGCTCTCGCGATGCCTAATGTCTGAGCCGGAATAGACCATGGCCCATTCGTGGAGGCCGTGGCAGGCGAGGTTGGGAGGACGGGATTGGGTCAGGGTTAGCAATCGATGGATCCAGTGAATCCGCTCCCGCCCCTTTGGAGTGAGTTTTTTTGGATCAATCCACGCGGTCTCATCCTCAACCTGATAGTATTTTTCCGGGAAATCGACGGATTGATCGACTTCGAGGGAGACACCAATGCCAGGATGCCAGCGTTCAAGGCGTCCGAGGGGAAGGGAATAATAAGTGTGCAGGAAATCGTAAACTGGATGCTTCTCGCCACGAGATTTTCGGGCGCGCATGGGGATCGTGATTTGTTCCACTTCCTGCCGATGAACCGCCGCAAATTCCTGCCACTTTGAGAGCGAGAGAGGAGCTGGGGATTGAACCGGAGGGGGCATGGCTGGGCGGAGGCATAACGAATCACCGGGATTTTGCCAAATAAACCTTGCAGTCCCTCCCGAATCGTCCTAGCTTCCGCCCGCCCCGCAAGGGGTGGTTACAAAATCGCGGGATGGAGCAGCCAGGTAGCTCGTCAGGCTCATAACCTGAAGGTCGTAGGTTCAAATCCTACTCCCGTAACCAATGAAGGCCCGGTCGGAAACGATCGGGCCTTCACCTTTTTTGG
>CBFHQJ010000061.1:0-29014 GCA_965657795.1 Akkermansiaceae bacterium
GGGCAAAAAGCTGGAGGCTTTTCTAAAAAAAGAGATGCCGATTCCACAATCGGAGCTGGATCGCTTTGACGCCAAGTATGGTTCGAAGAAGAAAAAGGACGTGGAATAGGCGTTTTATGGATATGTCAGGAAGAGCTGATTTTCTACTCATCTTGGATTTTGACACCCTCGTCTGATGGAGGCATTATGAACACCGAATGTCCGTTCCGCAGAACACGATTGCGCTGGTTTACGATTATGACCAGACACTCAGCCCCAGCTACATGCAGGATGATGTCCTGTTCCCAAAATTCGGGATTGATCCCGAGCAGTTTTGGCGGAAGTGCAATATCCTGGTGAAGGAAAAACAGTGGGATGGCGAATTGGCCTACATGAAGTGCCTTCTGGATTACCTTGGGATGGACAATGTCACCAACGCTGGCCTGACTGAGTTGGGAAAGGGGTTGAGTTATTACCCCGGAGTGGAAGACGTATTTGAGGAGATTCGTGAATTCTGTATCCGTCCAGAACATGAAGCGGCGGGCATCAAGGTGGAGCACTATATTGTTTCGTCTGGTCTGCAGGCTCTCCTCAACGGGTGCTCCCTGGCTTCAAAGGTGAAAGCAATCTTTGGGTGTGAGTTTGGCGAAGATGAATTGGGGCGCATTAGTTTCCCCAAGCGGACCATTTCTCATACGACCAAGACACAGTATCTTTTCCGAATCAACAAGGGGCTGCTTGAGCCCCATGATGATGTGAACGATCATATGCCAAGTGCTGCGCGCCCGATTCCATTTCAAAATATGGTTTACGTTGGAGATGGTCCTACCGATGTGCCGTGTTTTACCGTGATGAAGAAGAACGGCGGACAAGCGATTGCTGTTTATAATCCCAAGGACCAGACGGGTCGCAGTTTCCGCAAGTGTTTTCAGCTTTGCACCCACGCGGATCGCGTGCAGCACATCGCACCGGCAGACTATCGCAAGGGAAGTCATTTGAGACTTCTCCTTGAAGAAATGGTCAAGGAAGTCGCCGATCGAATTTTAAGAGAGCGGCAGGAAGAAGGGCAGTTGGGACGAGTGGCGGCACCCGGTTTTTAATTATTTTTTTGATGAGCAAAGAGCAATTTCACTTTGTCGGGGTGTGCGGAACGGCCATGGGGTCGGTGGCTGCCGGAATGATTGAAAAAGGTTATACTGTGACTGGCTCTGATCAGTCGGTCTATCCTCCGATGTCGACTTTCCTTGAGAGCAAAGGGGTTCAGATCATGGAGGGCTATCGGGCCGAAAATATCCCGGAAGAAGCGACGACCGTCGTCATCGGAAATGCCATCAGCCGTGGGAACGATGAAGCGGAGGCGATTCTTGATCGAAGGCTGCGATACATGTCTTTGCCAGAAGTTTTGAAGGAGTATTTTCTTCGGGGACGTCGAAACTATGTCGTTAGCGGAACCCACGGGAAGACCACGACCAGTTCCATGTTGGCCTGGCTTTTCGAGTCGGCAGGAAAGGATCCGGGATTTATGATCGGAGGAATTCCGGCGAACTTTGGACAGGGCGCCCGCTTTACCGACTCGGAGTTCGTGGTGATGGAAGGGGACGAATACGATACCGCTTTCTTCGACAAACGGTCCAAGTTTCTCCACTATCTGCCGGAGTTGATCGTGATGAATAATATCGAATTCGATCACGCCGATATCTACGACAACCTTGATGAGATCATTCTGACCTTTTCGAGGCTCTTGAAGGTTGTGCCACGCAACGGCCTGGCTTTAATTAATGGTGATGACGAAAACTGCCTCGTTGTAGCCAAGAATTCGCCGTGCCCAACCAAGAAAGTAGGCTTTGGTGAGTCATGTGATTTGCGAATTACCGACGTGGAGTATTTACCAAGCGGAAGTCGGTTTACGATCGATGGTGAATCGTATGAAGTTCCCATGGTGGGAGAGTTCAATGTTCGGAATGCGGCGATGGCGGTTTGTTCGGCTCGCTTTGGTGGTCTCACCCCGGAAGAGATCAGGAAAGGATTGCTGTCCTTCGAGGGGATTGCCCGGCGACAGCAGGAGCGGGGCGAGGTGAATGGAATTACGGTGGTCGATGACTTTGCCCACCATCCCACCGCGATTGGCCTGGCGATTGACGGTCTTCGACAAAGGTATCCAGGGCGCAGGCTGTGGGTGATTTTTGAACCTCGTTCGAACACGACTCGCCGAAACATCTTTCAAGATGATCTCGCTGTGGCCTTGAAGAAGGCCGACCGGATCGTGATTCCAGCAATCGAGGATCCCGAAAAATTTGCGGAGGACGAACGTTTGAATCCCGAGAAGCTGGTCGCTGATATTTCCGAAGAAGGCGCCAAGGCATGGTATCTTGGAACCGTCGACGAAATCGTGGAGCATGTGACTACGCTTGCGGAAGGAGGAGACGTTATTGCCGTTTTAAGTAACGGTGGATTCGGCGGAATACACGACAAATTGTTATCGTCACTTTCCGAGTAATGGGGGGATTGATCTCAAACTAAAAAAGTGTTAGGAGTTTCCCCATGGTAGAAAATTACATGTCATGGGAAGGCGGAGTTGATCTTTTGGGGCTATTTAACGGGTCGTCTTAGCCCAATCTTATCGTGCACGTGGCACGCATGGTTCACACTCCGGTGGGCTCCGCTCCAGCCGGAATGATTCTCGTGCAATCTGATGCCGGATCTCCACCTGAGTTGATGGGCTTCGTGAGTTCTGATCCTGTTGTGGGTGCGTATTTCGGTCCTAAGATCTTTGCGGGGACGCCTTTTGAGAATACTCCTGTGTTAGACGCCCAGAACTTGGTTTCCCAGGATGGAGACGTTTTGACTTCAACTGTTGAGGTCGGTGGCAAGACTATCGTTTGTAAGCTGTCATCGCTGGCTGCGCTCGAGTCGATCAATCGTGAGGCCGGAGGGATGACTCCGTTTTCGCAACAGGTTTTGGAAGCAGCTGCAGGAAGCGCGGAGGTTTCAATCGATGGCGAAGCGATTGATGTCACCGTTGCCGGAACCGGTCTTTCCGGAGGCGCGGGCGCGGTCTCGTCGCCTGCGGGCATTTATTCCCGATAAGCCAACTTGGTTCGCAGACCGATTCAACCTTCGGGAGTTAATCCCGGAGGTTTTTTATCGGTGTGCCATAGCGAGCAAGAAATAAAGGACTGCTCCGAATACCCACGGGACAAGAATTCCTGAGACACAGTAGAGGAGAGTGACTGATCTTCTTCGATGGCTGGGCTTCCAAAGTGAGAAGCAGATGCCTGCCAGCAGATTCAGAAGAATAGGAGCGTAGAGAAGAATCCTGACAAAAGTCTCCGGAAACTTCTGAAGCCCTCCAGTCAGCGATAGGATTAGAAAGAGAGGAGGAACTAATCCGGCTGCGAGGCTCATGGTAGCCGGAAGCTGAGGTTTGAACTTTAATCCGACCGAATTTGCGAGGCCAACGAGGCACAAGTGATGGCCAGGATAAAGAGTAAGACAATCACAGGATCAAACTACTTTTTGGCGCCTTGATAGCAATAGTTTCTCGCCTGAGAGATTGCTGCTGAACGAATCCGCTTGGATTCTAAAATGGTCGGGACAAAGTTCCGGTCATGATTCGGAAGATGTTTTTTATGACCGCTTTTCTTTTGTCTCCACTTGTCGCTGCAGAGTGGCCGGAGTTTCGGGGGCCAAATGCACAGGGTGTGGTCGAAGCCAGGGAGGTACCCTCAAAGATGGGTAAAGAGAACCTGGTTTGGAAAACGGCTCTTCCCGGCGCGGGTTGGTCTTCTCCGGTGATGCGTGACGGCTTGATCGTAGTGACTACCGCGGTGAAGGCAAAGAAGTTGGAATTGCGAACGATGGCCCTGAATGCAGAGACCGGAAAGGTGGTTTGGGATGAGAAGATCTTTGAACCAAGTGAAGAAGAATCGGGTGATATTCACTCGAAGAACAGTCTCGCAAGCAGCACTCCCTTGATTGTCGGTGACGTGGTTTTTGCGCACTTTGGACACATGGGGACCGCTGCATTGTCTCTGAAGACGGGAGAGGTGAAATGGCGCTTTCATAAAACTTACCCCTCGATGCATGGCAACGGTGGCTGCCCGGTTTTGGTTGATGGGGTTCTTATCTTTAGTGCTGACGGTATCAAGAAGGGGCTCCTGCGTGGGCTCGATGCCAAGACCGGCAAGCTCAAGTGGGAAGTTGATCGGAAGCAAGAGGTGAAGCAGAAATTCTCATTCGGAACACCGTTGGTAGTGGAGGTTGAGGGCAAAAATATTGTTGTTAGCCAAGGCAGCGGAATGGTGGGCGGGTATCGCCCCAGTGATGGCAAATTGCTTTGGTGGGTGGATTACGGAAAGGGTTTTTCGGTGGTTCCTCGTCCGGTTTATCACGATGGACGTGTCTATGTCGCGACGGGATTCATGAAGGCCAAACTTCTCTCAATTCGTTTGGCGGGAGCCAAGGATGAAGTGACCGATTCCCACGTGGAGTGGGCTGCCACCAAGGACATTCCAACGACTCCTTCCTTTGTGCTTTCTGGTGACGAAATCTACGTCACTGACGATACGGGCCGGCTCAGTTGTCTGGATCGAAAAACCGGTGAGCGTCTTTGGCGTGATGGTTACAAGCGGAAGATTTCTGCGTCGCTTACCTTGGTTGGGAACCGTCTCTTTGCATTCTCGGAAGAAGGGCAGGGGTTTGTTCACGAGGTCTCCCGTGAGGGCGCCAAGGAAGTCGTGGTCAACGAATTTGAGGAACCAGTGTTCGCTTCACCTATCGCTTTTGATGGAGCGATGATTGTCAGGTCAAAGTCTGCTCTTTGGCGTTTTGGTAAGTAGGCTTGGGAGCAAGCAATGTCGATATGATCTAACCAAGGATTTCCTTGATCACACGGGTCGGGTTGACGCCGGTGAGTTTTTGATCGAGGCCTTGGTATTTGAAGGTGAGCTTGTGATGGTCGATTCCCAGCTGATGGAGAATGGTGGTGTGGAGGTCGCTGATGTGAACCGGGCTCTCGGTGATGTTGTATCCGAAATCATCGGTTTCACCATAAACCTGGCCGCCTTTCACTCCGCCTCCGGCCATCCACATCGAAAAGGCGCGCGGGTGGTGATCGCGACCGTAATTGGCTTCGCTGAGCTTTCCCTGTGAGTAAACCGTGCGGCCGAATTCTCCGCCCCAGATGACGAGGGTATCTTCGAGCATTCCCCGTTGTTTAAGGTCTTGTATGAGCGCCCAACACGGTTGGTCAATGTCCTCGCACTGCGGCTTGATGTTCTTTGGAAGGTTGCCGTGTTGGTCCCAGCCGCGGTGAAAGATTTGCACGAATTGCACTCCGCGTTCCATCATGCGGCGAGCAAGCATACAGGAGCTGGCAAAGGAACCGGGTGTCTTGGATTGCGGTCCATACATTTCGCGAACCTGTTCGCTCTCAGACGAAAGGTCGCTGAGTTCCGGGACCGAAGCCTGCATGCGAAATGCCATTTCGTATTGCTGCATGCGGGTTTGTGTTTCTGGATCGCCGACTGCGTCGTAACTCTTTTGGTTGAGAGTATTGAGCGAGTCGAGCATGTTGCGACGAAGGTCGCGGTCGATGCCCGGAGAATCACGAAGGTATAGGACAGGATCGCCCTTTGGTCGGAAGGCGACTCCGGCGTATTTGCCGGGAAGGAAGCCCGCACCCCAGAGTCGTGACGAGATCGCTTGAACATTCCCAGGGCCGGTGTGCTGGGCATGAAGAACGACGAAGTTTGGGAGGTCTTCATTCTGTGAACCAAGTCCATAGGCGAGCCAGGAACCGAGTGAGGGCTTTCCGTTTTGCTGCGTTCCGGTGTAGCAAAGTTGATTGGCAGGCTCGTGGTTGATGGCCTCGGTATTCATCGATTTGATGATCGCGATGTCATCCGCCATTTTAGCAGTGTGCGGGAGAAGTTCGGAGATCCACGCGCCTGATTTTCCGTGTTGCTTGAATTTGAAAACTGAAGGAGCGAGAGGGAATTTGGCTTGGCCCGAGGTCATGCCGGTGAGGCGTTGGCCTTGCTCTTTGAGGTAACCGGAAAGGTCTTCGGCAAAGCGCTTCTTGAGCTTGGGTTTGTAGTCGAACAAATCGAGCTGGCTGGGTGCGCCAAGCATGGAGAGATAAATGACGCGTTTGGCCTTGGGCGCGACCTTCTTGATGGCAGCGGGAACGGAAGAATTGGCCAGTCCGCTGACTGCTCCGGGAAGAAGAGTGGCGAGAGAGGCCGCCCCGAGACCGGTCCCGTTTTTACGGAAGAACTGGCGGCGTGAGATGGCGGCGTTGAAATCTGCGACGTTATTCATGACAGTGGAATTACTTGGTGAGGGTTTCGTCGAGGTTGAAAATCTGGGAGGCGATGAGAGTCCAGGCCGCTAATTCGTGCTTGGGAATCGAGAGGTCCGTTTTGCTTTCACCCACCGCGATGAGTTCATCGGCGAGCTCGGGTTTTTCCTGATAGTAGGCGAGGTGATGATCGAGAGCTTTGCGAACCACGTCCTGTTCTTCATTACTCAAAGTCCGTGCCATAAGAATCAGGGTGATGAAGTCGAGTCGCTGACTGAAGGCTTGGTTTTGCTTCAGCGTTCTCGTGGCGAGAGCGCGGGAGGCTTCCACGAATTGCGTGTCGTTCATGGTGACGAGAGTGGCCAGCGGCGTGTTGGTACGATCGCGGCGAACACAGAAAACTTCGCGGGTCGGCACATTGAGGATTTCCATGCTCGGTGGAGCAGCGGTCCGTTTCCAGAAGGTGTAAAGGGATCGTCGATAGAGCCCTTCGCCTTGGTCTTCTTTGTAGAATCGGGTGTTCGATTGCTTCATGGCGACTGCTTCCCAAATTCCCTCGGGTTGGTAGGGTTTGACCGGAGGTCCGCCGAATTTGTCTACGAGGAGGCCGCCTGCGGCAAGGGCTAGATCGCGGAGTTGTTCGCCTTCAAGTCGATACCTTGGGCCGCGCCAGAGGTAGAGGTTGTCACTGTCTTTTTCGCGATTTGCCGAGTTGGCTTTGGCGGACTGTTGGTAGGTGGCGGAAGTGGTGATCAATTTGATGATGTGATGAAGATCCCAACCGCTGTCAACGAGTTCAGTTGCGAGGTAGTCGAGGAGCTTGGGGTGAGTCGGTTGCGCTCCCATGATGCCGAAGTCCTCGGTGGTTTCGACAATGCCGCGACCGAAAAAGTAGTACCACATTCGGTTGACGGTGACTCGGGCGGTGAGTGGGTTTTTATCGGAAACGAGCCAATCGGCGAGGTCCTTACGTGAGAGTTTTCGGTCTCCTTGTTCGAAGGCAAAAACCTCGGGGATGGCGGCGAAGACTTGATCTCTTTCCAGAGAGTAATCACCACGCTCGAGAATATGCGCGTAGGCATCCCCTGGCTTTTCTTCCATGATCAGGGTGGCCGAACCACGAGCCTTGATTTCTTTTTGCTCAGCCAGGAATTTGCTGCGTTGAGAAGTGAGTCGGGTGCTTTCCGGGTCAACACTTATAAGGAAGTGGTTAAAGAGCGAATTCTCTTGGTCTTGATCCCTTTGATCAGCTGGAAGATTCCGAAAGCGCTGTAATTTGGTCATGACGTCAAAGCTCGCGATACTTTCGATGGAGAGTTTTTGACGTGCGATCTTCAGGCTGTGAAGGGACGCTTTTCCTTTCATCGCGATGCCTTTGTGGCGACCGCCGAGGCGCAGGGGAGCATCAGTTTCGATCTTGTCAATTTTTCCAGAGTGGCTTTGACTTAGGGCTACGTTCTTGAAATTGAGGTAGATGGTGAGGGCTTCATTAGGCTTGGCTTTGCCGTCGTAAATGATCGTGAAATGATGCCATTTCTTTGCCTCAAGTGGTTTGGCAGTGACTGCCTTAATGGCTTTCTCGGGCCATTCATCGACGAAGTGCGCTCCTAGCTTTCCATCGTCCAGCCACAGGTCCCATCCACGGTAGTTCGCCGAGGAGTCCATACGTGAAATGAGAGGGCCATGGGCCTTTTCTTCCAGATAGAGGTAGCCGGTGAAGGTGACTTGGTCGCGGGCGTTAAGGTTCACGAAGTCGCCAAGCTGAAGATTCAGATTTTCGAGCGTCGGGACCTCGCCGATGCTCGTTTCTTTCCTGGTTGACCCTTCGAAGTTGATCTTCTCTTTGTCGATCTGGAGATGCTTGTCAGCCACGTTGAGAGGAAGAGTGAGGTCGAAATTTTCAGCTCCGAGGTTTCCTTGATTATCGCCGGCCGTCTGTGACTCGAGCCATTTTTTGAAATCAGGTTTGGCCTGTTGGCGGCGAGTTTTAAGAGCCTTGTCTATCTTGGTGATCTCGGTTTCCAAGGTGGCAAGTCTAGGGCGGTCTTCCTGTCGGGGGGCAAAGATCGTTGGAGCGTGTTCGGCTTGGTTCCGGTCCATCGCGTTCATTGTGATGTTGCGGAAGAAGGCGGTGAGGGAATAGAAGTCCCTTTGCGAGATTGGATCGAACTTGTGATCGTGACACGCGGCACAGCCGGTGCTTAGACCCAGCCAGATTGCCGAAGTGGTGGAGACTTGATCGGCAGCGTAAATTGCTTCGTATTCTTTTGAAATCGCTCCGCCCTCGCCGGTGGTGGGCATGCAGCGGTTGAAGCCGGTCGCGATTTTTTGATCGAGGGTGGCATTTGGAAGGAGATCACCGGCGATTTGTTCGCGCGTGAATTGATCGAAAGGCATGTTCTTACGGAAGGCCTCGATGACCCAATCTCGGTAAGGCCAAATGGCGCGGTAGTTATCGATGTGGATGCCGTGGGTGTCGGCATAGCGGGCTGCATCGAGCCAGTGGCGGGCGAAGTTCTCGGCGTAAGCATCCGTGGTCAGGAGACGGGCCACCGTTAATTCGACAGCAGTGGAAAGATCCTGGGCCGCCATCTCGCGAAATGCCGAGACCTCCTCTGGGGTTGGGGGAAGCCCGGTGAGATCAAAGGTGAGGCGTCGGAGAAGTCGGGCGGTGTCCTCGGGAGGGCTGGGATCTAGGTTTTTCTCGAGACACTTGGCGACAACAAATTTGTCGACGTCGTTGTTTCCCCAGTCGGACTCGGGTGGGGTTGGTTTGACTGGTTTTAAGAATGACCAGTGCTCTTCGTAAGGGGCGCCTTGGTTGATCCATTTTTTGATCAGGGCGACTTCATGGGCGTTGAAGGGTTTCTTGTGGGACTCAGGCGGCGGCATGACGACATCGACGTCGGTGGTGATGATGCGCTTGAAGAATTCCGAGGCCTCGGCGTCACCTTTGATGATGGTGGGCTTTCCGTTGGAGCGCTCCAGGAAAGCGTATTCCTCGCGATCAAGTCTCAGGGGCTTTTTCTTCGGCGCTCTCGTTGATGAATCCGGACCGTGGCAATGGTAGCATTTCTCGGAAATCAGGGGCTGGATGTGGTCGTTAAAATCGACGACATCAGGCAGCTTGGTTTCCTTTGCCGAGGCCGAAACCAGAGGGAGAAAGATGACGAAAAATCGCTTCATTTGTTGGGGTGAATTACGCTGAATAGTCGGTAAATCGTTCAGAATTGGACCTAATCTCCACTCTTCTTGAGTTGCAAGGCACCAAGGCAGGAATGGATTTTGAAGTCGATCAAGACTCCGCCCTTCTCCTTGGCCCGCAGGAAGGAAGTGAGTTCGCCGGAATCGACTAAATGAGTCACGATGTCCTCGCCGCCTACTCCTCCGCCTTCGGCTGTCTTCACGCAGTCTTCAGCAAGGAACAAGTGGGTGATTTCGTCAGTCATGCCGGCCGAGGTTGGAGAACTAAGCAGAGGCGAGATTGTTCCCGCAGTGTAGCCGGTTTCCTCGATCAATTCGCGGGCGGCGCATTCGATGATGGCTTCGTCGGCAAAATCCTCCTCATCACCGATTAGTCCGGCACAGATCTCCAAAACAGGCGATTCCACAGGGCGGCGATACTGTTCGACCAAAATAATCTGGCCCTCGCTGGTGTATGCAAAAATGCCCACCACTCCGGTGGCATTGGGGCGGGTGGCGAACTCCCAATCGTTGATTTCTCGGAGCGAAAGGAACCGGCCTTCGTGGTGGGAGGTGATCTCGGGCATGTTTTCACGATACACGGCAAAGAATCGGTGGCCAAGCCACGTATGAAGCGTTAAATAAGGAAACTTAGATGAGCGGAGAGGATTTTAACATCACGGTGAGCTTTCAGCATCGAATCAGGTTTACCCGGGGGGCATTCGCTCCGGGGAATCGCTTGGTCGCTGATCTTTTGGAGACCCGGGGTCGGAGCAAGGTGCTGGTTTTTGTGGAAAAAGGTCTCCGCGAGTTTTTTCCGCAGCTGGAAGGGGAGATTCAGGATTATTTTTCAGACCTGAGTGGTTTGCGGCTGACCGGAGTGGAATGGCTGGCCGGAGGTGAGGAAGCCAAGCGGGACGATCAGGTTTATCAGGATGCCATGGCGGCGATTGAGCGACATCACATCGACCGGCACTCTTATGTCGTCGTGATCGGCGGTGGAGCATTTTTAGATGTTATCGGATTTGCTGCCGCAACGGGCCACCGCGGGGTCCGCTTGGTGAGATTTCCAACGACGACTCTTTCGCAAGACGACAGCGGAGTGGGAGTGAAAAACGGGATCAATGCCTTCGGAAAAAAGAATTTCGTGGGTTCCTTCGCCGTGCCTTATGCCGTGGTGAATGATTTCCAGTTTCTGCACACCCAGCCGGAGTTGACCCGTCGGGCCGGGCTCATCGAAGCTGTTAAAGTGGCCTTGGTGCGGGATGGGGAATTTTTTGCTTGGATGGAGAAAAACGTGGAAGGCTTGCGGTCTCTGGATGAAGCGACTCTTGAAGAAGCGGTGGAACGTTCGGCGGTTCATCATGCCAAGCACATCGCGCAAGGTGGTGATCCTTTTGAGTTGGGAAGCAGCCGTCCACTCGACTACGGACATTGGGCAGCCCACAAGCTCGAGCAATTGACGGACTTTGAATTGAGCCACGGCGAGGCGGTTTCAGTGGGCGTAGCTCTTGATACCGTTTACGCGGCGAAAGTTGCATTACTCGATGCCAAGGATGCCGAGAGGGTTTTGAAGGTGATCGAAGGTCTGGAATTGCCGGTTTGGCACGAAGCTCTGGAGCTGAGGGATTCCAAAGGGCGGCGTCGCGTTTTCAATGGGTTGGAGGAATTTCGTGAACATCTTGGAGGTGAACTCACCGTCCTGCTCTTGAAAGAAACCGGAGTGGGTGTGGACGTGCACGAGATCGACGAAGCAATCTGGGAAGAGTGCGCCGAAGAACTCAAGCGTCGTGCCATGTCACCGGCCTCTTCTTAGCGGGAAATTTCATGGAGTTTGCAGTCGAAGCCAACCGATAGGTTTGCGCAGCGAGCCGATTAAATAGCGTCCGTCTTTATAAATGAGCGGATGGATCTGTCGGGGGCTTCCGGCGATGTTTTGTTGCACGACTTCGATTTCACCATCGCGGACGGCTGAAATGACGGCGACATGTCCAAAGGCGGAGGAATTGAAAACGAGAAGATCATCGGGACGAGGCTTCATGTTGCCTCCGTTCTCAAACTGCAACATCCCTCGTTCTGAATTGAGTGATCCGTGTGGGATATCGAATTTGTAGAAGTCCTTGGCATGTCCCCAAACACTGGGCATTTGATGGTTGAAGGCGTCGTGATAGAAGCGTTTGACAAATTCGACGCACTGCCATTTCTGACCGTAATAGTAACCTTGGTCCGCATAGTGTTTCCCGTGACTTTTGGTGTAGTCGGAGCCGTTAGAGTAGATGGGGATGTTGCGATAGGTCGTGACAATCTCGCCTGCTTCGGCGTTAGGCTGTCTTGGTTCAGTTACATCTTCTTTCAATATTGAGATGATCAAAATACCGATCACCAAGGCGTAAATGATGAAAAAGAGGATGGGAAGTTTTGGCATGAGCCTCGAAAGCGACTGGGAATACGATTGGAGAGCGACAGAAATTACGATGTTTTGAACGAAGTGTTGCTCTCCAGAGCGTCAGAGAGAAGCCGGGCTGTCTGGAGACAGCCCCTCCTTGAACCAATATTAAGAAAGTGACAGCCTGTGACGTTTGACAGTTGTTTTTCGGGGGCGATGGGGGGATTTTCGAGGTATGGGAATACGAGTTGCGGTGTTAAATGTCGTTGGTTTGACACGTTCGGTTTTGGATGAGATGCCTCGCTTGAAAAAGTGGAGCGAAGCGCGGGAGGTGAAGAGTTTCAAGCCGGCCTTTCCAGCGGTGACTTGTACGGCCCAGAGCTCTTACCTCACGGGCAGGCCGGTTGGGGAACACGGGATCGTTGGGAACGGTTGGTATGATCGCGAGGATGCTGAGGTGAAGTTTTGGAAACAGTCCAATCATCTCGTGAAAGGCGAGAAGGTTTGGGAAGCGGCAGGGGGCAAGTGTGCCAAAATGTTTTGGTGGTATAATATGTATTCTTCGGCGGATTTTGCAGCGACCCCGCGGCCGCTTTATCCGGCCGATGGGCGAAAGTTTTTTGACATTCACACCCAGCCGATGGAAATGCGTGAGGAGATTAAGGCGGACCTCGGGGACTTTCCTTTTCCCGCATTTTGGGGGCCGAAGGCAGGGATTGGCTCTTCGGATTGGATTGCCAGGAGCGCCCGCTGGATTGAGGAGAAAAAGAGCCCAAGCCTCAATCTGGTTTATCTGCCCCATCTCGACTACGGTCTGCAGAAGTTTGGTCCCGGAGCTCCCGAAATGGCTGCAGAGTATGAAGCCATCGACGAGGTGACTTGTGATTTGATCGACTTTTTAGAAGGGCGGGATGTGGAGGTGTTGGTGCTTTCCGAGTATGGGATTTCCAAAGTGTCCAAGCCAATTCATCTCAATCGAATCTTCCGCGAAAAGGGATGGATTCGGGTGAAGGACGAGTTGGGGTTGGAAACGCTGGATTGCGGGGGTTGCAAGGCTTTCGCGGTGGCCGATCACCAGGCGGCGCACGTTTATGTGAACGATACCGCGATCGCCGGGGAGGTGAGGGAGGTTGTTTTGGCCGCTGATGGGGTCGAGGAAATTCGCGAGGGGTGCGAGTTATGGGGTGAAGGAATCGGAGCGGATCGAGGGGGAGACTTCGTGGCTGTTTCGGAAAAGGATGCTTGGTTCACTTATTACTTCTGGGAAGAGGATGCCAAGGCGCCGGATTATGCGCGGTGTATCGATATTCACCGGAAACCCGGATACGACCCGGTGGAATTATTTGTGGACCCGGAGATCAAGTTTCCGCTGGTGAAGATCGTGGGTTTTCTCGCCAAGAAGAAGCTCGGTTTCCGCGGGCTCATGGATGTCATTCCGCTCGATGCCAGTTTGGTTAAGGGATCGCACGGTCGCGACGATGTTACGGAAGGTGAACAGCCTGTCGCGATTGGTGACCGGGCAGGGCTGGTGACTTCGGCCGAATCAGTCTTTTTCTGGATTCGGGACTCGTTGACAAAGACGGCGGCAGCTGATTCAACCACCGCGTAGCCAGACAAGGTGGAAGTTCGCTTCTCCTGAGGTGAAAATTCCCAGCTCCCAACTTTTTGACCACTCCCACTTCCATGCCCACGGTACCTGCCGCTGCCGCTCGCGAGATTTCCCGTCGCCGAACCTTTGCCATCATCTCTCACCCGGATGCGGGTAAGACGACGCTTACCGAGAAGTTGCTTCTTTATGGCGGTGCGATTGGGTTGGCCGGAAGCGTGACTTCGAAGAAAGAGCAGCAATCGACCTCGAGTGATTGGATGTCGATGGAGAAAGAACGGGGGATTTCGGTCTCTTCGACGGTGCTGCAATTCGAATATCAAGATCGCTGCGTCAACCTACTTGATACTCCGGGTCACCACGATTTTTCGGAGGATACTTATCGGGTTCTTTCGGCAGTTGATGCTGCTGTTATGGTGATCGATGCTGGAAAAGGAATCGAGGCGCAGACCTTGAAGCTTTTTGAGGTCTGTCGGCGTCGTGGCGTTCCGATTTTTGTTTTTATCAACAAGATGGATCGTCCATCCAGGCCCCCGCTTGAATTGATCGACGAGCTCGAAACGGTTCTCAAGTTGGCACCTGCGCCGGTGAATTGGCCGCTCGGTGACGGGCCGCGTTTCCGAGGGGTTTATGACCGACGAAAAGATGAAGTGAACCTCTTTGAGAGAACCTCGCATGGTGCTTTTAAAGCCCCGTTGGAAGTGGCTGGAATTGCGGACGATAAAGTGCGGGAAGCTTTGAGCGATGAACTTTATGAGGCTGTGACTTCCGAAGTTGAATTGCTCGATGGCCTCACTGAAGCCCTAGATGTGGAGAAGGTTTTGGCCGGTCTGCAAATGCCGATCTATTTCGGAAGCGCAATGAACAACTTCGGGGTTCAGAATATGCTCGAGAGCTTCTTGGAAATGGCTCCGCCGCCAGCGGGTCGCATCAATGTGACGGCAGATGAAGTGATCGATCCGGAAGCTGAGAGTTTTTCGGGATTTGTCTTCAAGATTCAGGCCAACATGAATCCCAGACACCGCGATCGTGCCGTTTTTGTGAGGATTGTTTCAGGAGTCTTTGAGCGGGACATGCAGGTCATCGATCAGCGAACCGGCAAGAAGGTCCGACTGGCGAATGCGCAGAAATTGTTTGGGCAGGACCGCGAGACGCTCGATACTGCTTACGCCGGAGATATTTTGGCTCTGGTAGGGAACTACAACTTCCTGATTGGTGATACGCTTACGAGTGACCCCAGGGTGAGTTTCAACGAGATGCCTCGCTTCACTCCGGAGTGCTTCACCTATATTCTCAACAAGGACACCGCCAACATCAAACGCTACCGTTCCGGAATGGAGCAATTGATGAAGGAAGGGGTCGCGCAGGCCTACCACGTCCACGGGAGTGCCCAGGCCGTTCCGCTTTTGGGGGCGGTTGGTCCTTTGCAATTCGAAGTTCTGCAAGCTCGTCTTGAAAGCGAGTATTCGGTTGAGACCCGCCTTGAGCATCCCCGCTGGAATTGCGTGCAGTGGTTTGAGGAAAAGGAGCCTGATAAATCACGAAGCGATCGTGATCCACCCGAAGTGACTCTTCCCTCAGGATGTGTCGTTGCGCGTGATCAGGACAGCAATTGGGTCGTTCTCCTGCCTGCGCAGTATCTCGTCGGGATTTTACATGACCGAAACGAGCATCTGGTATTCCGCGATAGCGCTTAAAGACGTTTGAATTTGCACTCGAGACACTCATTTCCACCCAATAATGCTGCTTAGTGGCGCGGCCCGGGCCCTTGAACACGGGTTTTTTCATCCAGATGTAAAAGGACGTTTGCAGTTCTGTGCAAAAATTGTCTAGTTATTGGGATGAAGAGCTTAGTTTTTATGAGCGTGAAAAGTGTGCTGCTCCTTGCGATTGCCGGTGTGT
The DNA here is from genome assembly GCA_965657795.1 of Akkermansiaceae bacterium. Classification (GTDB taxonomy): domain Bacteria; phylum Verrucomicrobiota; class Verrucomicrobiia; order Verrucomicrobiales; family Akkermansiaceae; genus SW10. The sequence continues at coordinate 15,358 of CBFHQJ010000061.1, forward strand.
TACCTCTTCAGGCGGTTCCCCGGATTTCCGAATTTGTCGCTCTCAATACCCGTTCCCTGGTCGATGAGGACGGAGATTCATCGGATTGGATTGAAATTGAGAATACCGATGATACGGCCGTTTCGATGGAAGGCTGGTATTTGACGGATGATCCAGACGATCTTACCAAGTGGACAATACCCGCGGTCACTCTGAATCCGAACGACTATCTTGTCGTCTTTGCCTCAAATAAAGATCGGACTAATCCCGCAGGCACGCTGCACACTAATTTTACGATCCAGCCAAGCGAGTTTCTTGCCTTGGTTGAGCCGGATGGCACCACCATTGTTTCTTCATACGATCCTCCTCCGCAGTTTAAGGATGTATCTTATGGCGTCGGCACGGTTGGAGCTTCCATTCTTACGGTCCCAGTCGATCAGGAAACCAACGCGAAATTCTTTGTTCCGGCCAGCGATCCCGGGGCTGCGGACTGGCGGATTCCTGGCTACGATGATTCTTCGTGGAGCACTGCCGCACTAGGATACGGCTGGGATACCGCGGGAAGCCCATACTTCGATCTTTTGGGAGTGGATGGCAATCTTTCGTCGGTCGCGAAGGGTGTGAATGCTTCCGTTTTTGTCCGGATTCCCATTACGATCGACGATCCCAGCGCCGTTCAGAGGATGGTCCTTGATCTGAATTGGGAAGACGGAGTCGTGGGCTACCTCAATGGTCAGGAGATCCTTTCTGAAAATGCCCCGAGCCCGCTCGTTTGGGATTCCAGAGCCACCGCTTCCCACAATGATAGTCTTGCCATCGTTGCAGACACCTATGAGGTGGATTTTACCGGCAAACTGGTCTCAGGAACCAATATCCTTGCGTTCCAGATCATGAATACCTCACCGAATGGTTCTGATCTTCTCTTATTACCCAAGTTGTCAATTCTCTCCAAAGATACTGCCGGAGGCGAGGTCGAAGCCTTTTTCGAGGAGCCCACGCCGGGAACTCCCAACAGTTCCGGTAAACTTGCGCCTGCTTACGTGACGGTAGACACTCCGACCACGACCTTCACTTCCGGATCGCTCAATGTCGCTCTTTCGGCAGACAATCCCGAAGCAGTCATCCGCTACACCACGGATGGGAGTATCCCAACCAATGATCTCGGCAACGCATCCCCTGAATACACCGGGCCGCTGACCTTCTCTGCAAATACCTTGCTCAGAACCCGGGCTTACCTCCCCGGTGCCCTGGACGGTCCGATTGAAACCCGGGCTTACTTTCGCCTTGAGAGTGACGCTGCGGCATTCACGTCAAATCTTCCGACCGTTCTCATCGACAATTTCGGCAACGGGGGCATTCCATCAGCGGGAGCGACGAACAGACTGCCGATGATCATGGCAATCTTTGAACCCAAAGACATTGGAAATGGTGTCATGCGCTCGTCAATGCTGAACCCGCCGGATTTGGTCACCCGCATGGGGAGTCGAAAGCGTGGCTCGAGTTCGTCAGGCTGGCCGAAGAACCATTTTTCGGTCGAGGCATGGACCGAAAATGACTATGAGGAGAAGGATATCGAGCCACTTGGATTTGGGGCTGACAACGACTGGATCCTTGGTTCGTTCTATCAGTTTGACCGCGCCTTGATTCGAAATCCCTTCATTTACGACATTAGTCGTCAGATGGGCCGTTTTGCAGCAAGAACCCAGCATGTCGAGCTTTGGAATAATCTCAGGGATAATGTCGGAGGTAGTGATTACTTTGGAGTTTACACCTTGGGAGAGCGGATTGACCGGGCCAATTCCCGGGTGAATGTCGATCGATTGAACTCCACCATTATCGAGAACAACTTTGCGCCCGGAGGGCCGGGCGCACTTGCTCCGTTTGATGCCGAGGTTTCGGGCGGGTATATCTTTAAGCGCGACCGTGGAAGCCCGACCTTCTCAGCTCCGGGGATGGGGGGCTTCGTTTATGTGTATCCAAGTGGTGGGAGTGATCCCAATCGTCCGGAGGATTTCTTCATCAACCGTGCCCAGACAGCCTGGCTCACGAAGTATCTGGAGGAAACCGATGATGCCCTGAACGCGGCGAATGGAATCAATCCAGAGACCGACCTACACTTCTCCGACTACATCGATGTTGATTCATTCATTGATCACATCATGCTCAACAACTTTGCAATGAACGTTGACTGGGGGCGGCTGAGTGCCTTTCTGCACAAGCCGCGTGGAGGAAAATTGCAGGGTGGCCCCATTTGGGATTTTGACCGGAACATGGGGTCGGAAGACGGTCGTGATCGTTTTCCTGACCGTGGGTGGAACGGGTCGGGAGACTCGAGCCGGACTTGGTTCGATAGTCGCTATCCTTACTACGGGAAAGTCATGGGCTACACCTCCAATACCACCGGGCCTCCAAACGCCCAGAGTTCCCGGCCGGATGTCATGCAGAGGTGGATTGACCGTTGGTTCAGTCTTCGGAAGACCGTTTTATCGATCGACAACATTAATGCCACGGTCGACAAGTATGCCGATCCGCTTAATGTTGATTCGGGTCCCAATCCGGCCCAGCCCACTCCACAGGACCGCAACTTTGCCCGATGGCCTGTGGCGCCAAACGGCGGGATTTATTCTGGTGGTGACTCGAGCTGGACGGGCGAGATCACCCACATGAAAGGCTGGTTGACGGCTCGGGCCGAATGGATTGACGCCCAGTTTCCAACCCAGCCTGAATTCAGTGTTGCCGGAGGAAGTATACCGGTTGGAACGAATCTGGTGATGAACTTTCCCGATGGGCAGGCTTATTACACGACCGACGGAAGTGATCCGCGAGCTCCCGGTGGAGCAGTGTCAGCGACGGCCAGCCAGTTCGAAGGCGGAGCAATCGATACGACCATTATTCCGTTGGAAGGCTCTTCAGTGGACTACTTCATCCCTTCTGACGGCTCGCTTGGTCTTACTTGGACGCAAGCTGATTATGATGCCTCCTCTTGGAACGAAGCCGTTGCAGGTGTGGGCTGGGAATCTCTTGGCGGGACTTTGGAGCCGCTGGTTGCCACGAACATTTCCGACGAACTCAGAGGTTTGAATGGAGGAGCTTATTTCCGTTGGGAATTCGACTTTAACAACGCTGGTGCTGTGAACGGTGCCACCCTGAATGTAAATGTAGATGATGGCTTTATTGCCTATCTTAATGGGGTCGAAATTGCTTCCGCCAATGCACCCGATCCGGCGGCTTGGGACAGCACGTCATCTGGTTCAACTTCGGATACCAACGTGGTTGCCGGATTGCAGATCGATATCTCGGCCTTCACCGATACCTTCCGTAATGGGACCAATGTGTTGGCAATTCATGCTATGAACTCGACGGCCAATGGCTCGGATTTTTTGGTCCGTGCCGGACTGGATATTAACCAGACCGTCGCTGCCAACCCTCTGGTTCTTAATGAAAGCCAGGTGATTACAGCGCGCGTTCGCGAGGGCAGTTTCTGGAGTGCTCCAACAACGGTTTCTTACGCAGTGGGCACGATTCCAGCCAGTGCCTCCAGCCTGATGATCTCGGAAATCATGTATCACCCCAAGGAGCCCTCGGAATTGGAGATCGCAGCCGGATATGACGATCAGGATTCGTTTGAGTTTATCGAATTCTTCAACATCAGTGACGCTGCAATCGATATGTCCGGGGTGGCCTTCGGCGCGGGCGCTAGTTTCTCATTTCCAGCCGGATACCAACTTGAAGCCGGGTCACGGGTCGTCGTCGTTAGTGACGCTGCTGCCTTTAGACTGCGCTATGGCTCGGAGCTTGATAGTTTCGTGATTGGAGAATTTCAGGATGGGACGAACCTGACAAACAGTGGGGAACGTATCCAGATTCTTGGCGTCGATGGCGGCACAATCAGGGAGTTCACTTACGACGACAGGTCACCATGGCCGAAAGCTGCTGATGGAGATGGATTCAGTCTCGTGCTCAATTCACCGGACAGCGCACCTGATCACAATCTCCCGGAAAATTGGTCGACCGGCGTCTTTGGTGGCACTCCGGGAATTGGTGAGAACAGGACTATGTTCGTCGGCGATCCCAATGCTGATCTTGATAAGGACGGACTCACGGCATTTGCAGAATATGCCATGGGCACTTCAGATTCGGATAGTTCGTCCGGTCCGGGCGCCATTCGGAGTCGTGTCGATGGCGGTGGTGATATTCGCATCACGTATCAAAAAAATACCGAGGCTGGCGATGTGAATTTCGTCGTGGAGATTTCCACGAATATGGAAGACTGGGTTAGTGATGAGACGATCTCACTTGTCGGGGAAGAGCCGATTGCTGACGGGATTTCTGAAGTGATCTATCAAAGTGCAATTCCTGATGCGACCAAGGTCTTCATGCGTCTCAGATTTCTCCAAAGGTAATTCCGCGCATCGCATCTGTTTCGAGAAGAGAGGAAGGCCTGATCGGGCCTTCCTCCTTTCGTGTTTCGAACCAGCGGTAAATCATCCTTTAACCTTCTATTGTCGAATCTAGGTAGCTCTGGGCATCTCGAATGACGTCATCAAGGCAACCTGCTTCGAAAGGTGAACGTAGTCCGGCTGACTCCAGCAGTCCGGCGTAGGTTTTGCTACCACCGAGTCTGCAAAGTTCGGTGTAGATTTTTAAAGTGCCATCGGGGTCGGTGCGAGACTTCGACCAAAACTGAAGTGCTCCGGTGAGCGCGAGGCAGTAGTCGATGTAGTAAAATGGACTTTGATAGATATGAGGCTTCTGCTGCCAAAGGCGACCGCTTCTTTCGGCAGGCAGGTCGGCGTAGTCCCACCATGGAAGGTAAGTCTGTTCAATTTCCTGCCACATTGCATTTCGCTCTTCCGGAGTAGCATCCGGTTTGGAATAGACAAGATGCTGGAAATGGTCGATTGAAACTCCGTAGCACAGAAATTGAAGGTAAGCGCTCAGATGAATACGACGTAGTTCTTGGGCCGCATTCTCCCCATAGAACTTCTCCATGTGCGGCCATGTGAGGAATTCGAGGGCCATCGAGTGAATTTCACAAGCTTCGGTGGTCGGCCAGACAATATCGCTCATGGGCTGGTTCCGACTACTATAGCTTTGGAAGGCGTGGCCAACCTCGTGGGTGAAGACGTCGACATCCCCGCGAGTGCCATTGAAATTTGAGAAGATGAATGGGAACTCATATTGATGTAGGAAGTCGCAGAATCCTCCGCCGGCTTTTCCCTTGCGCGACTTTAGATCCATTGCGTCGCGGTTTTTCATCTCCTCGAAAAAGGAATCAAGCCCATGACCCATTTCACCAAACATCTCGGTGGCTCGATCGACCATCCAGTCATGAGCGCCAAGTGGTTTTGGATTACCATTGGCGGAATGTGCGCCGTGGTCCCAGAACATGAGCTTGTCGACCTTGAGAGAAGCGCGTTGCTTTGTCGCAATCTCCATAGCCAGGGGGACGACCTTATCGAGAATCTCAGCCCGAAAGGTCTCCACTTCCTCGGGACCGTATCCGATTCGTGTCATGCGCTGGTAACCGAGTCCGGTAAAATTTTGATAGCCCAGTTTGCGGGCCATGGCATGACGGAGCTTTACTTGTTCGTCATAAATTCGATCCAGCTCAGGTGAGTTTTCGAAGAACCACTGTGAGTTTGCTCGGCACGCTCCCTCACGGGCCTCCCGGTCTGCGGCGTCGCCGAATTGATCCAGCTCGGAGATCGTGAATGACTTACCCTGAAATTCGATTTCCGCTCCCGCAGTCAAAGCTGTGTGTGCGGATTGGAGCTTTGCCTCCGATGCGAGATCCTCCTCAATCGCTGGCGCAAAACTCTTCGTATTACACTCCCATTTTTCGAAAAGCATGGGAGTCAAGAAAGCTTCGAGTTCGGAACGAAAGGGGGAGTCGAGAAGAGCTTTTTTGAACTTAGTTTCGAGGTCCTCGTACTTCGGCGAAATGGCATCGAGTTCATCTATCGCTGCCTTGTAATCTTCATTCCGGGTATCTTGTTGAAATCGAATGTAGGTTAGTGAGCTCCATTCCTTAACCTGACAGAGCAAGTCATCCCAATCTGCAACTACGGTTAGACAATCATCAGCAGAGTTCGCAGCGGCAAGACGGGAATGAAAGCTTGAATATCGTTCGGTGGTCGCGGCGAGGTCGGGCTGGGTGACTTTGTAGTTGGGAAAGGCGATTGGCATGCCGCCATTGTGTGGCCCGGTGAGGACGATGTTGAAGGATAAAGTGTCGTATCCCAGGTATGGTGAAAAGGGCCTTGGCGCAATGATTCAGAGTTCCTAGGGTGTGGGCTGGAATCTCCCAACTACCATCATGAACTCTTCGACTTCCCGACGCTCGTTTCTCACCACCGCTATTCCTGCGACTTTTGCCGGCACCCTTTTGGGTAAAGAGGATAAAAAGACCAATTGGCTTCAGATTTCTTTACAGCAATATTCCTTCAACGGGATGTTTCGTGCCAAGAAATTGGATCCTCTCAATTATCCAAAGTTCGCGGTTGAAAAGACGAAGATTAAGGCACTGGAATACTACAATGGGTTCTTTGAGGACAAAGTCGCTTCAAAGGCCTTTCTCGGGGAGTTGAAGAAGCGATGCGTTGATCTCGGAGTGCACAACCAGCTGATGCTCTGTCGTTCCAATGCTGCTTTGGATGCGGCAGATCCAAAGAAGCGGAAAGAGGCTGCCGCCGAGTTGGCTCGATGGGGAGAGTTTGCCGCGGAATTGGGCTGCCATTCGATTCGAGTGGACTGCCGCTCGAAGGGTGATCGAGAGGAGGTCAAAAAGCAGGCTGTCGATGGATTGAACCAACTGTGTGATTTGCTGAAGCCGATGAAAATGGATGCCATTGTCGAGAATCACGGAAATTGGTCGAGCAAAGGCGATTGGGTGAAAGAGGTGATGGAGCAGGTCAAGCGTGACAACTGCGGAACTCTGCCGGATTTCGGTAATTTTAGAGGCTACGACAAGTATCAGGGAGTCAAGGATATGCTTCCTTGGGCCAGGGCGATTTGCGCCAAAGTTCACAAGATTAATCCGGATGGGGAAGCTGCTGATACTGATTTTGAACGAATGTTGAAGGTCGTGAAGGATGGTGGCTTCAAGGGATTCATCGGCATTGAATTTGAAGGTGGAACTGATCCAGTCGCGGGAATTTTAGGGACAAAGAAGTTGATTGAGAGAACGCTTCAAAAACTGGGCTGATTAATGAAGACAATTGTAATTTTTGCCATCCTTGCGGTGGGTTTACTCTCCGCGAAAGCTGAGCCCGATTTGGGGCGACGTGGTCCGGCGATTCTGAAGGAAATCGTTTCGCAACCGTGGGCTGTTTCTTGGAAGAAAGCCTCCTTGAAGAAGGTTCGCTTGGTTTCGGAAAAGCCTGATCTGGAGCAGCCGCTCAATCTGTCTCCGGTTTGGGTAGCGGAGGTAGAAAGTCCCACTGGTGCGAACGGCCACGTCATATGGGATAGCACGGGAGCCGGAAAGCTCGTGGAGTTTTCGTTCGATGATAAATTGGTGGTTAATAGTGATTCAGCTAAGGCGATGTCGGGAATTCCTTTTCTACAGCAGTTCGTCGTGGCGGGAAAAGAGGAGGCGCTGATGGCGTCGGGTTGTGTCCCCACGGCAGCGGCCAGTGTGGTCTCTTATTGGGCAAAGACAAAGTATCCGCAATGGCGCGGTGGCGACAGCAAGACGCGCAAGGATCTCGCTCTCCGTTTGCGGGGGCGATTGAAAATGTCGCTCTTTCCTGATCAGGATGGTTTCACTGAAAATGGTATGACCTTGGCCGGGGCTTTCCCGGGTGACTTATTGAAAGTGCTAAGGGCGGATGCTGCGAAATACCAAGTGCCGATGGAGATGGAGATTGGTCGATTTTCGTTCCCTCCTTTTAAAAAGGAAATCGATGAGTCGAGGCCGGTTCTGCTCTCGTGCGTGGTCCGCGTGCCGCACAAGCCCGTGCTTTCATGGGGGCACGAGGTCGCAGCAGTTGGCTATTGCGAGATTGACGGTGTGAAGCTGGTCGGTGTGCAGGATAATTTTTTCCCTACCAAAAATGAGGAAACGATTCGCTGGATTCGTGAGGATGCCTTTCGGTCAATGATCACTCTCCGTCCACGAGTCGAATGAATTACTAATGGGAGAGCATCGTAGCGGGGAAATCAGACAGGACTTCTTTCGGGTGGTTTTCCCTTTTGAGGCTGAAATTTTTGCCTGAGTCCTTCCGGTAGAGGCGGAAGGGGTGTTTGCCAGCTTTGAGTTTGATAGCGCCTAAAACGGGCTTTTTCGGACTTGTGAAGCCGGCATCGATGACGGTGGCGTTGTGAATGCGAAGAAGAGCCTGCCCATCGGTAGCGAGGTGGAAGGTGTAAGTGTCATCGCTTGGAACTTCGAGGTATCCGGAAATGAGAATCGATTCTCCGGGAGCACCCGGGATTTCGGCAAAGGTTTTGGAAATGCCGGTGTTAATGGTTGGAAGTTTATCGCCTGTGGTGAGCCACGGAGCCATACTACGATAAGTCGCCCAGGTGACACCAGGCTTGGAATCAAGCGATGAGAGGGCGGGGACGAATTGATAATCGTAGGGTCGCGGTGCTTTGGGATCAGGTCTTCTCAACCGGAGAACTTCCTGATGCATCTTTTTCTGAAGATTGGGCATTTGAGCAGCGAGGTTTGTGGTCTGTTTGGGATCTTTTGAGACGTTATAAATTTCGAAAGGCTCGGCATGTTTTTTGACATTGTAGCGAACGCCGACGTGGTCACCGAAGCGAATCATCTGCATTTGATTTCGGGCAGATTTTTGGCGACTCTTTTCAAACTCCGAATACTCGGGAGTTTTTCCGCCGACTTTATATTCGACATAAACCTGAGAAGGTTTTTGACCAAGTTTGCCGGTGAGGGTTGGGACGAGTGAGGTTCCGTCGGAACGGGCCGGCGCTCCAACTCCGGCGAGTTCGGCAAAAGTGACCAACCAGTCATGAGCTTGGCAGGGTGAGTCGCTGATACTGCCTCTTGGTGTGCCGCCCGGCCACCGAACAAGGGCTCCGGCCCGAACGCCGCCTTCCCAAACATCTCGTTTGATGCCATCGAATGGACCAAACGAATTGAAGAAGTCGGGGCGGTAGCCTTCAGGGAGATAGGACTCTTTACTGGGGCCGTTATCGGTGGTGAAAACAACAAGGGTTTTTTCGTCGATATTCAGTGTCTTGAGGTGTTTGAGTAGGTCGCCAACACAGTCGTCGATTCGGCGTACGTTTGTGGCGTAACGTTGGTAAACGTTGGGCCAGTTCTTTTCCGGAGTAGCGGAATCTCCATCGTGATCCCAGGTGGCAGCCTTGTAGTCCGGGTGCATGTAGCTGTCTTTTTGGCCAACAGCGGAGTTGATCATCTTACCTTTCTGACCAAGCCATTTCAGCCCGTTTTTTGGAAAGGGGCTGGGCGGAAGTTGCAGAATGGCGTGCGGGGTGTCGTAGGCGAGATAAAGAAAAAAGGGTTTTTCAGGAGCTGATTGTTTTTGATCTGTAATCCACTTCTTGGCACGGGCGGTGAAGAGATCCGTAGTGAAGCATTTGTCGAAATCGGCAGAGATTTCCTGATCATTTTCCCAAAGCTCTTTGTGGTCTTCCTTGGGGTAGTGACGGTGACCATCGCGATGGCGGACGTACCCGTGGAAGAAATCAAATCCGCGTTTGGTCGGGTAGGCTGGCCAAACCTTTGGGTCTCCTTTGCCTTGCTTACCCTTTTTCTTTTTCGGCCCCGAGTTTCCCTGAAGACCCCATTTTCCAATGGCGGCGGTGGAGTATCCTGCCGCGCGCAAGACGGTGGCAAGGGTGTGATTATCGCCGAGGGCCTGGTCAAACTGGTTGTCGCGAATGTTTGCGTGTCCTTGATGCACTCCATGCAGAAGGGAGCCTCGTGACGGAGCACACACGGGAGCCGGGCAATAGTAGTGACGAAGTTGCAGACCTTCAGCGGCCATTTGATCGAGACGCGGAGTGATATGCCAAGGCTCGGTAGAATCACTCTTGTCTTTCCTCAAATTTTGGAAAAAGACACCGTAGTCGCCGTAGCCCAAATCATCGGTGAGGATAAAGATGATGTTGGGCTTCGGGGCAGCGTGGAGACAGCCGAGGGTTGCAGCGAGATAGAGCAAGATTCGACGAGCGATCATGCCGAAGATCCTGTGGAAGCGAAGGGGGCAGGTGAACTCCTAAATTAGCGAATCTCGCCTGTGGTTGGATGATCCGTTAGGTTCCGGTCTCTGCGAGTTCGGCCTTCATGGCCTGAAAATCGCGTGGTATCCGGGAGCGTTTGTTAAGAGATTTGGCAAAGTGCCTTTCGGCAACGTCGCGAGCGGTCTTCTCGGTGATTTTGACACCTTCACCGCGGAGCTCTGAGATAAGAAATCTCACCGCTGCTTCCTTCTCTTCAACACACGACATGTTCTCTAAATACACTCAATTTGTCTTCAGTTCAGGGATGAATGAGAGTCGCAGCGATCATGATTGGATCCGGATCCAGAAGCTGGGACTGGAAGCAGATATCGTCACGCGTGACGATTACCATGAGATTTTGGCTGGGAACGCCTTTGTCGTCGAGGAGACCGTGACGCAATACCCGCTCGAAAACCCAACCGATTTTTATATTCAGGACCTTCATCAATTTCTTTTTGAAGGAGTGCACCCTTGGGCGGGGGGATTTCGGAGGCCTGTTGATCCTCAAGTCGTCGTCGCTGGGTATCCAGGCGCCGCTGCTCAGCCAATTTTTCGCGAGCTGGAATTGCTGCGTGTGCAGTTTCGCGAATTGATTGAGGGCTATCTCGTGCCGGGTCTGAGATATCTGGCAATTGCCTTCTGGCATCTTCGTTTTGAGCGGATTCATCCGTTCATCGATGGAAACGGCCGTGTCGGGCGCTTTCTGCTCAATGCCCAACTCAACGCTCTTGGAATCTCGAGAAAACGAATAAGTCTGCTTTCTCCGGATAAGGGCGATTAAATTGATGCCCTTCAAGTTGCCAACCGAGCAAAACTTCTTCATCCGTTGGCTTCCTTGATTGCTAAAATCGATAACGTGAAGACTTCGATTCCTGAATTCAAATCGCCGTTCAGATTGGCGCCCTTTTTTGAGGTAGAGGAACGGCCTTTTGAGGAGGAGTTTGAGGCCTCGCGCCTCTAATCTGTGATTGGCGGTCTTCCAAGGTGCCAGCGGGCGATGTTTCGGAGGTCACGGAGAATCATCATGAGTGATGGAAGAAGAACGAGCGTGATGACAGTGGCGAACAGGATCCCGAAGGCAAGCGAGGCAGCCATTGGTTTGAGGAATTGGGCTTGAACTTCGGTTTCGAGGAGGAGGGGGCCAAGGCCAAAGAAGGTAGTGAGGGAGGTGAGGAGAATGGCGCGGAATCGGTTGATGCCGGCTTGAGCGAGAATGTCGTAGTAGGAGGTCCCTTTCGACCAAAGGTCATCGATATGACAGACAAGGACAAGGGAGTCGTTTACGACCACGCCGGAGAGGGCGAGGATTCCGAAGACGGAAAGGATGGAGATCGGAATGCCCATGACGAAGTGGCCGAGAAGGGCTCCGATAATTCCGAAGGGGATCACGGACATGATGATCAGAGGCTTAATGTAGCTCCGCAAAGGGATGGCGATGAGGATGTAAATAAAGATGATGGAGAGCCCAAAGCCAATGCCAAGTGACTTAAGCGACTTGGCGCGTTGTTCGGCTTCGCCGCCTTGGCTGATTGAGATTTCGGGATATTTCTCAGGCATGGTGGCGAAAAATTCTTCGTCAAGACGGGTGAGGACCTCATCGGAAGAGGTGCGACCTTTGTCGACCGAAGCTTCGACTGACACGACGCGCTTGTTGTCGTAACGCTCGATGGAAGCGAGTGAGTCCGAGTATTCGGTGGTGGCGACAACGGAGAAGGGAACGGTGGTGCCGTCGGTCTTGCGGACGCGCATGTCGCGGAGAGTTTCGAGCGAGCCACGCTTCTCGAGTGGATACCGGACCATCACTTTGACTTCCTCCCGTCCACGCTGGACCCGTTGGGCTTCGCGACCGAAGAAGGCATCACGCACGTTGGTGGCGAGGTCGCGCTTGGTGAGGTTGGCGGCTTGTCCGGCGGGGGTGATGCGATATTGAATCTCAGGTTTTCCGGAGTCAAAGGAATCACTGACTTCAAAGACACCGGGATAGGTTTTCATGATGGCTTTGAGATCAGTGGCGGCGGCTTGGAGGGCTTCGAGGTTGTCACTCTCCAAATTGATGGAGATGTCTCCTCCGGGCGGTCCGGCTTTCGCGCGGAAGGAGAGTTCCCTTGCTCCGGCAACGGGGCCGATTTCTTTACGCCAATCCTGCACGATTTGATCGGAGGGAAGGAATTCGCGCTCGGTTGAGCGGGTGAGTTCGGTTACGATAGAGGCCTTTGTATTGGTGCTGGCTGAGATCTGAGTTTCGAGAAAAGGATTGTGGCCAAATTCCTCTTTGTATCGTTCGCCAAGGATTTGCGTAGCGTTCTGAATTCGGGACGCGGTTGCGTGCAAATATTCGACCGATTGGCCTTGTTCCAACTCGAGGTTCGCGGTGGCGTTGTCTTGATAAATGTTAGGGAAGAAAACGAAGCGGAGTTTGCCGGAAGGAAAGAGACTGATGGTCAGGATTAGTATACCAATGAAGGTGGCGAGGACCGCATAGCGCCACGGCAGGAGGATGCGGATCAAGGGTGCGTAGAGCCGCTGAATGAACCATTCCAAGGCGTGGGAGATGGCCTTTTGAAGAGCGGTCCATGCTTTTGAGACGGGATTACGGGACGTTTTGTGGACGTCGATGTGAGCGAGGTGGGCCGGGAGAATGAGCTTTGATTCGATCAGAGAGAAGGCGAGGCAGAAGACGACAGCGGTGGCGATTTGACCGAAGACATTTCCGAGTCGCCCGCTGACTTGTGTGAGAGGAAGAAAAGCGGCGATCGTGGTGATCACGCCAAAGGTGGCAGGGGTGACAACGCGGCTAACGCCTTGGACAGTGGCACGGAGGTGCTTCTTCTTATCGCCGTTTTCAATGACCTCTTTTTCCTTTTCGGAGTAGATCGATTCGCCGATTACAATGGCGTCATCGACCACGATGCCGAGGACCACAAGAAAGCCAAAGGCAGAGATCACATTGACTGACAAATCAAGGCCGGGAATGGGGAAGAGAGTGACGGCGCCGGCAAGAGAAACCGGGATGCCGATGGCGACCCAGAATGCAAGGCGCAGGTTGAGAAAGAGCATCAAGATTCCGAGAACAAGGAGGACGCCAATCGCCCCGTTTTTTCCGAGTAGAGCGAGTCGGTCCCGGATATTGGTGGAACCATCAAGCCAACTCGCCAGTTCGACGCCGGGGGGGAGATCGGAGTAGTTTTTGAGGACATCGCGGGCTTCGGCGACGGCATCAATGATGTCTTCGTCTCCTTCGGTGGTGATGTTCAGGCTGACGGTAGGCTTGCCGCGAAAGCGGTTGAGAAATTTTTGATCAACGAAAGCATCACGAACGGTGGCCACATCACGCACAAAAATGCGGGTGCCATCGGGTGAGGTTCTCACCGGGATGTCTTCGAAGTCGGTTTTGCGATAAGCTTGATCGCTGGCGCGCAAGGCGATGTCGCCCCGGTCGGATCGGATGGTGCCGCCACCAAGG
>CBFHQJ010000062.1:0-28148 GCA_965657795.1 Akkermansiaceae bacterium
GTTGAGGGTGGCAAGATTGTTCTCTGGAACGATGCCATCAAGAATCCCGCGAAGGCTCGTTACGCCTGGGCGGCGAACCCTCTGGGCGCTAATCTTGTGAATGGCGAAGGCTTGCCAGCCAGCTGTTTCACGACTGAGTAGAGCAAGATTTTTCGTCGATTAAGCCAGCCTTATCGAGGAAAGACGGCAATTCCGTCTTCTCCTGAGCTTTGGCATCTATCAGGGTCACCTCTGATTCACTCCCCAAACGATCATGAAAACCATCTTTTTTACTATCTTCCTGCCTCTTGTCGCAGCTGTTACTCTCAATGCCGGAGAGGTTACCTTCAGCGGGTCCGCCCCGGTCGTAGATGGTGGAGACATCGCGAATCTGGCTTGGACAGATACGGTCACTGAAAAGGTTTACAGCGATGCCTCCAATCCGGGACAGTCTTTCACCACCGGGGAAAATCAAGGCGGCTACTTGTTGAAATCCTTTGCGATTCAAACGAATACCACCAGTTCGATTGATCCTGTTCCAACCGGGAGAAATTACAGTGTGAGGGTGATATCAATTGATGAAAACGGGGTGACAACCACGATTGCTCTGGAAACAGATCATATTCAAACCGGAGCTTGGGAAGCAGGGAATTGGATGACATGGACTCTTGATACTCCTGTGCTTCTTGACCCGGATTCGGTTTATGGAATCGATATTGAGCACATCACGGGAGGCGGTTGGCGAAATGGTATTCCCTATTTGAGATACAATCGGACAGACGATGTTGAAGGCGGAACATACTACCGCAAGGCCGATGGTGATCCGGCGGAAATTGATGCCGGCTCGGGAAGGGATTTTGTCTTTCACCTCGACCTTGATTTTGCAAACGGAAATGCCGTCAACGGTTTATCAATTTCCAGTCTGACCCGGGTTGAAGCCGATGAGTGGGAAGTTGTTTTGACGGGACGTCCGGAAAGGAGCTATGAGTTGCGCTCTGATTCCTCCCTGAATTTTGAGCCCGGTATTCTCATCGAGAATCTCAACCAAGGAAACCCGGGTCTTGATCCGGGGACAATTGGTGGAGTCAATGATAGTGTGGTCACTACCGACGAAAGTGGAACCGCCACCTTCCGGGTTAGCTTAACCGGTGGGACATCCGACTTTCTCCGGGCGCAGACGGCGCCATGATCTCCATCTTGCCTTCAACTTGATTATGACTGAGCATCCGTTTTGGAAGCGTCTCTTCGCGCCGGGAGGGTTTGAGTGGGCCTTTCGGATGCGGAAGGGAGATGCAGCATCTTTCTTCGCCAGGCAGGCAGAAGGGCTTGTTCCAGAGCGTCGGCGACAGTTGGAAAAAAATGCCACGCGTTATCTTGCGACTACTCCGGAGGGTGAGAGCTTAGTCGATCAAGCGTGGAACCTAGCTCTTGATCTGGAGCAAGTGGAAGATGTCCAAGTACGAAACCTTCTCAATTTATCGAAACAATGGGAGGCCGATCTGTTGTTTATGGACGGGGCAACAGGAACGGTTGCGGCAGGAGCGGTGTGCTTTCCTTCGTCTTGGGATCTTCGTCATGCCATTGGAAAGACCCTAGATGAGGTGCATGGAATCGTTCCCAGGTTGAACCCGCAGATCGGGGAAATGATCAGGCGCTTCCTCGAGAAGCTTGAGCCGGGAAAATCATATTGTCGGGAGAACTGGAGTTTCACGCGGAGCAACGATCTTGATTATCATCCTGATCTGAATCGCCCACGACTCGATGAGACGCTGACCTTAAACGAGGTTCACTTGCGAATCGAGCATCAGCTGTTCACGGGGCTTCCTGATGGCGTGCTCATGGGGATCCGAATTGAAACGACACCCTTGAAGGATTTGGCGCAAGAGGCAGAGGTCTGGAAGACAACCGCAGAGAAACTCCGGACGATGCCGGACGATGTAGCGCGCTACAAATCGATGGATGAGGCAATACCCGCGATACTTCGGGAGATGGAATCTTACCAAGGTTTTCTGTAACGGCGACGTGTTGAAGAAGACTCTTCTTCACGATCCCTGGTGACTCGATAGCCAACCAGATAGAAGAAGAGGCCGATACTCAAAAAAGTGATTCCGACCATCACGGTAAGGCTTCCGCCGTCACCGCACTCGCTGCTTGCCAGGGTTGTTCCTGTAGAGGTTCCATAGGCGCCTCCCCCGGCATTATTTTGTGCAAAAACTCCAGGCCGACAGATTAAGAAGTATGTGCCAGCCAAGAAAAATATAGTGCTAATCAAGGCCAGATAGGGAGTCCCGTTAGGCCCGAACATTTTAAAAAACCAGACTTAACTTGTTTCTCATCTTTGGCAAAATTCATTTGTTCAAAAAGAGATCGCTTTTGACGACGAGGTGAACGAGGTCGCGGAGGCGGTTTTGCTTCTTGCCGAGGTCGCCGATGATGCGGTTGATTTCTCCGCGGTCGGTGGCTTCCAGTCTTCGGCCGGTGGCATAGGTGAGCATTTTTTCGGTGAGGCAGCGCACGATCTGGGGTTCTCGCTCCTGGAGCATTTCCTTGAACCCGACGATGTCGGGAATCTCTCGGCCGGTTGTGGTGGTCGCTTTGGTGTCGATGGGTTCATTGACACCACGATAACGGTCACGCCAGCGGCCGACGACGTCGAAGTTTTCGAAGGCAAATCCCATGGGATCGATCTTGGCGTGGCAGGAAGCGCAGGATTCGTTTTTACGATGAAGTTTAAGACGTTCGCGGATGGTGACGGCGCCCCGGGTGTCGGTGGGGAGAGGTTCAATATCGGGCGGGGGAGGCAGGGGCGGAGTGCCGAGAACGTTCTCCAGAATCCAGGTGCCCCGAATGACAGGCGAGGTATCGACTCCGTTGGCGGTGGCGGTCATAATGCCAGGCTGCGTGAAAATCCCTCCGCGTCTGGGGTCGTCGAGTTTGACCTTGCGGAGGCGGGCGCCCCGGATGTCTTCGCGACGATAGATCCACTTACCCAAAACCTGGTTCATGTAGGTGTAGTCTGAGTCGATGAACTGCGAAATTTGACCATTGGTAGTGAGGATCTCTTCGAAGTAAGTTGTAACTTGCTTGAGCAACATGGGCTCAACCTTGAGGTTCTTGTAAAATTGATAATCGCCTCCGGACGGCGGCATTTTGCCGAGCTTGTCGAGCCGCAGCCAGGCGGAAGTGAAGTGTCGAATGAAGGCAGCCGCCTTTGGATCCTTGAGCATGCGCTCGATCTGTCGGTCGAGCTCGGCGGGATCTTGAAGTTTACCCGCTTTGGCGAGTTCGAAGAGTATCGCGTCCGGCATCGAGGACCAGAGGAAGTAGCTCAGGCGGGATGCGATGGCGAAGTCATCAAGCGGTCCCGGTTTCTCCTTCAAGTAGAGGAATTGTGGCGAGCAGAGGATGGCAGCGTAACCATCCTGCATGGCGCGGATGAGGGGAGGGAGAGTGTCCGTAATCGGCTTCCGATTGTTCTTTTGTCGCAGGCTTTCGACCGAGAGCCTGGCGTGGTTGGAACCCGGTTCGGTCCATCCGGCCCGGAACCCGTTGGGTGCTCCGTAAGCGAGATACTCAACGCGGATGGTGTGTGGGCCTTCTTTCAGCGTGACTTTCCCCTTTCGCAGTTCTTGTCCGTGGAGCCCGTCGTGCTCAACGACTTTTTTGCCATCGATGAGAATCCGGGCGCCATCATCGGAAGCCATTTCGAAGGTGTATTCTCCGGATTTGGGAGCCTCAATTTTTCCTTCGAAGACGATGCCATAGTAGTCGTCGCGTTTGGCGGCCTTGATGTCGAGATAGCCTCCGGGGAGTTTGCCTTGGGAGATGGGTTCTAGCGTGTCGAACGCAGGGATATTGTTCCATTTTCCTTCATAAATCCGATAGGTGAGATCCTGGATGCCGCCTGACATTTCCACGACGGGATCGACTTGCTGACGAAGGACAAGTTGGATGAAGGGCTCGATTTCAGCGTCGCTAACCGGGCGTCGAAAAGCGCGGGTGGCAAAGGTTTTCATCAGTCGGCGAATTTCGGTCTCCTGGCCCGAGCCTTTGCCGTAGAGATTGATGTGGCTTTTGGGTGGCCAGGTTTCGATGATGGGTTCGACGGTCAGGCTGTGAATGCGAAGGTGTGGGCCGGGGTAGCCGTTGCGGTGGAGGATTTTGGCGAGTTCGATGGGCCAGCGTTCGTGGGCTTCCTTGTCGGTTTTTTTGTCGGGGCGCGGGGTGAAGTCGTTCGGAAAATGTTCTTCGACGAGTTTTTCGGCGCGAAAGGGACGGGCGGGCGGGCCGTTTTCCCATCCGATCCAAGGAGTCCATGATTGGTCAATCCAGACTTCGTGCGAGAAGGTGTGTGGTTTGCCATCGGGTGGGACGGGCCAGAGTGCGAGCGGGGTCGAGGTGACGCCGGCGATGCCGCCTTGTTTGGTGTCGGCGATGTTGAGGCAGAGTTGGAAGGGATCTTTTTCGTCGAGAGGAAGGATTTCGGGCCAAGGGTGTTCGGGGTTGTGGGCGGAGGCGGTGATGGTGAGTCGGTATTTGGCTGAGCTGCCTACCCCGCCCCGAAGGTCGTGGGCGGCGAGGCGGCCGTATCGTTCGTAGCCAACAGCGAGCATTTCGAAGTCGGGGTTGAGTTCGCGGGAAGCGGTTTCGACAAGGTGTTCGCCATTACTTCGACCTTTATGGAAGTGGCCGGAGATGGTGCGGACTTCGACGTCGGGTTTTGGTTCAAGGTGGGTCGCTTCGGTGAGGGTTTCTTCGACCGCATTGAGGGTGAGTTTGAGGAGGAAGTCGGACATGACCAACTTGTCGCCAATGTTAAAGAAGCCATGCTCGGCTTCGTCCTCGGGGAAGAAACGAAGAGGATCCCGGCCGGTGCGCTCGACACTTCCGTTTCCGTTGTTGTCGATCAGTCGCGAGCCGGTGGCGTCGGGCCGATAGTGGGCTCCGTTGAGGGAGAGAAGATCCCGCAAGGTGTTTCTCAGTTCGTGTCGGTTCAATCGGCGCAGAACGGTTTGGCCACCGGTGCTTCGCGCCTGTTCGTAGGCCCGGGTGAGTTCCGAGGAGAGAAGTTCAACGATGGGTCTGACGTCGTCCTGCTTCGGCTGGGGAGCCTTGCGGGGAGGCATTTCGCCGAGGTTGAGTTGATCAAGGATGCCCTGCCAGATTTCGAGATTTTCAATTTTGGTAAGATCGTTTTCGAGGGTGTCGAAGCGGAGGTCTCCTTTTTGTTTTTCGGAGCCGTGGCAGTTGTGACAATGGATTTCGAGGAAGGGCTTTGCTTTCTCCAGTGCATTGCCAAAAAGTCCACACGGGGTGCAGAGCAGGGCCAGGGCGAGGAGTCGGGTTCTCACGGGAATCAGGATCAGGCCTTGGATTCGAGACCGCTGAGTGCGCCGGTGCTGGAGCCGAATTGATCAATCTCCAGTCCGGAGTTTTGCAGGATGGAGAGGAGGAGGTTGGCAGCAGGCACACGATTGGAGTCGTGATCGGGATAGACTTTGTGCTCTCCGTGTTTGAATCCACCGCCAGCGAGGACGAGGGGAAGGTTCTTCGTCTGGTGCGTGCCGGCGGCCATTCCGCAACCATAGAGAATGGAGGTGTGGTCGAAAAGGGTGCCACCATTGATGGGGTCCTCCTGTGCTTTGAGTAGATCGATGAGGTAGGCCATCATTTGGATTTGGTAGCCTTCAATTTTCTTCAGGGCCGCGACCGGATCGGGGCGTTCACCATGGTGGGAGAATCCGTGGTATCCTCCGTTGAGTCCAAAGTCGCCGTTGGCGAATCCCGAGGAAAGGGTGATGGCTCGGGTTGAGTCGGTTTGAAGCGCGAGGGCAATGATCTCGATGGTGGCCTTGAGTTGTTCCGCAGTGCCATTGCCGGGGTTTGGCTCAGGAATATCGGTCTTGGGTTTGGGGCGATTGATCCATGGCTCCTGCTGCACGATCTTCTTTTCGAGGGTGCGGACGGAGTCGAAATATTCCTCGAGCTTTTCCTGGTCTTGTTTCCCCAACTCCTTGTTGAGCGATTTGGCCTGATCGCGAACGACATCGAGGATGCTGCTGTGGCGTTTGAAGTTTTCCGCGGAGCGGGTCTTTTTTTCGACGGAGTCTTCGAGGAACATTGCGCGATAAGCGGCGCGGAGATCGATGGAGGGGACCTGCACGCCGGTGCGAGTGAAGCTGAGAAGATTCTTTTCCCGGCAACCGAGAGTGAGCGAGGAAAAGCGGGTGGCGGCACCGTGGTGCTCGGCGAGCTTTTGATCGAGGCTCATATTTCCCTCGGCATAGTTATGAGCGAGGATGGGGCGCACCCCGCTGAGCAAAACGGGAACACCCTGGTGGCCGCCGGTGAAGCCGTGATCGAGATTTGAAAAGGTGGTAAAGTCCTCGCGGTGCTTTTCCAGAGCCTTGAGAGTCTCCGGCATGTGGTAGTCCTTGCCGGCTTGCGTGGGATCAGGAAAAAAGGCCTTTTGATAAACGCCGTAGTTGTTGGAGAGGCAGACGAAGCGCTTGACCGGGGCCTTTGCTTTGGTGGCGGCGCGCCCCATCGGGAGCATTGCTTCGAGCATGGGAAGGGCCATGGCCACTCCCGTGCCTCGCAGAAGGGTGCGTCGATTGATGGGCGTCCTCATTTGGGACAGTATGAAGGACATTTTTTGCGGATAAATACAAAAATGGCCGGACTTACAGAGTGGATTGCTTTGGATCAGGCAACTATCCTTTGCTTGGTAAAGTCCTTTTCTCAACGGGAAGATCGTATTTTTCCGACAGATAATGCGCGAGCCATTCGATGTTTTTTGGATCGGTTTCGTCATTCAAGAGGGTGATCGACTTGTCACCGTGCAAGACCAGGCGCCAATACCGGGTGTGATGTGACTGGCCATCCCCATCCCGGTGGCGTTGGGTCCATTTTAACTGCTCGAGGCCTTTCATTTTCGCCCTCGACATGGAGACGGGAATCCCGATTCTCAAAATCCCTTTTTTGATTGCGAAAGAATGGGCGCCGATGGTCATTTCGAGAGTTCCCAGGACCATCTGCGCGACTCTAAAGGTGAGGTAGGTAAGCCCGGCAATGATAACGGTTTTCAAAACCTTTGACCAAAGATGGTGGTCACTCACTGATTTTACGAGTTCAGGAAGCGCGCCCTCACCTCCGCCGGACAAGAGGGAGACCCCGGCTATTGATAGGACAATTCCTCCGATGATCAGCGGCATGAGCCGGTGGAGGATTTTGACGCGGTATTGAATTTCAGTGCGAGACCCTCCCAGATGCTCGACGATCTGGAATGCCTCAGGTGGCTCAAAATTGTCTTCGTCTTGCTTCTGAGATTTTGAGACCCCATTTTCATCCAAATCAAAAAGTAGGATCAAGGTGTTTTGCAGCCAATCATCGCTATTTGCTTCGAGCGGCCCGGACAAAATCTGGTGCCTAATTTCGTCTTCTCCAAGACGTAAGAGTTCAGCGATATGATAACCCTCTGCGGAACGATAGATTCTTTTCACATCCCTTTGGTGAAAATGATCATCATCCTTTGGAGCCCCGGTGGAAAGGGTGGCATGGCCGCCGGAAATTTTGATGGACCAATCAAAGTTCTGTTGTGCGAGGAAATCCCCGATATTGTTTTCCGGTTTTGATCCGTTCAGTTTTTCATTGAGCCGGAGACCCTTCTCTACTGTCTCCAGTTCTTCGGGAGAGAATAGGGTAATCGGGATCCCGGATGATTGTCCCGAGATCACGTAAGCGTCTCCCCGGATTTCAAAAGAAATTCCGCTATTTGGAAGCGGGGGCTGAATTGGGGTTCTAGTTAGGCTCATGAATGACGGGTTGTATTGGTCCTGCTTTGATTTTTAGAAGCGAAGATTCTCCTGTTGCTTCGTGATCGTAGGGGAAATAACTATTGGAGCCATGATAGTATTGTTCGCAGATTGTAATACGGCTAAGCCTGATTTGGGACGGCTCTTCTTCGACCAGATTGCTATTCCTAGGACTTCCCGAGTCGAAGCTAGTGGCGTAGACTTATTGAGAATTATTCCATGAAAAATTTTGAACAAACCGACCGTCGCCAGTTTATCCAGAGATCGATCTTGGGTGGGATGGCAATTGCCTCCACGAGTGAGGTCACCGCACAAGGCGAGGAAGGTGCGAAGGAATCGGAAGTGACCCAAGATGTGGATGTCCTTGTGGTGGGAGGAGGGACCGCCGGAAATATCGCGGCGATTCAAGCCGGAAGGATGGGCGCGACGACTTTGATTGTCGAAAGGGGAGCTCAGTTGGGTGGGACGACGACGACCGGTGGGGTGGCTTTTCCGGGCTTGTTTGATGCCTGGGGGAAGCAAGTGATTGCGGGAATCGGTTGGGAGTTGGTCAAGGAATGCGTTGAATTGGACGGCGGAAAATTTCCGAACTTTGCCAAGGTGCCCAAGCGACATTGGCAGAACCAAGTCTACATAAACCAGTTCCTCTTTGCCATTCTGGCCGAGGAAAAATGTGAGCAAGCCGGAGTAGCGATTGCGTATCATGAATTTCCGCAATCGATTCAAAAAACAGAGAAAGGTTGGGAAGTGGTCTGCGTGGGCTTCGGGACCCGGAGGCGGGTTCGTTGCAAGCAGATCATCGATTGTACTGGTGGAGCGGAAGTGGTTGGCATGATGGGCCTGCCTCGTCTCCGGGAAGAGGAAACACAACCGGGTTCGATGCTCTTTAATTTGGGAGAAGCCAACAACCCCGGCCACCATCAACTGCACCGGCTCTATGTTCACGGAGCTGATTCATCGAATTCACGAACAGTGACGCGGGCCAATCTGACCGGTCGTAAATCGGTTTTGGAAAAAGTGCGAAAGGACCAAAAGCGTTTGATGCATCTACAACCCGAAACGGGATTTCGTGAGAGCTTTCGCATTGTGGGTGAGACGACCGTGACGGTGAATGATTATACCAACGGGCGGATCTTCAAGGATGCCGTGTCCAATGCGTTCTACCCGGTGGACCTTCATACCAAAAGCGGGGTGAAGCCCAAGCCGCTCAGACCGGGGACGGTTCCGACGGTTCCTTTGCGTGCACTCATTCCAAAGGAGAGCCGGAATGTCATGGTGGCGGGACGTTGTGTTTCGAGTGATCGCTTGGCGAATTCCGGTTTGCGGGTGCAGGCTTCGTGTATGGGGATGGGTCAGGCTGCGGGAGTCACGGCTGCCTTGGCAGCGGTTCAAAGTACGACACCTCTCGCAGTTTCGCTCGAAGCGGTTCATCATGAGTTGGCGAAGCACGGTGCGATTGTTCCCGGAAAATCATGAAGATTAGCCATCCCGGAAAAGCATGGCGAAGAATCACCTCGCTGCTGATCATGCTCACCTTTTTGGTGATGGCGGTGACGGGAGCGCTTGCCTTCTTTCTTCCTTTCTCAATCGAGATTGTGGGCCTGCACGCTCTGATGGGGTTTGTTTTTGTGGCCTTCATCACGACCCATATTCTTAACAATAGTCGCCAGTTGAAGGGGTATCTGAAGAGTCCGGTAGTTTGGTTGACGCTTTTGGTGACAGCGGGCTTGAGCGTGTTGTTCTTTTTTCAGCCAGCACCTGTGAAAGCGGTTTTAGGATTGAGCCAGAATCTCGGACCGGCTTTGGATCGTTTTGAAGTGCAGGACGATGGCATGGTTTACCAATATTCCCCGTCGGATGATTACCGAATGAAATTAACGGTGAAAACTGGCCCGAATTTTGATCCGTTAGACCCGCCAAAGATCGCGATTTGGCTGGAGAATCAAGGTGACTACCATATCAAAACCTTGCTGAGCCCGGAGGTGCCCGGAGATGAACTTCCCTTCTGGTCATTTAAAAGAAGAGGCTGGGAGGAAGCGAAGAAGGAAGCAGACAATGAGATCGAATTCGATGCTGTTTCAACTCCAACACCCAATGGGTCGTTTGATCCGGCGGACTACATCCTGCCGGCTGATCCCGACACTTCCACTCCCTACAAACTCCTCATCGAGATCAATCAAAGCGGAGATGCACACGGAGAATACGAGGATCAACCGTCACTCGTCTACTCGGTCGAGATCGACAATTTGCGGCCCGTTACTTTTCAGATTCTCGATCTCGTCGGCTACCCCAAGCGCGAGGATGAGGAGGGAAAGGAAGCTTGGTCGCTCTATTTTGTCGACGAAGGTTTTGGGTCGGCCCTGCAGTTGGTGGATAGTGCCCTCCTTCGGATTGGTAGATTTTGAGGAAGATCACAAAGCCGATCTTCCTTGGGACGGGTTTAACGTCTGATTCTAAAAAATAGTCTCGAGGCTCCTTCAGTCGGGTTATCAAACGCAAAGGTTGAGATTTTTCCGCCGGAAGGGATGCCGTTTACGACAACCGAGTTGAATGCACCATCCAGATCGTCGTCGTAAACCACCGCGTAGTTTTTGCCCGGCTGGGAGGTCCAGGTGAGTGTGAAGCGGTCATTTTCTTTGTCGTGAGTGATATTGGTGATGATGATTTCTTCGGCAACCTCTCCGCCGATCTCCACGACTCCGTGGACCTCGTCGTAGAAAAAGTTAAGTCCGGGAAAGCCGTGGAGGTCGTTCCAGGTGCCATCATCGCGGTCTTTGCGTATGTGGGCATAGTGTTCGTATTGGTTCCCATTATTGGGGCCACTGGCAGATGACCAATTCTCGTACCCGGGAGTCTCTCCGTTGGCCCACACCCAGGTGCCCTCGGTCTCGGCATCATTGTAGCCGAGCCAAAGGCTGCGGTTCCTTCCCTCGAAGCTCCCGAAGGTCGACTTCAGCCAGTCGTTCTCCACCTGGTCGTTGACCGTTACCAGGTCGCCGCCCAGCTGTAGCGCCGCGACCCGCGCTATACTCCAGGAGGAAGGCCCGAGCATGTGGTAGGTCCGTCCATTGTCCGGGTTGACAGCCGTCGCCATGATCTCCGGGGAATTCATTTCCTCGAGGGTGAAAATCCCGCTCGTATTATTCTGGGAAACGGTGTTCCCAATCCGGAAAAGATACTCGACGCCTTGCTCAGCTCCGAAAGACGGGTAAGCCCAGATACGCCCTCCGACTTCGGCCCCCATCCGCCCCGCGATCGCGCGACCAGGCCCCGTGGGGCAGCCAAATTTGTAAATAGTCACGGCAGTTGCTCCGTCGGTTGGAGGCACGAAATCGGTGTTGACTTGGTAGACGGCAGTCTTGGGTGCGACCCAGCGGAACCAGACGTCGTTCTCGATCTGCCTCAGACCAGGCGTGCTTAAGACTCCCTCCTCGTAGCCGTCGGTCGTCGCGCTGACCGAGCTGAAGTTATGAGGACCGATCCCTGAGACGAGCTGCGCATTGGCACAGTCGTTCGAGCCTTGAGCCTCTGCGGGATGAGTGAGAGTGAGGATGGCGGTGAGAGCTATTCTTAAGTGAGGCTTGATGAGTTTCATGAGAACTTTATTTTGGCTGGAGAGTTGCCCTTCCGACCACGGCGTCTTCGACCGGGCGATTGAGGCGGAGCGGGTCAAATTCATACCGGATTCAAGGCAGAACTTCTTCGATGCGGTAGAAGGACTTGGGTTCAGATGGGGAGTTGTCGAAGAAGTCGTCGGCATTGAGAGGGTTGACGATAGTGTCAATCTCTTCCGGGAAGGAAACCAAGTCGGGTCCGCGAACCAAACGGTAGGTCTTGGCGGGATCGAGGCCCTTCGCGGTCACCTTCATGCCCCCTTCTTCTAGTTTCACACTGGTGATACTCAGGGACAGGTCTGGCTTGGTCACGGGGATCGGTTCCAGTGAGACGATCATGTTGTCGATGGCCAAGTCCCAGATTGATTGGACCTGGGGCCACATGGCGACATGGAAATACAGAAGATCAGAGGCACCCGATCCTCCGTATGGAGGAAGGCCGATCTGGGAGAAGATCTGCGTTCCGGCCGAGTGATCGAAGATGGTGAGATCCCAGGTGTTGGTGGGAAGGTGGAGCGCGATCTGGATCGTGTAGGTGGTGGCCTCGCTCACGGAATCAAAGGGCAGGATTGCTTGGGACAATCCGGGAACGGTGCGGAAGAAGGTGCTATTGCTCATCGTCAGGACGGTGTTGGAGCTATTGGTGATGAACGGATTCGGGTCACCACTCAGGGTGATCCCAATACTTGGAGGGAAAGAGCCGGCATCTCCGTCACCATCAATCCGGAGGTCCACCGAGGTGTAGACAAAAGCGTTCCCCGCCCCCGGGTTTGGAATCTTGAGGCTCACTCCGTTCCCAACGCCTTCCCCGTCGATCAGCCCAAAACGGCCCGATCCGGGGACGAGGGCGGGGGCGGTTGCGATCATGGTCCTCCCGCCATTGTTGAGCCATCCACCGTCTTCGTTCGAGAATGTGATGTGACGGAGCGGGATTCCGGTAGGCACCGAGAAAATTTCATTTAGCAGAGTGCCCGCTGCGACCTCGTCTCCGTCGCCGTAGAGATCCCCGTCGCTGTCAAAGATGTTCGGGTCGCTTTCATATACGGGCCCAAGTGCAGTGCCGGTCGAGGGATTTTCGCTTCCGTCCAGCAACCCATCGCCGTCGGTGTCTGCATCGGCGGCGTTGGACCCGGTCTGGCTGGCATCGACCCAGGTGCCGGCGTTGTCCTCGGCAAGATCGTCATAGCCGTCACCATCGGTGTCGGGTTTGTCGGCACGAGTTTGCGGGCTAAGGGGATTCGGACCGATGGTGGGATCAAACTCGGCACGGTTGCTCAACCCATCTTCATCGAGATCATCTTCCGGTCCATTGGGTGGTTCGTCTCCATCCGCCGGATCGGTGGGATCGAGTCCGGGGGCGATGCTATTGTTGGCGGCCTCGTAGCCGTCTGACATCAGGTCGCCGTCGGTGTCTTCTGAGTTGGGATTGGTGACGTGGCCGTCGGCTCCTGCAGCAACTTCCTCGCCATCGAGAATCCCATCTCCGTCGCTGTCGTCCTTAATCGGATCAGTCGGTTCACCGGGGAACCCTCCGAGCGGAGAGCCCGGGACATGCCCCGCTTGGTAGGGATTCAGTGCTCCGCTCACTTCATCACCGTCATTGAGACCATCGCCGTCGGTGTCCCCAACGGTCGGATCAGTGGAGTTGTTGAACTCGTCGATGTCTGAGAGACCGTCTCCATCGAAATCCCCGCTTGCCGTGCCGGGACCCGAGCCTGCCGCCAAAGTGCCATCAAGGTCATTGAGGCTGGATACGCCGGGGAAGGATCGCTCCCAGGTGTCGGGCAGGTTGTCTGCGTCCGTGTCGCCAGTGGGTGCTCCGTTGATCGCGAAGCACATGTCGCGGTCCGCCGCTAAAACCGGGTCGATGGACGTTCCCTGTCCACCCGGATAAGGGTCTCCCGTACCGAAGCAGGTTGCGAAAAGCCACGTATCTGCGCCGGGAGCCAGGCTATTGACCGAGATTTGAAATTTGCTCTCGCCTGCCGGTAGCTCAATCCCGAGGGCGGAAACATCCCACTTCATCCAGTAGGGCGGGGGTTGTCCGAAGCTTGGGTCCGTGAAGCGGTCGCCGCTAAAATCCGTTTGGTTGAGAGTGACCGCTTCGCGAATCTCGAAACTTCCGTTGTTACCTGCGTCGACGAAGAGAGTCAGAGAGCCAGTTGAGGAGTTTGCAAAGCGTCCACCGTCGTCGAACGAGCGATAGCCAATCACGATGGACTCCAGCACCAAGCCTTCGTCGAGCGTGAAGGTCTGGGCGATTGAATCACCGTGAAACATGCCAACAAAGGACCTGAAAGTCCCGGTGTATCCAGTTTGAAAGCCGGTCGGGGCAGTCGTTCCAAGGTCGGAGACGACGACCTCTCCCGACAAGTTTGCCGGGCACGCCAGGCCGGCTGCAATCGCTGTTGTCAGGATGGCAGAACGGCTCTTTTCTCGGGCGAACTTCGTAAGCGAGAGAGGGAATTTGGATCGGAACGAGTTCATGGAAGCTGGTTTGGATGTGGCAAAGGTGGCTCGGAACCGAGCTGTGAAGAGACTTAGAGGACGTTTTAGTGTGGCTATAACAAGTGGCATATTCGATGAGCTTTCAGAGCGGGACAAGTTTTCATGTGGGGCGCGGATTTCACGTTTGAGGGAGGATGGACATCCGGCGGGATATTTATACGATGTCGCCATGAAAACGTTGGCTCTTGTCCTTCAACCGGTCGTGGGGAGCTATCGTCGGGGAATCCGTGAGGGGGTGCTGCGTGCCGCTGAACAATTTGGTGCGGTGCAGGTGATCGAGTTGCCTTTCCGGGCATCGGGGGCGCCGCCAGCCAAGCGAGGGCTGGAGTCGCTTGACGGAGTCGTTGCCTGGGTTGACGGTCGTCACACTTGGCTTCCAGATCTCACCCGCTCCGGTGTTCCCGCCGTCAATTGTGGTGGCGACTGGAATCCGTCGGAAAATCTCGCGGTCGTTGCGGTAAACATGCGTTCCCTTCTGGATCTCGCTGTGTCGCATTGCCGGGAGCTTTCAATTCCGCGTCTCAATTTCATTGGCGAAAAAATCTCCAATTCTGAGGGCCGCATCAAGCTTGTCGAAGCACTCGAAAGCCTGAGCGCGCCGCGCGGTATCGAGGCCGGATATTTCGAGCTTCGCGGGACGGCCCCCAGTGTGAGCCTCTCCAGATTACTGACTCCCCAGAACGAGAAGGCACTTCTCAAATGGCTTTTGAATCAAGATCTGCCGCTGGCTCTTTTTTGTGAGAATGATCACTTTGCCCGCCTCGTGTGTAATGTGGCCAGGATTGCCGGTCTGCGGATTCCCGATGATCTGGCCGTGGTCGGGGCAAGCGACGATGTCATCGGTCGCCTTGGCGAACCCTCTATTTCCACGATCAGACTCCCGGGATTCGAAATTGGGCAGAAGGCATTTTCAATGATCAGTGAGAGCTGGAGTGGAAAGTCGATGCCAACCGAGCCTGTGACGATCCCGGCGACCGACTTAATCATCCGGGAGAGCACCGGTGGTCAAAGTCTGGATGTGGTCCTTGAGCGAACGCGGAGGAGAATTGTGCTCGAAGCGCCAACGGGACTGATGTTCAAGGAGATCGTTTCCGACTCCGGCTTATCGCCGAAGGTGTTGCGCCGACGTTACACCGAAGCATTTGGAGAAGGGCCAAGCGCACACATGAGAAGGTTGCGGCTTTCGGCGGCGAATGAACGCTTGAGGAATACTGATATGCCGATCGCTGAGATTGCTTCCGCTTGTGGCTTTTCTTCTCAAGCCGCTTTATGCAACTACTTTTTGCGCCATGAGGGCGTCGTTCCGTCGGAAATCCGGGCAGGGGCGTGCGGGAGAGAATTGGATTAAAACAGGTGAGCCAATGGCCATTCCAGATTGAACAATGCTACTCTTCAGCCACCCGGAAGAACAGCTTCGGAGTGCCGGCTGAGATTCCGTTGATGGTGTAGCTGGTGGTCTCGCCCTGTGATTCCCAGAAGTCTTCTTCTTCGTTCCAGTTGCCTGCGAGGTTTGGACTGGATTCGATCCGGTAGAAGCGGCCGGGTCTCGACTGCCAGGTGATGGTGGCACTTCCGGGATCTCCCGGGGTGTATTCGATTGAGGTGATGGCAAGGTCGCCTCCACCGGTCATCCCGCCTGCCATGATCTCCATCACTTCGGCCTGTGTTAAGCCGGTATCGTAAATCCGGAGGTCGGCAAGATTTCCGTCAAAGCCCCTGATAGCCGCTCCTTGCAACCGGCCTCCCAGGGTCACCGCAAACGGGCCTCCGGAGTTGGTGGTATTGATGGGGACCGAGGTGGACAAGTTCACTGGATCAAGCTGCCCGTCCAAATAGAAGACGACGTCCGAAATGTCGGGATCGCCATCCTCTTCAAAGACGATGGCGCCATGGTGCCACATGCCATCGTTCGCAGCGGTGGTGGCAACCGTTCTGCCATCTTGGATTTCGAGCCGGAGGGCACCGACCGGCCCGTCGGCAGCGAAGGTATTCAGGCGGGCATGCCACTTGAGCCCGCCCAGGGCCGCATTGCCCCAGCCAAGGATTCCGTTGTCCGTGGTTAGAGTGGTCTTGAACCAAAAGGTGACGGACCGGGATGCCGTCCCGCCAATGCCCGCGTAGTCGGTATAAAGGAGGTCGTTGTTATTGGCGAAGAGGAGAGAGTTGGAGAGGTTGGGTGGCGCGTCATCGCTCCAGGTCGGAGGGATGGGAGCGGGATCGATGAGGGTGCCGTCGTTATCTCCGCTGCCGAGGTCTTCGGCGAGTGTTCCGTTGCCTTCATCGAGCGGGAAGTGCATGACCAACCCGTCGGTGGTGGGTGTGGCAGCGGACAATTGGGCCACCTCGGCGTCAGATAAGGGGCGGTCGTAAATGCGGACATCATCGATTTGCCCGGAAAAGTATCCCATGGTTGTTCCCTGGATCCGCCTGCCGATGCTTACCGGATCAGCAATCACACTGGTGTTGACGGCTTGGGTCGAACCTCCATTGCCGCCCGGTGCTTCGGCCACTCCATCGATGTAGTGAATCACGGTGCCCAATTCGCCTCCTCCTTCCGGGTAGACGCTGGCGACGTGGTGCCAGTTTCCGTCGTTGATGGAGGTGCTGCCGATGGTGAAATCACCCTGGGTCTCTGTGCGAACCGCTCCGACCGGGCCGTTGGCGGCGCTATCGTTGAGCCGGACGTGCCACTTGGTTCCATTGACGGTGGAATTTCCCCAAGAGACGATGCCGTGATTGCCGGTCGTGGTTGTTTTTACCCAAAATGTGACGGTTCTTGCGGCATCACCGGCAATCCCGGGGTAGGCGGTATCGAGATACTGGCTGGTGCCGTCCAGATCGAGAGAGGCTGAATTGGCAAATCCGGTAGTGGGAACGTCAGTCGACCAAATTGCAGAGGCGGCGACGATGGCGTCATTTTGGTTGGCCGATGAATCGGCGAAAAGAGTTCCTTCCCCCTCGTCGAAGAGCCAATGCCCTACCAGATCAGCACTCGCGCTTCCGACAATGAACACGCTCAGAACAAGACTGTTTTTCATAATTAGGGAGGAGGGTAACCAGCCAAGCCCCCTGTTCGACAAGATCTATTTTAAATATCGATCAAGAAGGCGCCATGGAGAGTCGGTTGATGAGCCTACTGGTTCTCTCAATGATCATTCCCAGCAAAGTGAATCAGCTCCTCCATGCATCATTGTTCCGCGGGAGATCGATGCCAGCCTCCCGGGCTTAAGAATCGTAGTTTAAGAGGTCTCTGGCGCAGCCCCCGACGCGTGAGGCGTCGTCTGAGTCCAAGCCACTGAGTAAGGGAAGGGCGGGGCCGGTTTGGCCAATGCCGGCGGCGGCGACGGCTTCGTGGAGGACGCGAATCGGGTTGATCTCGTTGCGAAGATCTTCGAGCGGCCGGAAGATTCCCCGAATGGTTTCAGCCTCTTCAAGCTGCCCGCTGTTGATGGCGGTGAGCATTTTTTGAGAGAGATCGGGCCGGACGCAAACGCAGCCGGATGTGAAGCCGTTGATCTTAAATTTGGTCAGGTGGGTGATCGCGGGTTGCTCGCCGATTCCGCTGACGATGAGGCGGGGGTCGACCAGTTCGACGAGTCGTGCAAGGTAATCGTCCTGTGCGGGATCCTCGCGGACGATGGCGTACTTAATCCACGAGACGAGCCCGTCATTGACGAGTTCGGCGACAGTTTCCGGCTCGAGGTAGCCCTCGAATTTGATGTAAAGGACGGCTGGTTTTCCGAGGGTTTCGACAAACCTGCGGAAGCCGGCGGCAACCCCGGCATCCGAGGTGAGGCCCTGCATGGGGAGGACCATCACAGTGGGGAAGTCGAAGTCGCGCAGGGTTGCGATTTGATCCATCATGACGCCGTAAGTGGGGCCAACCGATGGCACGATGAGAGTGTCGTCCGCGCATTCGGTCGAGATGACATCGAGTGCCTCGGCATACTCGCTGGGAGCGATGTGGTAGAAGTTGGCATTGCCGCCATAGAGAAGGGAGGAGACGCCTCCGGCTTCGATGTGGCGAATGATCTTCGCGTTCTCCTCGCGGTTGATCTTGAGATCGGCATCGCGGGCCAGAGGCGGAACCGCGATGATGGAGGAGTTGAGTTGCTCGGGTGTGACTGGTGAAGTTTGCATGGGTCTGAAAGTTTAGTGAATTCCGGGGTCGGGAGTGCAGGAGCCATCGTTGTGGAGGAAGCGGAAGTCACAGCCTTCGTTGGCCTGCGTGACTTCGTCCTGGAAGAGTTTTCCGTATCCGCGCGAGTAGTGTTTTTCGGGTGGAGTCCAGGCCGCACGGCGTTTCTCTAATTCCTCCTCGCTGACATGCAGAGTGATGTTGCGATTGGTAAGATCGAGTTCCACCATGTCGCCATCTTCGACGAGGGCGAGCGGACCACCGACGGCCGCTTCTGGCGAAACGTGTAGCACACAGGTGCCATAAGATGTGCCGGACATGCGGGCGTCGGAAACGCGAAGGATGTCGCGCACTCCTTTTTCGAGAAGGTATTTTGGAATTGGGAGCATGCCGGATTCGGGGATGCCGGGAGCTCCGATGGGGCCGGCGTTCTGCATGATGAGGACGTGATCCCCGGTGATGCCGAGAGCGGGATCGTGAATCCGTTTTTGCACGTCGGGGTAGTCTTTAAAGACAACGGCTGGGCCTTTGTGATGAAGAAATTCCGGAGTGGCCGCTGAGGTCTTCACGACGGCGCCATCGGGTGCCAGGTTACCACCGAGGATGGCGGTGCCACCTTGTTTTGCGACCGGATTATCGAGAGTGCGGATGACGTCGTCGTTGTAAACTTCCGAGCCGTCGAGGCATTCTCCGAGCGTCTTGCCGAAGACGGTGGGGGCATCGAGATGCAGGTGATCGCGAACGCGGTTCAAGAGACCGGGAAGGCCTCCGGCGTCGAAGAAATCGGCCATGACGTATTTACCGGATGGTCGCAGGTTGGCGAGGACGGGGGTCTTGGCTGAGATCTCATCGAAGAGCTCCAGCGGGAGATCAACGCCAGCGCGCCCGGCGAGAGCGGTGATGTGGATGATGGCGTTGGTCGAACCGCCGATCGCCATGTCGGCGGTGATGGCATTTTCGAAGGACTTCCGCGTGAGATAAATGGATGGCTTCAGATTTTCCCAAACCATGTCGACGATGCGGAGTCCGCAGGCCGCGGCCATGCGGGAATGCGCGGCGTGGACGGCGGGGATGGAGGAGGCTCCGGGAAGAGTCAGGCCAAGGGTCTCGGTGATGGAAGTCATGGTCGAGGCCGTGCCCATTGTCATGCAGTGTCCGGGGCCGGGCGTGATGTGGTCTTCGAACTCCTCCCAATCTTCGCAGGAAAGATTTCCGGCTCCGCGTTCCGCCCAATACTTCCAGACATCCGATCCGGAGGCCAGTGGTTCGCCGCGCCAGGAGGCCCGCATCATCGCGCCGCCGGGCATAAAGACGACGGGGATGTCGACCATGATGGCACCCATCAGAAGAGCGGGAACGGTCTTGTCACAGCCCCCCATGAGAACGGCCCCATCGACGGGATGGGCGCGCAGGGTTTCCTCGACCTCCATCGCGAGCATGTTGCGATAGAGCATTGAGGTGGGCTTCATGAAGGTTTCGCTGAGGCCCATGACCGGCATTTCGACCGGGTAGCCACCGGCCTGCCAGATGCCGCGCTTGATTTCTTCGGCCCGTTGGCGGAAGTGGGAGTGACAGGGGAGGAGGTCGTTCCAGGTGTTGAGGATGGCGATGACAGGCTTGCCCTGGTATTCCTCGTTGTTGATTCCGAGTTGTTTATGGCGGGAGCGATGCCCGAAGGCACGAAGGTCGTCCGGCGCGAAAAAGCGATGTGAGCGAAGTTGGTCGGGTGAAAGGCGGCTCATGTGTTGGGGGAGATTGGAGGAAAGAGCGCGCGGGGGGAAGAGAGGAATGAGTGAACGATGAACTTTGAATCGAGAGCTCTGCAGATTGAAGAGGGGTGAATGGTTGCGATAGGGACGGCAAGGCTTGGAGGCTTTCGGTTACCATTTGAATTTGTTTACCAATGACGTGGAGGAATTTAACCTAACAGAAATATTGCTAGGACCTCTCTTCTTTTCTAGGGTGTCGGTTGATTAAAAATCGCCGTTATGAAAATTCCCCTCCTAAAGAAATATTCACCTTTGAAAGGATCCCATGATTATTAAAAACGTATCTCTTGGCTCTGTGGTATTATGCGCGATGATGGCTTACATTTCACTTTCCAAAAGGTCCGAAGCTGCTGTGGTTCTTCAGATTGATGTTAGTGACCCCTCTGCGGTCGTGATCAAAGCGACTCCGGGACTCTCTCTAACAACGTCCAATCTCAGACGCGCACTTGACGGTATTACCATTGAAAATTTTTTCACCTCTGCGGTTAACTACCCAGCCTCCTCCAATTCTTCGGGGGATTTAATCGATACTTTGGGCATCGTGAACCAAGGGGGATTTTCAGGGTTTGGAACCTTCGAATATTCAAACAATGACGGAGCTTTTGGCTCAGCGAATGATCTGTCTGTCTTTCGCAATGGTGGAGATGGGACTCCCGATCAAATTTTCACCACAGGCACCCGGGCATTCACCGGTTCGGAAACTTTCGATTTCTCCTCAACAGCCAGTGCCATTCCAGCAAGCGGAACAACAGGTGATGTGATCACCGGATACTTTAACAGCGGAACCCCTGACCATGGGGAAGTGATCGGGCAGTGGGTCGTTGTCATTCCGGAACCATCTTCAGCTCTACTGGGAGCCTTGGGCCTGCCACTCGTGGCGAAGCGAAGAAGGTCGGTTCGTTCGTGATCAATCGTAGTGGGGATCGCGGAATGGGCTCCCATTCGAGTTTTTTGGATCAGCTTGCGATCATTTCCGCAAAAATTACGATTGCCGGCTCCCAACGAAAAACACGTAAGAAAAAACCGGAGGAATCCTCCTGCGTGATAGCATTGGTAATTTGCGGTTTGGTTTTTCCCCGTTGGCTATTCTGGCGTTGATTTTAGGGCATCTGGCTTTCACGCAGATAAAGAATCTCTTCAAAAAAATTGTTAGGAAAAGGGATGGTGACGTTGGGAGTGTTCACAGGTTGGATCGGGGTTGTTTGGCGGGTTGATAAGTTTGGAGATTGCACAGTGAGGTCTGAAAACTGAAGGTAGGCGGATGGGAGCGATTGAGATTTGTCTGGTGGGGCTGGCGGTGGTGATTGTTTCGATTTTGTGGCTTCGGCTTCATGCCTTTTTGGGATTGTTGCTGGGGGCTTTTGTGGTGTCGATTTTGACACCGGGCGTGGGCGTCGAGGCGATGAACCGGGTCGCGGAAGGGTTTGGGTCGGGGTGTCGGAAGATCGGCATCTTGATTGCCTTGGCAGCCATCATTGGGCAGTGCCTGCTGGTAAGCGGAGCGGCGGAACGAATCGTGCGGGGATTGCTCTCGCTCTTTGGGGTGAAGCGAGCGCCGATGGCATTTTTGGGGAGCGGATTTGTGCTCGGCATCCCGGTGTTTTTTGACACCGTTTTTTATCTCATGCTTCCGCTTGTAAGGGCATTTTCGAAAACCAATCCGAAGGTCTATCTCCTCGCCTTACTGAGTGTGGTGGCTGGGGCGAGCATGGCGCATTCGCTTGTGCCGCCGACGCCGGGGCCTTTGTTGGTGGCGGCTCGTCTTGAGGTGAGTTTGGGAGTTTTGATCCCGGCGGGGCTGATGTTGGGAGTGGTAACGATTTCGGTGGGCTATGGATACGCGCGGTGGGCCAATGGAAAATTTGGAATCACTTATCGGGAAGTGGATGCCCCGGAGACCGTGGTTGAGGAGAAGGCAGAATTGCCTGCACTGGGTTGGTCTTTATTGCCTATTCTTTTGCCTTTGGTCCTGATTAGCTTGGGCACCTTTCTGGAGATGCAGGATGGTCTTCCTCCGTGGCTGGAAGTGGTGAGTGGGAAGAATGTCGCGATGGCTCTGGGCGCGGGGATGGCGATGGTTTTGGCGACGAAATATTCTGATCTAAAAACCGTCATCAACGAGGCGCTTTCGAGTGGCGGGGTGATCATTCTCATCACGGCAGCCGGAGCGGCTTTCGGGGCGGTTTTGAAAGACACGGGAATTGGTGGAGAACTTTCGGAGATGGTGGGAAGCGGTGGTGGAGTTTTGCTTTTGGCTTTTGCGCTGACGGCCCTCGTTCGCTTTGCGCAGGGTTCGGCAACCGTCGCAATGATCACGGCGGTGGGGATTGTCGCGCCCATGGTTCTGGATACCGAGCTGGGCTTCCACGCAGTTTATGTGGCGCTCGCAATCGGCTGTGGATCCAAGCCGCTGCCGTGGATGAACGACAGTGGGTTTTGGATTGTTTCCAAGATGTCCGGCATGAATGAGACGGAAACCTTGAAGACTTTTTCAGTGATGCTTTCGCTTATGGGCGTAGTGGGATTTGCGGTGGTTTGGATCGCAAGTCTCGTTCTGCCCATGGCCTAGTTTGTTACCCTGAGGCGGACAAACTGACTGGTGTGATTGGTCAAAGGCAGGGGTGCCCGCCAAACTTCGGTGGCGGTTCCGTCGCCGTTGTCGGATGAGGAAACCTGCATGGCGGTGTTGCTCCAACCGGCAAGATTGGCGGACAGTTCCACGATGAAGTTGAGTTCGGAGGCAGCGAGATTACGCTGGAAGGTAAGGGTGAGATATCGATCAATGACGCCATCGACCTCGATGAGCTCGGTGGTTCCCGATGGCAGATCCTGGCTGGAATCGATGATGGGGTTGGAGTCCAGGGCATATTCGAGGAGGTTGCTCATACCATCGCCATCTTGATCGGCGGTCAGTGAAGCTCCCGCACCGAGGCCATTTGCTTGAGCCCAAGTGTCAAAGTTTGAGGTTCCGGGACCATCAACTCCGGGGGTGCCACCGGCTTGTTGACTGGCCTGCCAGGCCAATGGTTCGGCGTGATCCGACGGCTGGGTTTCGCTGGGAAGAATTAGGGTGAGGCTTGGACCCCCTCCGTCGGGCGAAGTTGGCCACGGGGCGTTGTCATCGTAGATGAATTCGATGAGAGCCGTGCCCGCACCGAGAGAGAGTTTGATGTTCTCTCCTCCGTTGCTCAGGCGGTCATCGGGATCCCACTCGCCGGCGACGGGAAGTCCGGGGCCATAACGGGAATCGAAGGCGGCCTGGTTTTTGACGATGAGGAGAAAGGCCCCGGGTTGGACCGTCGTTCCCGGTGCGAAATCGAAGTCGACTCCCTTGGTGAAGCGGACGTCGGTGAGGTCGATGGTGGTAGACCCGATGTTTTGGATTTCGAGGTATTCGAAATCGGAATCGGTCCATCCCATCGCTTGTTCCGCAGCGTTGGCGGGAGCGGGATGATAGTGGATTTCGGTGATGCGAAGGTTATCGACATAGGGAGTGAGATCAGGAGAGGAAACGACAAACTCGGCAGGTTCCGACCAATGGCTCCAACGTCCGGCGCTGTCCTGATGACGGACGCGGACGCGATAAGTCTGGCCTGGTCGCGCGGAGACGGCAGGAAAGAGGTAGTCCGCATTGAAGGAGTTCAGTTCGCCCGAAGTGGTGGGGTCCTGGATCTCATAAAGATAGGGGTCTCCGGCGAGATAGTTGGCAGTATTGGAATCGTAAATTTCGGAGATCCGCCATTCCATGGCCGCGAATGAGGTGGTCGAGTTGTAGTTGCTCGAGGTGAATTGCAAGCCGTTACTCGGGTAGCCCGCGGTGCCGGAATAGGTGACGGTTGGAGTGGCCGGAATGAGATTTTCCTGGGTGAGAAGATTCGATTCCATCCAGTTGCCACGGGAGACGATGTAGTTTTTTAGGACCTGAATCATCCCTTCAAAATCGTTTCCGGAGGCGACATCGTAGTAACGATCGGGGTGGTTGAGCCGGGGGTTGTTGTCCCAGAGCCGTCGGTCGGCACTGACGAGCGAGGGGGCTCCCGGCGTCCAAACGTCACGAACCATCTCGTCGATGAGCTTGTTCCCTTCGTCGGAGTTATAAAGAAGGTCCATGATTTCCCGTACGCGATTCTGGTAGCGGGTGTTGAAGGCCGGGTTCTGCGCGACCATCGTTTTGAAGTTGTGATTGCCGGAGCCGAACATGTTGTTGGCCCAAGTGAGATCGAGGTCCCACGGGTGAACTTCAAACTTCGAAGTCTCGGGATTGTGGTAGTAGAAGTAGTTTTTCCCTCCGGCAATGTCGTAGTGATGGATGCCTTCGACGATGGTCCGGTAGCTGAGATACTTTTCGATATCGAGATTGTCCTCCCACCATTGCGGGGTGGGGGTTCCGTTGCGATAGGCGCTGATGAAGCTGTTGATATCACTGCGATTGTCCACTTGGGTGGAACCTTGATTGTTGGAGCTGCCGCTGTGACCTTCAATTTTATAAAGATTACCATCGGGCAGATCGTGTTCGTCCAGGAAGCGCCCGTCCATTTGTTCGATGGCAAGGTAGAGGCCATAAAAGTCGCCTTCATATTGATTGGCACCGGTGGGGCTGGCTTCATCGATGACATAAAACTGGGCATAGTGGGTGTTGCAGGCCTCGACTCCGCTGAGTTCGAAAAGCTTGAAGCCGACGCCTTCGAACAAGCCTTGCTCTCCGCGGTGGTTGAAGTTCACCTGTTGGACGATGGATGAGAAGTTGAGCTTGTCCCACTTTTGAGAATACCTCTCATCGTATCGATCCCGGGCCTCGAAGCGTCGTCCCCGACTGAAGTCGAACTTCCAGAAATTTTTACCATACTGGTAGCGGTGCACGCCACCCCGGGGCCGGTATTGGATGTGGTCGTAAACCTTCCCATCGTAAACCATGGTGCCGGGCCAGAGGTATTCCGAGCCGCCGTAACCTCCGAATTGCGAATCATCGACATAGGAGTTTTTGCTGAGGAGAAAGTAGGTCGCGATGCTGGACATGAGCGGGCCGGGGTGGTTCACCGGCGCATCACCGCCGCGAATCGATCCGCTCCAGTCGGGAGTGCCATCGTAAATGAAGTAAGCGAAGTTTGGCTGGGGATCGTCTTCATAGGGAACGGTGATTTCCGCGCCAGGAGTGTCGCCTGCCGAGATCCGGTAGCGAATGAGGCGGCGGTTGGTTTGCAAGGTGCCGGGCAGGGTTACGGTGAAGACGGAGTCGAAGGCGAGGGCGTCTCCGCCAGTGCCATCGTCGGTCATGGTCATGCTGGTCCATTCGTTGGGATCTTCATAACGTGGATCTTCATTGGAGGTCCCGTTGTTGTTGAACTTGAGATAGCGCGAGAAGTAGTCGCCGGGATTGACGACCTGATATTGGAGGGTCACCGAATCGACACCATCGGGGTCGGTGACCTTGGCGGTCACGACAACGGGCTGACCGGAGGTGGGCTCCTTGGGAAGGTGATCGACCTGACGGATTTGCGGTGGAGCCGCGATGGCGGAAGAGCGATTGGCCGCGCCCGGAGTGGGAGCAAAACTGCCGCTCTGAGTTCCTGAAGTTTCTCCGGTGAGAGAGAGCGCGAAGCTGATGTCGCTGCTTCCGGGGCTCGATTGGTGGATCTCAACTGCGATGACATTGGTTCCGCTAACAAACGCGCTGGTGGGAATGGAGAGCGTGTCGTTGGCATTATCGCCGACAGTGTTGTTGGCGTATTCATCGAAAGGAGCGTTGTTGGAAAGGCCTGCGTGACGGGCTACTTCCGCACCATTGACATAGATGGCGTAAGCATCGTCGTAAGTCACCGAGATGGTGAAGCCGACGAAGGCCGAAGGATCCGGGATGTCGGTGGAAGTCCGGAAGTAGGTGGTGGCATAGCGTCCTCCGGCAGGTCCCGAATTCACCACGGTGGCTTCATCGGAATCGCCATAACCGAGCTCGGCGGGGCCACTGTTCCAAGCCGAGTCATCGAATCCGGAGGCGCGCCAGGCTGCGCCTTGGTTGCTACCATCGTCGAGGTATTTCCAGCTGGTATTACTGGCGAGATAGTTGACCGGGCCGCCGCCGCCTCCACTGTTTGAGGTAGCTGCGGGGAATCCCGAAGCCCGCCAGCTGCCTCCGAGATCGTTATCAAGAAGTGGATTGATCAGCTCGATGGACGGGCTGACCAGAAGGGTGCCGATGTCATCTCCTACGGTGGGCCAAGGAAAGCCCAGTTGGTAATCGACTTCGTCCACGGTGGTTCCGGCGGGATTGCGAAGGGTGATTCGTTCGCCGGAATTTCTCAGAGTCGATCCGTTGGCGAAAGGGCCCAGTGCTCCGGAATATCCAAAGCGGGAAAGCATGGTGGCCGGGTCTTCTGCGATCACCAAATATCCACCGGCAGAGAGGAGGGTTCCGGCGGGGAATTCGAAATCGATTCCACTGGAAAAATAGTAGCCGGAAAGGTCGATGGCGCTGTCACTTGGGTTGAAGAGTTCGATGAATTCGGCGCGAACGGTTTTGGTGTCTTCATCGTAGTGGATCTCGTTGATGACGACTGAAGGCGGCGTGAAAACCGGGGTGGTGAAAGTCCCGGATGCTGAGGCCCAGTTGCTGCCTGCGGCGTTTTGGGCAAAGGCGCGGAAGTAGTAAGTCGTGGTGGGTTGGAGATTGGAAACGAGGCGGGAAAATGAAGAGGATTGCGTTCCGGCAGGAACAGAAAGTTGCCAGGTTGCCGGGTTTGATTCGCCATCGACTGTGCCGTAATAGATGGTGACAGCGGGAGGGTCGCCGCCGGCGTCACTGACGACACCGCTGAGGGTGGCGAAAGTCCCGTTGATTCCGCTGGCGGGCAAATTGACAACGGAGGGAGGATTGACTGCGGTGGTCGAAAAACTGCTGGTGGAGGGAGCCCAGGCAGTTCCTGCGGAGTTGGTTGCGGCGGCGCGGAAGTAATAGGTCGTTCCGGGTGCGAGATTGGAAATGCTTCCGCTGTCTGAGCTCGCTTGCAAGCCAAGGTCGAGTTGCGAATCCCAGTTGCCGGTGCCGGCGTCATTGTCTCCATAATGAAGGATTAAAGTTGGGATTTCGCCGCCGGTTGAGGTGACGGTCGCTCCGATGGTGGCGCTGGTCCCGATGATGTCGCTTGCGGCGCTGTTTTGCACGGTGGGAGTCGCCGCGTTGGTGGTGAAGGTTTCGCTTGCGGAGGCCCAGTCTTCGCCCTGGCCATTCATTCCGAAAGCCCGGTAAAAGTAGGTCGCGTTGGGCTGCAGTCCGGTAAGATTGAAGGAGAATTCACCGGGATTTTCCTGGGTGCCGAGGCTCGCAACATTGGCCCAGGTGGCTGCGTTGACCCCGCCATCGGACGGTCCCCAATAAAGGCTCACGGAAGGTATGCTGGTGCCGGCGTCGGTGAGATTTCCCCGGATGGTTGCGCCGGATGAAGTGACGGTGTTCGGCGGGAGCGTTGCGACGGAAGGAGCCCCGGTTGGAATTTCGGTGGTGAAGGCGACTTCGGCAAATCCCACGCGATTTCCGCCATGGTTGCTGAGCAATTGCAGGCCGATGTAGCGCGCGCCGGCAGCTTCCGAGACGTCAAATGATTGGCCGGAATCGCCATTGCCGGTTCCACGGTCGAGCGAGAAACTCCCGTTGATCTGAGTCCAGCCACCGCTTGCAAAATTATAAGCGGTGACGTTGCCGCTGGTGTTGGGAGGAGTGACCGTGGGGGATGTGGCGTAAAAGATGTTAAAGTTATTCATGCCCCGACCGGTCTGGCCTCCGGGGGCACCTTCCTGCACGTTCCAGAGGTACATTTGGGCGAGGTTGGCGGTCGGGGAGCCGAGATCGAGAACAGCCCAGGTGTTGTTTCCGGAGGGAGTCGAAAAGCCCTGCCAATCGTCCGGCCAGGCGGTGGAGTTGATGGTCCAGGTCGCTGGGTCGCTGGCATCGGCTTTGGACATACCGCTGCCGTTGATGACCTGTAAGGTGGAACCATTACCGGTCAGGCTATCGCCTTGATGGAAGGCCTTGATGGCACCCGGAATG
Organism: Akkermansiaceae bacterium; assembly: GCA_965657795.1. GTDB lineage: Bacteria > Verrucomicrobiota > Verrucomicrobiia > Verrucomicrobiales > Akkermansiaceae > SW10. The sequence goes on from CBFHQJ010000062.1 coordinate 27,864, forward strand.
ACCAGATCGGCGGAAGCAGAATGCAGGCCGGTCAATACCAGAGCCAAGATGATTGGGGTTCGTGGAATCAAGCGGGAAAAGAGACGCAAATTTGGAGAAAGCATAAATGAGTTCGGGGAACGGTCCGCGAAAGTACAAAACGAGTTGAAGGTCGTAAAGGAGGTTAGACAAATTCTCCGAACTGGGAGCAATGCGCCGATCTCACTCTCAGGGTCATCCAGCTAGGGAAAAGTTTGACATAAGGCTGGTACTTTTTTGAACACCTGAAACACTGGCTGGATGCCC
>CBFHQJ010000063.1:0-27959 GCA_965657795.1 Akkermansiaceae bacterium
GCCATGCCTCAGTCAAGCAGAGCCCGCTCCAATGGTCAGCTGATTTCAGTCCGACAGACTCCTAGGGAAGAATAGCATGGGAAGTGCGAGGAGGATTTTAAGCCCCTTTAGGTTGCTTTCCACCGTGAAGGCAATGTCATGATCAGAAACGACAAAGATCTGTTCGGGAGTTTGGCACCAATCGATTTTGGCGGAGAGCGAATGAGTTCCGAGTTGGATCGGGTAGGATTTGGTCTCGCCTCTGCGAATGGTTCCGATGGGGCGACCGTCAAGGACGAGATGGTAGGCGCGGAGGCTGTCAGCTCCAGAGCGAGTCCGGGAAACAACAAGAGATGCTGGCTCATTGGCGTTTTTTGGGGGCATGGAGAGCGGTTACGTGATGAGATCCTTGAGGCGCGTGGCGAGGTCGGCTTTGCCGATGCGGGAGGCGGCGACGTCGAGGACGAGGGCTTCCCATAGAGCGAGTTCGAGCTGGGCGTCTGGTTCGAGAAGGTTATTACGGATTAAAAAAACCAAGCAGGCAGCAAGAGCGGTGCGTTTGTTACCGTCGTTGAAGGGGTGGTTTTGGCAGAGGTGGAAAAGGTAGGCTGATGCGATATTGACCGGGGCTTGTTCCAGTGCTTGCCCTCCGAATGAGGCCTGGGGAGCGGCGATGGCACTTTCCAAAAGGCCAAGATCTTTGACCCCGGCAAGACCACCATGCGCAGCGAGGACTTCGTCGTGGATAGCTAGAATCGATGAGACCGTGTGGTGAGCAAAGTCGGTCATTTCGAAAGGCGGTCGAAAAGTTCGGAATTCGCGCTAATGATGGATTTGGCAGATTCGGCTGCGTCTTGCGGTGAAATGGTATCGCGCAGAGGCGTGAAGGAGATGGTTCCGCCTTCGTGGATGGTGACGGAGAGCTGGTCACCTTCCTTGAGGTGGGCCATTTCGAGGAAAGCGGCGTCGAGGATGATGCCTTTTGAGTTCCCAATTTTCTTGATCGTCTTAACCATGGAAAACAATGTATTACTTTAGCCAGAGAGTGTCAAATTTGTTGTTGTGGCGGGAAAACGGGGAGGTTTCGTTTTTTCTGTCCGTTTTTTGGGAGTGGTGGTGTCTTTTGGGTGATGGTGAGAATCGAGTCTGAGAAATGCTTGGCTGAATTTGTGAATTCACGCTCGGAAGAGGCTTTTCGGAAATTGGGCGGAGAGCATTCGGGGCTGGTTTTGGGGGCGACGATGAGGCGATTGGGCGGGGATCGGATTGCGGCGGAGGATGTGATGCAGGAAGTCTTTGTGCTTTTGGCGAAGAAGGCGTCGGAATTGGTGAAGGGGAAGGTGTCGGTGAGCGGGTGGCTTTATCGGCAAAGCTGTCGCTTGGCGGCGAATCGGGTGCGTGGGGAGGTGCGGCAGAGAAGGCGGGAGGAGAGTTTTGGATCGGGGAAGGATGACGGAGTTGAAGCTAAGAATGAGATGACAGTGAAAGTTGATGAAGCTTTGTTGAGGCTGAATGAAGAAGAGCGGGGTTTTGTTTTGGCGAGGTATGTAGAGGAGCAGGATTATGAGAAGATTGGGCAGAGGGTTGGGATTTCGGGAGAGGCAGCGAGGAAACGGGTGGGACGTGCTGTGGAGAAACTGCGGGCGATTTTAGAGAGAAGTGGGGTGAGGGTTTCGGCGAGTGCTTTGGCGGTGATATTGGTCGGGGTGGGTGGGCCGAGGGCGTTGGCGGAGTTGGTGGGGAGCGTAGGTGTGGCTGGAGGGATATTTTCGGTTGCTGGAATTTTGGCGGGAGCGATGGGGGTGAGTGTGGTGATGGGGGGCGTGAGGTTGCTGGATGGAGAGCAAATTGAGAAAGAGGAGGTCGCCAAGTCGCAGAGGACGACCCCAAATCGAGAGGGTGTTTTGTGGCGAATTCAAATGGCGAAAGCGAACGGAAGGTCGATGAGTGATGCAGAAATCCACGAGCATTTGATCGCTTTGGATGGTGAACCGGTCTCTCTGGTGACTGATCTGATGCTGGAGCAGGTCTTGGAGTCGGTCGACGGGGAGAGATTTTTTGTTTTTGTAGATTGGGCGGAGGAGAATGTTTCGGTGAGGATGAGGGAGCGTCTGTATTTTTCATTGGTTGGACGAGCGATGGAGCATGATCCGGCAGGGACATTGGAAAAGATGATGGCGAAGGGGATTTTCAGGATGACGGAATTTGGTGTCGGGAGCTCTGGCATGTTGGGAGTGAAGGCTTTTATGGGTTGGAGTGGCCTCTCGTTTGAGGAGGCCTTGAGATGGTTCAAGGAACATTGGGATGAGATTGATGCATTGGGGAGGAAGAGTGCCTATTGGGAAATGGAAAATGCCAGACGTCGGAAAGGTCCTTTTCAACGGGCGAACATCGATACCGTCGCGGATCAGATTGGACAGTCCTTGGGGCTGAGAGTTTTTGCCTCCGATGGTTTTGACGGGATCGAGAGGTTTGTCGTGGATCTTGACGATCAATCGAAGGTCGCGGTCTGGAAATACGTCTTTTTGTTGGTCCCCAAAAGAGGCGAGCTCTATCCTCGGGAGTTTGCGAACTATTTGAGGCGGTTTCCTGACTACGAACCCTATGGCGAGTTAAAGGAAGTCAGTTGGTTGAGGTGGTATCAGTTTGGAAGAACCAAGGGTGATGATGGTCGGATCATGACCAAGGCAGAATATATGAAGGCGTTGCCGCCGGGGTTAGGTTTAGAGTTTAAGAAGTCGTGTCTGGACGAGATCAAGAGAGATGGGGAAGGAGGCGAGGAATGACTCAGCAGTTTTGGACATCGGTGTGTTTTGAGGGAATGTTCGCGGGCTTGTTTTGGGTGCTCATACCGGAGGAAAAGGCAGTTGTGCGGCAGGAAGCTCCCGCCCCCCAGATGAAATTAGTCAGAAGAGATCAAGTCAGAGTGTTTGAGGCTTTGAATAGTGCTGAATCGACACCGGCGAAGCTTGAAGCGATTGCCCGGTTACAATCTATGGATTCGAAGGCATTGAGGCGCGAGATGAGGGATTGCCCAGAAGAGCAATATCAGGGAAAGCTGTCATTCGCAGTCAAGGTGATGATCTTGAGGCTTGCTGAAATTGATCCGAGGGCTGCCGTCGATTTAATCAGGGAGAGGTGGGTTGATCATGACTTGGATGATGACCATGTGTCTCAAGTGAATCAGACGTGGCCGTTGGTGGTCGCGGAATGGGCTCATCAAGACCCGACGGGATTGTTAGAATTCTGGGAAGAGACCCAGAAAACTCAAAATCATGCTCTTCGGGGTTATAAAGATGATTTGCCGGAAGAGATGCTGGCGGGGAATCCGCTCGGGTTCATGTCACTTTATCACACGACTGATTATTCTCCGGTGCCTCACGAGAGGTTTACGAGCACTCTGAAATCGAATCAGGATTTTAAGGCCGTTTTGAATACCTGGATCAACCCCACGGAACGGGTGAAGATAAGGTGGAAACGAGCGGAGGAGGAGGCTTTACGTATCCATGGCATGGTCGTCGGGGAGAATCGGTCGAATCCGAAAAAAAAATAGTTTCGCTCAATCCATTATATCGCGCTGGCGGGAGGTGGATGAGGCTGGTTTTTTGGCCTCGGAGTTTGTGGAGTGGGAAGCGGAGTGAAGGCGGGGAGTTGAGAGGCGGTTCGTGGCAGGGGGCGGGCAGGAATGTCTGGGTTCTTTATTTCCAAGTGGGGTTGCGGATGGGCTGCTTGGCTTTTGTTTTTTCGAGGGCGGTTTGGACGGATTTGGTGAATGGTGCGTCGGGTGGGGCGACGTTGGTGAGGAGGTTGAGGGTCTGGGTGGCGTCTTTGAAGTCGCCAAGGTTGGCTTGGGCGCAGGCCAGGGTGAGGAGGTGGTTGGCGTTTTGGTTTTTGGAGATTTTGCAGAGGCGGGAGGCGAGGGCAAAGGATTCCTGGGGGCTGCGGATTTTTTCGTTTGGATGGGTGGAAAGAATGCGTGAGAGGAGGTTGGCGGCTTCCAGGAATTTGGGTGAAGTGCCAAGGATGGTTTTGCAGTTGGCAATAGCTTCGGCGGGTTTGCTTTGCTCGAGTTGGAAAAGAACAAGGCGGTAGCGAAGGGCCGGGTTGGCTGGGTTGTTGATGACGGATTTTTGGCGGTAGTTTAGGGCTTGCGCCGGGGTCTTGGCCTTGAGAGCGATGCCAATGGCGTCGTCATAGATGTCGAGATTTTGCGGGTGGAGCCCAATGGTGGTGTCAAGGGTGGCGTAGGCTTCCGACAGGTTTCCGGTCTCGGCGTGGGCGGTGGCGATGAGGCGGAGGATGCGTATGTCTTTGGGCAGGAGTTTTCGAGCGGCTTCCAGGTAGGGAAGCGCTTCGCCGGGGCGGCCTTGCTGGCCAAGAAGCTGACCGAGGAGGAGGAGGTTGTCGCTTTGGGTAAATTTGTTGACTTGGAGGAAGGGTTTGCTGAGAGCGGAGCGGAGGTAGTCAATGGAGAGTTCCGGGCGGGCGCGTTGAACGAGTTGTTGGGCGGTGCGTTGGGGTGTTGAGGGAGCAGGCTCTCCAGTCCAACGTCCGGTGAAAGGGGTGCCGAAGGTACGACGTTCTTCGGAGGTGGCAGTGGCCAATCTGGTGTCGGCAGTGATTTGTTCGATGGAAGCGGGTCCACGATAGATGGAGAGGAGTTGCCCTTCCTTTGAAACGAGGAAGCTGGTGGGGACGGGAATGGGGATCCAGAGGTCGATGATGGAGGCGTGGAGGGCGTCGAGAAGTTCAACGGCTTCGGGCGCGGCCATTTGGGTGGAGAAGGGAGAATTGATGGATTTGAGGAAGGCGTCGGCTTCGTCGCGAGGTTCCTGATCGGTGCAGAGGAGGGCGAGGTTGACGCCGGCAGCTTTGAATTTGGCGGCTTCTTTGGTCCTGGTCTTGAGTTCTTCCAGGCAATGCGGGCAGGTGCGGCTCCAGAGGGCGACGAGGGTGGTTCCGGAGATGGAAAGCGATTTGCCACCGGCGGTTGGGAGGGTGGGGACGGCATGACCGGCGGGGGGAATGATGCGGGCGATGGCTGTTTTTTCAGGGAGAGGGAGTGGGGAAGGATGGAGGGCGGGGGCTTGGCGTGAATTTCGCGGGGTGGTGGTGGCAGTGCCTTGGGTGAGGTGAAGGTGTTGGTTGGCTTTGATCCCGGCGAAGGTTTGGGCGTCCGAGCCGGGCCAGTGAACGATAACTTTTTCGATGGTGGCATTTTCGCCGAGTCCGAAGTGAAGCCAGCGGGAGGACTGGGCGAGGAAGGATTGGCCGGCGTGGAGGGTGCGGAGGTGGGGAAAGGGTTGATCCTTAAGGTGGACTTCGACCCGGGCGCCGATGGCGTCGCGCGGGGTGGTTTTGGCGGTGCCGGTCAGGTGGAGGGAGAGGAAGTCTGACTCTGATTTCAGGTTGTTTTGAAGCAGCCGGACGCGGGGGGCGGTGCGGTTGGTGACGAAGAGATCGAGGTCGCCATCGCGATCGTAGTCGATCAAGCCAATGGCGCGGGCATCGTCGGCGAAGTCCCAGCCGATGGCGGTGGAGACGTCGGCAAAGGCGGTGTCTTTTCCACAGTTGAGGAAGGCGTTGTTGGTTTCGCGGCCGGAAAATGATTTGTTCTCGTGAAGGAGACGGTTGAGTGCCTGCCATCCCTGGCGGTAGGATTGGAGACCGTTGGAACCCTGGGATTCGAGTGGAGATTGCGACACGACCTGTCGCCAATAGACACTTCACAAGTCGCCGGTGTCTTCGGCGGTGATGAAGCCGTTTGCGCCAAGGATATCGAGCCAGCCGTCGTTGTTGAGATCGGCAAAGGTGGAGCCCCAACACCAGCGGGCCATGGTGGTCTTGGTCTGGGTGGAGACGTCGATAAAGCCTCCCTTTCCGTTGGCGGCGAAGAGGGTGTTTCCGCGGGCCATGCGGCGGAAGGTGCCCTGGGCTTCCTCATTACGGTCGAGCTCTTTCAGGAAGCGACCTTGGGTGGTGATGCGGCTTCCGGCGCTGGAGAACATGTTGGAAACGTAGAGATCCATCCAGCCGTCGCGGTTGAAGTCGCCCCAATTCGTGGACATGCCGGCGGCGGAGTCTTCAATCCCGAGTTGATTCGCGATGTTGACGAAGAAGGGGAGTTGTCCGTCTTCGGCGCCTTGGTTTTGATAGAGGCAATTGCGGCCGAAGTCGTTGGCGAGATAGAGGTCGAGATCGCCGTCCTGATCGTAGTCTTCCCAGGAAGCTGCGAAAGAGAAGCGGGTGTTGTTTTGGTCGAGGCCGGTTTGTTCGGTGACGTCTTCGAAGGTCCAATCGCCCTTGTTTCGCCAGAGAATGTTAGGCCCGCCGTTGTTGGCGTCGTGGAAGGGGACGGGCTCGGCGAGGGCTCCGGCACGGGCTTCTGTTTTGGAGGGGTTGTAACCGCAGATGTAGACGTCGAGGAAGCCGTCCTGGTCAAAGTCGGCGGAGGTTAGGGAAAAGGACTGGGCTTTGGTGGAGCGACCAAAGGCGAGCTCGAAATGGCCCTTGCCGTCGAGATTGTCCATGAAGAGGATCTTGAAATCCTGCGAGATGACGAGGTCCTGATCACCATCGTTGTCGAGATCGAGGAAGAGGGCGGCGGCGCAGTAGTCGAGCCAATCGGTTTTGGATTCGGCTGAGAAATCGGTGAGAGTGCCGTCGGGATTTTGGAGGAAAAGAAGATTGGGAAGGCCGCCTTGTTGACAGAGGTAGAGGTCTTCGAGGCCGTCGCCGTTAACATCAGCGATGGCGAGGCCGTGGTTGGCAGCTGAATCGAGCCCGAAGTCGCGCGGGATACGGCTGCGCCAGTGATCGGTGGATTGGAGGAGCTGGGATCGATAGGAAGAGTTCTTGTCGAAAGCGGAGGCGGTGACGTCGGAAAGAAGCTTGGTGGCGCCGGATTGTTTGACTTCCTCATATTCCTTGAGGGCGATAGTTTTGAGTTTGGGTGGCGAGGTCTCGGTCCAGATGCAGGTCCAATGAGCGTTTATTTGGAGTAGAGGGGATTTCAGGGTGATCAGGGAGTTCGAGGTAGCCGGGGCCACCGAGATCATCTTAATCTTGGTTTTAAACTTCGTTTGGGGCCGAGGGGTGATTCCGGAAAAGGAGGTGCTTGTGGAGTTGTTCGAAATTCGGCGAACGGTGAGGCCCGAATTTTGGAAAACGACTTCGGTTTGGGGCTTTAGGAGCTGTCCTGATTTGAAATCAGGGGTAATATCCTCACTTTTCCGTTGGTGAAGAAGGTCATCGAGGAAGGTTTCGAGGACGGCCTGATACTCGGAGGAACGGGCTTCGGACTCCCAACCATCCTTGCTGGGGTCGATTCGATCGTAGGCATCGGCGAGATCTTGTTGGTATTGACGGTTTCCAAAGCCGGGATTTTGGGAGGTCCCTATGGACTGTCCCAAAATCGTGGCTGAGAGTGCCGAAATCATGCCAATGACCGCTAGTTTCATTACCAATTAAAGGTGCCGTGGCTTTTGGGAGTTGTCCAGTCGGCAGCTTTACTCATGGCGGGTTTGAAAAGTTAGATCAAGGATGGCTCGAAACACGCTTGTCAGGTCTCAAGGTTAGCGCCATGTTACAGCCCAGCTCCCACTGAGCCCCTTTTTTTGATTAAGATGAGTTCTCCGATAGTCATTCCAGAAAATGCCCCGTTTAATGCCGAGCAGCGCGCTTGGCTCAGTGAGTTTTTAACGAAGGCCCTAGGTGGTGATGCGGTTTCAATAGAGCCAACTGGTCCGGCAATTCCTGTCACGATTTTGTGGGGGAGCCAGACTGGAAATTCCGAGGGTGTCGCTAAAAAGTTCATGAAGGCCCTAAAGGCCGGGAATTACGAGCCGGAGGTGATTGATATGGCTGCCTATGATAAGAGCAAGCTACCCACGGAGAAAAATCTACTCGTGATCACGAGCACATACGGTGACGGCGAGCCGCCCGACAATGCCGCGGATCTCCACGAATACATCATGGGGGACGATGTCCCGAGCCTTGAAGGGGTGAATTATTCGGTTTTTGCACTGGGTGACAGCGAGTATCCGGACTTTTGTCAATGTGGTATCGAATTTGACCAGCGGCTGGAGGTCTTTGGGGCCAAGCGGATGTTCAAGAGGATCGATTGCGATGTCGATTATGACGATGAATTTTCGGAATGGAAACAGGGCGTCATTGCCGCTATGGGGGGAATGGGGGAGGTTTCCGCGGCACAGGAGGTGATCGAGGATGAGCCATACGGTAAGAAAAATCCTTTCCCTTCGCCACTGCTGAATTCCTATGATCTGAACAAAGGCGGTTCAGTGCGGGAAACCTATCACGTCGAGCTTTCGCTGAAGGATTCCGGCTTGGAGTATCAAACAGGCGATGCACTGGGCGTGCTTTCTCACAATCCGGCCCAAGTGGTTGATGAGATTCTACCCTTGCTTCCTTTCAATGTGAAAGATGAGGTGCCGCTTCCGAATGGGGAGGAGGCGTCGCTGCGGGAGGCGTTGATCACTTCCTATGATATCCGGAGCTTAAACAAAAAGCTTCTTCAGGCTTGGTCAGAGCGGTCAGGATCGCCATTTCTGCGAGCCCTTGTCGAAAGCGGGAGTCGCGAGGAAATTGATGAGTTTTGCTGGGGCCGGGAATTGATTGATCTGATTAATGACCATCCTGCCGATTTTGGCGATGGTGAGGAATTTGTGGGGGTTTTGAAAAAGCTTCAGCCTCGTCTTTATTCAATCGCATCCAGCCCCAACGCTCATCCGGAAGAGGTTCATCTGACCGTGGCGATCGTGCGCTACAACACCCATGGTCGTGATCGCGGCGGAGTTTGCTCCACCTACCTTGCGGATCGGGTTGGAGATGTATGCTCGGGGGTGTTCGTTCACAATAACAAAGCTTTCCGCCTGCCCGAGGATCTGTCCAAGGATGTTATCATGGTTGGACCGGGAACGGGAATTGCTCCATTCCGGGCCTTCCTTGAAGAACGTGAAGTTTCCAAAGCGAGCGGCCGTAACTGGTTGTTCTTTGGCAACCCATATCGTGCCACTGATTTCATTTACGAGGATCAAATCAACGGGTGGGTCGAGAACGGGACCTTGAGCAAGCTGGACTTGGCCTTTTCACGGGATCAGGAAGAGAAAATTTACGTTCAAGATAAGATGCTTGAAGCTGGAGCCGATCTCTGGGAGTGGTTGCAGGGCGGGGGATATTTCTACGTTTGTGGTGATGCTTCCCGCATGGCCAAGGATGTGGACAAGGCCCTCCATACCATTGCGCAAACCCATGGTGGTTTAAGCGAGGAGGAAGCGGTGGACTACTTTAAAAACCTGAAGAAGGAGAAGCGCTACGCCCGCGACGTTTATTAAGAGTCGATGCTGGTTTTTCACAGCCTTCGGGGTGAAACTGGGTCATGAGTGATTTGGTGAGAGTCGAGCCTGTTGCGCTTTTGCCGACGCCGGCGGGATGTGCCGTTTTTCTCGGGGACGGGAAAAAGGTTATCGTATTCTATATCGATCCGGCGATCGGGGCCTCAATTAATGCTGTTTTGGCGGGAGCTGTACCGCCTCGGCCGCTTTCGCACGATCTCTTCGCACAGACTCTCGATGCCTTTGGAGCGGAAGTCCTTCACACCACCATTGTGAAGCAGGAAGGGGAAATTTTTTACGCCCGTTTGATCCTTAAAGCGGAGAACGAGATCATGGAAAAAAAAATCGTGGAGTTGGATGCGCGGCCCAGCGATTGCTTGGCTCTTGCTGTGAGGCACAGCGCCCCGGTATTTGTAGTCCCGGACGTATGGGAGAAGCTCGAAGATATGAGTGAGACCCTTGACAGTATAAGGTCTCAGGAGAATCCGCCGGAGGGCTTTGGAGTCTAAGACTTTTAAAAGATCACTTGCGGGACTTTGGGGGGGCGATAGTATGAGAGGCATGAGTAAACCATCTTATCTCGAGGAAGAGGTTCTTCTAAATCCGGAGAAACGCGTATTTCCCAAATTTGATTTAAGTCAGCTTCTGGACACCGTTTTTGCACCGACTCAAGGGTGCCGTGTTTGTATTTTAGTCGATTTTGAGGACCCGGTAAAGTGGATCAAAAACTACGCTTTCAAGGGTGAAAAACAGTTCGAAGTCCAGAACAACGCCTACACTTATTTCTATGAGAGACTCCAAAACGGAGTGCTTGAGGAGTTGGGGATGACTGGTGGTGAGATGTTCGCTTATAAATACACGTATGGCTCAAATCTCGATCTCAGCGATGAAGTCTGGGACACCGATGGAAACGAGCTCTCCTTGGATCGGGATATCTATTCTGAGTATGACATTGTTCTCTGTATTTCCACTTGGTCAGCGACCGCTCCTTTGACAGCCAAGTGCAAGGAGTTCAATTTCCGAGGTGCTACCATGCACGGGATGAATGACGTGATCTTAAATTCCGGCCTTGCCGTCAATTATCAGGAGGTTTCTGACGACGCGGAGAAGATGCGAGCTGCCCTCACCAAGGCCGATTCTGTTGAAATCGATTTCGAGCTTGAGGATGGTGAAATTCTTACGGCATGGCTGGGACTTGGCGGTCAGGAGGCCCAAAAGTCCCACGGTCTTTGTCGTGGCACTGCGCCGGACATTGCCAATCTTCCGGCCGGAGAAGTTTATTTCGTTCCACAGGATGCGCGTGGAAAATTCCCAATGAAGTATGAAGACGGGACCCTCGGAGTGCTTGATGTTGTGAATCGCGATGTTGTCAAATCAACCCTCATCGAGGGCAATCAGGCAACCATCGATGAGCATAATGCCCGTCTTGCCGATGATCCGATGACCGGGACCCTGGGTGAACTCGGGTTCGGGACTCAGGTTCTGCCGGTTTCCTATCAGGATATTCAAGACGAGAAGGTTTTAGGAACGTGCCATCTCGCAACCGGTCGTGACGACCATTTGGGGGGAGATATCGTTCCCGAGATGTTCAAGAAGCATGAAAACAGCACTCACGACGATATCTTGTTTGCTCCTCACAAAACTCCGAATTTTAACGTGAAGGAAGTTCGCATGAAATGGGGAGATCGGACCGAGGTCGTCATCGAGAATTTTCGGCCGTCCGGCTATGTGATGAACGCTCTTTGCGAAAGGTCTGCGGAGGAACTGGTTCCAGCGTAACTGATTTTATTACTACAAGTTCCCAAACGGTTCGATCGATTCTAGATCGGGCCGTTTTTGTTTCAAGTTGGGACCTTGCATGCTTGCGGGGAGTGCGATAAAATCAACGGAATCTAAACGAATGATCCAATCGGTAACGCTCTTATGGCAGGCACAGATAGACACGTGAATTTGGCACCCAAGCAAAACAAGAATTCGTCCCGCTTTCGCCCGTGGCTCGATGAGCACGGTTCAAAGCTTCTTTTATTTGCGAGACAGCAAACGCGGAGTCTCGCGGACGCCGAAGATGTTTTGCAAGACGCCCTCGTGAAATTGGCCCGCAAGGTCGAGGAGGGATCGTTCGTGGGTGGTCAGGATGCCTGGCTCGCCTTCATTTATACCCAGATCCGTCGTGAAGCGATTGATCTGGGCCGAAAAGATGATCGGCGTCGCAAGCGGGAAGAGAATGTCGTGAAGGACGACCGGTCTCTGGGCCGGGACATTGAGATGCCTCTTTTCGAGGAAGGGGAGAGTCAGGACGAGACCCGCCGCATTCTTGTCGAGGGGATGAAAACCCTGCCCAAAAAGTTTTCCGAAGTCATCAGCATGAAGCTATGGGGCGAGCGCACCTTTGCCGAGATCGGTGAGGCGCTCGATATCTCACTCAACACAGCAGCTTCCAGATATCGTTACGGAATTGAAGCTCTGAGAAAACATCTCGCAACCGCACGCTTGAATGGCGACATTTGAATAGTGGAAAAACAACACACACAAACCCTAATTCCCCGACAAAAAACCTATGGAAATTGATTCCATCACTCTTGAAGAAGAACTCAGGAGATTGTCCCCGGCCTCCTTGCCGGACTCTCTTATTGATCGACTTGACGATGCCATGGCGACGGCGTCCACCGGGACCGCCCAACCCGAAGAAAAAATTATTGTGGCGTCATCGGACTCCGAGCTCTCCACTCTGGAAGAAAGCCTCCGCGGATTGGTGCCTTACGGCGTTCCCGAGGATATGATATCCCGGCTCGACGAAGCGATGGCGCGGTGGCATGAGGAAGTGCCGGTGGAGGAGAAAATTGTGGCAATTAACCCTGAGGTCGAAGTGCGGCGTTCGGCCTGGCTTGGCGTTCGGTCGGTGGCGGCCGTCGCAGTTCTGGGTGCTGGTGCCGCGATTCTTTCCAGCAATCCTTTTTCCCAGCCCGAACCGGTGGCTGAGCGAATTCCCGATCTTACCAACGGTCACACTGCTCCGGTGTTTTTCACTCCAAAGGATGCACGGGCCTCGGTGGTCTCGGCAAAAGATCACGGGGTGATCTGGACCAAAGATGGCCAGCCGCTTCGCTGTCTTGAGGTGCACGTTAACAACGAGCTTCAGTTCGTGAATGAGCGCGGTGAAAAATTGATCATCGAGCAGCCTAAAAGAGAGGTGACTTTCACTCCCGTAAAATTTGATTAAACAAATTTTTTAAATCAAATCGCTCAATGAGCGAATGAAAAATCCTGCTATGAAAATGACAACAATCGGGCTGACGGCTCTTCTTGGATCGCTTCTTGGGCTCTCGGCGATCGAGCGTCCGGGTGGCGATAAGAAAACTGAAAAAGCTCCTGCCCAACCAAAGGGCGGTATCCTCGGAGAAGACCCAAAAGCGGATAAGGGCGACAAAGATGAGGCGGAGAAAGTTGCTCCCAAGCCAATGCCAATTGAGATGGTAGCCTACCTTGGAGTTCGCGGAGATGTATCCAGCGAAGCGCTTCGGGCTCACCTTGGACTTGAGGGCGGACTTTTGCTCAGCACCGTGAAGCCTGCCAGCCCGGCTGGACTTGCGGGGCTTCAGGAGTTGGACATCATTGTGTCGGTTGATGACATCAAACTGACCGATCAGGATTCACTTCGCAAAGTCATCACCGGTTATAATCCCGGTGATGAAGTGACCTTGAAAATCATTCGTCGTGGAAAGACGATCGAGCAGAAGGTGCCTTTGGGTGAAGCTCCTGCCATGCAGAATTTCCCACCTCAGGCGATCATTCCAAATCCGGCGGCCGATATGAACCGCCTGCTCAACGAGCAGCTCGAAAATGCCCTCGGTGGTCTTGGTGATGATAAGTTGCAGAAGGAGATGATGGAGCAACTTGAAAAGGCGCTTGGAAACAACGGTGCCGGGTTCAAGCAGTTTAAGTTCAATCTTGGTGGCGACATGTTCGATAGGAAGGATCTCAAGATGGGCTTCCAAGGAATTGGTTCGATGAAGTTTGTTGATGAAGAAGGCTCAATCGAAATGAAAATGACCGACGGTCAGCGCGAACTTACCATCCGTGACAAGCAGGGTAAGCTCCTCTTTGAAGGGCCCTATGATAACGATATCGACAAGGCCGCAGTTCCCGATGAATACAGGGAGCGGGTTGAGCGGCTCGACAACAGTAGCAACGGAAATGGTTTCCATCTCAAGCTCAACGGCCGTGACTTCCTCCAAAAACGGAAGGAAGGAAAAGAAGATGCACCCGAGAAAAAGGGCGAGTGATTCTTAAGGCATTCCCTCAAAATTTAAGCACCCCGGAAGCGGGGTGTTTTTTTATGCCCTGATCGGATTTAGTCCATTTCAAGGCGATAGCGGGGGATTGCGGAATCGACTTCCTTGGCATAGCTGTCAATGCCACCATCAACTCCGAAAGTGGAAGTCAGTCCATGCCCCCGAAACCAGGCACATTGATCGAGGACACTTCGGCCCTGATGATCGATCAAGATAATTTTTTGGTTCTGTTCCTTGTCGGCAAAAAGACTGTTTTGAAGTTCTTGGGTCATCAATTGAGCATTAGGCAGAGTGATCGCTTCAAACTCCTCGCGGGTCCTGGTGTCCAAAAGAACGAATAATTCGTCTCCGTCCAGCAGGTCTTTTAACGCCGCCGGGGAAATCAGCATGCTGGCATCGTGTTTCTGGCTCTCGGCCAGGCACTTGAGGGCGGTCTCCAAATTGATTTCGTGGTTTTTGCAAACCTGCTCGAGAGTTTCATCGAGTTGATAGGCGCAAGATTGGCAGCCTCCGATATGAAAGGCGGAGAAGAGGGCTCTCCTTGCTCCCGGATATTGTTCGAGAAGCGATTTCATGGTAAGGTCGGCGGTCATCTCGGCTGGCATGTGGGAAAGATGACAGAGAATCCGTTTGGGGAAAGGGGGGAGTTGAGACTTTCCAAGGCCGAAGAGCTTTGACAGGGTGGTCCTACCGAATAGCCATGGCGCAAGAAGACCAAGAACCTAAAATTTACCTCCTGCCGAATCTAATGACGGCGGGCAATCTCTTGTGTGGATTCCTGGCCATCCTGACGATTTTCAAGGGGATGCAGGAGGCTGATCTTGTAAACGCCAAGGATTATTACGAAAAGGCAATGCTCTATATTTTTGGTTCTTGTCTCTTCGATTTGCTCGACGGTCGCTTGGCTCGCTTGGGAGGGCAGGAGTCGCCGTTTGGACAGGAATTTGACTCCCTGGCGGATATGGTGTCCTTCGGTCTTGCGCCCGCTATGTTGGTTTCCCGGGCAGTTCTGGCTGACTTGCAGTTGCCGGAGTTTTTCGACCCGAATGGAACCAAGGAGCGTGGCCTGACGTGGGCTATTGCCTTTATTTATTTGCTTTGCGGCGGAATCAGGCTGGCACGTTTTAATTGTCTGGCTCGAATGGGATCCACCAGCGGAGATTTTCGAGGGATTCCGATTCCAATGGCGGCGGGCTTTGTGGCTTCGCTAACCTTCATTATGATTAGTCTGGCGGAAAATGATCGGTCGCTGGGGCTTTGGTCTTTTGTGTTGGCTGGCATGATCCTCGGGATCTCAATCCTGATGGTGAGCAATGTCCGCTATCCAAGTTTTAAAAAGATTGATCTCAAGACCAAAGCCAATGTGTGGACCCTTCTGGGGTTTGCCCTTCTGTTGGGGCTTCTTGTGAAGTGGACCATCTATGCCCCTGCTGCGATCTTTGTCGTTTACCTGATACTTCCGCTTTTCAGGGGAAAGAAGGCACAAGTTAAAGGTTAGTTTTGCAAGAGTATCGGCATTTTTTAAAAACTTTGTTGACTTAAGGAATCTCTGGGAATAAATAATCCTCAAGTTTTGCGATTATGAGGGTTTTTCGGCTTAAAAAATATCTTGTTGGCGTCATTTTCGCCGTTTTTACGTGTGGTCTGTCAATGGGGCTGACACACAAGGTAAAGAAAGCGGAGAACCTTTACCGAATCTCCCTAAAATACGGGGTCTCGATGGACCGTCTTGCGGCTTACAACGGGATCAAGAACAAGGATAACCTGAAAGTCGGACAGGTGCTCAAGGTTCCTTCGAAGACGGTAAAGATTGCAGCTCGGGTCACTACGGTTCGACCAACCCAAAAGTCTCTTCGGGTCATCGTTGATGCCGGCCATGGTGGCCGGGACAAGGGAGCTGTCTGGGGTGGAGTCCGGGAATCGGATCTCAATTTGAAAGTAGCCCGTCGCGTGGAGGCCTCCTTGAAGAGCAGGGGATACCCGGTCACGATGATCCGCCGCAGTGATGTTTTCGTTGATCTCCGGCGTCGGGCCCAGATCTCAAACAAATATCGGAACTGTATTTTTATCAGTATTCATTTCAACGCGACGCCCAATACCGGAGTTCGGGGGGCGGAAACTTTTTATGTGGGAAAGCGCGGCAGCTTTCTAGCCAAGACCATTCAGGGCCACTTGGTTGACAATCTCAAAGTGCGCGATCGCGGATACAAATTTAAGAGGTTTTCGGTCCTGAACCACACTCTTTGCCCCGCTGTTCTCGTTGAATGTGGTTTTATCAGCAATTCCTACGAGCGTTCACGGTGCAATTCCTCCAGCTATCAAGCAGCGGCTGCCCGTGCTATTGTATCTGGAGTGGAGCGCTATGATCGCGCTTACTAAGGTCTTTGGTTCAGCCATTTTTGCAGGATGCAAAAAGTGACTTTGCCGGATTGGCTAAGTCCAAGTCGCTGCTAGACTTTTATCATGGCCAGTCGGAGAAGTCGCAAATCCAAAGCACGCAAGGCGCAGAATCGAAACTCTCGCAAGAGAGGTTCGATGAAGTGGTTGTGTTATTCCGGGGGTATTCTGGCGTTTCTCGTTCTGGTAGGCCTGATTATCGGCTACAACTCCGTGCGGAGCTATCTGCGAAGCGACGAATTCCGGCTGATGCTTGGGGAAGAAGTGGGCTATGAGCTCAATGGAGATGCCGAGCTATCAATTTTCCAATGGGATGGTTGGAGCGTGA
The DNA here is from genome assembly GCA_965657795.1 of Akkermansiaceae bacterium. Classification (GTDB taxonomy): domain Bacteria; phylum Verrucomicrobiota; class Verrucomicrobiia; order Verrucomicrobiales; family Akkermansiaceae; genus SW10. The sequence continues at coordinate 16,350 of CBFHQJ010000063.1, forward strand.
AGACTGACAACTTTTCATTCAAAGGTCAGAATGGAATTCAGAATATCAACGCCAAGGGGATTGACGCACAGGTCGATATCGGGGCGGTTTGGAGCGGAGTTTATCGAATTAATGATATCCACCTGCGCGAACTTGAATTTATCGGGGATTTTCGAGATGATCCCAACCGCGAGGTGATCATCAAAGAGCGCCCGTTGAAGGAGAAAAGTTTTTGGGACCCATTCCTGCCCGACTCGACCGAAGTGACGGGAGTCGACATCGCCTCGGTGACCGGCTCAGCCGCGACCGATTTAGGAAGTTGGACTTGGAAGAATGCCTCGGCCAAAGTCCGTCCGGGGACAACAAAAGAAGTTTTTGATGTCTCGCTCGCAGGCGGTGACATTTCAACACCTTTGCCATTGGTAGAAACGATCACTTTGCGCGGAGCCAAGGGCAGGTATTCGGATGATCGGTTTTTCCTGCTTTCGTCAGAATTTGATGTGCTGGAAAATGGCTTGATGACTGCCGAGGGAGACTTTGGAATCGAGGATGGCAGATGGCAAGTCCGGGGCGACGTTTCCGGTTCCCGCATTCAGGAGATCGTGAGCGAGGATTGGAAACAGCGGCTCATGGGACCGCTTGATCTGTCTTTCGAGGTGACTGGGAGGCCCGATTCCAAAGCGCGGGCGACCGGCCATCTTAGAATTAAGGACGGGATGCTCACTGCACTCCCGCTTCTCGATAAAATTGCAGCTTATGCCAATACCTCTCGTTTCCGTCGTTTGGCTTTGAACGAGGCGAGTCTCGACTTTGAAAGGGTTGGAGAGAAGACCATGCTAACGAATATTATCCTCTCCAGCGAGGGCTTGGTTCGGCTTGAGGGAGTGATGGAGATTGAGGGCAATGACATTCGCAAGGGTGACTTCCGGATCGGGATTACACCGGGGACGCTGGCCCACATTCCGGGAGCCGAAACCAAGGTTTTTAATCGCGGGGAATTGGGGCTCTTATGGACTCCTCTTAAAGTGAGCGGCACGCTCGATGCCCCCCAGGAAGACCTGAGTGATCGATTGATCGCTGCGGCTAAGGAGCGAATGTTCGAGCTGCTTCCGGGCGTTGGTGAGTATGCCCTCAAGTTCACCGGCAAGCCCATTGGAGAAGCGACCAAGGCGAGTCTTGAAGAAGAGGGGGTCATCCTTGGGCTGGGAAAATCAGCTCTGAAAAAAGCCACTGATCTGCTTAAACCGAACCTAGGTGATACACCCTCCAAAGTCATCGAAGAAGGATCAGGAGTGATCAAAAAAGGGGTGGGGACTATTTTTGATATTTTTGGGAACCCAATTTCAGAATGAGGTTAGGTTGCCCCTAGAATGAAGGTTCACTCCCTTTCGCAAAAACAGACAATTCCAATCTCGATCGACGAGGCGTGGGAATTTTTCTCAAGTCCCAGAAACCTTGAGGCAATGACGCCGCCTGAGATGGGTTTCAAGATTGTCTCCCTGCCTTCGGAAACCCTGTATGAGGGAGAGATTATCCAATATTCCGTCAAAGCGCTTCCAGGGATTTGGATTCCCTGGGTGTCCGAAATCAAGGTGCTCAAAGTGGGCGAGAGCTTTGTCGACGACCAGATTTCGGGGCCATTCAAATTCTGGCATCATCGCCATTCTTTCGAGGAGACGGATTGTGGAACAGTAGTGGAGGATCTTATCCATTACTCGGTCGGCTTTGGCATTTTTGGAGAGATCGCCCGCGCGTTGGTGGTCAAAAATCAGCTCGCGAAGATGTTCGAACACCGGCACGCCGTTCTGGAAGAGAAGTTTGGAAAGGTCACTCCGTCTCCTCAATAAACTGAGGATCGGTAAGGGTCTCAAGAAAGGCAATGAGCGCTTTCTTTTCGTCCTCGTTCAATCCGAGCCCCTGCTTCTTGAGTCTCGGGTCGAGAGTCGGGGATTGATGTAGTTCGGAGTTATAGTGATCAATGACGTCAGCCAATTTTTCAAATCGGCCATCGTGCATGTAGGGTGAGGTGATCGCAATATTGCGGAGGGTTGGGGTCGAGAAGAGGAGCTTGTCCCCTTCCTTTCCGGTAGCCTTGAAGCGTCCCAAGTCATTCAAATCCCGGGCAGGTTTCAGACCATTATTGCGATAGGAAAAGTCTCGGAAGTGAGGACCACCGTGGCATTCGGAACATCCAGCGCCATCATTTTGGTGAGAGGTAAAGAAGAGCTTGCGACCCTTGTCTTCCAGTGGGCTGAGCTGAGCTTTCCCCTCAAGGGATCGGTCATATTTTGAGTCCTTGCTGACGATGGTCAAAAGATAGTTTTCGAGGGCCAGGGAGAGGGTCTTGCTGGTAATCCGACCGGGGCCATAGGCTTTTTCGAAATCCTCACGATAGGTCTTCCGGCGATTAAGTCGGTCAATTACCCGATTCAAATTAGCAGCCATTTCGAGGTGGTCCTGAATGGGCTCCAGAACCTGCTCACGAACTGTCTTGGCACGGCCATCCCAGAAAAAGTGATCCTTCCAGGCCAGGTTAAAGATGGGAGGGGAGTTCCGTTTGCCAAGGCGCCCCTCAAAGCCACGCGATAAATCGACATCGTCGCTGAAGGCGAATTCGACCACGTGGCAGGCTGCACACGAGACAGTGCCGTCGATGGAGAGGATTGTATCGTGAAAAAGGCGCTCTCCCAGAGCGCTGCGTTCCCTGGTAAGAACATTGTCAGCCGGAAGAGTGGGCGGTCCGAAGGACTTCGGGTAGCTCAATTTAACGATCTTGGCGCCAGAAGGCGGCTTGTGGTCAGCCTGGAGAAAAGTTAACCCAATAAGGAGAGCGAGGGACGTGATTTTGACTCCAGTCGTCATACGTTATGATTAGCACAAGCTGAGGGGGTTGGTGACAAAAATCCTGTTTTTACCGAGAGATCTGCGAGCTTGGCGGGAAGGTCATTTTTTTCTTTTCGCGAAAAAGATGTGAGACAGCATGGGGCAGCCATGAAATATCCAACTTCACTTGTCGCGGCATTCGTCGTTTCGTCTCCGGCTTTCGCTCATGAAGGACATGATCACAAAACGGGAGTCGGCCCGATTATCACCACGGCGACGTTGACTGGTTCCAAAAATCACCAATACGTCACCGTGCCCGGTTGGGGTGTCCCTCCCAACGGGACTAACATGGGCTCGCTGCACGGAGATCTTGTTCTAGACAAAGGCGGGAATATCTACGTAGCGACCGATGGCGGCCCCGGAATTGTCAAGTTTGACCATTTTGGACGTTACCAGAAGACTCTGAAAGAGGGAATTGCTGGAATGCATGCTTTGACTCACGTGGTCGAGGGTGAAAAGGAATTTTTCTGGGGCGCGCAAACCCGGAAGAATCGGGCGGTAAAATTCGATCTGGAAGGCCGTATCGTCCAGACACTTCCGAATGAGAAGAGCGGTGAGTTGGATGGAGGCATGGGAGGCCTTACTGAGATCCTTGTGGGACCTGATGGCCATATCTACTTCTTCATGGGCTACGGTTCTAAAAAGATTCACATGCTCAAACCCGACGGGACTTTGGTCAAAACCTACGGCGGACGCGGAAAAGGCAAAGATCAATTTGCCGCCTGTCATGGAGCAGCCATTGACCTGAGGTATGGCAAGCCACGCATTTTGGTGTGTGACCGTGAAAATCGCCGGATGGTCCACCTTACCATGGATCTAACTTGGATCGGTGTTCATGGTGAAACTGGAATGCGTCGTCCGGCGGACGTCGATGTGCGTGGTGACTTTGCCGTGATTTCCGAACTTGAAGGCCGGGTGATCCTCACGGACAAGGCGGGGAAAGTTGTCGCCGCCCTCTTGGATAATCCCGACAAAAAGCAATGGGGTACCAATGGCGTTCCTGCTGCTGGATTAACCGACAAGGCGTTCTCTTCTCCTCATGGTGTGAAGTGGGGGCCCCAGGGGCAGATCTACGTGAGCGAATGGTCCAAGGTCGGTCGTCTCATCGCTCTCTATCCAACAAAATAAATCTTTGCAGCGCATATGATCGAACTGGAAGATTTTTTTGAAGATGTCATCGGGAAAACTCTCCGTGGGACAGGGATGTCCGATGGGGTCCTTTCCTTTTTGACCAATGTGAGCCCGGAAAAGATAGGAAAGCTCAAAGAGGGAGAATTTGACGAAGGAGATGTGCGGGCGATCGCGCCGGCGCTCGGCCTCGATGCCAATTCTCTCGTCGAACTGGGGCTGCGATCCTGGCGCCCTGAAGAGATCGAGTTGGAAGGCCTGCGGCAGTTCAACACGGTTTTTGATCCTGATCCGGATGACATGATGACAGTGAATTCTTATCTCATTTGGGATCCTCAAACCAAGGAAGCTGCCCTTTTCGACACCGGAGCCGATGCCTCTGGTGCACTTCAATCCGTGGCGGATTTGGGCCTTCAGCTTAAGACTCTCTTTATTACCCATTCCCATATTGATCACATCATTGATCGGGAAAAGGTGACCGCGGCACACCCCGATGTTCGCGTTCTCGTGAATGCCAAAGAGCCGGTGGCCGGAGCCGAACGTTTCGCAGCGGGTGACACCTTTTCCATTGGAACGCTGCGTGTGACGACCCGGTCGACCTGGGGGCACTCGCCAGCAGGAACGACCTATGTTGTCAATGGTCTTGCCCGGCCTGTCGCGGTCGTTGGCGATGCCTTGTTTGCCCAATCGATGGGTGGGGGAGTGATCTCCTTCAAAGACGCTCTTGCCACCAACCGGGCTGAAATTTTCACTCTTGAAGACCAATCCGTGGTCTGTCCCGGGCACGGTCCCATGACTTCGGTCGGTGAGGAAAAGGCCCACAATCCTTTCTTTCCAGAATTCAAATCCTAAAATCACCCCCCCCCAATTTAATTATTATGAGTAAAGTAGCATTCGTAGGTGTTGGCCGTATGGGAGCCAACATGGCACGTCACCTTCAACTGGATTGCGGACACGATGTCACCGCTGTCTTTGATGTGAACAAAGAAGCATCTGCTGAGATCGCGAGCGAACTCGGTGCCAAGGACTGTTCCACTCTGGCTGAGGTCACCGAAACCGCGGAAATCATCTTCACTGTTGTGACTAATGATGATGCCATGCGGGCCATTTTCCTGCAGGATGGCGATAATCTCCTCACTGCTTCTTCCGGAAAGACCTTTATCAACTGCGCGACCCTTTCGCCCGGAATTCACAAGGAAGTTTACCAGGCCGGGAGAGGCACCGGGGCTCACGTGCTTGAAGGTGCGATGGCATCGTCCATTTCCCAGGCCCGCGAAGGGAAGTTGTTCCTAATGATCGGCGGTGACCAGGAAGTCTTCGACCAGCACAAAGAGATTCTTGACCAACTTTCAGTGAACCTGCGTCTCTGCGGACCGATTGGAAAAGCTGCGGAGGTGAAGGCTCTCGTCAACATGGTGATGAACATCAACACGGCGGCTCTCGCCGAAGGCTTGGGCCTTGCCGATGCTCTGGGCCTCGATCTTCAGATGGTGTGCGATATTTTCGCCCAGACCGGAGCGAACAGTCGTGTTCTCGAGACCGATTCCGAGGACATGATCGACCGCGATCACGAGTGCTGGTTCTCAGCCGAGCACGCCGCCAAGGATTCCGGGATTGCCGGAGCACTGGCAGGAGAGGCCGGTATCAGCCTGCCTGTCAATGACGCCACCAAAGCTCAATATGACAAAATGGTGTCCGTGGGACTGGGCGATCTCGACAAATCTGGAATCGCCGAGCTTACCTTCAAGGGACGCGGGCCATCCGCCTAAGCCACTCATTCTTAAGGGGGAGCGACGGGTTTTGGCCCGTCGCTTCTTTTTTGGGGAGGATTTGGTCGGATAAGTCCAATATTTTCGTCATTTTCCAAACTTCGTGGTTTGACAGGTGAAGGCTGAATTTTGTTAACTCCTTGAAAGCACTGGTAAACACCACGCGATTATTCCAATCACAAACACCACGATCTAATTATGGCCGACGAAAACGAAAACTCACCGCCCGCACCAGATGATCAAACTTCATCGGTGCCCGTAAAGAAAGAGACTGTCCGCGTGACGCTCAAGGCTGATCCGCCGGCTCCCTCGGCCCCGAGTGCTCCCACTCCTCCGGCAGCCCCAACCGCAGGTGCGCCCAAGCCTCCTGCACCGGCTCCGACAATTCCTTTGAAAACTGCTCCGGCACCAACGGGCGCGCCAAGCCCGCCACCTGCTCCTTCCGCAGGTGGGGCACCAAGGCCACCTGCGCCGGCGCCGACGATCCCGCTTAAAACAAGCGGGGCACCGACTGCACCTGGCGCTGCCGGTCCGGCAACCGTTCCTCTCAAGACTTCACCGGTTCCCTCCGCTCCGGGAGCTCCTGCCGGGGCCCCAACCACTGCTCTTCCGCAAGCAACGGTTCAGCTTCAGAGTACCCAGCAACTCGGACAGCCTTCTGCTCCGACCGCCCCGACGATGGCAACCATCGGCACCATTGCGATGGATGACGATGACGAAGAAGCAAGCGACACCATCCCAACGGTGATGTCCATTCTTGCCTTTGTTCTCAGTCTCGCAGTGCTGGCTCTTACCGTTATGTTCTGGATCACCGAAAAAGAGTTCGGCGATCTCTTCAAATAAGACTCAAATTACATAAACTAAAATTATGGCACTTCCTCTTATCATTTTCCTCATCGCCGCTGGCGTGGCAGTCCTCAACTTCCTTACCATGGGGGTTGGCGGGTAGACGCCGGATTGCGAGAATCGTAAAGATTTTTTATTCCGGACTTTCAAGCCGGAAAACTCCTCCAAGGGTGGCTCTTGACGCCACCCTTTTTACGTACATATTCGCGACATGGCTCTAACAATTACCGAAGAAAACTTCGACGCCGAAGTCCTCAACTCCGAACAACCCGTTCTTGTCGACTTTTGGGCCGAGTGGTGCGGACCTTGTAAAATGATTTCTCCCATGGTGGATGCCGTGGCGGCTGAGGTGGAAGGCACAGCCAAGGTCGGAAAGTGTAACCTGGACGACGGTCAGGCACTCGCCGCGAAATATGGCATTCGTTCCATTCCAACTCTTCTCTTTTTCAAAGACGGAGAGGTGAAGGATCAGATCGTCGGTGCAAACGTGACGCAGGGGCAGATTTCCGAGAAGCTACAGGCTCTCGCGTAAGTCTCATCCGAAATTAAATCATAAAAAAACGGGAGGCTCGAAAGAGCCTCCCGTTTTGTTTGAGTCGAGTGGTTTTACCACTTTTTGCCGTAAGCTGAGTTCTCCAGCCCTTGTCCAAGACGCTGGAAATCACGCCCCATCCCAAGGAAGGTGTTGCATGATGAGAGTAATAGAGAGGAGGCCAGTGCGGCGGCAATCATTAATGGAAGTCGAAAGTTCACAACGCCAAACTAATAAGCGGCCAGATCTCTTGCAAGTCCTTTGTGTCCTAGCTTTTCATGAAGCGCCTAGAATCGCTGATCAAGCTCTTTGAGGATGACCTGCAGTCGCTTCCCTTCCTCGATGGCCTCGATAATTTGAGCTGCAGTGAGGTTGGGATCACTGAGTCGGGAGCGAAGGGATTTTTCCTTCATTTGGTAAAATTTCGCAGAAAGCATGGCGACGGTATCGCTGGCGGAGGAAACAGGATCCTTAGGGAGGTCATCGGAGAAGCTCTTCTCCAGAGCTAGCCGGTCGCCGGTCGGAATGGTCATCAGGTAGGCTTGCTTTGCCGCGACGCTTTCAGGATTCGGACGCTTAGCGAGGATATCGAGGAGAACATGGCTGCCCAAGGCGTCTTCGAGGCACTCGTGTAGTGATTCAAGTTGTTCGCGTAAATACTCGGCGGCGTCTTCGGAATTGAGTGAGAGGTGGCAGAGGTAAGAGACGAGGTGATCGACTGGAGTGGCCTCAGCCTTGCTCTCTTTTTCCTTTGAATCGTAGCTCCGGTTCGCGAATTTTTCCTGCTCCTTTTTTGTCGCGGAAACGACCTGGCGAAAGTCGTCAACTCCGAGGCGGAGGCGAATCGCAAGATTCTGGATGGTGGCGTCGCGCAGGAGTTCATCACTCATTGCGACCACTGAAAGGGCAAGGTCTTTCAGGAGCTTCGCACGTTCGGCTGCGGAGGAGAGGTTGATGTTTGGGAGCTCCTTCTCAAGCTTTGCATCAAAGTAATCCTTGGCGTTATCGAGGAGCCTTTGAAAAGCCTCAACACCATGTTCTTTTAGGAAAGTGTCAGGATCATGTCCCTCTGGCAGGATCATGAATCTCACCGGTAACCCTTGAGCGGTGAGTTGCTTGAAGGTTTTGTCAGCGGCCGCAAGCCCGGCTTTGTCGCCGTCATAGCAAAGAACGACCTCATCAGTGTAACGCTTGATCATACGGGCGTGATCATCGGTGAGTGCTGTTCCAAGTCCGGCGATGGTATTTTCAAAGCCAGCTTCGTGGAGGACAATGGCATCGACCTGGCCCTCGCAAATGAGAGCGAACTTGCGCTTTCCCTTCCCCATGGGACGTCGGGCTTTATCCAGGGCAAAGAGCAATTTTGACTTATTGAAAAGCGGAGTTTCGGTGGTGTTGATGTATTTACCCCGCTTGTCATCCGCTCTTAGAACACGGCAGCTAAAACCGACGACGTCGCCGTAGTCATTGTGGATGGGAAAGGTGAGTTGATCGTAAAATCTCGGATAAAGTCCTGCTCGTGGGTTTTCCTTTTCTTTCAGACCTCCGAGCCCTGCTTGAAGAATTTCCCGACCATTGAAGCCGTTTTCACGGGCCATTTGGAAGAAGAGGTTGGAATTACGGGGAGCCCAGCCAATGAGCCACTTTTCTGCAACTTCTTTGGTGAAGCCTCGCGATTTCAAGTAAGCACGCGCGTGTTCGGCGTCCGGGTTCTTGAGAAGCTGCTCGTGGTAGAAACGGGCAGTCTTGTTGTTAAGTTCCTTGATCCGCGAGATCTTGCGCCGTTTTTTGTCAGACTCGGGATCGTGGGCCTCCTCGATGATGGTGATACTGGCTCTGTCAGCCAATTTTTTAACAGCGTCAACGAAAGGGAGGTTTTCATACTCCATCAAAAAATTGATGGCGCTCCCGCTTTCTCCGCAGCCGAAACATTTATAGCGCTGCCAGGAGGGAGTGATGTAGAAAGAAGGAGTTTTTTCCCCGTGGAATGGACAGTTAATCCTAAATTGGCTGCCGGCACGCTGAAGAGGGAAGTAGGAGCCAATAAGATCCACAATATCCGTCGCAGCGAGGATTTGCTCAATGGTCTCTTTCGGGATCATTCCCATGTCAGTAGTGTGAATCGGTTGTTTGGATTTCGCCAGCTTTGGGTTAATTTCTGCCCATGAAATTGGCAATTTTCTTTATCCTGATCAGCCTTGGCATCATTTCAGCACAGGATCAACGGATTCTGGGTAAGTCGGATGAAGAGAGTTTTGCCGACAAGATCGTCCGGATCGAGATTGGTAAAAAAGACCTCGGCAACGGACAGAGTTTTAAATTTTGGGAACGGGTCTTGGATCGGGCGCAGGAGGAAGGGGCGAAAGGAATTATCTTCGATTTGGATACTCCCGGAGGTCTGGCCTTTCCGACCGAAGAGCTGATGACACAAATCGCGAACGTCGGGATTCCAACGGTTGCGTTCGTCAATCCCAACGCCATTAGCGCCGGTTCCTTTATCGCGGTCTCGACGGATCGAATTTACATGACGCCTGGTTCCAAGATCGGATCATCGGGACTTGTGAATGGATCCGGTCAGGAAATCGAACCGGTGATGCGAGCCAAGTTAGAGAGCTATTTCGGAGCCCAAATTCGATATATAGCAAAGCAAAAGGGGTATCGGCCTGAGGTGATTGAAGCGATGATGTTTTTGAGTGATGAGGAGCGCAAGATCGGTGATGTCACAGTGAGACCCGGGTCGTTGCTCAATTTGACCTCCACTGAAGCGACAAAGGTGATGGACGATGGCCCGCTTCTGGCAACGGCTGAGATTGCTAAGCTCGATGAAGTTTTGAAGGCCGAAGGTTGGGATCAACTGGAGGTCGTTACAGCGACGCCTACCGGGTTCGAACGTATTGCCTGGTGGATCGCCGGATATTCTGTAATCCTGATCGTAATTGGTTTGGGTGGAGGGTATCTTGAGGTACAATCACCGGGATTTGGAATCGGTGGAGTCGTGTCTTTGATAGCGTTTGGCTTGTTCTTTTTCGGGAATTCAGTGGCCGGAAATATGGCGGGCTATGAAGTCGCCGCGATTTTCGTGTTGGGCATCATTTTGATCGCCGTGGAAATTTTCGTCCTTCCCGGATTTGGAGTAGCGGGGATCTCGGGTCTCTTGCTTGTGATTGGGAGTTTAACCTTTGCGATGCTCGATGGATTCACCTGGCGAACTTATCAATGGGAAGATGGTGAGGGAGTTGGGATTGTTGAGTTGATCAAAGGGCCGGCTCTCAATCTTGCGGTGGGGATTATTGGTTCGCTGGTTTTGCTTTTCTTAATGATGAAGTACCTCCCGCAACTTGGTCTGGTCGAAAGGAATCTACTCCCGGGCTCACTTGGTAAAGGGAACGGTGAAGACGAGATTATGGGAAGGCGGGTCGGTTTGACGGGGACCGCCACCACCGACTTGCGTCCTTCCGGAATGGCTGAAATCGACGGTGAAACAATCGAAGTTTTAGCTGACGGAGTCTTCCTGGATCGCGGTGAATCCTTACGCGTAATCAGCGATGACGGGATGGGCGTGACCGTCAAAAAAGTGCAGGCCTAGATGGCTTCGCCCGAGGCGTTTTGCTGACGCGAGATGTCGTTCAGGGTCAGGATGCCGACCATCTTTTTGGAGTTGGTTGGACTCACCACTGGGACCTGTTGGTAATCGCGAGAGATGAGGTGATTAGCGGCATCCCGGATCGAACAGTTGGTATCGACAACGAACAGTTTTTGCTCCGCGATCAGATTCGCGAGGGTCGAATCCGGATCAGCTTGCTGAATTTCGGCGCGGGTCACAATTCCGCAGAGGCGATCCTGATCTTGGACCGGATATCCATGATGTTGTTGGGGCCGCTTTCGGAGGTCGTTGCGGATATCTTCAATGGTCGCGTCCAGAGGGAGGACTTCGACATCGTGCGTCATGATCGTGCTCACCGGGAGTTTGGCGTAGTCCTGAGCGCCACGGTAGCTCGGCAGATGTCTCAGCGAAATACCGTCTTGAAGCAGGAGAGCATTGTAGATTGAGACGCTGCTGAGGCGGTTCGCAATTGCCCAAGCGATCAAGTTTCCACCCATCAAGGGGAGGATTAAAGAGTAGGTTCCCGTCATTTCAAAGATCATGATCAGTGAAGTGAGGGGATTTCGAATGACCGCACCAAAGAGCGAACCCATACCCAGAAGAACGCAGGCGCCGATCACGTGTTGATCGCCGGGATAGCCGGGGAGGGGCAAGAAGTCCTGAAGTGAAGCAAGCCCGATTCCGGTCATTCCGCCGATCATTCCCCCGAGAAACAAGGTGGGTGAAAAGAGTCCGCCGGAGCCTCCGCTGGCATAGTTGATGACGACTGCGATTCCCTTTAAAACGAAGAGAACTGCCAGGACTCCGAAAGCGAGTTTGGCTTCGAAAGCTAGCTCCAGACTTTCGTAACCTACACTGAAGACATCTTT
>CBFHQJ010000064.1:0-27527 GCA_965657795.1 Akkermansiaceae bacterium
TGAGCGGGCGGGCCTTCCCTATCACGTTCAGACCTCATCGAAACGTAATGACGGTGACCTCGTTTTCGCTGACGGGGGATCTGGGCGAAATTCCGGAGGATGAGGTGAAGGTGATCCGGACTCCGCTTCTGGTTGGAGCTGAAAACCCACTCCTGAAAATCAGTTTAAACTCAAACAAGGGCTTGAAGATTCGGCGAGTGCTCACGAACTCGGATCACCTGACCAATCTGAAAATTCAGGGTGAACAACTTGTTGGTTCGCTTCCCAAGGACTTCGACTTGCTCAAGGAAGTTGAGTTAACATTCCAAGGGGTCGAATTCGAGGATGGATCATTTTTTCGCGCACCGTTAAAAGCAACTTATCGGGCAGCTTATCCCATTCATCGACAGGGCGAGTTTGAATGTCACACGACCCGTATTCCGGCGATGGCGCGGACCAAGAAAGGGACTCTACTCGGGGTCTATGATTTGCGTTATCGTAGCGCCAAGGACCTTCAAGAGCATATCGATATTGGTTTATCCCGCTCGATGGACCGCGGACAGACCTGGGAGGAGCCAAGGGCGATTATGGATATGGGTGAATTTGGCGGGAAATCCCAGAGTGAGAATGGTTGCTCGGATCCGAACATTTTGATCGATCCGGCGAGCGGGCGGATCTTCGTCTCGGCGGTTTGGACCCATGGAAAGCCGGGAACCCACCAGTGGGTGGGGAAGGGTTCGGAGCCGGGGTACGGGATTCATCAGAGTAGTCAGTTTATGATGGTTTACTCTGACGACGATGGGCTGACCTGGAGCAAGCCGGAGAACTGGACGAAGCGGTTGAAGAAAGAGGAATGGCATCTTTTTGCACCAGCTCCGGGGAATGGAATTTCGCTTAAAGATGGAACCTTGGTGATGCCCACCCAGGGGCGTGATGCGGAGGGGCGGCCATTCTCTAATATCACCTGGAGTCGGGATGGCGGGGAAAGTTGGACGGTCAGCAAACCAGCCCGCAGTAATACCACCGAATGTTCGGTGGTTGAATTGAGCGATGGTCGCTTGATGTTGAACATGCGGGACAATCGAAACCGCAGCGACAAGTCATCGACCAACGGACGGGCGGTTGCAGTGAGCCGCGACCTTGGCGAGACGTGGGAGAAGCACTCAAGTGATCACGGGGCGCTTCCGGAGCCGACTTGCATGGCTTCTTTGATCCGGCATGGAGAGGAACTCTACTTTTCCAACCCTCATCACAAATCGGTGCGGAGCCATATCACGGTGCAGCGCAGCCGCGATTGGGGAAAGACCTGGCCGGAGGAGAATCATGTCCTTCTTGATGAGGGGAAGGGACGGGGCTATTCCAGCTTGGTGATGGTCGATGATGACACGATCGGGGTTCTTTATGAATCAAGCCGGGCGAATTTGGTATTTCAAAAGCTGCCTCTCAAGGCCTTCGAGTAGCGGGCAGTTCATCCTTGCTTGAATTCTTCAATCCGATAACAACGGGAGATGGCTTTTACGGAAACGACCAGTGTCGGCTGGCTCGGCCGGATTGGTTCCTCGATCAAGGGGATTGTGGTGGGATTGGTTCTTTTGGTGGTATCGCTGGTGATGCTGGTGATGAACGAGCGCAATGCCGTTCAGGATCTCAAAACCAACAAGGAAATTGCCGAGAAGGTGGTGAGCGTTTCTGCCGATTCGGTTGACTCAGCCAATGAAGGTGAGCTGGTCCACATGAACGGGCCGGCCAAGACAGAGGACCTTGTGAAGAACGAGCAGTTCGGGATTGAGGAAAATGCAATTCGTTTGACCTGGAATGCCGAAATTTATCAATGGGTGGAAAAGAAGAAATCCGAGAAGAAGAAAAAGCTTGGGGGTGGTGAGGAAACGGTCACAACCTACACTTATGAAAAGAAGTGGGTGAAGGAGCCTGTCGATTCCTCGAAGTTTAAAGAGTCTGGTCATAACAACCTGGGTGAGCAGAGCTATCGGCGCGGAGCGTCCCAGGCCCAACTGGTGACGCTTGGAGCCTTTAAGCTTTCGGATGGTCTCATCTCGCAAATGTCGTGGGATGAACCTTATGCTCTGCAGGAATTGCCCGAGGGTTGGAAGAAGGAGGATGGCCGTTTGAGCGAGGGCGTCTTTTTCTCCGGAAAGCCGGGGAGTCCGGAAATTGGGGACGAGAAGGTGTCCTTTGCTCTCACCAGGCCTGATGATGTCAGCGTGATGGCGGTTCAGACGGGAGACAGCTTCTCTACCTACCAATCGGAAACCGGAAAGACCAAGCTGCTGCTTTACCGGGGTTTACTCTCGGCCGAGGAGGTTGTGGCTGGCGAGGAGAAGAAGGCTAAAATCTTGCGTTGGGCACTTCGAGGAGGCGGGGTTCTGATCATGTTCTTTGGTTTCCTGCTTATTCTCAAACTACTTTCGGTTCTGGCGGATGTCCTACCCTTCCTTGGAGGTCTCGTGGGAGGGGTGAGTGCTCTTGTGGCTCTTCTTCTTTCAATTGCCATTAGCTTTGTGGTTATTGCGATTAGCTGGATTTTCTTCCGTCCCCTTCTGGGTATCGGACTTCTCGCGGTGGCGATCGGCTTCTTCTATCTCATCAAGAAAAAGGTGTCGGTGAAGAATCAAATGCCTGATTCGGTACCCCCTCCTTTGAACTAGGAAAGTCTTCACTCTTGCCAGCGACTGGCGGGCGCGGCATTTTGTGTGGGTTCCGGTCGATCCAGCAGATCTGCCGGTTGATTTGATCCAACACACACGATGAGCGAACAAGAAAGAGTCCGCATTTACGACACCACGCTTCGCGATGGCACCCAGGGCGAGGGATTTTCACTTTCAGGCCTGGACAAGATTCGAATTGCCAAGCGGCTCGATGATTTCGGGGTGGATTACATTGAGGGAGGATGGCCCGGCTCGAACCCCAAGGATATTGAGTTTTTTAAGGCTGCAGCCAAGGAGAGTTGGAACCACGCCAAGATTGCGGCGTTCGGATCGACCCGGCGGGCTGATCTGGCCGTTGAGGATGATCCCCAGGTGCAGCTCCTAATTGATGCCGGGACTCCGGTTATCACGATTTTCGGAAAGAGCTGGGAGTTGCAGGTGACCGAGGTCCTTCGCACGACTGCCGAGGAAAATCAGGCCATGATTCGCGATACTTGCCGCTATCTCAAAGAAGCGGGGCGTGAAGTGGTGTATGATGCCGAACACTTTTTCGATGGTTACAAGGATGGGGCCGAACACGCCATGGCCACTTTACGGGCTGCGGTCGAGGGAGGTGCCGATTGGCTGGTGCTCTGCGATACCAACGGGGGCTGTCTTTCGTCGGAAATCGCGGAAATGAGCCGGGTGGTGCGCGAGGCATTCCCGGAAGTTCCTCTTGGAATCCACACTCACAACGATTGTGAGCTTGGAGTGGCCAACGCAATTGCTTCTGTCGATGCCGGGGCGACGCAGGTCCAGGGAACAATCAATGGATACGGTGAGCGCACCGGTAATTGCAATCTCACCTCGGTCATTCCAATTCTGGAGCTCAAGATGGGACGAAAGGCGGTGGCCGATGTCTCCGGAATGCGGGATCTCTCCTTCTTTGTGGATGACGTCTCCAATAATCCTCACTTTGCGAGGGCTGCTTTCGTGGGGCGGACGGCATTTGCCCACAAGGGCGGGATGCACGTGAATGCGGTCCAGAAGCTGGCCCGCACATACGAGCACATTGAGCCCGGCCAGGTCGGGAACGAGCAGCAGATTTTAGTAAGTGAGCTTTCCGGGCAGTCGAATATACTTATGAAGGCCGAGCAACTCGGAATTCATCTGGAAAAGGGGAGTGACGAAGCCAAGGCTATTTTGACCGAGGTCAAGGCGCTTGAGCAGGCCGGTTACTCCTTCGAAGCTGCGGGCGGTTCGCTTGAACTTTTGGTGAGGAGGATGCTTGGGGAATCTCCCCGCCGGTGGAATCTTCACGAATATCAGTGCTCATTTCGTCAATACAAGGATGGCCATGCTCCGGTTTGTGAAGCCACTGTAAAGCTGGATGTTGGAGAGAAAAACAGCCATACTGTTTCTGCAGGTCACGGTGTGGTGAACGCTCTTGATGGAGCTTTGCGGAAGGCTCTGACGCCATTTTTCCCTCAGTTGAAAAAGGTGCAACTCGTTGATTATAAGGTTAGAATCATTGATGGAGAGGAGGCCACGGCAGCGAAGACCCGCGTGCTCATCGTGCACACTGACGGTGAGACGACGTGGGGGACCGTTGGGGTTTCCGACAGTATTATTGAGGCCAGCTGGATTGCCCTGACTGATGGATTGGATCTCTTTTTACAGAAGACTTCTGCGTAAAAGTGGGTTTTCAGCTTGTGCCCCCGCACGAAAAACGACAATCTTTCAGAGGGTTCATAAATAACACCTACGAACCATTCCGTTCCGAAAGGAACACCCAAGGTCGCTTTGGTGACCCGGTCAGGCTCAATAGGGTCTGACTAAATTTAAGCACAGTCCGGGTTACAAACGAGAAATCGTCCGGACGGTGGGATTTACGATAAAGCGGCGTCTCCGATTCAGGGGGCGCCGCTTTTTGTTGCCCGAGGCGGAGCAGAATTAGCAGGGTCATCCAGCTAGGGAAAACTTGACTGATTGGCCTCATGTTTTCGATGTGACGGCCTCCAGAAAGTGTCTAAGAATTAGGATTTCGGGTCGCAAGGTGGATTTGATTTGCGGAAATCGGCTGATAACGTCGTTTACTCTCCCTAGCTGGATGGCCCTGGCAGAATTAGGCCAATCCTGTGCTTGTCTTGTGGGACAGATTGAGCAGACTCACCTCCTTCCTTGCACACAGGAATGAAATCGAAACCCAATATTAATATATGAGTGAAAGTGATCAGGTAAACAGGAAACGGCTTTTATGGGCCGGATTCGTCGCCATTCTGGCGGCCGGTGTCGGATTCGGAATCCGTGGAGGAATTTTTGCAAACTGGGCGTCCGATTTTGGATTCTCCGGAGCGCAACTTGGAGCCATTGGAGGAGCTGGATTTACCGGCTTTTGTTTTGGCATCATGCTTGGTGGCTTGGTCGTAGACAAGATTGGTTATGGCAAGCTCGTCTTTGTGGCGTTTCTCTGCCATGTCTTGTCAGCTGTGGTGACCTTCGGAGCAACTGAAGGGCAGAGCATGGAGACAGCTTACCAGTTCCTTTTCTGGGGCATGTTTATCTTTGCCTTTGCCAATGGTACTTTGGAGGCTGTCGCAAACCCTCTGGTGTCTACCCTCTTCCCGGAGAGTCGAACCCATTACCTCAACATTTTGCACGCTTCATGGCCGCTCGGCATGATTTTAGGGGGTATGGTTGGTTGGTTCTTGGGAAGTGGAGATTCTGCTCTCGGATGGAAGCAGCAATTGGCCTTCTATCTTGTCCCCACCATTATTTACGGTGTCATGTTCATGGGGCAGAAGTTCCCTAAATCTGAAGCTTCCGAAAAGGGACTCAGTATGGGCGAGATGATGAAAGATGTGGGACTTCTTGGAGGTGCCGTTGTTTCATTCATGCTCTATTTGTTCTTCAAAGGAACCTTTGCGCCATTGTTCGCCGATGATTCAGCTCTACCGCTTGTGATTGCTCTTTTGATCGCGTTTGGAGTCTTCTTCTGGATTGGTAAAGTCACTTCTTTTGCGGTTGGCCACTGGTTGATTTTTGTTCTCTTTATCACCCACGGATTGGTCGGTGCGGTTGAATTGGGAACTGATGGATGGATGCAGAACATCACAGGAGCGATTCTCAGTGAAAAAGAGGGAAAGATTCTGTTCGTGATTACTTCTCTGGGGATGTTCCTTCTTCGCTTTTGCGCCCATTTCATTGAAAAGAAGTTGGGCCTCAATCCGATCAGCCTCCTTTTTGCAAGTGCGGTGATCGCCTGCATGGGTTTGAACGCAGTTGCGGCAATCCAGTCCTTCGGTCCTGCGATTGGCGCCGTTCTTCTCTACTCGATTGGTAAGACCTTCTTCTGGCCAACGATGCTTGCTGTTGTTGGTGATCGTTTCCCGGCCACCGGAGCTGTTGCGATGAGCCTGATGGGGGGAATCGGAATGATGTCTGCCGGCCTGATCGGCTCGGCGGGCCTCGGCTACTTCAAAGATCGCTACGCGGCTGAGGAGTTGCAGACGGCAGACAAAGAACTCTACGCAGAATGGAAAGGCGAGGGGGCTGGCAGCAAGTTCCTTGGATTTGAAGAGGTTCAGGCGATTGATCCGAAGCGCCTCGAGGAAGCCAAGAAGCTGAAGCCCGACGAGCGGTCTGAGGCCGAGCAGGTTGTCATCGACGCCGATATCCGGGGTAATCGCAGCACCTTGAAGACTGATTCTCTGATTCCAGCGGCAATGGCTGTCATCTATCTTCTCCTGATCTTCTACTTCCGTGCAAGCGGTGGATATAAGGCGGTCCGGATTGACGATAATGAATCTCTTACCAAGGGCGATGCCGCAGGCACCGCCGAGTCCTAGGTTTTTAATTAAGATATTTGAAACAAAACGGCGGCCTGCGGGTCGCCGTTTTTTGTTGTGCCGCGCCAGAACGTTGAATCTTTCAGTGATTACAAAAACAGTTTGTAAAAATTTCGCAAAACTCTAGACAAGCGCCCCGAGCTTGAGGCAAACGCTGCCCCCGCGCTGGAAACCTTCCTTCGCAGAACCACCAGATGAACAAATTCCCCTTATTCCCCATGATCAGTATTGCATGCAGTCTCGTTCTCTCCAGCTGCGGAGATCTTGGTTCCACTGCCTTCAAGTCCGAAGCATCCGGAATCCACACCCGGAGAGTGTCCAAGTCCTGGAGCTCCTCCAAATCGTCTCCAATTAGCACCACCAAGAGCGCAAACGGTTTTCATCCGGCATCAGTTTCCCTTTCTGCTACCAAGAAGTCTAAGAACTTTAAGAAAGACAAGCACGGGATGCCGACCTATCCCGATAGCGTCCGTAGCCGCGTGGTCCGCACCACGGCATATTCTCACGAGGAGAAAGAAGTCGGAGCTCCGTGGCGCAAAAATGCCATCGGAACTTTCCTCAAGTATGGCACCGTTCGCAGTGCGGCTGCCGATTGGTCCCGCTATCCTGTCGGCACCAAATTCAAAATTAAAGGTCTCCCTCATACTTACATCGTTGACGATTATGGTTCGGCCCTCGTTGGCACCAACACCATCGACATTTACCACCCAAATCTCAGCAGCATGCGTCGCTGGGGGACCCGTCCTGCCGAGATTTCGGTGATCCAATGGGGTGACTGGGATCGGACCCTCAACATTCTCGCCGGGCGGACGAAGTATCCACACACCCGCAAGATGTATTATGCCGCCAAGGCCAAGGTTGGTTCCGGTAAAGTTGCCCGGAACTAGGATTTTCATCTGACTTTTTCAAAACCGGCTTTCTCGCGGGAGGGAGCCGGTTTTTTTATTGGCCAAATGACCGTCCTCGGGCAGGGATGAGGGATGCTGAAACAGGAACGCGCCGATTACGTCCTTCGACGATTGGAGGAGCTCTATCCCGAAACTCCGGTCCCGCTTGATCACACCAATGCCTTTACTCTGCTGGTGGCCGTGCTTCTTTCGGCCCAGTGCACGGATGTCCGGGTCAACCTGGTCACGCCCGCCTTGTTTAAAAAGGCCGATTCAGCAGCAAAGATGGCGAAGCTCAGTATTGAGGAGATCGATGCCATCGTGAGGCCGTGCGGATTGGCTCCACGGAAAGCAAGCGCGATCCGTGGTTTATCCGAAATTCTGCTCGAGAAACATAATGGCGAAGTGCCCGCCGGTTTTGCCTCCCTGGAAGAGCTTCCAGGGGTCGGGCACAAGACGGCATCGGTTGTGATGTCCCAGGCTTTTGGAGTTCCGGCTTTTGCGGTCGATACTCATATTCATCGCCTAGCCCAGCGGTGGAAATTGACAGATGGCCGGAATGTGCAACGCACTGAAGAAGACTTAAAGAAACTCTTCCCCCGTGACACCTGGAATAAGCTCCATTTGCAGATCATTTTTTATGGGCGGGAGTACTGCACGGCAAGGGGGTGCGACGGAACGGTCTGTGAGATCTGCAAAACCCTATTCCCTCGTAGAAAAACGCCTGTTCAGACAAAAAAATGACGGGGCGACCTAAGCTTTTGCGGGGTAGGGGAGTCTTGATGTCAAGGCGGCATTGCGATTGGAAACTCACGGAATTGTGGAAATCTTCCTTTACTCATGGGACGCACTTTCGAGAATGCGCGTCAGTTTCACACCAAACCGACCTCAAATCAAAAAATCATGACCAAGACCTCTAAGTTCCGTATCGCCAAAGGATGGCTCGTTGGCTCCGCCTTCACCCTTCTTTCCGCCGCTCCTGCTCTCGCACAAGACGGCGAAAAAGCAGCCAGTGATAAAAGTGCTCTCGATAGCTACCTCCTCGATGGTGGGCCTCTTACAATTTTCATTGTTGCGGTCGGACTGCTCTCCTTGATCAGTCTCACGGTGTTTAACTTCATGAACCTTACCAAGGCCAAGTTTGCACCTGATGATCTCAAAGCCGCTCTTCTCGATCACATGACGAATTGCCGCGTGCGTTCCGCGATCGAGCTTTCCGCTTCCCATCCTTCCTATCTTGGACGGATGATGGCTTACTCTCTCCCCAACATCGACGCGACTCGTCCCGACGATCTTGGCCGTGACCACGTTGAGGATGCGATTGCTGACTTCTCCATCAACGAGACCCGTAAGCAGATGACCTTCATCTCCCTTCTCTCACTTGTGGCCCAGGCTGCTCCGATGCTCGGTCTCTTCGGAACCGTTTTTGGTATGATTGGTGCGTTCGCGACTTTGGGTCAGAACGCCGGTGCCGACCCGCAGGATCTTGCGAAAGACATCTCGGTTGCACTTTTGACCACGATGTGGGGACTAATCGTCGCGATTCTCTCTCTCTTCGCATACTTCTTCTTCAAGAACCGTTTCAACGCCCTTGTTGCTGATTGCCACGGAACTGCTGAGAATCTCATCAACGCATCCATCCAGACGGTGAATGCTGATGCACATCTTGCTAAGATTCCTGAGGGGATTGCCGTTTAACCCGTCAGAGGGGAGGAAGTCCTTCCTTCCCCTCGTGTTGAACCAATAAACCACCTCAGAAACCAATGGCCTCCGATAGACTCCGCGCAGTCAACAAGGAAGAAGGCGAAGCCGCCGAAATGGACATGTCGCCCATGATTGACATGGTTTTCCTGCTCCTTCTTTTCTTCCTTGTTGTTTCCAATCCCAAGACAATCAAGATCGATCCCTCTTTAACTCCTTCCGTAGCGGAGAATGCTCAGGCGGCGAAGACGAAGAACGGAAAGATCGTTGTCAACGTTCGCGACAATGGCGATTTCGTCCAAGAAAATACCGAAACCAAGATGGCCGATGGTGCTGCGCTTCGCGAGTATCTCAAAGCTGAAAAAGAGCGGGTTGAATCCAAGGGTAATGAGCCCGTTCTTCACATCCGTTCGGATAAGGGAGTCGAGTTCAAGTATGTGCAACGTGTCATTAAAGCCGGCGCGACTGTCGGCCTGAAGCAGGTTGCTTACGCTGCCTTCAACAAGAAGTAATCCAGCCTGAACCCTTAAATTTAGAAGCAGCCCATGGCACGCCACAAAAAGACTCAAGCACCTGAACTCGATGAACCGGGTTTGGACATCTCCTCCCTGATTGATGTTTGTTTCCTCCTTCTCATTTACTTCCTGGTGACCACCCAGATTGTGAAAAAGGAGCAGGAACTGAGCACTGCTCTCCCATCCACCACTCCTTCGGAAACTCCTCCGGATCTTGCTCCAATGCTAATCCTTCTGGAAGCGAACGGAAATATCTCGATCAAGAACGAGACCGGCGTGGTTGAGCTTCTCGAATCAGATTCAGACGCCCGTAAGTTGCCGAACCTCTCTGCCCGTCTTGAGCTGCACAAAAGTGCGGCCGACATGTCGAGCAGCAAAGCTCTGGTTCAAATCAAGGTGGATGGTGATGCGGTATCCCAACGGGTGACCGACGTCCTGAACGCCTTGGCGGGTGCCAAGATTACCGAGATCACTTTCACCGATCTTCTCGACCCGGAAGCAGACTGATCTTCGCAATTTCAGGATTCTCTGGAATAGTCTAAGAAATCCTTCACCTAATCGTTCCAACTCTTGCCCGAAAGGCTGATGAGCCGCCCGGCTCTCAGCCTTTCTCTCTCTAACAACCATTCACACCTCCACGCGAATTATGAATTCAATCCAATCCATTCCACGAAAACTGGGCCTTGCCCTTTTCGCCCTCGTTGCCTTGTGTAGCACCAGCTTCGGTGCCTCCATCGGCGACATGAATAAGGACGCGCTCGAAGCGATGAAGTCCGGCAAATGGGCTGAAGCCCACGCCGTTCTCGTCAAAGCGACCAACGCTTACGATGCCCGCGCCCCGCAACTTTACGGACCACGCTTCGGCTGGTTCTGGTATCACCGCGGATATTGCGAGATCAAGCTCGGCATGTTTGACGACGCCATGAAGTCGTTTGACAAGTGCTACACGAAGTACAAAAACACCAAGCCCAAGGAAGGGCAGGCGCCGAGTAAGAACATGTATAATAAGAAGGCTCTCCTCATGTGGGGCCACGCAGCCAAAGGCGCGGAGGAATGGGCGACCTCCATCCGCATGTATAAAAAGTTCCTCGAAGAGCGTGATCCGACCCGTGATAACTACGAGAAGGGCGTCTATTTCATCAACATGGCGATCAACCACTACAAGTTGAACAAGATCTCCGAGGGTAACAAATACCTTGAGACGGCCATCCAAAATAAAGTCACTTTCCCGACTCCCAACAAGGGAATCATGGCTGCCTTCAACACGATGGTTGCTTCCGTGATCGAGAAAAAAGACGAGGCCTCGCTACTCGATTTCCTCTCGAAAAATCGAGCTCACATTAAGTTGGAGCCCTTCGAAGCTCACGAGTTTTCCCCACTCTTCATGAAGCTCGCCCAGGACGCCCGTTCGGCCGAGATGATTCGTTCCACCTTCGAGCTCTACGCGCTCGTCCCCAGCACCGTTGCCGCCATTGATGACATCAAGGGCCGTCTCTCAATGCTTTCCACCTATGATCGCACCATCCGCGATGGTTCCATGATTGTGAACAAAGGCGATCTTGCCGAAGATCTCGCCGAGCTCGAGAAAGCTGACACAGCCGGAAAGGTGAATGAAGTCTACGCTTACCTCAACACTGCTGTTCTTCATGAGGAAGATGGAAACATCCGCGGTGCTTTCGCGGTCTACGAGCAAATGGAACTCTACTTCCCGAATGCCAAGGTCATGCGTGATGGCAAGGTAAGTGCCGGTCGTGAAAACAATCTCTACAACCTGGTTCGCACCTCCGCTTTGATTGGCGAGGTTCTCACCACCGAGTATTACGGTTCGATTTTCCTGAAGGCCTTCCCTGAGAGCAAATATGTCAAGGAAGTGCGTCGCATGATGCTCACCAGCCTCTTCTTCAATGGAGAGTATGAGAAGTGCATCGAGGTTGCCGAAGTGATGCTTCCGAAGTTGACAAAACCCTCCAAGCAGCATGACGTCTGCCTCTTCGTCCTCGGTGGTAGCAAGCACTACCTCGGACAGTTTGTGGAAGCCCAGGAATACCTTAACGAGTATATGGGCAGCTATGGTAAGAACAAGAAGGATGGCGACAAGCTCCGCATCATGGCGACGTCCTACTTCCAGGCCGCCAACTACTCGCGTCTTCAGGAGTGGACCAAGTCCGCCGGACTTCTCGACAAGTTCTTTGAAAACTATCCCGACCCCAAGAGTAACGTTTACTACCCATTCGCTCTCTTTGACCGTGCCAACTGCTACTATGCCGAAAGCGAATACGATCCCGCTCTTGAGAAAGTGACCCAGGTTGAGACCCAGTTCCCTGGTGTTTCCGTGATGGAGCAGAACCTCGCTCTCAAAGGAAACATTCTCGAGGGACTGAAGAAGTCCGAGGAAGCCGAGAAATATTATCTCATGGCTCTTGAGCTCGCCGAGCAGAAGAAGAACGACCTCGTAGCAGGCGAGTGTCTCTTCTACCTTACTTCTCTCATTGGAAAGGCCAAGATTGGTAAAGAAGACAATCCTCGCGTTGCTGAAGCCGTTCCTTACTACAACAAGTTCTGGGAAGAGTATGGCAACGAGTCACCATTCAAGGCCAAGGTCGCCGTTGCCGGTATTCCGGGAATGCGCAAGGTCGGTAAGATCGAGGAGGCTCTCAAGCGTCTTCAAACCGTCATCTCCGGCATTGCCAAGGAGCCGGGTACTCCGGGTCTTGAGGAGTCCATCGGTTCTTACACCGAGGAATACCTTGAGGAGAAGACTCCTGAGCAGCTGAAAGATCACTATTATTCCTTCCCGGGAATTGACTCCCGCGATATGGCGACCCGCGCTCTTCTTCGAATTGCGATTATTGGCGTCTTTGAAGAGGTCGTCGAAGGTGCTGATCCTGAGAAGGAAGCCGCGAAGATCCGTGATGGAGAAGCCATGATTGAGACTCTCTTCCAGGAGCTTCAGCGGGACTTCAAGCCAGCTGATCTTTCCAACTTCATTCTCGTGAAAGTGGGTGACTTCATTCGCAAGACCACCCAGCCGGAAGCCGCCGAGGTTTACTACCAAGAAGTTCTTGGCCGTTCCGACCAGTCTCATATGTTCGCTGCCATCTTCGGATTGGCTGACGTTTACTCGAAGGGGACCTCTGCCCAGAAGACCGAAGCCATCAAGCTCCTTAAGCGGGTTCGTGATGACTCCGACGACAGTGGTGAAAAAGAAGAAGCTCTCTATCTCACTGCCAGCATCCACGCTGACAATGATGATTACGATGCTGCAATCGCTTCTGCCAAGGAGTATCTCGATACCGACGGTTTCCGCCGATACGCCGTTCCTTGCCGGATGCTTCTCGCAGCTTCCCACGACAAGGCGGGCCGGGTTGACGACGCTCTCACCGGTTACCAGCAGGTCTGGATTTCAAGCATGGGAACGATCAAGTTCTCCGCTCCGGCAATGAAGCGCTGGATGGAGATTCTTTGGGGCCGTGGTGGAACCACCAATGGTAAGAGTGACCGCCAACTTTCCTATGAGGGTGGTTACAAATATCTCAAGATGACCTCCCAAGCCGTTAAGAAGGCTACCAAGAAGGAGAAGGAAATGTGGAACGAAGTGTCTGAATTGACCAATTCCTACGAAGCCAACTCCGATACCACCAAGGTTGTGGAGCCAGAAGGCGAGTAAACCAAAGCAGTAAAAACTTAACGGACTAAAAGATATGAAAAAACTTCTTACCGCCGCCCTCTTTCTCTCTGCCAGTGTTGGATCCTTGTTCGGGGCCAAAGAGGCCCGGATTCTCATCATCACCGATAATGACACCTTCACCGGGTGGATGATGGACGCGAATAAGTCAAAATTCCTCTGGCGTGAAACCCAGCAGACTCTCGTGAAGCGGGAACAGAGCATCCGGACCTGCACGGTTTACTTCTTGCAGGCTCCCGAGTTCACCGAAGCTCTCGAGCTTTACAAGAGCCGGAACTACAAGGACGCAGCACTCAAGTTTGCCGCCTGTGCCGAGGAATATGACAAGTTGACCGAGGTGAAGGGGAATCCTGCCACCATGGCCTCTTTCTACGAGATGGAGTGCTACCGTCGTCTTGAGGATCTCGAAAAGCTTGCCGAGCTTGCCGGGAAGTTTGAGCCCGAAAACCTCCTCTATAAGTTCCACAAGGTTCAGTATGAAATGTATGGTGTCTTCTGGGATGCTGTTCGGACCAAGAGCTGGAGCCGCCTCGATGCGATTTGTCGCGATGAGAAGTGGCGCGGTCGCAAGTTGCCTGGCAATTTGCGCGGACAAATTGCCTACTGCCACGGCCTCGCTCTCGAGGGTGCGGGACAACCGGTCAAAGCCCTGAATGCATACAACAATGCCTTTGTTGCAGATTTCGCAGCATCGGAGGAGATCACTCGCAAGTCGGCAGTGAACTGTCTCCGAATCATTCTTGATCACAAGGATGTGAAGACGGCGATGGAGCTCTACTCCACCGAGGATTACAGTGACGATTCCAATGGCGCAGCTCTTATCAAGGAAGCTACCGCTATTCTGAAGCTGTGGGACAAGGTCCTCGGTTCGGGAGAAAAAGTCCCGGCCAAGTATAAGGTGTTCCTCAAATATCCACCGAAGAACAACTAGGTTGCCGACTGCTCAATTCTATAAATAACGGCGGTTCCCAACGGGAGCCGCCGTTTTTTTTGGCTGGGAGTCGTAAGTGGTGATGAGCCTCCAATCCTTCCGAGCCTACTGTGAAATCGGGATGAGCTTGGATTCGGGATAAACGAACTCCTTGCCCTCGTAATTGCGAAGAACAGTGCGCTCCTCATTCGACTCGACGATGTACTGCGGATTGATCGGGATTTTACCGCCACCACCCGGGCCATCGACGACATATTGCGGGATTGCGTAACCGGAGGTGTGCCCACGCAGGCCTTCAATAATCTCGATACCCTTGGCAATGCCCGTGCGAAGATGCGCGGTGCCTTGGATCAGATCGCCCTGGTAAAGGTAATAGGGACGCACCCGACACATCAGCAATTTTTGCACGAGCTCTTTCTGGATGTCGACTGAGTCATTCACCTTGTCGAGAAGGACCGACTGGTTGCCCATCACCACACCTGCGTCGGCCAGTCGTCCGAGAGCGTCGTGGACCTCTGTCGTGAGTTCCTTGGGGTGATTGGTGTGGATTGAGATGAAGAGGGGATGAAACTTCTTCAGCATCGCGCAGAGTTCCGGCGTGATGCGCTGTGGCAGGAAAATGGGAATCCGGGAGCCAATGCGAATGAATTGGATATGGGGGATGGCATGAAGTTTGGAGAGGAGTTTCTCCAGCTTGGCATCAGAAAAGAGAAGGGGATCGCCGCCGGAGAGGAGGACGTCGCGCACTTGCGGGGTCTTTTTGAGATACTCTATGGCCATGTCCCACTGGGTTTCCAGCTTTTGATCAGAGACCCCGGAAACCACCCGTGAGCGGGTGCAGTATCGGCAATAAGAGGCACAACGGTCGGTCACAAGAAAGAGGACGCGGTCTGGATAACGGTGAACCAGGCCGGGCACCGGCATGTGTGAGTCCTCACCGCAGGGGTCGGCCATTTCGGATGGATCGGTGTGGGTTTCCTCGATACGTGGAATCACTTGTCGCCGAATCGGGCAGTCCGGATCGGTCGGATGAATCAGATTGAAATAGTGAGGGGTGACTGCGGTGGCCAGTTTGGTGCCTGTGAGCAGGATGCCAGCCCGCTCCTCTTCACAAAGAGTGAGGTGATTCTCGATGTCGGCCAGGGAGGAAACGCGGTTTTTCAGCTGCCACTTGGCCGAATTCCAGTCTTCGGGAGAAATATTTTCATCTGCCCAATACCCGGGCGCGGAAGAGGTGAAGGAGATGTCGCTCACGGGGGATACTCTAGTCAGGGATGGGAGGATGTCAAAGGGGGGAGATATTTGAGATCTGAATGCGAGATTTGAGCGGTGAGAGGTGTTGAAGGAGAATGCAAAATATTTTGAGCCTTAAGGTGCGGGGTGGGCCAAATGCCCAAGTCATACCAGCCCCCAGCGGGCTGGGTTTTCTCAAAGAGCAAGTGGTTCGCCGAAGGCTGACATCATTGCACCGCAGAAATCTGGAATGGTCCTTTGACTTGTGGTGAAACGATGATGTCGTTTTTCAGACGATTTGTAAGTTAAGGAGACCCGGCGCAATGCGTCGGGCTGCTATGAAGGTGGGGACTTCGGCCCACAGGGCTTCAGAATTCACCTTTCCCGAAGCTTGAAGCCTGATTCGGCTAGAGTCCGAACTCTTTGAGCTTGGGCTCAATGGCTTCGGCCCAGATCTCGTAGCCTTTTTGCTTCGGGTGAAGCGCGTCGGGCATGATCTCTTTAGTGAGAGTGCCGTCTTCGGTGAGGAATTTGTCGGAGATGTCGAGGTAGTGAATTCGCTCTCCATTGTGCATTTTGGAGATGAGATTATTGATCGCGATGTTGTTCTTGCGCTTGGCATCGTCGGGTTTGACCCCGCGTGGGAAGACTCCAAGCAGGAGGATTTTAGCCTCGGGGCAGCGGGCGCGGATTGTGGAAACAATGCGCTCAACACCATCCTGTACTTCAGTCGGATCCTGCATGGCGTGGCCGGTATTGTTGGTTCCAATCATAACGACGGCGGCCTTTGCTTTCTTCTGATTTCGGAGGTTCCCGTTGTTGAGTCGCCAGATGACGTGCTCGGTTCGGTCGCCTGAAATGCCGAGGTTGAGAGCTTTGCGGTTGGCGTAGTATTTTTCCCAGGTTCCTTTGCCGGCACCTTCCCAGCCTTGCGTGATGGAGTCACCAATGAAGAGCAGATCGTGCTGTTTTTTGGCGTTCTTATTCATCGACTGATGACGCTTCATCCACCATTCGCCTTCGCGGGGCTCGCCGATGATGGCAGAGTGAACGCGGTATTTTTTGCGAGCAGATTCGAGCTCCTGTTTCATCTCGCTGAAGACATTGGCGTAAGCGGGATCCTTGTGGACGGACTTCATTTCCTGAGGGTCCTTCTTCATGTCGAAGAGTTGGTATTCCTTGGTTTTGGGGACCCAGAAGATTTTGTGATCGGCGGTGCGGACGCCGTCGTGGGCCGCGACATTATGGGTGCGCTCACCGGAGTAACGGTAGTAGATGGAATCACGCCACTCTGTGGGCTTTTTACCGGAGGCTTTGAAGATGGGGACGAGAGATTTGCCCTGCATACCTTTGGGGATTTTGGCTCCTGCGAGGTCGAGGAAAGTGGGGCCGTAGTCGATGTTTTGGATGATGGCATCTGAGACGGAGCCGGGCTTGATCTTGCCGGGCCAGCGGACAACGAAGGGCATCATGAGCGATTCTTCAAACATCCAGCGTTTGTCGTACCACCCATGTTCACCGAGGTAAAATCCCTGGTCGGAGGAATAAATGACGATGGTGTTTTCGGCGAGGCCACTTTCATCCAAATGCTTGAGAATCTTAGCGATGCCTTCGTCCATCGATTGGATGACGGCGAGGTAATCTTTGATATAGCGCTGGTATTTCCAGCTGGTGATGGCCTTTTGATCGAGTTTGCCTGCCTTCATGTCTTTGATGAATTGCTCGTTCTCGTCTTCGTAAGCTGCGATAAAGGTTTTCTTGTCCTCGTCGGAAAGGCGGCTGAACTGTCCGTTTCCGGGGCCGCCGGTGAAGTGGCTGGGGAAGAGGTTCTTGCCCTGCATTTTCATGTCATTGCCCCAGGACATGTGATCCTGAATTCCCATGGCGTGTTCCTTGAGGACGGAGGAGCGATTTTCGTAGGTATCGAAGAGCGTTTGAGGTTCGGGCATGGTGACGTCATCAAACATGTTGATGTGGCGGAAGGCGGGAGCCCAATTTCGGTGGGGTGCCTTGTATTGCACCATGGCCATAAAGGGCTTTTTGGAATCGGCCGCCTGCTTGAGCCAAGTCAGGCCCTTCTCGGTGACGAGATCATTGCAGTGCCCCTGGAAACGCTTGCGCGAATTGTCCATCTGAATGAAGTCAGGATTGTAATAAGCACCTTGCCCGGGAAGGACTTCCCAGTAGTCGAAGCCGACGGGGTTGGAGTGGAGGTGCCACTTTCCAATCATCGCGGTGGTATAGCCGGCGTCGCGGAGAAGGTTTGGGAAGGTTGTCTGGAGTCCGTCGAAGTAGGACGAATTGTTGTCAATGAATCCGTTTAGGTGGCTGTGTTTTCCAGTCAGGATGGAGGCCCGTGAAGGGCCGCAGATTGCGTTGGTGCAGTAGGATCGATCGAAACGCATTCCTTCCCTGGCGATACGGTCGATGCCTTTGGTTGGAGCGATTTCATCAAAAAGTCCGCCGGGATAGCAGGAAATGGCATTCGGAGCGTGGTCATCCGAGAAAATGAAAAGAATATTGGGGCGGTCTGCCGCGGAAAGCGCCAGGGTAAGTCCGGTGGTAAAAGCGAGAGCGTGTTTCATGAAAATCAGAGGGTGGATACGGAGGGACAAGGGAAGATCTTAAAATTAAGATTCCCGAAATCAGGACGTGGGCCTAGTTTCACCGCTAACAAATGTTTTTTGGAGCACACAGAGGGACGATGAGGGCGTCTTGGGCGGCAATTCTGGAGGCGATCAAAGTTTCGGACGGGATGCCGGTCTCTGATTTGGCCCGCGAACTTAAGATGAGCTACATGGGCGTGAAGCAGCATTGTCTAAAGCTGGCCGAACTGGGATACTTGGAGGAATGGCGGGTTCCCAGAGCAAAAAAAGAAGTCGGGCGGCCCGAGAAGCTTTATCGGCTGACTTCGAAATGTGATACCCTTTTTCCGGAGGCTGGAGTGGGATTGACGCTAGCGGTTTTGGAAGGGGTAAAGCAGCTCTATGGTGACTCGGCGCCCGAGAAGCTCTTGTTCCATCACTTTCAAGTCCTGAGAGATCAATGGCAGCCCAAAGTCCGGGCGGGGAAATCAATGGTCGAAAAGGCGACCCGGTTGGCGGACATCCGCGATAAGTCGGGCTGGTTCAGCAAATGTCACTATGATGCCGAAAGTGGGTTTCGAATTGAGGAATTCCACAACCCTTTGGCAAAAATCTATGGGGAATATCCAAACGCGGTGCGAATGGAGGTTCAGATGATGGAGCAGCTGCTTGGGACGAAAATTTTGAGGAATGAGGTTTCTACCGGCAAAGGGCGCAAGAGGGTCGTCTATGAAATCGCGACGCTTGGAGTGCGGCAGGAGGGCGAGAAGCGGCTTGAGGCACCAGCACCCAGAGACGCTGACGGAGGGCAGGAGAGTTTGTTTTAAGGAAAGGCTCGATTGATGGATGCCAAAAACCCCGTGCCGAAACACGGGGCTGAAATGAAAATGGCCGGAAGCCAGACCTTGATAGGAATTATCCTTAGTTCAGAGAAGAGTGGATCTGCTGAAGGGTCATGATGGCATAGCTGGTGACGAGGACAGGCTCGTTTTCCATCCAGCGGCTGGCCTTGGTATTGATCCATGAGCCGTCTTCGCGCTGACCATTGATGACGGTTGCGGCCAGGTCGGATCGCCAGTCGATTTTAAGTCCTTCCTTACCATCGAGGGTGGGTTTGTTCGCTGCTACAAGGCTCTTGGCCATGGCATGGTAGTAGTAGTAAAGCCCCTGACCACCAAGACCTGGATTCTCTTCGAGAGTGTAGTTTTCGGAGAGCCAGTTGAGTACGGCTTTCACGCGCTGGTCTGATTCATCAAGGTCAGAGTAAACGAGCGAAAGAAGCCCCGAGTAGGACATGGAACCGTATCCGCGAAGGGCGACGCGTCCTGTTTTGCTGTCGACAGCCTCACCGGCTTTGGAGTTGCCGGGGTAGTAAACAAAGCTTCCGTCGTTCCCGACTTTTTCGCCATCGTTGGTCGCTTGGAGGTTTTGGCATCGGGAAACGAAAGCGAGAGCAGCTTCCCAATCCAGTTCCATGGCCATTTTGTCCCCGGAATCGGTGGCAAGCGAGCGGGTGGTGTAGAGTGCCTCGAGCGCGCGGTGGGTGTTTGAGAGATCGGAGTGAGCGACGGAGCCGCCGTAGCCAATGCCACCGTCAAACTTGGTATCATTTTCTCCCCGAACGCCCCAATCAGTCTGGTGATTGATCAGGAAGTTGCGGGCCTTGATGATCTGCTCCTTGTATTTCTCAGGACCGGCCACCCAGAGAGCCATAATCGAGGCCGAGGTTGAGTAGGTGCCATACCCGCGGCCGTAAATTCCGCCGTCTTCCTTCTGGGTCGAGATCAGCCAGTCGAGGCCCTTTTGGATCGGCGCGGGCACGGGAGCCTTGGGGTCGTATGCCGGATCCAGCAGGAGGCATTTCAGGGCAAAACCGGTGAAAGCAGGAAGATTTGGGTCTCCCCAGTAGCCCTTTTCGTTCTGCTGGGTGAGGAGGAACTTGTTGCCCTTGCTGATGACTTGCTGGGCTTCCAGCTTGATGGAAACATGGGCGCCTTTCAGTGGTGCCTTTTCTTGGCCCAAGGCGGTGAGCCCGGTGGTGGCGATGATGGAGGAAAGGAGGAGTTTCTTCATTTTTTTGGAGTGTGAGGTTTAACGATGACGGTGACGACGGTTCTGACTTTTGGCGTCGCCTTTTTGTGAGGTATCCAAACGTCACCCAATTGACGGTCTTTGCCAGAAAAGTTTACGATTGCTTGCTCGTTTGTGTAGATCCCGAAGATGATCCCACCAACTTCGGCCTTAAACTTGCCTTCGTGCATGTAGGATCCGGTCGAAAGCCAGGGGCCTTTCTCCATAACGGATAGCGTCGCTTCGTTGGTCTCGACCTGGTCGTTGGGCTTGGGAGTTGCGGTTTTTTCCGGCCAGTTGATGTGGTGAATGAGTTCATTGACGGGCACTCGCTTTTTCTGTGCTCCATCCCCCCATTCCACAAAGATATCGACTAATGAAGCCGCGTGCACTTCCGGTGTGACCTCAGGGAATTTCCCGGTCGGTTTCCAGGTCTCCTCGTCCATGATTTCGAAAAGTTCCTTAGATTCTTTAATCCCGAGGAGCTTCATCCCGAGATTGATATTCATCGGTGAAGCGTCGGTAAGAATAAGTGTTTCGTGTACCTTGTCGCTCTTGGTGGTGGCGAGAAAATACTCGATCAGGCCCTCGGTCATATTGATTCCGCCCTTAAAACTGACTTCACGCGTCTTCTGGTTGAGGTGGACCTTTCCAATTTTAATCTCTTCCTCGTTGATGCGCTCGATCCTTGGTTTTTGAGGGGACTGTGGCTTTGTCGGAGCCTCCTCTTGGGCAAAAGTGGTCCAAGGGAGAATGATAGTGACAGGAAGGAGCAGTTTCAGCATGGTGTCAGTCTGTGGGAACGATTGAGAATTGGATTTCTTAGAGAATTATTCCGAATTTACTTCGGTTGACTCGTCGGTTTTTTCTTCGGCCTTAGCAGCCTCTTTTTCCTGCTGGTAGAGGGAGCGGGCAAAATCCCGCCACATGAGCCGGGTGACTTGTCTTGAGAGGTAATCCTGCTTTTCCTCGAGCGTTTCCGGAACCGGTGGGTAGCCTTGCTGAGTGAGATGGCTACGAATTGCTTTGAAAACGGCCAAGGAGATCTCGGAGAGGTGATCGTTTTCGTCTTTTGAGAGCCTGAGTGTGATAACGGCGGAGGAAGCGGGCTCATCGCCTGGTGTCGAGAGCCAGAGTGCAATGGGGCTGTCTTCGGGCGCCTCGGGATTATCGCTGCTGTTGATGGTCGGGATGATATCGAGTTGATCGCCAGAGGCATCGCGGATGACGATGGCGACCTCAAGGAGGGACTTTTTTAGTGAATCAGTGGGTTTTCGGGCCGTCCCGAGATGTAGATTGAGGACGACTTCATTCTCGGGATCCACATTCCAACTGGGGAGGTTTTTCAAAAGTGCGGCGATTCCTTGCGCGGCTTCCGTTCGGGATTTGGGATCGGCATCGCTCGTGTCGATGACCCGTTCGAAGGCAAGAAGAGCTCGTTGGAATTCTCCCCGCGCGCGAAGAGTGGAGGAAAGCTCGAACAAGCGGTCGGCCGGTTCGCTGCGGGCAAAGTCGCGATAGGCGGTCAGTCCCGGACTTGAGCCCAGATCTCCAAGTTCGGCGTCAGTGATTTCCTTGATTGCGGGTGGATTGATGCTGTCCGGGGCCTCCGGCAGCCCGATTTCGCCGTTGATATTTGGCTGGTCCTTGATTTCTGGCTGCAAAGCAACGGATGGGTCGACAAAGTCCGGCGCCTCTTCCGACTTCGTAATTTCAGCGCCAGAGGGGGTCAGGAAGTCCATGTCCTTGGTACGCAGATACCAAGTGAGGAGGATGGTCCCGATCACCGCAAGAACGACAAATGCCCAGTGGATTCGCACTGCCTTTGAGAGTGGGAGAGGGGGGAGCGCAGGTGAAGCGCAAAAAAAAGCCGCAGGGAGAAAACTCCGGCTGCGGCTGGGAAACTTTACTGATTGGTAGGAATCAGTCGGCTGACTTCACCTGGATGGCGCGCTTGCCAACACGATCGCGGAGATAGTGAAGCTTGGCACGACGAACCTTGCCGCGAGAAACAACTTCCACCTTATCAATCCGTGGGCTGTGAACACAATAGACACGTTCAACGCCGGTGCCGTAGGAAATTTTCCGAACGGTGAAAGCGGTGTTTAGGCCGCTGCCGGATTTAGCGAGGACGATGCCCTGGAAAATCTGGATTCGCTCCTTGCCGCCCTCGACCACGCGGTTGTGAACCTTGACGGTATCACCGACGTTGAAGTCGGCGACGTCTGACTTCATTTGCTCTTTCTCGATCTTACTGATGATATCCATGGTCGTTAGTTGGTTTGGCGGGGCGCAGGAACTACGGGAAGCGGGTGGCGAATGCAAACGTTTTTTAAAGGATTAGCGCGATTCGGGCAAAAAAAGGCCGGGATGACTCATCCCGGCCCAAAATTTGTTGTTCATCTCACGGATGACTCAGGGAGTTGCTCCTCAGCACGGTATTGGAGGAGCAGGGGCCGGAGTCGGCGCGCAGGACGCAAGCCCAAGGGCTGCTCCGATAACGAGGAATACTAGTGTGGTTTTCATAATAAGCTCTTTTGTGAGAATGTCAGGATACCATTTATTCCCCAAAGTTGAAGTAAATAGCTTTCACTGGAGCTCCTCGATCAATTCTTCGGCCACATAAGTCCAGATTTCTCCCAAGGTCGGGTGATACGAAGGGATTTTGAGGAATTCCGCAACGGTAAGGTTTTGGTGAAGCGCGACCATCATGGTGTGGGCGTAGTCGATGACATGGGGGCCAACTCCAGCCGCGCCGAGGATTTTCCCGGTTTTGCGGTCAGCGGTGAGGAGGACGAGACCGTGTTTTTCGCCTACGATTTCCCCTTTCCCCTGATCATCGTATCGATAAATGGCCGAAACGGGATCGTAGCCACGTTCGCGGGCTTCTGTTTCATTCCAACCGAGTTCGACCAACTCCGGGTCGGTGAAAAGCCCAAAGATGTTGAGTCGTTCGTCCCAGGTGGCGGTGGGGTTTTCGTCCTTGAGGAAAGCGGCGACGTTTTCTCCGGCGGCTTCACCTTGCATGACAGCGAGGTGAACGACGGCGAGTGGACTGGAGACGTCGCCCACGCCAAAGATGTGCGGCTGGCTGGTTTGGCAAAATTCGTTGATCTTAAGGCGCGGCAGGTTGGAGTCGAATCCGGCATTTTCGAGGCCGAGACCATGGAGGTTGGGCTTGCGACCGGAAGCCATGACGAGTTGGTCGCAAGATAGAGGAGTGTCTTCGCCGAGGGTGAGGTGGAAGGCGGTGCCGTCGTGCTCTACCTTGGTAAGCGATTTTTTAAAGATGATGTCGATACCGAGATCCTGGCATCGTTTTTCCATGGCCTCCGAGATGCTGGGGTCGACCCCGGCAATGAGCGGTCGGCTGCGAGAGATGATGGAGACTTTGGACCCGAGGCCTTCGAAGAGGAAAGCCGACTCCATTCCTACCGCGCCGGTGCCCACAACGACAACCGAGTCGGGGAGTCGGGGCAATTCAACGATGTCGTCGCTCGTCCAGTATGGTGATTCGGCGAGGCCGGGAATGGCCGGAATTTTTTCGACCGAGCCGGTGGCGATAATAAAAGATTTGGCGGTGAAACTTCCGTGGCCTTGTACTTCGATTTCGTGGGGGGAAGTGAATTTAGCGTATCCGCGAATGAGCTCGAAATCGCCTTTTTCGAGTCCTTTGACGCGCCAGAGCTGGAAGTCGTCGATGAGGCGGGATTTACGATCGCGCAGGGCGTCGATGTCGACGGTGGGTTCGCCGATGCCGATACCAAATTCGTCGGCTTCGCGAATGGCCCGCATTCTTTGGGAGGTTTCGAGGAGGGCTTTGGTGGGCATGCAACCGCGCAAGATGCAAAGCCCTCCCAGCTCTTTGGCGCCGTCGATTACGGCGACGGTGAGTCCAAGCCCCGAGGCTTTTTTGGCGGCGGCGTATCCTCCGCTGCCTCCGCCGATGACAATCAGATCAAATTCGTTCTGCATGCGTAAGAGAATCGCTCTCCCGGATTCCGATGACAAGCGGTTGTCGTGCTTTCTTTCCGCTGAAGATCGTTTAAGACCTCCTTGCTGTGAGGATTTTTTTGCTGATTTTTTTATTGGGGCTTCCGTTGGCGGGTCAATCGTTGAGCAAGGACCAAATTAAAGACCGAATCAAAGCGAATGAGGCTTTGGAGGGAGACGCCAAGGCCGAAAAAGCGACTGCAGTTTGGAATGAAGCTTTGGTGGAGTTGGAGGCAGCCGAGGATACCTTGAAGATGGAGGCAAAGGCTCTCGAGGATCTCAAGCGGTTGGATAAGCCACTCTCCCTGCCAGTGCCTGCCAAGCTTCCAGCCGACGCGCCAAGAGCGGATTACGAAGCTTTGTTCAAAAAAGTGGAGGCTTTGTTGGAGACGAACGAGACTTTGATTCGCGAAATCAATGATCAGGCCAGCCAGTCACCGAAGCTGGGAGTAACTCTCACCGCTGAAATTGAAATGTTGAAGGGGCAGCTCAGGGATTTGGAGATTCCAGCGGCTACGACAGGGCAATTGGAGGCCGCACAGTATCAAAAAGCGGTTCAAAAAAAGGATCGGATTGAGGCCAAATTGAAGGAGTTGTCGGCAAAGAAAGATTTTAATGACAAGGCAGCCTCCCTTTTTGACAGCCGCATCGCAGCCGCTAAAAAACAAAGCGTCGGGCTTCGAGAACTATCGAAAGAACTGGAAGAGCGCATTCAAAAGTTCAAGGAAGAGGAGGCCAAGGAGACACGCGAGGCCATCTCGGAACTCAAAGATGAGTTTGAGTCGATCCCCGAATTTGCGAAGATCGTTAAGGAGCTGAATGAAATCCGGACGGGCCAGGACCGGGTCGAGGGAATGTTGGCGAAAGCCAGGACCTATGATGATCGGGTGGAGGAAATAGGGAATAGCATCGAGAAGCAATATGCGGCAGCCAAGCAGAGAATCTCGCTGCTTGAGGAGGCTGATTTGGGAGTGGATGATGAAACCGGGATGTTGCTGAGGAGGCAGCGAGCGAGACTACCGAGTGTCGATGAAATCTCGAAGGAGCTGCGGGTCAATCTGGAATTGATGGCAAAGGCTGAGATCGACCTGCTGGAAGTGACCGATGCCCTCAAGGACTTAAAGGTGATTCCAGAAGACCAAATTGAGGAGGTCCTGAAAAATCACCCCAAGATCACACGCAAGCGGGTGGATGAGTTAATCCAGCGGCGGAGTGATGCTCTCATGAAGCTCTCGGCAGAATATCGGGAGTTGAATAAGGAACTCACGAAAGCAACGTCGGCGGCGGAAAGAACGATCGCAGATATCAAGATTTACTCCCAATTTATCGACGAACGTCTGCTTTGGATTAAGAGCGCCAAGCCAATTCATTGGAGGGAGCCGGTGGACGAATGGAATCACATCATTTCCGGGTCAAGGCAGAGCGTTCGGCACTCTTTTACCGGAATTTGAAATGGCTGGCTCCGGTTGCTCCGGTTTTTGTTTTTCTCATTCCCGCCCTCACTTCGATCGGTGGTGACCCGTCTTCGGGTCGTCCTACTTTTGTTCTGGGGATGCTCCTGATGGCCTGTTTCTTTCATCATCTTTTTTTGCCGAAGCGGTCCATTCTTCAGCGGGAAGAAAAAAGTACGGGATACACCCGATTTAGCTACGTGGTGATCATGGCTTGTCCGGTCGTCTTTATCATTGGCGGAATGCTGGGCTATTTTGAGTCGGTTTTGACCCTGCGTGACAAGGCGGGCGCTACGGCCGGGCTATTGATTTTTGCCTTTTTAATCATCCGCTTTTTGACCCGTTGGACCTTGGTGACGCGCCGCAAATTGGCTATCAGCCAGGCCCTGCAGCGACGCGAGGCCGCTCTCACGGCCCGGGAAAAAGGTCAGGACGATCCCTCCAAGGAAAACAATCTCCCCAGCCTTGAAGAGGTCAAAGCCGAGGCTGTTGACGTCGTGGAAGTCGAAGAACAGACGACCAAACTTCTGAAAATGGCAGTGTATGCGACCATCTTTTTTGGTTTGTGGGGAATTTGGCAGAGTACTTTGCCGGCTCTGCAGGTTTTGGATAAGGTTGAGCTTTGGCATGACGAGGCATCCACGAAGGCACCTACCGCTTCTTCACCTTCCCTGATTCCGGGAATGCCCGATACTGGATCTGGAGAGACCAAGAGTCTCACCGAGATTCTTCCAGAGGATGACGGGCGGGTAACCTTGCAGGATCTCATTTTAACGATCGTATTTTTTATCCTCACTTTTGTTGTGGCGCGAAATGTCCCGGGAGTTTTGAGTTTAGCGGTCTTTAGTCGCATCAATCTCGGCCCGGGCGGGAACTTCGCGCTCACGACAACCGTTCGATATTTGATTGTCTTTTCGGGGATCATCCTGGCTCTTGGTCAAATCGGGATCACCTGGGGGAAGGTGCAGTGGCTGGCAGCAGCCGTCAGTTTGGGAATTGGTTTTGGTTTGCAGGAAATTTTCGCGAATTTTGTGGCGGGGATTATTTTGCTTTTTGAAAGGCCGATCCGTCTGGGGGACATCGTGACGGTAGGCGATATTTCGGGGTCAGTGACACAGATTCGTATTCGTGCCACCACCATTCGGCAGTTCAATAATCGCGAGCTCCTCGTGCCGAACAAGGAGTTTATCACGAGTCAATTGGTCAACTGGACCTTGAATGATTCAATCTTGCGTCTCGAGATTCCGGTAGGGATTGCCTACGGATCTGATACCGAAAAGGCGAAGGATATATTGGACCAGGTCTTAAAGGATCATCCGCTTACCATGGACGATCCCGGACCCGTGGTGTTCTTCATGGGCTTTGGGAACAGCACGCTCGATTTTGAAGCCCGGGCATTCGTTTCTTCCGCTGAACACCTCCTCACGACCAAAAGTGAGTTGCACTACAAGATCGATAATGCCTTCCGCGAGGCTGGGATCGAGATTGCTTTTCCGCAGCAGGACATCCATGTGCGAACAGTTCCCGAGGGGATGAAATTGACGAAAGACTAAGATGGGAATCTGCTCTGATTTCCTCCGCCACGATTTATCGTTCCGTCTGTATCGAAATCGCTACGCTTAACTTTTATGACTCAATCGACACGAACGGGTTTACTTGACGCCATCAGATCCCGACGACGTTTTGACCGCCAGCGAACGCCGGGTGACGTGCCAGGGGCACTGGTTTTTGAAGGGATCAGGCGGGTCGAAAAGGTCCTGATTGAGGCCATTGACTACGGCCCCCGATCATTTCACACGGACCCGGGTCAAGGGTTTGAACGAAAGCGCTCGCTTTTTGGATCTTTCCAATCCGACCTGGTTGCATGTCACCGGTTTGCACGATATTGGCATAATCTCCGATGCCGGGAAACAATTTGGAATCCCCGAGTTGTTCCTTGAAGACATTCTGAATACCGGGGGGCGACCCAAGCACGAAGCTTATGAAGATGATGTTTTCATTCGG
>CBFHQJ010000065.1:0-27420 GCA_965657795.1 Akkermansiaceae bacterium
TTCCTCATTTGGGATCATGGCCCAAGCCTTACCTGTCCTCGCTACCCTCACCACCCTGAAGAACCATGTTTTCCGGGAAAAGCGCTGGCAGCTTGGACTCAGCTTGAAGGTTGATTGCATCTGACAAGATCATCAAAACTTTCAGGAGCTTTTTGTTGATCGTCATAATTTGGACGAACATGAAAGTTTTCTTATAGCCCTGTGTTATGTAGTCTCCTTAGACGGTATCTGAATATAGCCATCCTTACGTGCAACCGCCCCTACAAATCTTTTTTTCCGCAATACTGGCTTTCAGCGTAAACGCTTTTGCCGAGAAAAAAGAAATTGTAGAGACCTCCGATCATTGGTCGTTCCAAACGGTAGCCACGGAACATCGACATAACGGAGTGGACGCCTTTCTCGATGAAGCATTGGCGAAGAAAGAACTCAAACCCTCCGATCGCGCGGACCGGGTCACTTTGATTCGTCGACTTTATCTCGTGATGTCGGGACTCCCGCCCTCGCCGGAAGAGGTGGAGCGATTTCTCAATGACGATTCTCCGGACACGTGGGAAAAGCTCGTGGACAAAGTTCTCGCCAGCCCCCGCTATGGCGAGCGCATGGCGCGGCATTGGCTCGATCTCACCCGCTTTGCCGAAAGCAATGGCTTTGAAACCAATCGCGAACGCACAAACGCGTGGCGGTTTCGTGACTACGTCATCCAATCCTTTAACGACGACAAACCCTACGATCAGTTCGTCAAAGAACACCTCGCCGGAGACGCGTTGGGAGCCGACCTTGGAACCGGCTTCCTGGTGGCCGGCCCTTATGACATCGTCAAAAGTCCGGATCCAAATCTCACCTTGATGCAACGGCAGGATGAGTTGGCCGACATCATTAACACGACGGGAACGGCCTTTCTGGGAATGACCATCGGTTGTGCCCGCTGCCACGATCATAAATTCGATCCCATCTCGCAAAGGGACTATTATTCAATGCAAGCGATCTTTGCAGGCGTGAAATTTGGTGAGAGAGCAGTGAAGAGGAAGATCAACGCAGACCAAGAGAAAGAGCTGACAAGCCTGCGCGATTCCTTGAGCAATTCAGAGCGTGAACTTGAGCTACTCCGGCGGGTAGCGGCAGAAAATAAAGGAGACAATCCCACGCTCCGTCCGGCGGTGAATGCCAAGATGAACACCGAAACTTTTGAGGCCACGCCCGCAAAGTTTGTTCGCTTCACCATAAAGAGAACCAACCAATCCGAACCCTGCCTCGATGAGCTCGCGATCTATGACACAAACGGTAAAAACGTAGCGCTCGCGATGTCCGGAGCTGTCGCCACTTCTTCGGGAAACCTTCCGGGCTATCCCATTCACCAGCTGGCCCATCTCAATGATGGGAAAACCGGAAACAACTGGAGTTGGATATCTCATCAAGCAAGCAAAGGTTGGGTGCAAATCGAGTTCGCAAAACCCTCGTCCGTGAATCGTATTGAATGGTCGAGGGACCGCGATGGCCGCTTTAGCGACCGGGTTGCGGTAGATTACGTGATCGAATTGTCGATCGATGGAAAATCCTGGAAGATCGCCGCCAGCTCCGCTGATCGCGAACCCTACGCCGGCAAGACCGACCCAAATGCTTTTCTTGCCAAACTTCCCGAACCGGAGGCGAAGCGAGCCCATGATCTGCTTGCACAGATGAAGCGGACGCGATCACGCATGACCGATTTGGAAAACGGGGTGAAAGCGTGGGTCGCAAATTTTTCACAACCCGGCGCGACCCACCGCCTCTACCGGGGCGACCCGATGGCGAAACGTGAGGAAGTTCCACCGGATGCCCTGAAGGTGATTGGCTCCCTGAACCTGGCCACCAACTCCCCGGAACAAGCCCGCCGGATGGCCCTCGCGGAGTGGATCACTAACAAAAGCAATCCTCTCACCTCCCGGGTCGCCGTGAACCGCCTCTGGCAGTTCGTCTTTGGAACCGGAATCGTGGACACGCCCAGTGATTTTGGAACCAATGGAACCCTTCCCACTCATCCCGAACTCCTTGACTGGCTGGCTTCTGATTTCGTCGAGCACGGATGGTCAATGAAACACACCCTGCGACTGCTCCTGAATTCGGACGCCTTCCAAAGATCAAGCCAGCCCAACTCGGCGGCGGGCCGGATCGATGCCAACAGCCGATTCCTTTGGAGATTTCCTCCACGCCGACTTGAAGCGGAAGCAATCCGTGACGGAATGCTCACCGTCGCCGGGACTCTCGACCTGACCATGGGGGGACCGGGCTTTCATCTCTTCGAGGTCGACCGCGAAAACGTCGTTCATTATCACCCCAAAGAAGAGACCGGACCGGCCGAGTGGCGGCGTATGATTTATCTCTTCAAAATTCGCCAGGAGCAGGATGCCGTCTTCGGAGCCTTCGACTGCCCCGATGGCAATCAGGTGATCCCAACCCGCAACCGCTCGACCACTCCCCTGCAGGCTCTCAATCTTTTCAAC
Organism: Akkermansiaceae bacterium; assembly: GCA_965657795.1. Classification (GTDB taxonomy): domain Bacteria; phylum Verrucomicrobiota; class Verrucomicrobiia; order Verrucomicrobiales; family Akkermansiaceae; genus SW10. The sequence continues at coordinate 2,481 of CBFHQJ010000065.1, forward strand.
AGCCGTTTTACGATGCAACAAGCTGAAAAGCTCGCGGAGCGCCTCGGCGATCATCAAGACAAGGTATCACATGCCTACCAATTACTCTACAACCGGCCCGCCACAACCGAAGAACTCACGGACGCCAACAATTTCATCGGAGAGCATGGGTTGAAAGCCTTCTGTCGCGCCATGCTGAACACCAATGAATTCCTCTTCATTTTCTAAATGATCGATACCCGTCATCTCCTCGACCGTCGCAATTTCCTTTCGTACTCCGTGAATGGATTGGGCGGGGTCGCGTTGGCGTCCCTGCTCGGTCGCGAAGGACTTCTTGGAGCCGAAAAACTTCGTGAAAGCGCGGCCGGAAAAACGCCCCTTCGTCCCTTGATCGATGCGGCCAATCCCCATGCCCCCCGCGTCCCCCACACCAAACCAAGAGCTAAACAGGTCTTGATGATTTTTTGCTCCGGAGCAATCAGTCAAGTCGACACCTGGGACTACAAACCGGAACTGATCAAGCGCCACGGCCAGCCCATGCCGGGTGGTGACAAACTCATCACCTTTCAGGGAGAACAAGGAAACTTGATGAAGAGTCCGTGGGAATTCAAGCCACGCGGACAAAGTGGCAAGATGGTGACCGATCTGCTTCCCAGGCTCGGGGAGCTCGCGGACGAGATGTGTTTTCTCCACGGCATGACCGGCAAAACCAACACGCACGGCCCCGGGGAAAATTTCATGTGCACCGGATTCACACTCGATGGCTTCCCGAGTGCGGGAGCCTGGACAACCTACGCCTTGGGCAGCGAAACGGAAGACCTGCCGGCCTATGTCGCCATTCCCGACGTGCGCGGCACTCCCCAGTCGAGCGTCAATTGCTGGGGGCCGGGATTCCTGCCAGCCGCCTTTCAAGGAACCAGCTTCAACGCCGCGCAACCAGTCCGCAACCTCGCCATTCCCGGAGGGATCACCGGGACCGCCGACGATGCCACGCGCGCGTTTCTTCAGAGGCAGAATCATCGTCACCTCCAAAATAACATCGGCGACTCGCAACTCGCGGCCCGTATTGCGAGCTACGAACTCGCGGCCCGCATGCAACTGAGCATTCCCGAAGTGACCGGGTTGGACAACGAGCCGGACTACATCCTCCGGGACTACGGCGCGGACCAATCAGGCAATAAGATCAAGGACCTCCGCGCCGCCTACGGACGAAACTGTATCCTCGCACGCCGCCTCATCGAGCGCGGCGTCCGCTTTGTTCAGCTCTTCAATGGCGCCTACCAAACCGGCGGAGAAGGAGTCAGCAATTGGGACGGCCATAAGAAAATCAAAGCACAATACGACATTCACGGCCCCGTCCTCGACCAACCAACCGCCGCCCTTTTGAAAGACCTGAAGTCACGAGGCTTGCTCGAAGATACCCTCGTCGTTTTCTGTTCCGAATTTGGACGCATGCCCACCTTCCAAAAAGGGGCCAGCGGCCGCGATCACAACCCCAGCGGCTTCACTGCCTGGCTGGCCGGTGCCGGAGTGAAAGCACCTTTCAACTACGGAGCCACCGATGAATTCAGTTACAAGGCCGTCGAAGGAGTCACGACCGTTTACGATTTTTACGCCACCATTCTCCACATCCTCGGACTCGATCACGAACGCCTCAGCTTCTACCATAATGGCATCGAACGCCGCCTCACCGACGTCCACGGAGAAGTCATCAAAGAGATCCTGGAACCGGCCTAACGACCTGTTTTCCCAGACACGAAAAACAATGCTATCGTCTCGTAAAGTAGTCTGACGATACGATCTCCAGCAAGATGTCTCGCAGCCTGAAGTTCGTCTCAGCGGACTGCTTATAGATCTGTGAAATATTTTCACGGTCGGGAAAGTTGAGCTCACGAGCCATCGCATAGGACAACATATTTTCCACGAAGGCTTTGGAAAACTGCTCTTTGTCTTCCATCAGGATTGTCTTCAGACCCTGGGGACCTTCGAAGGTCCGGCCGTCCATGTGGACCGTTCTCGTATCGACTGGAAAACGCCCACCCTTCTTTTTGCCTTTAGGAGCATAGTTGCTCACGTCAGTGTATTGGTCCCGCCAACGTCCCAAAACGTCGAAATTCTCCAGGGCGATTCCAAGAGGATCCATCTTCTTGTGACAAATGTTGCAACTAACATCCGCTCGATGGGCATCGATCGTTTCTTTGATGGTCACCGTTTTCGAAGGGGGGCTGAGGGCAGAGATCTCGAGGTCCTCAGGTGTCTCCAGATGGTCTCCGTAGAAACTCTTCAACACCCAGGCGCCACGATAAAATGGGTTGGTGTATTCCCCGTTGTTGGTCGTCATCAGCATGAAACCTGCCTGTGTCAGGAGGCCTCCGCGATATCGATCTTTTTCGCCCAGCATCACTTTGGAGAACTCCGAGGTGATCTCTTTTGGTCTGTAATCTTTCGGTGATATCTTACTGGCACCTGGTCTCTTACGGGGCGTCGCGATTGGATGCCCTTCAATTCGATAGATATAGTTGAGCTCAGGCGAGATCATCACAAAATCAGAGTCGATAAAGTTCACCAGGCTCAGATTACTCGACAAGATTTCCTTAAAGAATTCAACCGGTTCTTCTTTGATCTGATCCCGGACAAGGTCAAATTCTTCAACCGTAAAAATGCCAAGGTCTGGTTCAATGATCTTGAGCTTTTCAAGATCGAGCCATTGATAAACATAGTCTTTGACGAAGCGATCAGCTCTTGCGTCCTGCAACATTCGGAGCGTCTGCTCACGACGGACTTTTGGATCCTTCAACTTTCCCTGTTTCGCTAGCTCGGAGAGCGTCTCGTCGGGCAGAGAATTCCACAGGAAATAAGACATGCGTGCAGCAATCGCGTAATCATCCAGAGACCCTGATTCGCCTTCCTGCTTAAACAGGAACATCGGGGAACACAACATTCCGCGAATGCCTGCTTGCAGACCTGAGTAAATGCTTCGGTCTTGGGCGAATGCCTTCCTGGCATGCTGATGGAATTGCTGCATCTCGGCATCGGAGACCGGACCGCGAAACAGTTTCCGTGCAAGCTTATTCAAAATGGCCTGACATGCCTCAGGGCCGGCAGAGGCATCGAGGTCTTTGCAGTAGGTTTTGTAAAAGTAAGTCTCCGGTGGCCATGATTCGTAGACGGGGCCCGAGATGGTCGCCGACTCAATACAGAACATCGGCTGAAGACCTCCTTTGACTGAATTACATCTGAGGACGATCGTGTCATCGGACGACAGTTGCGTCGTGAACCCGATGCTGGGATCGAATTCCTGCCAAGCCGCATTTTTGGGAATCACGGTAACAATGCTTTGTCCGACTCCTGAGTTTTTCCGAAGGAAGTAGCTCATCGAGTGGTCGCTTGGCCACTCGCTGGTTTTAAGCTCTGAAACATCCGTGACGGCAGGTAATCTTTCTTGAACCCGACTTCCTGCCACATACTTGGCCTGGATATAGAACCCTTTTGGAACAATCTGATAAACCCCGCTCGTTTTGACTGATGGATTGATCTTTATCTGGATGGACTGAGTCGCAAAAACCAGGGGGCGTGAAGCCTGGGGCAGCGTCGGGGCAAAGCCGTTGGTATTGTCTTTGTGGCTATGCGTATCGATGTCGGTGTCTTTCGTTGAGTAGACAATGACTCGTGGATCAGGTTTGTCGCTGACAACACTCTCGGCAATGAGGTTCGCAGCCTTAAAGTAAGACTCCATATCAACCACCGACATGTGCAGGTTGTCGGCGTTGTTGTTGAAGCCAACTCCGATGTTGTCGAGTGGCAGTCGGTCGAGCAGTGAGAAGTCGCTTCCGAAGACATCATTGACCGTGTTTTGATACTCGACCCGACTCAGGCGTTTCAGCATTCCCGGTTTCTGCTTTTCTGCGAGTTGGTGCAGTTGATTGCCTACGGCCTTTTGCAATGCTTTGAGCTGATCGGGTTCTGGAAGTTTCGGGGCATCTTCCGGCGGCATCTCGCCGGATTCGATGACCTCATAGATATCATCCAATAGACTTGGATCGTTCCAATGCTGCGCGTCAATCTGATCCAGACGGAGGCCTCCTTTGCTCTTCTCCTCTCCGTGACAGGAAACGCAATAGGTCTTAAAGAACTGCTGTGATTGCGTCCGGTCATCAGCCCTGCTGGTCGACACATGGACAGCGGCAAACACCAGAAAGGCAGCGACCTTTGTGATTGGGTAATTCAGCATGATCTTACAACGCGATGCTCTTCTTGCTATTGCCGAACTGATCTCGTTCGATGCCAAATTGCTGAAGAATTGAGAGGTAGATATCGCAGGTCGTCTCGCCTTTGCGAATGACATGGCCGCCGTGATTTTTGAATTTTCCGCCCGCAACGAATACCGGGATTTCATTCCCGTTGTGAGGGCCCATTCTCTGACTCACGCTGTTGTTTCCTGTCGAGACGGTGATCGTTTCATCCATCAACGTGCCTCCGGATTGGCCTTTGGTGCTGGAGAGCTTGTCGTAAAAATTTGCCATCAGTGAATAGAACGAGGAGTCGTATTTTGTCAGACTTGCGCGCGCGTCCTCGGATTTGGGAACGTTGTGCGTGGTGAGGTGATGATCGTTGTCGAGTCCTGTCATATAGAAATTGACCACGCGGGTGACATCGAACTTGAAGGCCTTGTAAATCATGTCGAATGCAATGCCCCGTTGAATCTGACGTGGGTTTGTCAGGAACCTTTTTTTGTCGATTTCGGTTGCGAGGAAGTTATTCTCAAATGAAGGGGCGACAGGGAATTCGACATCCTGCCGAGGTCGACTGAGCCATTCGATGGATTTGTTGAGTTCCTGCTCCGACTCGCGTAAGGCCGCGAAATACTCTTCCAGTCTCTGCTTGTCCCGGCCCGAGACCCGCGCCATCAGTGCTTTCGCTTCCTCAAGCGAACCGTCAAGAACGCTCTTCTTATTCGCCAGGAGTCGCTCCTCCGTCTTCCTGTCAGTCTTGGCGAAGAGAGTTTCAAACAGCACTCTCGTCGATTGAATTGGCATCACGGGCAGCCTGTTGCGCCAGGAAGCAACGATGTGGTGATGAGCATGGCTGATGAAAGCGGCCACGTTTCTGACACGGGTGAAATGCCCAACGTGGTCCGCGACAAGTTGGTCCAGAGAGTCCGGGTTCGTCGTAGTGTTTCCGACAAAGCACCGGTGGTCACTTGCATGGCTCCCTCCAAATTTCATTTTTGAATAGAGCGTGAAATGGTCCCGGTGCTTTTTAAGAGGCTCCATGTGGTCGCTGAATGCGTAGTCCGCGCCACCAGTTTGGGGGAGGACATCGGTGAACAAACCGTAGCCCATACTCACGCAGAAAAGCCGTTTGACTTCAGCTTCAGCCGGGGCCGACCGGTTCTGCCCGAAACTCTCAAGAGTCGGCAGGAAAAGGGTGCAACCTGCGGTTTTTAAAATATCGCGTCGTTTCATCATACTACAGCTGGGAATTTGATTTTAGGGTGGAGCCCCTTGGGGCGTCGTTGACTGGCTCGGAGTGGGGGAGAAAGGTGGTTGGGAATTCTGCGGGGAAGCCCCACGTTTCATCCGTTATTATACTGCTGCAACGTGACTTTATTACGAATCTTGTGGCTGGAGAGCGTAGACTCCAGGTCCGCATTGCCAAGATCGTTTCTAGCAACGGTCTTTTTGCTGGCTTCTGATGGGCTGACGATGCGTTCGTTGATCCGTTTTGGGCCGGAGCGCACCACTGAGGCATATGCACAGTTTTCGTTTTCTAATTCATGAGTGCCAAGCTGCCCAGGCGAAGCCACATTTTGGATCAACCCCGAGCGCATGCGCGGAGAAGAGCAAACTGCTTCCGCTGGTCCGACACCAATCAAGATTGGTGATTTCCAAACTCTTTAAAATTAAAGTAGCGACAAGAAGAAAGCGCCTTATCGACAGAAACCGTAGCGGGTGCTGAGCGTATTTCGTTCGCGGAGAAAACACCTCACCATCAGTTTCGTTACGCATGGCTGCCGCTCGAGGTCACTTCAGCCCAATCCACAGCTTTTCCGCTGCCTCGCGAAGGATTCCATCACCTGACTCAAGCGCCGACTTCACATCCTTGCGAGCTCCTTTTCCTTCGAGAGCCACCAGACGCCGAAGACAAGCGGCCTGGTAAAATGATTGGCCCGCATTTTCTTTGACCAAGGATCTGCAGGCGATGGCCTTTAGATTCCGATTTTTCATCAAAGCCAAATCACGGGTCAACTGTTCATCGACCAAGGTATGCAGACTCACCAAGGCGGGAGCGTTCTGATCTTTTTCGATCGTTGTGATCACCTCTTCCAACGACTTGCGGTTTTCACTTCCTTCCTTAAAAGACTCACGCAGTTCGCGTAACTTTGGCAGGCAAGGTTTCGCGCTTCCGCCATAGCCCTTCAGGGTTTCCCAACGATGGGGAAGGCGCATTCCGGAACCCCAATCCTTGAGATCGAAAGAAGCAAGGGTCAGAGGAACGCCTTCTGCGATCCGGAACTTGAGGAGAAGGCTAAGCGCCTGTTGGCGGGCATCATCACTAAACATTCGATAATGAGGAGCAGGCTTGGTGATGGCATCATAAACCTCCTGAGCCATCGCGGCGAGGTCCTCACGGGTGAAGTGAGAAAAGGCATAAGCCGCACCTCCGCGCGTCCGTCCGCTGGGGTCATTGAGCAACTTCGCCAGAGCAGGATGCAGCAATTTACGGTCGACCCCATCCAAGGGATTTCCATCACCACTCAAACCTGGCAGAAGTCCTTCGAAATAAAGCGGAGCAATGCGGCCGGGGTCATATCCCAATCCAAAGGCCATAGCCTGATGAATGGGGCGCATTTCGCCAACTTCTTTCCGATCCAGGATGGCCCGCAAAATCTCAGGCATGACCTTGGCCGCGGGCTTGCTGATGCGCGCCAGCGCGTAGCTGGCCGGAATGGCCACAACCGGTTCATCGGTGAGCGCTTTCGCCAACAACTCCACTGCCGTGCCAGCTTTGGCACCCTGATATCCCAGCGCCGAGCAAGCACCAGCCCGGGCTAGCGCGTCATCGCTTTTCAGCAACTCGATCAAACGAGGAACAAGGTCCTCTTCCTTGGTCGCAAGATGTTTGGCAATCCATTCACGCCCCATGGGCGACCAGCAATCCAACTTTGCAATGAGCTCATTCACACTCATCGAAGCAGGGTCGGCCAGGCGCCACTTTCCTCCCGCGATTGTTTCCGCCACCTCGTTTTGGTTGAGCAAAGATTCCTCACCCATCTCCTTTCCGGTTAGAAAAAGAGCCCGACGTGGCATCGTCGCGATGAGAACCTGGGCGGCGGTGAGGTCGAGCAATCCCTTCCCGTAAATTCCACCCAGCGGCTGATAGGCAAAGCGGCCATTCGGCTTTCGGGTTAACGCATGATACCAATCAATCTCTTTCAGAAATGCGGTGGCCAATTCCGGGCCTCCGCAATGCGCTCCGAGGACATCCCAAAAGTAGCTATAGGAATTTCCGCTGTGGCCATACTCCATCGTGTTGGAAAGCGAAGCGGTGAGGCGCGAAAAGTAATGCGTCGCCTTCTCATTCCCGAGCAAACGGAAAGCCACTGCCGCGATGCCATTCTTACCGTTTCCCGACATCCCGTTACTGCCGTTGGCATGAATCTCAAGACTGGGCCGGTGGAAACCATACCCGATCGAACCGTGTCCAACGAAACATTCAAAAAATTCCGAAGCGCGCGCGATGGCGGCATTGACTTCGGGATGTTCGATACCGCACTTCTTCGAAAGAATGAGTGAAAGAAAACAAGGGAGCCCGGCTTGGTTGAGAGCACCATAGCCACGAAGGCGACCATGAATTTCGCCGCCGTTTGTGACCTTCCACGCAAAGCCATGTCCCCACGTTCCCGCATTGCTCTGCCCCATGGAAATCTTGACGGCATACTCGCGAATCGCCGGGAGAACGTACTCGTCTCCGGTAGCGAGATAGTACTCGGTAAGAAGCAAATTGTGATAGCCATAACCCCAACAAACCAACCCGCCGTCATCCAAACTGATCTTCAGATCGGGCTTCGCAAACTTGGCCGCGCGAATATAATCGCGGACCAACGGGTGATATTTTTTCTCTCCAGTGGCCAACAAAGCCAATGCCTTGTCCCCAAATCTCCCCCAGTCGTTTTGCTCCAATAAACGCGCCACCGAGTGATCAAGAATCGCAGCTGATTTCTGACAGCGATAGGGAGTCGCAGCAGACAAGCTCCCAAGCACCGGTAATTTCACGACCACGATTTCCTCTTCTCCTTGTCGTTGATTCACCCCTTCCATGGCACGCCAACGAATTAACTTTAGCTGCCCGGCTTCTTGTTCCGTCTCTGCCTGAATGATAGCCCGACCCAGAATCTTGCGAGGATCACTGGAAAAAGGCTCTCCATTTACCCCGAGAATGACATCGCCCTTGGTCAAAATCCCCTCCGCCGGAGATCCGGGTTCGACTTGGGTGATCAGGATCTGGCGCGCCTCACCCGTCATGGAATTCCGGCTCACATGCATCCAGCCTATTGCGCCCGTCGGCCCCAGATGAAATTCCCCGATTCGTTCGAAATTGATTTCCTTCCGCAGATCACGCACCGGCCCGGCAAGAGGACGGGGAACAGCAGCCGGCGCCGGAATGATCAATAGCAGAATAGCAATAAAGACTTTCATGATCGTTCCATTACGAACCGGTCCCGCTCTTCCTGCCAAAAAACGGCAAAATCAAGATCAGCAGGAAGGATATTTTTAACGACTTGAGATTGGCTGAAATCTGAAAAAGACTTGTCGACAATGAAACATGTCCTAATCGAATCCATCACAGAGACTGAGTCCGACGGCTATTACTTTGGCCGCTTTAAGTCGATGGATCCGATCACCCTGATGGGAACGCTTGAGGAGCCGATTTGCCTGATTCACCGGATGGAGTTGGAACGAGCCAGGAATGAGGGCCGATTTACCGAGGTTTATGAATTGGTCGAATATCAGGATAAGGCCGAAGAAAAATTTGGGAGTCGCAGCAAGCCAGCTGCCATGGGCGTGCTCATCGAAGAGCTGTGCTACCCGACTCTCACTCTGCCTCATCACTATCCGGTGGCTTACTACGAGGAGTTAAAAAAGTTCGGAGTCCCGGTGGAAATCGAACATGGCGATCTCTTCCCGGAGAGGTGGCTCAAATCAGCTGACGAGATCGATGGCTGTCGCGAAGGAGCGCGAATTTCGGAAGCGGGGTTTGCGAGAGTGCGGGAAATCTTATCAGCAAGCGAGATTGGTTCGGACGACACTCTTTCTTACAATGGCAAAGTTCTCACCTGCGAAACCCTGCGCCGGGAAATCCGGGTCGCGACCTCAGCCGTTGGAGGGGGAACCAACAGCCCGATCGCGGCTTCGGGCCTTCAAGCAGCGGACTGTCATTGTATCGGCTTTGGGCCGGTCAAAGCACACGAGATGATTGTAGTGGATATCTTTCCACGCGACGATGACAGCTTCTACTTTGGCGATCTCTCGCGAACCTTCATCAAAGGTCAACCCAGCGACAAACAGCAGCATATTTACGACACCGTCCATGCCTCACACCTCGCGGCTCTCGCTGAACTCGGGCCGGGCAAAAAAATGGGAGCGGTCGACAAGGCCGCCCGCAAAGTCCTTGATGATGCCGGTTATCCAACCCGCCAGCGGGAAGACGGGAAGTGGGAAGGCTGCTACTGCGGCATCGGCCACGGCGTGGGCCTGGACGTTCACGAACCACCCTCGCTCCGCGATCACGAGAGACCGATGGAGCCCGGCCACGTCATCACCATTGAGCCCGGCCTTTACCTTCCGGAACACGGTGGATGCCGCATCGAAGACACGGTCGTCATCACTGAAGACGGTTGGGAATTCATCAACACTCCCACCTACGATTGGGTGATCGAGTGAGCCGGATCTTACTTTACTTCGAGCAGCTTCATCATCGCTTCGCCCATCGCAGCACCAACATCCATGTAAGTTTGGGCGTTGCCATTATAATGACTGTTCGAGGCTCCGCCCTGGCTGAGTGGATGGGTGTAAACGGTGGCGACATTCCCGTTGAATTCAGGATACTTTCCAGTTGAACCATCCACTGCCATCTGGGCATCAAAAACCAACTTGTCGTTCTTGGAGCCACCCTCAACTTTGCCATCCTTTGCAGTCTGCCCCAGAGTCGCCACGACAAATTTGGCCTTGGGAGCCCTGAACCCGCTCCGCAGGGTTTTGATGAGATGAACAAGGTTCTCCTCGTATTTCTTTGCGTGGGCTTCGTTGTAGCGATCCTTGTCCCCTTGCCACCAGGCAAAGCCCACGATTTCATAGCCTCTGCCTTTCCAATGCGGGAACTGCGCATCGAAGTTATCGAGCACTTCGTGGGCCGCGGTAAAGCAATCATCATACTGCTTCCCGGCATACCAGCCGATCGGCTTTGGCTCGGTCCCTTTGCCCCAACTTAAAGGCGACTCCTTGTAGCCGGCGTAAACCTTTCCGTCGTATTCATATTGCTTGCTCCCGGGTGGCAGGAAATCCCATCCCAGTGAACGATTTCCCTGGGAGGTCTTCAAAACCAAAACAGGCTCCTCGATCCCATTTCCCACAACGTGTCCAAATCCCAGCTCGGGCCCAATCCTTCCGCCCGTGACTCCGAGCCACTGGTTTCCGGTTGCCGTCACGACTCCTCGATACCAAACATCATCACGCTTTGCCCACTGCCCTTTATCGTTCTTTAAGTAGGGATACCTGCCTTCAAAATTAACCAGTGAGGAAAGCGTTCCCGGCACGTCAAGACGGACGAGCCAGCCAAGGCCATTGGCGTCGCTGGTGAGGTAGGTAATCTTGAATGGAACCTTTTTTCCCCCCTCAAGTTTCACCTGGGTCCGAATGGCATCCTGGCCTGGTGCCTTGCGATGAACCACCTTTCCGGCGACCTCCATGATATTGTCCATTGAACCGCCATAGCCCGGTCGGAACTCATAGATGCCGCTCTCCTTGACCTGAACAAATCCCCGCGCCACCTGCGTGCCTCCGCCCGGATACGGAGTGGGATTCGTTCCACCAAAACTCTCCAGCTTGAGAGTCTCAACCACCTTCAGCTCGTCATAGTTGGCCCCGGGGTCATAGGCTCCCTTGTAAACCGAAACAACCGGATCGATAAACTGGTCGCCCCAGCGACTGCTGCCTCCATCGACCTTCCCCGCTCCGACCATGTTCGATTGACCGGAGAGAATGAACACTTTGACAGGCTTCTCCCCGGCTTGGGTCCCGCCAACAAATCCCAGACCCGCGAGCGCGACGAGCCACAACCCTTTGATTGATTTTCGATGTTTCATGAATGTTCGGAGGACACTCTCCCACTTCGCAGAACCAGCAAAAGATTTTTCCCTTAAAAAAGCCTTCCCAAAAAAGGAAAGGTTCTCACTCCTTTTGGTAAAGAGCCTGACCGTCTGCCAGAAGCCTCTCTTTCAATTTGGCATAATCGACCTTCTGCACTGAAACCCCGTTGTTGATGGCATGAGCGGCCGCCGTTCCGGCACTCTGTCCCAAGACCATCCCCACAGGCTCCATGCGGATGGAACCAAATGAAATGTGCGAGGCCGAGAGACACCACGGAACCAGCAGGTTCTCACATTCACCTTCGGCCGGAACGATCGATCGATACGAAATCGGATAGGGTTTCCCGCCCAGTGGTTTTTGAATATCGCCTTCGTTTTTAAGCTGCCCCCTGAAAATCACGCGCTGCACATTGTGCGAGTCCATGGTGTAAGCTCCCATACCCACGGAATCATTGACCTGTGGATACTTAGAATTCTGGCGGCACTGATGCTCGGTCATGACAAAGTCCGAAACCATACGCCGGCCCTCCCTGACATAAATATTATAGGGCCAATGATCGTTGTCGGAAAATTCATCCTTCGGCAGTCCCCAGGCGAGGTGGCGTTTCCGAATGGGACCAGGAACCCGCTCATGATACTGCAAGGTCCAGAGCAGGCCGAGCTGCCAATCCCGATGCTTCGCCGCGACCTTTTCACGCTCCCGATGGGACAAGGTGGTCCAGTCCCAATAATCGGGATGGTCGGGCGCAAGATCGCTATAATTTTTCCCGATGAAATCTGTCGAAACCCCACCGGTATTGTTGGAATCGGTCTTTCGGTTGGGCATGGGAGAATATTTAAAGTAACCGCGATGATTCTTCCCGCTCTCGATGGTACGGAAGAGGATTTCATAATCCGCCTCGTCATAGTTGGAGGGCTTTTGAATCGAGACCCGGTTCTCCGGGTCATTTGTGAGACACATCCGGTAGCAAAAAGCCTGCAAACGATGATCGGCCTTGCCGACATCTGCTTCATCGAATTCATTCACCCCCGGCAGCAATCCGCTCGAGCGGTCCCCCAGCTTTCGATAGGGATCAATTCCCTTGACCATATTATTACTGTGGACCGGCAGGGTGATGGCATTTGAGTCTTCTTCGTACTTCGCGTTGGCCTCACGACCCACCGTAAAAGTCACCTTGGCTGCTGCCAGCAAATCCCCCTCATAGGAAGCATCAATGAACATCTTGCCACTTATCATTGTTCCACCTTCCAGAATAATTTGCGAAATCCTCCCCGTTTTCATTATCGCTCCATTTTTTAGATCAAGGCGACCCTTCACTACCTTCACTCCGGCTTTCGACGCCATGCGGTCGAAAATCATTTCGGCAACCTTCGGCTCAAACACGGAAGCCAATTGGGTCTGATCGTCAAAGGTCGGAATACCACCTTGTCCGTTCTTGCGAAACTCCGACTTCTTCTGCCGATCCCAAGCTCCCGCCCTTGCATAGTGCTGGTAAACCTCGTGATAAAATTCGCGGGAGATTCCACCCAGAATTGCCGAACTCCCCAAATCAGTCCAACCCAACCCGCTACTCGTCATCCCCCCCAAGTGACCGTATTGGGAAACCAGGATGACCGACTTGTTCATCCGCGCCGCCTGGATCGCCGCCGAGACTCCCACCGCCGCATCGCCATAAACAATAATTTCCGCCTCCATCAAATGCTCGCCTTCTTCCGCTCTCACCCATGAACCGAGGGTAAAAACGAAGGCCAGCAGCAATGACGAAAGAGTTCGGGAAATTCGGGATGTTTTCATTTGGAGTTAGAGTGGTCTCGATCAGGCATCTCAGTCTCCCCCGCCCTTCCCATCTTGCAAGAAGGATTGACTCCATAGTTCATTTCGAATCTTCCCTCGCTATCAAATTCCTGCCACATTACCCCGCATCCCAACCCGAGTATCTCCAGCATAATGAAAAAAAATATCTTCGTTCCTCTTCTCCTCCTCGTTTCTCTTCTGACATCCGGAGCCGCTTCAGCCGATAACAAACGCGTCTCCCTTTTTAACGGTAAAAACCTCGACGGCTGGTCCGTTCTCAAATGCGAAGCCGAAGTGAAGGACGGCAACCTCTTCATCAAAAGCGGTAACGGCCTCGTGCAGTCTGAAAAGAAGTATCAAAACTTCGTCTTGGAGTATGAGTGGAAAGCCCTCGGCAAAGACAATTGGGACAGCGGCATCTACTTCCGCTACACCGAGGTTCCCGCAAAGCGTCCCTGGCCAAAGCGCTACCAGGCCAATCTCTTGAAAGGCAAAGAAGGCAACGTCGGCGGTATTGAGGGAGCCACCAGCACGGGGCTCCTCAAGGATCGCGAGTGGAACAAATTCAAGCTTACCGTGAATGGCTCTAAAATTTCTCTCATGATCAACGGCAAGGAAGCGTGGAAAGGTGAAGGCCTGGAAGACTTGGAAGCAGGGTTCATCGCTGTTCAAGCCGAAGTTCCGGGCGGCGGACAACACCTGTTCCGCAATATCTTCATCACCAAACTCTAAGAGTCCAGCGGCCAAAATTGTTTTGGTGGAATAAAGAATCTCCGCGAGCCTCGCACCACCCAAATGAACGATCGTTACTTCCAAGCCGCCCGCGCTGCCGATGCACTCTCGCTGGGACCCCACTGGGTTTATAACCAAGGCAAGCTCGCCCGGATTTATCCGGATGGAATTACCACACCAACCGACCCGCAGAGCTCATATCACCCCAATCGCAAAGCTGGTCAGCTGACCCACTACGGCGACCAGATGGTGATGCTCAAAGAATCACTCGCCGGACAAAGCTACGACCAGGAAAAGTGGCGCCGGGACTGGGTGTCCGGCATGCCCGCTTTCAATGGCTACGTTGATGGAGCCACCACGGAAACTCTAGCCAACGATGGCGCGGCTCCTTCCTCCTCCAACGATCTCGCCGGAGCCTCCCGACTTGCCCCCATCCTTGATCTCGATATTCCACCCGAGGAAAAAATCGCCGCCGCGCGCTCCCAAACTGCCCTCACCCACGGCGATCCCGGCGTTATTGATGCCGCCGAATTCTTCGTCCGCGCCGTCCTCGCAGTCGAAGCCGGCGCATCCTTCGAGGCCGCCTTTCAAACCGCGGCCGATGAAGGAAGCTACACCTCTCTCAAAGCCCGGGACGATCTCGACAAGGCCCGTGGAGCAGGACCCGACTATCTCGCCGCGGGCGCCGCAATGGGCCTGACCTGCCACCTTCCCGAAGCCTTCCCCCTCGCGCTCTACTTCGCCCTTCGCGAAGGCGCAACCTTCCAATCTGCTGTCAGCGAAAACGGGCTCGCCGGCGGTGACACCTCGGCACGCTCCATGTTGTTTGCCCTCCTTTTCGCCGCACGCGGAGACGAGATCGGCGGCACCAAAGAAGGCATCCCAGTCGTCGCAGGATCCAACCCCATTGAAATCGCAGGATCCAACGGAACCCTCGCCGGCGTCCTGGAAATGCCCGAAGGAGAACCCAGCGGGTTCGCGCTCTTCGCCCACTGCTTCACCTGCGGAAAAGACTTCGTCCCCGGAGTTCGAATTTCAAAGGGGCTGGCCGCGAAAGGCATTGCCACCCTCCGCATCGACTTCTCCGGCCTCGGAAAGTCCGGTGGAAAATTCGAAGACGCTTCCTTCCTCACCAACCTCGATGACCTTCTAGCCTCCGCCGCCTGGCTGGGCGAAAACTTCCAGGCCCCAAAGCTCATCATCGGTCACTCACTCGGTGGAGCCACCGCCCTCGCGGCCGCCTCTCGCATCGATGGCATCAAAGCCATCGCAACCATCGGAGCACCCTTCGAACCCGGGCACGTCACCCACCTCTTCGCCGATCATCTCGATGAAATCAAACGTGATGGCAAAGCCGACGTGAAGCTCGCCGGGCGCAACTTCGTCGTTGGCGAAAAATTTCTCGCCGACTTCGAAGCCCATTGTCAGAACTGCGATCTCGGCAAACTCGAAGGCATCGCCACTCTCATCATGCATTCACCCGCAGATGATGTCGTGCCTCTCGAAAATGCCGGCAAAATTTACTCGGCTCTCCGCCACCCCAAATCCTTCATCTCACTGGCCGGAACCGACCACCTCCTGACTCAAGCACACGACGCGGAATACGTCGCCAGCCTGATCAGCCTCTGGGCCTCCCGCGTTTAATCCGCGAACTCAGCCCCGGCATTATCATCCTCAATCCGCCGGACCCACTCCTGGGCTTCCTCGTATCGAGGAGATGATTTCTTGATCTTCCTGGCGTGTGACATTGCCCGTCCGGAGAAACCCCGCTCGTAGAAAAACTGCGCCTGAAAAAGATTTTTACGATCCGACTCCTCCCTTTTCCCAGGGTTGGAACAAGAGAGACCGGCGAAAACAAAAAACGGCAAGATGATAAAAATCTTCATGATGTGAGCCTCGATCTAATCACCTTTCCCCTGACCGCAAAGGTGAAAGTGAGCCTGGGAAGATTTACTTCCAACCACCACCAAGCGCTTGAATGAGTTGCACCGTTGCCTGCTGGCGGGTTTCCCGGGTTTGAGACAAAGCACGCTGCTCCAGAAGCTGCTGCCGCTGGGCGTCGATGACTTCGAAAAAGCTCACCAGACCGGCTTCGTAGCGAAGCTTCACGAGTCGCGAAGCTTCCTCGGCGGCATCCGCTGATTTCTTCTGCGCGGCAAGAGCCCGATCGAGATTGTCGATTCCCGAGAGGGCATTCTCAACATCGCGGAAGGCATTCAACACCGAAACACGGTGGTTTTCCAAGGCCTCACGATAGGAAGCGAGAGCCTGCTGCTTCGATTTCTCCTTCCGGCCAAAGGTTGTGATTGGGAAAGTGACATTCGGGCTGACAGTCCAGAGTCGACTATTCCGCTGAAAGAGATCCGAGGTGTTCAGAGCAGCATAACCACCACTCGCGGTGAGACTCATCCGCGGCAGGTAGTTTGCGAGATTGATTCCGATTTGCTCCGAAGCAGCCGCAAGGCGTCGCTCGGTCGCAGCCACGTCCGGCCTTCTTCGCAAGAGATTTGCCGGAACTCCCGAAGGAATCGCAGGCGTGCAGGGAGGATTCGCTACTCCGATTTTGAAGGTTGAGGGATTCTGCCCCACAAGCACCGCGATGGCATTCTCCAACTCGGTGCGACGTTGCGTGAGACGGTGTAAATCGGCGCGCGCGGTTTCAGTCTGGCTGCGAGCTCGGGACGAATCAATCGCCGTGGTATCTCCGGCATCAACCCGGGCCTGCACCAAATTCTCATTCTCCTGACGCAGAGCAATGGTATCCCGGAGAAGCTGAATTTCCTGATCCAGATGACGAAGAGCGAGGTAGTCCCGAGCTAACTCGGCCTTCGTGGAAAGTAAGGCCGTAACGTAATCCGCTGCCGCTGCTTGCGTCAGGGCCTGCTGTTGGGTAACTCCACGACGGACCCGGCCCCAGAAATCGATCTCGTAGCTGAGATTCAAAGTGGACCGAAATCGGGAATAGGGATCGGGCGGAATTGGGAAAATATCCCGTGTGGAATCCTGCTGGCGCGTTCCAAGAACTTCACCCGTCACCGACGGCAGTAGATCACTGCGTCGAAGTCCAAGAATGGCACGTGATTGATCAAGCCGCGCCAAAGCCGCCCGGGCCTGCGGGTTCGCCTTCTCAACTTGCGAGAGAAGAGTCGAGAGCCTGGCATCTCCAAACGAAGACCACCAACTCCCCGATGGCGGCGGCAAAGACAAACCCACGGCTTTGTAGCTCGCCGGAGTTTTAGTACGAGTCTTCTCGTAATTTGGGCCAACCGTGCAGCTTACGAAAATGATCGAAAAGGTAAGAATGACAAATTTCATATTGAAGACTAATTCGGACGTTTTGCGGGATGGCCATCTGGCAAGGAGTCATTCACGAACTTAAGAAAGCTGGTGGCTTTCTGGTCCTGATTGAAGGCCTCCTTCTTTCGATCGGTCAAATGTCGACGTCCTTCGATCTCCGAGTTTTGCAAGTGATTTGCCCAAGCCGAAAGTTGCTTCGAGCAAGATTTGGCAAGGTCGCGGATGGCTTTGAGCACTTGACGATGATCAGTGAAATAAGGTCCGTCTTTTAAAAAGTGGGTCATGGGCCAAACCTCACCAGAGGAGCCGCTGGCGATGCAAAGAGAGGCAATCAGCTCCTTTGAAGTCCCTCTTTCAAAACCCTCAGCGATGTTGTTCGAGACTGACAAGGAGGCCCGCTCAATCTGATCGCGTTGCGAGAAGGTGAGCACCCCTCGATCAAGAGAACGCGAAAAATCATCAACCATCTCAGCAAGCTTTACCGCAGTCTGCCAGACTGGAAGATCCTCAAATCGTTTGTAGGTCATAGTCGCTTGCGTTCGTGATTCTGAAATTTGAAATCCCTAATTTGAAATCGCAACCTGCTTCGGCTTGCTGAATGAGAAAACGAGGCTCAGAACGGCGGGCACCAGAAACATGGTGAAGATGGTCGAAACGACCAAGCCACCCACCACGACGGCCCCGAGGCCGCGATAGAGTTCGGAGCCCGAACCTGGCAAGAGAACGAGAGGGAGCATGCCACCGACCGAGGTCAGGGTGGACATCAGGATGGGGCGAACCCGCGAAGAAACTGACTCGCGAATCGCTTCATTGGCATCACGTGACAGGTCTTCCTTCATGAAGTTGATCGTTTGGTGCACGATTAGAATGGCATTGTTCACCACCACTCCGGCCAAAATCACGAAGCCTAAAATAGTCAGCACATCCATCTTCTGGTCCGGCATGTAGGGATCGGCCAACGAGACATGGTGCACGATGTAAAGGCCCAGTAATCCGCCCACGGTGGCGAGTGGCACGGAAAGAATAATCACCAGCGGATAACTCCAGCTTTGGAACAAAACGACCATCAAAAGGTAAACCACGAAGAGCGCGAGAAAGAGAGAGCTGCTGAAGAGCCCGGTGAAGGAACCATCGCCCAGTAGCGCTTCCTTGATCTCTCCCAAGGCATCCGACGATCCGGCAATTTCCACCTGCACGCCCGGAGCAATCGTTCCCGCCGTCCGTTGTTCTTCGATCAGAGCGTCCACTTTTTCAATAGCCTGCTCGAGCGCCATGGAATCGGGAGGAGTCACTTCCAGCGTGACGGCACGAAGTCGATCCACGTGGCGAATTTGCTCGGGTCCGAGAACCTTCTCAAGTTTGGCGATGGAGCTCAGATCAACAATCTCACCGGAAGGCGTGGCAACCGGCGTGGTCAGGAGAGCTTCGACAGGAAGGTCATTGAGCGCGCTCGCGGTGATGATCTTCATATCCTTCAGCTCGCCGTTCTTTTCGTAATCGCGGAAAAGAAGAATCCCCTCTCCCGCAGCCTGAACCGCGAGGCCCAAGTCGCTGCGGGTCATCCCCAACTCACGCAGTCTTTCGTCATCAGGGACAATTCGTATCTCCTCCAAAGGCAGGGAGAAGTTCGGAGGAGCAGCCGTCAATTTGCCCGGCCCAAAGGCTCCCATAAAGGATCCGAAGAGAGCTCCGGCAGTGCGAGAGACCGCATCCAGGTCTGTGCCCTTGATATCGACTTTGATCGCTGAACCGGTCGTTCCAGCAACGCGAAAGAGAGGCATTTGAAAGGCAAAAGCAATCGTATCCGGCGCAGCTGCTCCCGATGTGGCGGCGTTCAAAAGCGGAACAGCGTCCACCACTCGCTTCTTGTCTTTTGAAATCGCGACCTGAAACATTCGGCCCTCGAATGAAACAAGGAAGTAGTGATCCAGCGGAGGGGGCATGACCTCGCCGGGTTGACCGTAACCCAAGGGCACAGCCTGTCTCTCATCTTGGCTCGGATCGCGATCGCCACCTCGCAGAACTTTCTCAACCTGAAATTTATCCTCGGTGGCCTCCCAGGCTGGAGCGACGATCTCCTCCATCCGCTCGCCGGTGTCGGAGAGAGCATCGAGGTTGTAAGTCGGTGCCGGAAACATCAGACCGAAGATGACGTTCCGGTTCCCCCTCGGCAGATAATCGAGCGGCGGGAGGAGAATCTTCACCCCAAAGCCGGTGACCAAAAAAAAGACGACGACCACGGCCAGACGTCTCCAGCCGGATTCGATGATCCACGCCACGGTGCCTCCGACAATGCAGGGCAGATTCAAAAAGAGCCAGGCAAAGGGTTTGAAAGGCATGCCAAGAAGCTTGAAAAACTGGTTTCCAAAGATCCGGTCAAAGTCACTTGTGCCATCTTTCTTTGGCGGATGGAGAAGACGGGCTGCCGCCGTCGGAATCAAGGTCAGGGAAACGATCATGGAGAGCCCGACCGAGACCATGATCGCGAGCGCAATATCACGGAAGAGTTGTCCGGCCGTTTCCTGGATCAAAAGGATGGGAGCAAAGACGATCAAGGTTGTCATGGTGGAAGCCACGACTGCCCCCGCGACTTCTTTGGCACCATCGTAAGCCGCTTGCTTGGGCTTCTTTCCAAACTCGAGGTGACGGTAAATATTCTCAATGACCACGATGGCATTATCAACGACCATCCCGACCGCGAAGGCGAGACCAGCCAACGAGATAATATTGATCGAGCGTCCGAGGGCGACGAGCACCACCAGCGAAGCAATCACCGAGACCGGAATAGCAAGCGCAATGATGCCAACGGTACGGAGGGATCGCAGGAAGAAGAGAAGAGTCAGCGTTGCCAGAACTCCGCCGACGAGGATGTTGGAGCGCACCAGATCGATGGCGTCCTCCACATAAGTCGTGGAATCATAGGTCTGCACCAGCTCGAGGGTTCCGTTCATGCCCAGATCGCGTGCTTCTTGTTCGAGCAATCCGCCAGGCGCGTTCAAGTCGCGGACTTCCTGCCGGAGCGCCTCCATGCTCTCAAGAAGGTTGGCTCCGCGCTCAAGCTGGAAGTTAAAGAAGGGCATCTGAATTCCCCGCGCCCGCACCCAGGAGGTTGGTTCTTTATAAGCTGGTTTCACCTCGGCGATGTCAGCCAGATAAACAATGCCAGTTTCATCACGACGAATGACCATTTTCTCGATTCCCCCGGGCGTCTGGAATCGACCGGTCGCCCGGACCCGGATGTCGCGCTTTCCATCAGCGAGCTTTCCGCCCGAGAAGTTTGCATTGGCGGCGTTGATGGCATTGCGGAGAGAAGCGTAAGTGATCCCTCGCTGAGCCATCGCGGCGGGGTCTACGATGATATGAAGTTCGGATTGCACCGAACCCCGAACGCCCACTTGCGAGATCCCATCGATCCGTTCGAACCGCGGACGGATGCGACGCTCCATGAGATCGTTCAAGGTCTCGGCCGGGAAGTCCGGATCGCTGGAAGCCAGCCCGATCCATGCGATGTAATCGACCGAATCAATATCGACCGGCTCCACCTTCGGTTGCAGGACGCCTTCAGGATAACCCGGAACTTCATCAAGCTTTTGAAGAACATCCGAGGTGGCGGCTTCAATATCGGTCCCGGTTTCAAACTCGAGCCTCACTGAACCCTGGCCGTTTGCAGAAGTCGAGGTGAGCGAGATCAATCCGGTCACTTCTCCGAGAACTTTTTCCTGCTCCTCGATGACATCGGATTCGATCTCTTCGGCGGAAGCAGATTCCCAGTTGGTGGTGACGGAAACCACGACCGAGGAAACCTCCGGCGTCATCCGGATGGGCACAACAGTGACCGCGAGAATCCCCGCAAAAACCGCAAGCAGCGTGCCCACCGCCACCGTGATCGGCTGCGAGATAGCAGTGGCAATGATGCCGCCCCTGGGCGTGGCAGCTTTGGATTTTTCAGTCCTCACTTCCGCGCTCCTTTCGCTGGTTCTTCCTCACGGACCTGAATGTTAAGAGGCTGAAACGGGAAAAGCCTTTCGTTGCCTTCAACGACAACCTGATCGCCCGCTTTCAGGCCTTCGGCAATGATGAATGCGATCCCGTTTTCTTGAAAAAGAACCTCCACCGGAAGGCGACGCGCGACGGGCATGGGCGAATCTTCTTTTTCCATGGGAACAAAGATACCGGGTCCGGCGTAACCTTGCTTGATGGCATTGACCGGGACGGTGAGGCGGGCTTCGCGGCTGGTGACAGGGAGCTCGGCGGAAACAGATAAACCAGGGAAGAGAGTGCCTTCCGGATTGGCGAGTGTTGCTACGACTTGAAGAGTTCGCGTCGCCGCCTCGGCCTCGGGAATGATGGTGAGCGAAGTGGAAGTCACCGTGGTTCCGGTGGCCTTGATAGAGACCGGGATCTCCTTCCCGCAGACCGAATCAGCGAAACGCTCGGGAACCTGGAGCCAGGCTTCAATCTCTCCGGTTGAAACCAAGGTGATGACGTGAGCGCCGGCAGCAACCCACTCACCCGGCTCGACATGGCGGGCAACCACGCGACCGTCAAACGGAGCGCGAACAATGAGGTCATCCAACCGAACAGTGAGGAGTTCGAGTCGCGATTTGGCTGCCTCGAGCGAATCCTCAGCTGCCTGGTAAACGGAACTGTCGACGTTGTTGGCGGAGCGCGCATCGAGGACCTCGGACTCGGAAATCGCTTTTTGTAAGAAGAGTTTCTCCTTCATCGCGAGATCAATCGCACTTCGTTTTTCGCGTGATTTTTTCTGATGAACGGTCGCGGCCGCCACGGTAATCTGAGCCTTGGCCTCGGCAATCTGTGCTTCAAGGCGACGGCCATCGAGAGTGGCGATGATCGCGTCCTTCTTCACGACGTCACCCTCGTCCGCCTCAATGGTAAGGATGGCTCCGGCCTCGCGAGCGGCAATTTCAGAACGGGACTTCGCTCGTAAAGTTCCCACGATGGATTGCGTCTGTGCCGAGACCTGGCTTTCGACAGTCCCCATGATCACGGTCGCGGGAGGCATGCCTTGCGGAGCGGCTGCCCCGCCCTCTCCTTCAGGCTCGGCTTCGGACAATGCGGTGATTCCCCAACCGGCAGCGCCCAGGACCACAAGGCCAAGGACGATTCCGACAATGGGAGGAATGCGATGTGAAGAGGATTCAGAGGCCATGGCAGTCGTTTTACGAATTAGTCAAAATTGAGGCTTCGGGAAGAGTGGCGCCAATCAGGCGGCCCACACTTTTAGGAAGGCGGCGGACAGGATCCACCTTGTTGGCGATCCGCGCCTGGGTCAGGGCTCCTTCCACAAGTGTGAGGACATCACGCGCCACCTCCTCGGCATCGTCGGGCTCCACCGAGCCATCGGCATAGGCGTCCCGGAGCGCTGAAATGAGGTATCGTCGGTGACGGCGCAAGATCTCGGTAACCTTGGCCGCGACGTCCGGCTCAAGGGTCGAAAGCTCCGATCCCACATTGAAAAGCGGGCAGCCGTAAATCTTTCCGTGCTCCGCTTTGCAAGCAATGGTCTTCTGCAAGCCGCTTTCCAACCAGTTTGCCAAGCGAATCAAGGGAGGCTCGCTGGAAGAAAACGCTTCATCGAGCCAAGGCCGCGTCTGCTCCTGCCAGAAGTACTCAAAGGCATCGAGAGCGAGCTTCGCCTTGTCCGGATAGGCATGGTAAAAAGACCCCTTTTTGACTCCGGCCCTCTCACAGATGGCGTCAATCGTCACCCGACCATAGCTCTGCTGCCACATCAGTTCATAAAGAGCCTGTTGCAACTTAATCGGGGTGGGCGTGGTCTTGGACACGTCGGAACATTATTTGACTAATTAGTCAAATCAAGTGATGAATTGGAAAAAAGATTCATTGTCTGGTTGAGCCGCATGAAGACTTCATCGAGAGTCCACCTTTGACCGAAAGAGAGACCGACCATCGTTATCGCGAGATCAATCCTACCAAATTGATTGATTCGGTCGGCAAGATGGCGGATCGGGTTGAGGAGCAATTTCCCTCCAGCGGCCTCTCCGCCGTCGCCAACGAAGTCGCTGCGGTCGCCGAAGGAACAGTGGCCCGGGTTACCGAAATCAAGAAGCCCCGCATCGGCTTGCGCATCGGGGTTGGGATTATGGTCCTTCTCGTCCTCTCGGGACCGCTCCTGTTTTCTTTCCTTCTTAGCTTCAGCGAAGAAGTCACCAACCTTGGCGACTTCCTGGAAGCGACCGATGCCGGCCTGCACATGTTGCTGGTGCTCGCTGGCGGAATCTACTTTCTTGTCGGAATGGAGAATCGCATGCGGCGTAATCAGGCTCTCGATGCCATTGCGGAATTTCGCTCACTGACCCACCTCGTCGACTTACATCAAATCAACAAAAATCCCGGTCTCGACTCCCTAAAGCCACCAGAGAACGACAAGCGAACCGTTCGCTCGGACGAGGCCCTTGAGATGATGAGAAGCGCGAAGAGGTAGCCAAAAGCTCCAGCTTTTGGCCCCACTACACCGGCGATTCGCCTATGAACTTTCGGAAACGCGGGCAGCCAGGAAACAGCCTCTCCAAAGAAGAAAATCTGCCCCGCCAAAACCTACCATCGAACACCGGAAACCATTGCCGTTAATTGGGTTAAACCATCTACTCTGCCAGTGCAGTATGCCTGGCGGGGTCATCCAGCTAGGGAAAACTTGACTGATTGGCCTCATGTTTTCGATGTGACGGCCTCCAGAAAGTGTCTAAGAATTAGGATTTCGGGTCGCAAGGTGGATTTGATTTGCGGAAATCGGCTGATAACGTCGTTTACTCTCCCTAGCTGGATGGCCCTGATGCCTGGGAGACAAATTCGATTCTCCTTTTTTCTTATCTGTTGTAGTCTGCCGATGCTGGTGGTCTGTCTTAACGCTTCCGCGCCATTCCCCACGACGATTACCCAAATCCCAACAGATCATGAAAAGGACCACTTTCATCTCCAAGGCTCGCGCCCTCGTTTCGAGCCTCGCTCTGTTCCTCCTTTCCGCCTTATCGCTCTCCGCCCAGCAGTTTGGCTTGTTCTCCTACTCGGTCACGAACGAGAACACCGTGACCATCACGGACTATCCCGAAGGCGCCACCGGGGAAGTGGTGATTCCGGCGGAGATTGACGGGAAACCGGTCACGGAGATCGGAGAACAGGCGTTCCGGGGCTGCAGCGGCCTGACTTCGGTGACAATCCCGGACTCGGTCACGGAGATCGGTGGTCTTGCGTTCTTTTACTGCAGAGGCCTGACCTCGGTGACGATCGGGAACTCTGTCACCCGGATGGGAGAATGGGCGTTCAGTGGCTGCAGTGGTCTCACCTCGGTGACGATCCCGGACTCGGTCACTTGGATCGGTGAAAGGGCGTTCAGTGGCTGCAGCGGCCTCACCTCAGTGACGATTCCAGACTCGGTCACCTCGATCGGTCCTGGAGCGTTCCGGGGCTGCAGCGCCCTCACCGCGGTGACGATCCCGGACTCGGTCACGGAGATCGGCTCTTGGGCGTTCGACGGCTGCAGCGGCCTCGTCTCGGTGACGATCCCGGACTCGGTCACGGAGATCGGCTCTTATGCGTTCCAAGGCTGTAGCAGTCTCACTTCGGTGATGATCCCGGACTCAGTTACGGAGATCGGCGATAA
The DNA here is from genome assembly GCA_965657795.1 of Akkermansiaceae bacterium. Lineage (GTDB taxonomy): Bacteria > Verrucomicrobiota > Verrucomicrobiia > Verrucomicrobiales > Akkermansiaceae > SW10. The sequence goes on from CBFHQJ010000065.1 coordinate 27,297, forward strand.
TGCGTTCTTGGACTGCAGCGGTCTCACCGCGGTGACGATCGGGAACTCGGTCACGGTGATCGGCTCTCGGGCGTTCGAAGGCTGCAGCGGCCTCTGCTCGGTGACGATCCCGGACTCGGTCACG
>CBFHQJ010000066.1:0-27347 GCA_965657795.1 Akkermansiaceae bacterium
CAATACTTCCCTAAGAAAACCGACTTCTCAAACCTCACCGAAGAAGAGGTCAAGATCGTTCAAGATAAGCTAAATCGAAGACCCCGGAAATGCCTCGACTTCCAAACTCCTAATGACATCTTTCTTCCTACCAGCCCGATTGCGCTGGCAGCTTGAATCCGCCAATCAAATTTGCGACGTCTCGCGATTCGTTGATAGGAATGTTTTAGAATAAAAGATATCTTTTTAGGTTGACGCTTTCGTGCCCGGTCCCTAGCGTCCGCCTCCAGCAACCCAAACAAGTTAATGTCCTCGCAAGAAACCAACTCCATCCATCTCCAATCCACCTCGTGGTTTGGGGCGACCCTCCCGACAGCGGGTAGTCGTGCGTATGGATTGCCCGGAACTCGCGGAGTCATGATTACGGAACAACCCGATTGTTTAGGAGAAGGGCTCAAGCCGTCCTCAAATTATGAGCCGCCCGGCAGGGATACATTCTAGAGAATCAAAAGGATTCAGAAGATTGTCGCCCTGCTGCCAGAGATGGAGCAGGGCTTTTTTGTAGCCTGACCGCAAGGCCCCTTAAAAGAATTTCAAAAAACAAACCAACCGAATCAGAGAAACTGAAACGAAGTAAGAATTAGAATTTTAACATAGCCTGAACGAAGAATCGCCGTCAGCAGCCACTGACGACGATTCCGAAGCACGAGCAATTGAATGACTTGCATTCGCCCGTAACGCGATGCGAATGATAAAAGTTCATCTCTCTTGGTCAAGGTAGAGTTGTGTCTTTATTGAAAAAGATATCAAAATTACTCCCGCTGTTTTAGGTGCCCCGAGAGGCTTCCCCCAGGAGATGTGCCCGAAACATCGAAACGTCCGTCGAGAAATCCCGCGGCTATGGCTTTCGCAAGAAAGCGGTAACGGTGTCCGTTCCCAAAAATTGGTTAACGGAAGGGGACCTGTGTTTTGATGCAGGTTCCCCTCCAAACAGGAGAGTATGTCATTCGACGTGCTTTCCTGTTTGGAGGTAAATCCAACGGCGGCCTGGCGTCGTAAGATGGGCGTGTTGAAAGGCACGTAAAGGGACAGCACCCTGTCTGTCCGCTCCGGCTCACTTTGAGTCAGAGAACATCCAGGCAAACCCGGTTCCAATGGCTTCATCGGATTGACAGTCTGGTGGAGCGATGCTGGAAGATGGGGGACTCTTCTTTCGTGGATGGCAAATGCTCAAGCGAGAGGCGGGTTTCGCACCCCGCAGAGTTCCTGTGCAAACATCGACAGCTGAGAGCGAAGGGGGATCCGGTGGTGTGAGGCTTTGCGGCCAAGTGCTCCCGGGTAGTCTAGTGGAAACGGTTGGAGGCCCCCAGGTCCCTGGCCCACTTCGCGAAGACCGTTCAATCTGCCAGCCGCAGATAGAGCAAAGGGCGTGTGGTATTTTGTCATCCAAAAGATGATGAACCCACCGGATGTGCACGTCCTGAATCAGGGAGTTCAGCATAGTACGAGAGGAAATGCCTTAGCTTTGTAAGCTAATCGAAAATGCAAAGACGCGTCCACGGTAAGATGAAAATGGCTTAATCCCCGATCCACTTGGCGGAAATCGGGGCCTGCGGAGACTCGCAAGGTCTGCAAGGGTTGATGGAAAGTCGCACGGTGAGGTAGCCCCTCTTTGTGGCCCGTGAGGGTCGACGGTAGGTAGAATATCGAGTGGTCTTATCGGATGGGAGAATTGCCTCTTCCGAAAACAAAGGCAGCCATGTCGGAGAACGGCGTGTGGGCCCCGTGTGCCCTGTGTCGCGGAAGATCCGGGAAGGCGGGTGTGCAAACTCGCGATAATCCGGAGCATGTTCTGACGGTAAAGGGTGTCCTTCTCAGCCCTTTGCATCTTTTGGGTGTGCGCCGAAGTGAGAGAGTCGGACTGGTTTGTAAAACCGGTGCCTTTGTGCTGAGTAGGTGCGAATCCTACCACACCCACCATTTTTTAGCTGTCTACGATTTGGAATTGGAACCGGAAAAGGTAGCCGACAGACCCAGTTTTCGGCTCGTCAATGCGGGAAAGTCTGAAAGCAGGAGCTTTCAGCGACAGCCAGTCAATCAACCCAACCAGGAGGTTATTATGAAAACAAACGAACAAGAAGAAGAACTGCCCTTTCATCGAGGTCACCAGCAAAAGACGAAAAGGGTATCCCTCGGAAACACAGGTGAAACGGGGAGTCCGGATTATTGGTGGAGACAAAGAGCTTCACGAGAAGCTGGGCCGAAATGATCCCTGCCCATGTGGTTCCAATCGTAAGTTCAAGAACTGCTGTCTCCGCGGAGGCGGCTATGACGGAGCTTTGCGAGATCACTACTTTTAGGGATTAAATAGCAGGCTCCCGTAACTCAATCGGAAGAGTGCCACGCTTCGAACGTGGAAGTTGTTGGTTCGAGTCCAGCCGGGAGTGCCATGTTTTCGGGGAGATTACTAAGTCCATTCGTTCTCTTGTCCTAGGTTTTAAAAGTCGACACGATGCCGAAAATCCAAAACAGCAAAAGGCCCAGCGAGAGTGCTGTGCTGAAGGTTGAAAGCTTGGAGCCTCTCAGCGAGAGAGATCCTAAGATGATAGAGAGGCCGGTTGCTGCAATTGAAGAGCCAAGAGGAAGAGTATTTCCTGAAGATCGTAGGTTCGATCGTAGGTTCGATCGTTGCCGATCTGCTCAAGCTAAGGCGTGTCCTGTACCTCCTCTAGAAACGATCTGGAATATCTTTCCTAAATTAGACGTTTTTTATCCGTTGGGAGCGCCTTGTATTGCGAACGCTAAAGGTATGGTTTCGGTTATTGGATCAAGGCTTTACGGATGATTGGTTTAACCAAATCAGCACCGTGTCCAGACAAGTGAGTAGAGTCATGATAAAGCTGATTACTACGAGGATCAAAAAAACGGATGTCTCCATCTTCCGTTTTCTCAAAAACACGAGAGATATCCACGATTTGAACGTTCTTGCTGGCAACCTTCAAGAGGGAGGTGTTGGTTGCTTTTCTGCTTTCGCGAGTTGCCAAATTCTCTACAAACGGCGGTCGCAGTCCATTGCGAATGGCTGCTCGATTTGCATTCTTGGGGAGGATCGGGGGTTGATTTAGAATGACGATTTTTTTGCTGTGAGACCGAAGACTATCTATTGTTTCCAAGAGGCGTGTAGGTCGATTTTTAAGTTTTGCCTGCCAATGGCAGGCCAGAATTAGAACGTCGGGTCCTGCTCAACGATTTTAAGTGAGTTTAGCCAGAGTGTATTGTTTTGTCCCTTTGTCTTTGGCAGTGGGTCACCACTTGCGACACTTATCACGGTCAGATTGTAACCGAGGTCGGCACAGATTTCTTTGACGAGCGCGAGGACTTTTTGAGGATACCGTGCTGGCCTTCGTGACCGAGTTCGGCCGGATGCCGACCTTCCAGAAGGGCGCCAGAGTGGCGCAGGATGATTTATGCGCATCGAGTGCGAATGGAGCAGGATGGAGTTTTTGGGGATTAATCTCGCAGGGAAGCGGGACGTCGGGCTTCTTCCAGGAACACCTGGCCTATAATCAAAAGGACAACCATCAGCTCCCAAACCTTTTCGTGAACCTACTCCAGCACTTGGAGATCGAGGCGGATCGCTTCGCCTCGGGAACGAAAACGATTCCAGGGTTGGTGAGCGGATAGGAGCTATCGCTTCTTTTCTTTCGCCTGCTTTTTAGGCTTCTTCCTGGTTTTCCGCCCCCCGGTATTGTTGATCATCTTGGGGTAGTCCACGATGGTTTTGGCTAATCTAGCAGGATCCTTTCGGACATCGAAAGAGCGGAGGTTGTGATCGTTGGTATCGACCATCCATTGACGGAGGCGTTTGGTGTATGTGGCGATAATCTCCTGGTGCTCCGGTGAGTCGATGAGATTTTTAGTGGATCCGGAGTCGTTTTTGAGGTCGTAGAATTCCTCGACGACACGATGGCGGAAGAAATCGACGCGGGCTTGGATGGCGGGGTCGGTTTTCCCTTTTTCCTTCATTGCTTTGAAGGTGAGTCCTTCGTTGTTGTTGCGGTATTCGAATTCGCCATCTGAGAAGGCGTTGAAGATGTAGCCGAATTTTTCGTCCTGAATACAGCGCATCGGCTTGGGTGGTCCCCCGATGGTGTAGTCGATTTGAGTAAAGACGACATCGCGTTTGTCTTGAGGCATTCCTAGAAGGAGAGAGACGAAAGAGCGGCCATCGAGTTTGTCGGCGGCGGGAAGACCGGCGGACTCGGTGAAGGTGGGGAAGAAGTCGACTTCGGACACGAAGTGGGTGTCGTCTTTTGTTCCTGTTTTGGTCACTCCGGGCCAGCGGACGAGAAGAGGCGTGCGGGTCGACGCGAGGTAGGTGTTTGCTTTGGCGAAGGGAAAGGCAGAGCCGTTGTCGGTGATGAATAGGACGAGGGTGGAGTCGGAAAGGCCTGACTTTTCAAGTGCCTGCATGACCCGGCCGAAGGTGTCATCGAGTCGTCGGATGGAATTGTAGTAGTGAGCGAGCTCTTTGCGAACTTCGGGGAGGTCGGGCAGAAATGGCGGGACTTCGATTTCATTTGGCTTGAAGAGTTTGGAGGGCTCTTCGACATTTTTCAGAGGCTTTTTCGGGTCATGAAAAGGACGATGGGGATCGTGGGAGTTGACCATGAAGTAGAAGGGCTTGCCCTCCTTCTTGCATCGGTTGAAAAATTCGACAGAGTAATCGTGATACTTCCTGGGGCTGCGACCGTTTCCGAGTTCACCTTGGTCGTGTGCGAGATCCCATGTGAAGGTGGTATCGCAAGTCGAATGTGAGACCTTGCCGAGAACGCCGGTGAGGTAGCCGTGTTCCTTGAAGTGGGCAAAGACAGTGGGGATCTTTTTGGGAAGCTTGTTGAAGCCGTAGCAGCCCGAGTTGTGACCGTATCGCCCGGTGGCGATGATGCTTCGACTTGGGGCGCAGATTGCAATGTTTACGTGTCCCCGGAGAAAAGTGTGATTCTCAGCAGAAAATTTGGAAAGGTTGGGGGTGACATCAGAGACTCCTCCACCATGGAAATCGAGTTGCTCGTGCCCCAGATCGTCGGCGGTGAAAAGTAAGATGTTGAGAGGGGGCGAGCTTGATAGGGCTTTCTTTTCTTTGGTCTCCTGAGGAGTTCCGAGAGCGGGAGTCGCAATTAAAAGGCTTAGGAGAAGCGCTGTTGCTGGGGATTTCATTATGCCGGAGTGATACTGTTCAGCGGTGCAGAAGTCACAGAAATCTGCCTGCTTCTTTGGTGGAAGCGCAGGGAACGAGAGAATTCTAAGCTTTTTGGTTGTTTCCTAAGAATCGCTTCTTTAGTCTCCAAGATGTCACAAAAAACAATTAATTGCATGAAACAAAATATTTTTCGATTGGCACTTCCGTCTTTGTTTGCCCTGACAGGGGTGAGTGAAGGCTCATTTGTCATGGTCGACAACTTTGAAGGGTACACTGCTGGAAATGACCTGAATGGTTCCGGTGGTTGGACGGCGAACGGAGATACCAGGGTTTTGGTTGACCCTGACGACGCCGGAAACCAAGCCCTGAACTCCGCTGAAACGGCTACGGTCACGACAACCAATGTTTACAAAGCGATTCCGACCATTGACCAGACTTCAATCGGAACCATTTTCTTCCGTGCGCGGGCTGATAATCCGGCTGATTTGGTCATTGGATCCTCTGATGTAGCTGCCCCCGGCAATTGGCCTGACTTTGAGGGGTATATGCGCTTTGCTGGCGGAAACGTGGATGTTCGTGATGGGGGTGGATTTGCAAATGTGGGCACCTACACTGCTGGTGAATGGTATAACGTGTGGCTGGTGCTTGATCACACAACGGATACGACAACGGTGTATTTCAACCAGGGTGCTGACGATGCGGCTGCGGCGGCTGGGTCCGGGGCGTTTCGTACTTCTGGAAACACAGTCCATGACGACATTATCAGTGTCTTCATCCGGAATAACGACCCTAACAACAGTGGCTTTATTGATGACATCTATGTCGATAACACCGGAGCCAATTTGACGAACCCAACCGCAATTCCCGAGCCGGCAACAGGATTGCTCACGCTGCTCGGTCTGACCTTCGGTTTGCGTCGACGTCGTTCCTAGGGACCTTGTCTCCAACTCATTTTCAGCATCCGTTGGCCAATTCCAGCCAGCGGATGCTTTTTCTTGTCGCACCTGACTTTCCAATCTTTTCCATCACACCAATCATGATCTTCCGTTTACTTTCTCTCTTCTGTTGTTGCCTTCTTCCTCTGCAAGCCGGGGTCGTTATCTCGGAATTTATGGCTTCAAACCAAGCAACTTTGGCAGACGAAGATGGCGACTTCTCCGACTGGATTGAAATCTCCAATACCGGGACCGTTGCGGTTGATCTGAATAGTTGGTATTTGACGGACGATTCCAATTTTGATCCTACGGACCCGGAGTCCGGATGGTCTCTGCCTCCACGAGTGATAGGAGCGGGGCAGAGTATCGTGATCTTTGCATCAGGAAAGGATCGTGGTCCGGTCGGCGGGGAGTGGCACACCAATTTTCAGCTGTCCTCAGGTGGGGAATATTTGGCTCTATTCCAAGCCGACGGAACGACGGCGGCGTCCGAATTTGCGCCAAGTTATCCGGAGCAGGAGGTCGATATTTCATACGGGCGAGGAGCGGTAGCTCTGGCGACACTGGAATTTATTGGTCAGGGAGCGGCGGGTAAGTCGTTCATTCCTTCAAATGGAGCAGAAGGACTTTCGTGGACGGGAGGAGGGGAGCCTTTCGACGATAGCGGGTGGACTCAGGTGAAGACCGGAGTGGGTTTTGACTCGGGAAGTGGTCCTTCCGGTTTTACTTTGGTGGAAAATTTCGATGGCTTGAATGTAGGCGCTTTGGAAGGGCAAGGGGGATGGTCGACTTCAGCAACAGGCGTTAGGGTCGCGATTGATCCCGCAGATGCCGAAAATCAAGTGATGAACCAGACCGGCAACGGGTTGCGGGCCTGGAAGGCCATGACAATTTCCGAAGGTTCCACTGGAACGGTCTTCTATCGGATGCGTCGTGATGGTGGCGTGAATATCTCAATTGGAACGTCAGATAAGACTGTTCCGGGGACGTCCTTTGCCGAGTTTGAGGCGCAGCTGAACAATCAGGGCGATGATGTGCTGAAAGTTCGGAACGGGGGCGCTTTCACCGACGTCGATCAATTTGCGGATGGTGTCTGGTATGAGGTTTGGATGGTGGTGGATAATGCCTCGGACACCTACAAAGTCTATCTTAAAGGAGGAACACTCACCGAGCGGACTTTATTGGATGCCGGAGCTCTGACCGCGTTTGGGTTTCGAAATGGCAGTGCGACGAATGCCATGGAGACCTTCTTCGCTCGCACTGGAAACGGACAATCTGGAACGTGGTTGATTGATGATATTTATCTGGCCGATGGGGAGAACCTGGGGAATCCGGCAGAGGGCTTGAGCTTGGGAGACTTTATCGACGAGGAGGGTAATCTTGAATCTGAAATGGCAGGAGTTTCAGCCAGTGCTTACCTCCGGGTTCCCTTCGATCTTGAGGAGCTAGACGAGGTGTCTTCATTGACGCTCCGAATGAGATACGATGATGGATTTGTCGCGTATCTCAACGGTGTCCAAATCGCGATGCGCAATGCTCCCGCCAATGTCGATTGGCAATCAGTCGCTTCGTCAGAGCGCGAGGCCACCGAGGTCCTCGTTTTTGAAGAGATCGACGTGACGGAGTTTACGAAATTGTTGGTACCGAACTCGACCAACGTCTTGGCGATTCACGGACTCAATGTAAATTCTTCGGATGGAGATTTTTTGATCTCGCCTGAATTGGTCGGGGTTGCTTCGAGCGCATCAGTGGAGATGTTGTACTTCTCGTCGCCAACGCCGGGACAAAGTAACGGAAGCGGCTTTTTGGGTTTTGTGAATGATACTCAATTTTCAAAGGATCGTGGATTTTACCAAACTCCGATTGATGTCGTAATTAGTTCCCAAACCGAAGGGGCAACGATTATTTACACCACTGATGGTTCCGTGCCGGGTGTAAATCATGGCACCGAGCTTGCTTCTCCGGCGACGATTTCAATTTCGACCACCACTCCTCTGCGTGCGGTGGCCGTGAAAGATGGTTTTAGGGCCAGCAATATAGACACCCATACCTACATCTTTCCGGCAGATGTCATCATGCAGGGGAATTTCCCGGCTGGATACCCGGCGACCTGGAAGGGCGACAATGGAAACGGCTCGGAAACAGCGGACTACGCGATGGATCCCGAGGTTACGCAAAGTGCGATTTATGCTTCGGTGATGGACGATGCTTTGATGGCGATTCCGACAATCTCGCTGGTGACGGACAAGGATCACTTGTTTTCGCCTGCAACGGGAATTTACCAAAACCCACAGCAGAAAGGGAGCGCGTGGGAACGTCCGGTTTCGTTTGAGGTGATTCATCCAAACGGGGACCGGCAGGGGATCCAGGTGGATGCCGGTTTCCGGATCCAGGGTGGTCATACCCGTCTGCCTTCCAAGAGCCCGAAGCACTCATTTCGGGTTTCATTTAAGCGCGACTTCGGCCCGGCGAAATTGGACTATGATCTGTTTCCGGATGATCCGGATGCAGCCAGGGAGTTTGATCAATTGATTCTTCGCGGATCAGGTAATCAGTCGTGGCTACACCACAATACCTTCAAGGGTGATAACCGGGGACGTGCCCAGTATATCCGAGATCAATGGGCAAAAGATGTTCAGCTTGCGATGGGGCACCCCGCCACGAGGTCGATGTATGCTCACCTTTACATCAATGGAATTTACTGGGGCATGTATAACCCCTCGGAGCGTGGAAGCGCAGGCTTTGGTGAGAGTTATCTGGGTGGAGAAAAGGACGACTACAATACCTTGAATAGCGGTGAGGGCGTTGACGGTGCGAATGCGAGAGCGGACTATCAGGCTTTGATTTCACTGGCGAATCAAGGTCTGACAGATCCTGCGAGATATGCGCAGATCGGCGAGCTGCTGGATCTCGAGGCCTTTACGGATTACATGATCATCCAGCAGTATGGAGGTAATCTCGACTGGGATCACCACAATTGGTATGCCTTGCGAAATACCAATGGAGGAAGATGGTATTTTCTGTGTTGGGATAGTGAATTCGTCTTCATCAGCCCCACAGACAATGTCCTGTCTCTCGACAACGCCGATGACCCGTCTCGGATTTGGCGAAGACTTCTCGCGAACGATGAATATCGGGTTTTGTTTGCGGACCGGGTTCAAAAACATTTGGCAAATGACGGTCTTTTAACTCCCGATGCGGTGACCTCGATGTGGGATGCCCGCAAGGATCAGATGTTTGAAGCAATTGTTGCCGAGTCGGCTCGTTGGGGGGATTACCGAAGGGACGTGGATCCGGTCGGAGGGCCGACTCCAATTCCGCTTTATGATCGTGACGGAGATTGGATGGTCGAGCGGAACAGATTGTTCAATTCCTACTTTCCGGTGCGGACAGCCAATGTGATTGGGCAATATCGTGCGGCGGGTTACCTGCCTGCTCTTGAAGCTCCGGTGTTTGATGTTTATTCCGGGCGTGTTGTTGCCGGACATCCTCTGCAGATGACAAGCCCGGGTGGCGAGGCGATTTATTACACCACGAATGGGAGTGATCCTCGTGTGGCGGCCCAAGTCAGTCAAGTTGACCTGATTTTAGAAGGCGATGGGATGAAGGTTTTTGTGCCGACCGACGATTCTCTGGGTGAGAGTTGGCAGGGAGGCCAATCGGCTTTTGATGACAGCGGGTGGATCTCTGGCGCGGCCGCGGGGTTCGAGGCTGGATCTGGGGACTATGGGGAGCTTTACGATATCGATCTGCAAGACGTAATGTGGCGGGTGAATGCCTCCTGCTTCTTAAGAATGAGATTTACCATTCCTGATCAAGCCACGCTGGACGCAATTTCAGAAATGTCTCTTGGGGTCCGTTACGATGATGGCTTTGTGGCTTTTATCAATGGTGCCCAGGTCGCTTCCGGCAATGCTCCCGCTGAGCTTACGTGGAATGCAAGTGGATCGAGTCATCCGGACGATGAGGCAGCGGTGTATCAACCATTCACCTTGGGATCGTCTGCGGTATCTTCGCTAAAAGTTGGAGAAAATATCCTGGCGATCCATGCCTTGAATTCGAGTGCTGGATCCAGCGACTTTTTGATCGATGCCATTCTTTCGGCCACGCTGGAATCTCCGGCAGGATTTTCCCAGGATGCACAACTCTACGATGGCTCTGTGCCAATCAACGGTCCCTCAAAAATTCTCGCCAGAGTATTTGATGGTTCAAATTGGTCGGCATTGACCGAGGCCACCTACTTCACGGGCGCACCCGCAAGTATGGCCAATTTGGTGATTTCAGAAATCATGTATAATCCGGATGGGCCTGAAGACGCCGAGTTTGTGGAACTCCTAAATATCGGCAACGAGACACTTGATCTGAGTGGAGTCAGGTTCAGTGAAGGCCTTGATTTTGAATTCTCGTTGGGAATGATGCTTAGCGCGGGAGAGCGAATTTTGATTGTCCGTGACGAAGCCGCATTCAAAGCCCGCTACGGTGCGGGGCTTCCGATCGCCGGTGGTTTTGCCAACGAAACAACTTTGGATAATGGTGGTGAACGATTGACTCTCTCAGGGCAGGACGGAGAAGTCATTCAAACCTTGCGCTATAATGACAAGGCGTCTTGGCCGACTTCCGCAGATGGTGACGGCTATAGTTTGGTTCTCGTAAGCCCAGAATCGAACCCGGATCCCGGGATGCCGGAGAGCTGGCGCGCCGGATCAACAGTGGGAGGGACTCCCGGTTCTTCTGAAGGTGTAATTTTTGTGGGAGTTGCAGGTGCGGATGATGATGGAGATGGGATTTCGGCGCTTCTTGAGTTCGCCTTCGGGACATCCGATGCCATTTCGGGAGATGCCATTGGGGCTTTTCGCATGGAAGGTGTCCCGGGCATCAAGTTGAGGCGTCGTTCTGCTATGGATGGAGTAAGCCTGGCCATCGAAATGTCAGATGATCTTGAGACTTGGGTGAGTGCGCAGGGAACGATTCAACTCACAGACGAAATCGAGATTGCTCCGGGAATCGTGGAAAGAACCTATCAATTTCCGGAAGGGCAATCCCATGTCTTTATTCGAGTGAAGGCCGTTCAGGAATAGGGAGCCCCCGTGGTTCCGGTATCTGAATCGAGAATCTCATTCATAAAAAACCCCACGCACGGCGTGGGGTTTTTTATGAATGAATGGGGCTTCCCCGTGATTTTAGGAAAGATGATTATGGTTTCTCAACGCGAAAGAAGAAGCGATCAGCGCTTAGATTTCCAGCGGCGATCGTAAAGGTGTCCACGCCATCATAAATTGCTCCACCTTCTTCTTCAAAAGTGGCGTTGAGATCTGGTGATGAAGTCAGGATGTAGCCATCGCCCCCCGAGCTAAAGGTGATGACGAGGTCTCCATTTTCATTGAATAAAGTCGAGGTGATGGACAGGGCCTGAGCACCTCCTTTGGATGCAACAGGGCGGGTGAGGTTCGCTGAAGTGGGGTCCACGTAGATATTATCGACCAGCACGCTGGAACCAGCTTCGCCACCGAGCGCGCTGATCAGAAGAATGCTGGCAAGTCGATCGCTTGTTCCATTTCTGAAGTCAAAGGGATCAATGCCTCCGTCATCCGTGATTTCGATCTGGCCTTCCTGGCCGTCGGGAGATTCGACATAGATTTTCACTTGGTCGCTGGCATTGTCAGCGACGATCCAAACATTCATCCAGGTATTGTCGGCGAAGTTGGCCTGATCGCGGAAAGCTTCACCATCGCGAGCCCGAAGGAAATTGCCGGGAAAGAGAACGCTTTGTGCTTCAAAATCACCAAAGGCAGTGGGAGTCGCGACGTCGCTCAGTCCGAAGCTGGTATCAACACTTCCACTGGAGGCCAGAACTTGCATAAAGAGAGTGCCGGTAGTTCCTTCCAGAATTTGCAGTCCCAGGTCATCGATGCTTTTTGACACCGTATTGGATGTCGTGGCAATCTCCAATCTTTCAAGGCGACCTACTTGATCGGTCGAACCTTCTTCGACGAATACCGAGATTGCGCTTGGGTCACCGGCGCTCCAGTTGTTAATTCCATTGAAAGTTGCACCGACAACCATTTCGTCACCCTCAAAGTTCTCCACGAGTTGAAATCCCCCGGGTCGTGCCGGGATGCTTAAAGCGTCATTTGGGTCCGACGAGGCATCGCCTTCAACGGCGTCGTCAAAGCCGTCTCCATCTGAATCGGCAGCGAGTGGATTGCTTGGCGCATTGTCAAACGGATTTGCTGTCCCTGCGAGTTCGATGTCGTCATTGAGAGTGTCGCCATCAGTGTCTTCAAGCGTTGGATTTGTGCCTTCCTCGAATTCTTCGAAGTCCGAGAGGTTATCGTTGTCGAAATCGCCTGAGCCATTGCGGGAGAGATCTCCAAAAAAGTTTGTCTCCCAGAGATCGTTGAGGCCATCGTTGTCTGTGTCTCCGGCGAGCGGGTGGGTGAGATTTTCTCCCGAAAGGTCGAGGTAGATATCGTCGAGATATCCAGTCGTTCCGATGTCGTTATTGATGGCGAGAAGAGTGACCAAGTCATCAGTCGTGCCATTTCGGAAGGCACTTCCAGTTAGGGAAAAGGTGCCTGCTGAAGTGGCATTGACTGGGGATGTATTGAAATAGACGTCGGTGGTATCGGTCGTGTTGTTCAGAACAAGCCAGACATTGATCCAAGTGTCGGCTGGGGCAGGGCCGACTTCGGTAAATCCGCCACCGTTGCGCACGTCGATATCGATGTCTCCAGGTGCTCCAGCTTCGGCAAGGCGAATGTATCCTTCATAGTCAGGCCAGTTGGTGGGAATGGACACATCGGAAGTTCCTGCAACCCAGTCGACCAAGCCATTATTTGCTGTCGACCGGAGACGAAAAAAGAGGGTTCCGGTTGTTCCATCGGGAATAGGGCTGGCAAGAGTGAGGTAGTTTTCAACCCGGAGGCCTGAGTTCTCGACTGCGAAAACCTGGTTTCCGTCGTCGTCGGGGTCTGGGGCGATTAAGCCGGCTCCAACCCAGTTATTTCCATTTTCCATGTCGTCAACAAGATCCCATTGAGCATGAACGAGGGGAGCGGATAGAAGCGAGATGAGAGTGAAAGGTTTGTTTATTTGCATGCAACTGTTGTTTCCGGCAGAATGACGAAGTTAGGAGCGAGGTGCAAGTCAAAAAGTTGAAGACGCGATTTGAGAAACCAGGAGAGACTTGAGGGATGAGCTTTTCAAGATACTGTTGTCTCATGAAACCCGAAGATCAGGCCTCAAAAAAGGGGGCTCGCTGGCGTTTGTTCATTATCGCTGAGGCCATCGTGATTGTGGCCTGGCTTGTCATGAAGAATGTGCCGCACTTTACCGAACAAGGCTGGAGTGGTGCGGTAGATCTACTTTTTCTTTTCATCGCCGTGGGAGTCGCTTTGGTTTGGATCATCTTTTTCAGTCGCTTGCCGTGGCAACAGCGGTTTGTCGGGATCGGGTTGATGATGTTGCCCGCGGCTCTCGTTAAGATTGATGGACACACCGGGAGCTTCTTTCCGCAGTTGTCATGGCGATGGTCCAAGGAGTCGGCGACTGAGATGCCGGAGTTGACCGGTAAGATGGCGGATGAAGGAGAGGTCATCGAAACTTCGGGGCCGGCCTATTTTCCACGTCTTTTGGGAGAGAATATGGACAACCGGGTCTCGGGCGAACTTCTTCCGGACGGCTGGGAGGGCATGGAGCCGGAGGAGCTTTGGCGCATCGAAATGGGCGAGGGCTGGTCTGCTTTTGCCGTGGCGGGGCAATTTGCATACACCATGGATCAACGAGGAACGGTTGAGACGACGACCTGCTATGAGCTTCAGACTGGTAACGCGGTTTGGACGCATGCGGAGAAGGTTAGATTTGAGGAAGCGATGGGAGGCGACGGGCCTCGCTCAACGCCGACAGTGGCCGATGGCAAAGTCTATTCCTTGGGAGCCATAGGCATCCTAAATTGTTTCGATGCGCGGACGGGAAAGCTGATCTGGGGAAAAGACATTCTCAAGGAAGCCGACCAGCGGATTCCCAAGTGGGCCAAGAGCTGCAGCCCTTTGGTCGTCGACGGTAAAGTCATCGTGACCTTGGGCAGCAAAGCCGATAAAAATCTTGCGGCTTTTGCCGTTGATACAGGTGAGATAATTTGGCGCTCAGGCGACTATCCATCTTCCTATGCTTCGCCGGTGATTGCTACGCTTGCGGGCAAACGGCAGGTGGTCGCGATCCAGCAAAAGGCGGTGGCGGGATACGAGATTGAGACCGGCGAGGAGCTTTGGTCTTTTCCCATCGGTAATCCCCAGAGCAACTGTGCGTCTCCTTTGATCGTGGGAGACACCGTGATCACGAGCAGCGGGTACGGCTATGGAACCCATCGCATTCAGGTTGAAAAAACGGAGGAAGGCTTCGAAGCCAAAGAGCTTTGGCGCAGCTTGAAATTGAAGGCCAAATTTGCCGATATGATTTTCAAAGATGGTTACCTTTATGGTCTCAATGACGGGCGGTTGACTTGTCTCAATTTGGAAGACGGTAAGTCAGCGTGGCGTGGAGGCAATTACGGCCATGGCCAAATTCTTGGCGTTGGTGAATACATGATTGTCCAGAGCGAGCGAGGTGGAATCTCGGTAATCGGACTCAATCCAAATGAAGAAGAAATTGTCTCCGAATTCGACGCGTTGGATCATCGCACCTGGAATCACCCCGTTTTAGCTGGACGAATCTTACTGGTGCGTAATGACCGGGAGGCGGTTGCTTTCCAGTATTAAAGATGACACGTCCGGCTACTCCTTGCCGGGAGTCCAATCGACGAGGACTTTCTTGTTGGCCCCCTGGAGGGTAAGGTTTTGAATCGTGGCTTTACCGGGACCTTCGGATACATCAAGGCGGAGTTGCTTTAAGGTCTCTTTGGTTGCGATTTTTAAAGTGACTTTTTGAGAGGTGGCTGACGACTTCACAGGAAAGGTCAAGTGGGTTCCTTTTGGAAGAATAGTCTTTGAATCGACAGTGTAGAAAACTTCGCCCGTTCCTTCTTGGTCGGTGATGAGATCGAAGGTAAGAAGGTAAGGACCGGCGGAGAGATCGGATAAAGTTCGCAGGTCCATGGCCAGGCCCGGATCGTCACCGGTGAAGGTGAGTTTGAGAGTGTTCTTCTCGCGGACAAAGCTGGTATTTTTGCGCGCGCGAATGTTGAGCGGGTTCGAGATTTCACCTTTGCGGGTGCGCGGTGTTAATTCACTCGATGGACCTTCAACCGAGTCTGAATATTTGGTCCACTCCCGGTTCTTTCGGGGGAATTCGGCTGGGACGATTCTTGGATCGGTCAGCTTTTGGGAATGAAGAACATTCCGGGACATTTGCTTCCATTTCGTGACCATCTGTTCCAATCGCACCGGTTCTTTTTCGGAGAGGTTATCGAGTTCAGTACGGTCATTGGCAAGATTGTAGAGCTCCCATTCCTGCCCCTTAAAGCTAACTGCTTTCCAGTCGCCATCACGGAGGGCAAAGTCCTGGGCAAATTTAAAGTGAAGCGGCGATGGGCGCGAAATCTCTTTGGCGTTAAAGATTGGTGCAAAAGAGGTGCCCGAGATCGGGCGAAGTTCCCGCTTGGGATGGTTCTGCGGAATCTTGGTTCTGGCTACTTCGGCCAAGGTAGGGAGGACATCAATGAGATGAACCGGAGTGCGAGAAATGGCTCCCGGCTTCATTTTTAATCCAGCTGGCCAATGAACGATGCCGGGGCTGCTGATGCCGCCTTCAAATTGGTTTTGCTTGTAGTAGCGGAAGGGGGAATTGCGAGCCCAGGCCCAGCCGGTGGAATCGGGGAGGCTGGTTTTACCATTGGTAGGTTCAACATCGAGGAGTGGCTTCTTACGATCGTAAGGGCAAGCGCCGTTGTCCGATATGAAAATGATGAGGGTGTTGTCGAGTTGCTTGTTGTCTTTGAGATTTTTTACGAGGCGCCCGATCTCTTGATCAACGCGGTCGATCATGGCGGCGAGGGTGACCATACGATTAATCTCGTACTTCTGCTGCCAGGGAACCATTTTCTCCCAAGCCCGAATATGGGGAGGGCGCGGGCTTGGCTTGAGGTCGTGCGGAAGGATGCCTAACTTCTTCTGCTTGGTGATTCGCGCGTCGCGGATCTTGTCCCAACCGGCATTATAGCGGCCTTTGTATTTGGCGTAGTCTTCAGGAAGGGCGTGAAGCGGAGCGTGGGGAGCGTTGAAGGCAAGATAGAGATAGAATGGATCTTTGGACTTCCGGGATTCCTCGAGGAAGTTTAGTGCGAAATCAACATTAGCGACAGTGGTGTAGAAATCGGATTGGGGAATATTCCATTTTTGACCATTGAGGCGGAAAGTGTTGTCGCCTTTAAAGAAGTTACAAGCCCCGCTGAGGTGTCCCCAGTAGCGCTGGAAGCCGAAGTCGGTGGGCTCCTTTTTGAGATGCCATTTACCGGTCATGGCAGTGAAGTATCCGGCATCGCGTAAGACTTCGGCAGAGGTGATGGCATGAGTGAGAGCGACATCGCCGGCGGCGAGGCAGTATTGCCCGGTGAGGAGAGAAACCCGGGAGGAATGACACTTGGCGGTATTGTAAAACTGAGAGAAACGCAGTCCGTTGGCGGCAAGGCGGTCAAGGTGGGGTGTTTCAATTTCGCCTCCATAACAGCCGATGTCCGAGAAGCCGAGGTCGTCGACCATGATGACGACAATATTGGGCTTTTCAGTTGAAAACAGTGGGGCGATGGAGAGAAGGAAGAGAAGAAGAGTTTTGGGCATGATGGTGACCGTTTGGACTTGGAAATCTACTTCTTCAGGTGGATGTCGCCAAAGTTTATATACTGCTCCCAGTCGTAGTCGGTGAGGTCATGTTTTCCGGCGCGGAGGTGGTAACCGATGTGGCCGATTTGAATGGGGGAATTTGGTTCGGGAAAGGTGGTCGTTTCGAGTCCCTTCAGGCCGAAGAGTTCGTAAACTGGTTCGGCATGAACTGCCGCGAGAAATTCGCCTTGGGGATCGGCCCAATCGTCCTTGCTGGCGCTGGCGACGTAGACGGCGCGAGGTGCCATCAGGGCGACGAGTTGATGTTGATCGATGGGAAGGTCATCTTCCTTATCATCAAAGTTTTTGTAGTTGCCGCAGAACCAGTGAGGGAAGACTTTGTTGATTCGTCCAACCCGCTCGCCGTGTTTGCGACGAGCAAGAGCGGCACCGGTGCAACCGGAGTTGTTTGAAATCGTGAGAGCGAATCGTTCGTCGTTGGCTCCGGCCCAAAGAGCGGTCTTGCCACCGCGGGAGTGGCCGACGACGGCAAACTTGGTGGCATCAATAGACGGATCGGTTTCGAAGTAATCGAGCGCCCGTGAGGCCCCCCAAGCCCATGCCGCGATGGTGGCCCAGGCATCGCCGGGGCGTTCGCCTGCGTAGTTGTCGAAGACCTTGTGCGCGCCGTTGTTGAAGTTGAGATTTTTATCGGTGCTGAGATCGCCATTGAAAAAAGTCGCGGCGACATAGCCTCGTTCGACGATGGTTTCTGCGGGCCAGAAGTCGTCCTTTCTCTTTCGGGTGGGATCGATGTTCTCTGGTCCCCGATTGCAGATGAGAAGATAGCCGGGCGCGGGCTTGGTGGCTTTGTTGGGGATAAAGGTGATGAGATTGAATTTGCTGCTTCCGCCGGGCCCCGAATAAGAGATCTCGACTATTTTTAAGGTTGCGGCGCCTTTCATCGCCTTTGGGTCTTCCTGAATGACCTTGAAGGCCAAAGTGTCTGGCTTGCCGACGGGAGCCCGTCCGTAAACGTGTTTCGTGAAAAGCTCGAGAGTCTTGGGTCGCCCGGTTCTGATCCACTCCTCCTTCGTTTTGGCGGGAGGGACACCAAGTACGTTTGGGAGTTCGAGATCCTGGGCGAAGGCCACCGGAAAGATGAGGCAGGTGAGAAGTTTCGGGAGAAGAGACATGGTCAAGGTTTTTGCCGGATTGGAAGGCGGTCGTCCAGATGGAAGTGTTTTCGGAAGGCGAGGCTTGCCTACCATCATCAATTTGCGATGCTCTTCGTCTATCATGAAAAGGCAAATAATCTCGCTCGTTCTTCCCGTGGTTCTTCTGGCCGGTTTTTCTTTGGTTGGTCAGGAAAAGGCGAAAGTTGCAGGAGAAGAAAGTGTGAAGCCGGGGATCAATGAGAAGTTTCTCGATCCTGAACTGAAGGTCGATGACTGGCTGAAGAGATTCGAAGTTGAGAGCCGCGAGGTTTTTCATGAGAAGGAAGCGGTCTTGAAAGCCTGTGGAATTGAAAAGGGGATGGTAGTTGCTGACATCGGGGCTGGTACTGGTCTTTATACGCGGCTCTTTGCTAAAGCGGTGGGGCCGGAAGGCTGGGTTGCGGCGGTCGATATTTCAGGTCCCTTTTTGAAGCACATCGTGGCGCGAGCGGAGCAGGAGGGACAAACGAATATCACTGCTATCTTGAGTCCCGAGAGCTCGGTTTCGTTGCCGCCAGAGTCGGTCGATGTGGCTTTCATTTGCGATACTTATCACCATTTTGAGTTTCCCAAAGGGACGATGGAATCTTTGATCCGTTCGTTAAAGAAGGGCGGAACGGTCGTGGTTATTGATTTCGAACGCATTGAGGGAGTCTCCCGCGAATGGCTCATGGGGCACGTGCGCGCGGGCAAGAAAGTCTTCCGCAAGGAGATCGAAGACGCGGGACTCACTTTTGTCGAAGAACTCAAGATCGACGGTTTCAAAGAGAATTACTTCCTACGGTTTCGTAAAGATTGATGGGCGAAGTCCGGGGAAAAGGCTTTGGCTTTTGGACGCTGACCTTTCTGGTGGTCGCGAACATGATAGGTGCCGGGGTTTTCACGACCTCGGGGTACACCTTGGCTTCGCTGGGTGATCCCGCCTTGGTGATGTGGGCCTGGCTGGTAGCGGGGTTGATCGCCTTATGCGGGGCTTTTAGCTACGGTCTTTTGATCAAGCGGATGCCGGTGTCCGGCGGAGAGTATGCCTTTCTTTCCGCGTCGGGATTTCCATTCGTGGGGTTTGTTGCTGGATGGGTTTCGCTTTTGGCGGGGTTTAGCGGAGCGATTGCCTATGCGGCTCTGGCTTTTGGGGAGCATTTGCCTGGTGAATTTCCAGGGAAGTGGCCAGCGGTGGGTCTGGTTGTTTTAGGAGCGCTGGCACATGGTGCAAAGCGAGTGATTGGGGCGGTGACCCAGAATACCGCGGTTGCTTTGAAGTTGGCACTTCTTCTGACGATTTTAGGATTTGGCTGGTGGAGCATGAATTCTCGCGACTGGCTGGGAGACGCTTCCGGGCAGGCGGTTGAAGGTCCGCTTATCTTGGTCTTTGCCCAGGCCTTGGTTTGGATTTCGCTGAGCTATTCCGGTTTCAATGCAGCGGTCTATCTTGCCGGGGAGGCCAAGGCTCCTTTGGTGGTGGCCAAGTCCCTTGTGGTGGGCACTTCGTTGGTCACTGTTCTCTACCTTAGCTTAAACGGACTCTTCGTTTTCGCTCCTCCGGCTGAGGTGGTGTCCGGGCGAGCAGATGTTGCAGCTCTGGCCGCTGGTTGGATTGGCGGAGTTGATTTCGAGGGGTTTGTGCGACTCGTCATCTCGCTGGCTTTGGTGACTTCGGTCTTGAGTATGATGATGGCCGGTCCGCGGGTTTACGGAAAGATGGCCGAGGATGGTCTCTTGCCGAAAGCTTTTGTGGTGCGGGCCGACCGCGTTTGGCCTGCCGTGCTTCTGCAAATGGCGGTGACTCTTCTGCTCATTGCTTTCGGGAGCTTGCAGGATCTTCTGGGCTATCTCGGTTTGACCTTGTCGCTCTGTGCGGCTGCTTCGGTGCTTTGTTTGTTTGCGGAAGGGAACCGAAGCTCTCTCAAAGGGTGGAAAGTCCTGCCGCCGCTGGTATTTGTGGGGGCGACGACTCTTTCGGCAGGTCTCCTGACGATACGGGATCCCTGGCAGGCAATGGGGACGGTGGTGACCTTTGCGGCGGGGGCGGTCGGATTTTATTTTTCGAAGAAATCCCGATGAGGCAGGCTCAGCTCTTCTCGTTTGGCCTTTCTTGTTGGGCAGCGTGATGATCTCCGCTTAGGGTTCACTTCCCCAATGGGTTCAGTTTGGGATCATCGAGATCGATTCGGTAGAGAATCTGATTATAGTCATAGCGGGGAGTCTTTTCCTCACTTTTTGAAAAGAGGCTGGTGTAGGTTCCTTCAAAGAGAAGTACGGGACTCTTCGGAGAAGTGAGATCGGCGTGAATGAGCGGGTTGTAAAAAGTGTAGGATTGATGGCTGAGGACCTTGACCGGGTTTTTCCACGGACCGGTGGGGAGGTCCGCTTCGGCGAGCCAGATTTCGCCGAGTGGTGAGGGTTGGCCTTCTTTTTGAGTGAAAATGCTGAGCCACTTCTGGCGGTAGTCATTCCAGGCGATGGATCCGCGATGGGGGATGATCTTCTTTCCGGTGGGACCAGTCAGTTGCTTTTGAGGTGTGAGAATCTCCCAAGCGGAAGAATCCTGCCAGGCCTCAAAGGTCGCGGGCATGCGGAGGTGAGGAAAAGGGTCTCCGAAATAGAGCCATTTTTTTCCATTTTGATCCGGGTAAATGACGGCATGACCTTCGGGCGCTAGGGGTTGATCGGGGGATTCAGGAGAGTGTTCCCAGAGGGTTTTGAGTGGGACAAACGATTGCTTGGCTTCGTCCCATCGACAAAGGCCAAGCCGGTAGACGTCGAGGAAGTTTCTGATTTTGACAAAGGTGGCGACGAGATGGGGAGTTCCTGATTGGTCGGGTAGACTGACAAGTCCACTGAGCCAGGTGGGACCCGAGCCGGCAAAGGGCGCGAGGCCACGGGGCCGTTGGTCACGGTCCCGAAAATAGGAGTAGGGGATCTTTAAGGGAGGTTCGAGTGACGAAAGAGGCTTGGCAGTGGTGGTGGCTCCGATGGCATTGAAAATGCCGAGGGGGTAATGGGGAAGGTTGGTGTCTCCCCAAATCCAGAATTTTTGGTCCCTGTGGTAGGCGGACTGGATACTGTCACAACCGGTGAGGCCTGATTCCTTCCAGCTCAGATGTCGCCCGGATTTTTGGGCCTCGGCGAAGAGGCCCGAGCCGGTGAGGCGACCGAGACGTTTCGCAATCGAGGTCCGGTTGACCGAAAAGGTATGGGATTTCCCGGGAGTCACCGTGACTCGAAATCCCCGGTTTTTGAATCCATCAATCTCTGCGGCGTAGCCATCACTTTTCACGGTGAACCAAACCTCTTGGCCCAAGAGTTCAGGTGAGTCGATGGTCACCAGTCCGTCATTGTCCGTGATGAAAGTTTGGTTGCCGGTCGTGGTGAGTTTGACCAGTGGGACCGGCCATTGCGATTCCTGATCAACAACCTGGATGTGGAAAGCCGGGGTGTCTGCCTCGAGCACGGCAGGGAGAAAGAGGGAAACGAACGCGAGAACGAACGGCTTGAAATTTCGTCGAAAAGATTCCAGGGCTAACTGACTCAATCTCATCACTTTTTCATTGCTTCGGGTGGGCAGAGGAGGACGGACCAGACGCATTTGGAGGGGCCGTTTTCGATGCGAACGAGGAGGGTGTTGTAGCCTTTTTTGAAATGCACGCGGCGGTAGCCTTCGCCGAGTTGCCAAACCGATTGCCCGGTGTCCTGCCAAATGATCTGGTCGTTGAGCCAGAGGGAGGCGGCATCGTCCGAGGCGACGGCGATGAGCATGTCGCGGGCTTGTTCGAACCAGACCTCGGTGTGGGCATAATAAGTGGTGGCACCATAAACGCGGGGCGGCTGGCAGCGGACGGAGTCGCTCTGGTAGAATTCCCACTTTAAGGTTTGATCAGGATGATTGAGAGTATCAGCGAATTTTCCGTCATGGTAAACGGCGTCGAAGTCGATGCCGTTTTCGGGTGGATGGCTGAGTTCGAAGTCGACCTTGGAATTGTTTTCCCAAGGACCCACGACATACCAGGTGTCGAGGTAGAGCCAGCCTTTGCGGGGGCTGTTTTTGGTGAAGCGACGACCGGGAAGAGCTTTGGGCATGATGGCGCGTTCATCGAGGCGGAGGGAGGCGATCTTTTCGCCAAATTTCATGTTGGCTCCTTCGGAGGATTCGTCGCGCCGCATGTCGTTGGTGAGGTTATCCTCGCCCAGGCCCATGCCGAAGCCGGTCATGTCGATGACCGCTCCAAACCCGTGGTCGCCGGTGGCGGCGGCAAAGCGGGAACGCTGGGCAGCAAAGGCGCTGCCGGGTCGTTGCGCGGAGTTTCCGGCGCGGTTTTCTGCATAACCAAGTACGCTTTCAGCACGGGCGGCCATGTCGCTGACTTCATTGGCGGCGCGGTCGAGGCTTTGGCGGAATTCGTTGAGATCTCCCACGGTTCCCGGGGTGCTTTGAGCGGAGAGATCGGAGGCAATATCGGGGCGGCTCGGAGTGGCGGCCGGGTTGTTCTTACGAGCTTCGGCAAAGGAGGTGTTTTCCTGACCGGCCTCATTGGCGGCGTTGATATCGGCGGCAGCTTCGGCAATCTGATTTTCGAGTTCGCGAGCTTGATTATAGAGTTCGGCGGGGGCGTTGGTGGTGGCGCCGGGCGACATCTTGTCGGCTTGCGATGACGAGGTGTCATTCATCATTTCAAGGTCAGTCTTGGCCTCGAGGGCATCGAGTGAAGACTTCATGGCTTCGGCATCCTTGCTGGCGTTGTTGATTTCATGGCGCACGGCGTGGTCGTCGGGTGTCTCCCCCATGCGTTGTTCGAAGCGATCTTGCAGGGCGTCGAGGTCCTCTTTGATTGCTGCTACCGAATCGGGAGTTGGGGTGTTTTTCTCGATTTTTTCGACAAAGTTCTGCGTCATTTTCTTGGTCGAACCGTCGATCGTGAGTCCGTCTGAAGTGAAGTCGGGTGCTATTTTTGAATCGGGGGCGGTGACATCACGGCCATCGACAAAGATGCGTGCGGTGGCTTTGGGTTTATCTATGGAAATGGCGACCGCATGCCATTTCCCAAAGGTGATTACGTCAGGAAGTGAGCGGGCTTCCCGGCCTTTCTTCTTTCCGCTGGTTCCGAGTTGAAGGAAAGTGTGGGTTTCGCTGCCAGGATCAACGAAAAAGCGGAAGCCCCGGTTGTGAATGTCGGAATGGGAATTTGCGAAGATGGCTTGCACTTTATCGCCTTCTTTTTTCTCGAGCTTGATGCGGGCGGTGATGGTGAAATTGTCGCCGAAATCGATAGGCCAAAATTCGGCCCGGGCATTGTTGCCATCGCCGAGGAAAAATTGTGATTCTGAAAACTTCCCGCTGTTTTTGAATTCCCCCTCACGACCGGTCACTTCGTCGACGAGGGTATCGTCGAAGGTAAAGCGATGGGCCGGTTGACCGTTGAAGGGTGGGTTGAAGGTTTTTTTGTAAACGACGACTTCGTCAATGAGGCCGGCAGCCCCGCGACCGTGACCGTTGGAGAAACCTCCAACGGAAAAGTTACGGCGTTCGGCGATGCCGGTGAAGTCGGAGGTGTTTTTGTGAATTTTCTTGGCCTGCTTGATGAAGCTGAGTTGCTCGGTGGCGAGAATGTCCTCGCGTTTGCGTTGTTTGAGTTGGGCCAGTTTTTGGCGCTGGTGCTCCATGATTTCGTCACGGAGTTTGCGGAGGCGTTCAACCTCTTTGGCAATTTCCCGCTTCTTCTGCCGCTCGGCTTCCTTGCGGAGTTTTTTAGCGGTTTCGGCGTCGAGCTTTTGCTTCTCGCGTTTGAGTCGTTCGTGCTTTTGGCGGGCAAGTTCGCGCTTTTTAACCTCTTCGGTGCGCTCGGCTTCCTTCGCTTCATCGAAAAGCATCCGGGTCTTGAGCCACGGGGCCAAGGCCAGGCCGAGCACAATGTGAACGGCGATGGAAATGAGGATGATTTTTTTCATGGCTTTGGGGGATTAGCGAGTGTTGTAGCGGTCATCGTAGGTTCGGATGCCGACGTTGGCGAGGCCCCGGAATTTGCAAACGTCGAGGACTTCGACGACGATCTCGAATGGGGTGGCGTAGTGCGCGTCGAGTCGGACGTGGCGATCGGGGTCTGTTTCGGAAAGGGAGCGAAGTTCGGCGTGGAGGTTGGTTTTGGAAATGGGATCGCCTTGAAGGTAGACCTCGCCAACTTCGTTGATGCCGATCACGAGTTGATCGTCGTCGGGTGGGAGTTTGACGGCAGAGGAGGACTCGGGAGGGACGATGTCGATGTCCCTGTCCTTCTTCTTATACATCGTGGCGACGAGGAAGAAGATGAGGAGAAGGAAGACGCAGTCGATGAGCGGGCCCATGGAGACTTCGGCGTCAGGGGTGTGTCGGGAGCGAAAGCGCATGGATGGTTTGGCGGGTTGCTAAGGTGATTGTCTAACGCAGAGGCGCAGAGCCTGGATGGTTGGGGCGCTTAGAGGCTGGAGGTTATTTGAGACTATCTGTCTTTGGGGGGAGCGGTGCCGAGGGGGAAATCGCGGATGCGGAAACGGATGGTTTCGAAGCCAGTGATTTCGAGGCGGTCCTGGATATCGATGACCTTTTGGAAGGGGGTTCCTTTTTGCACGACGAGGGTGACGGGTTTGGAAGGGCCGCGTTCGGTGAGAAGGCTGGAAATCCAGGCTTTGGAATCGGCGACGGGAGAGAAGGCCTGAACACCGGTGCCGCTTTTTCCGACGGGGGCGTAGAGGGTGCCGGTGCGGTCGAGCCCGATGGGGTAGGAGTCGTCAAAGGGTTCGGTCGTGATGGACGAGGTGTCGTCGGCCAAGGTGACGGGGATTTGTCGTTCGAAGCGTTTGATCATGCTCGTCACAAGAAAAAAGATGAGTAGGAGAAAGACACAGTCGATGAGAGGCGAGAGGAGAACTCCCGACTCCGGTTTGCGTCGTTTGCGTTTCCGGAAGTTCACTTGGAAGCTTTTTGAGAGAGGAACCAGGATTTAAGGAGGGCTTCACTTTCGATCTCAAGGATGTTGGCAATGTTGTGGATCCGGCGTCTTGCCCAGTGGTAACCGAGGACGGCGGGGATTGCTAAAATTAGCCCGACGGCGGTGGTGATGAGGGCTTTGGAAATGGAGCCGGCAAGGAGGGAGGCTCCTCCTTCGTCACCAAAAACCTCGACGAGTTTAAAGGACTCGATCATGCCAATCATGGTGCCGAGAAGACCGAGAAGGGGGGCGACTCCGGCGATAACGCTCAGGGGTTGGCATTTTTCCTCCTGATCCACGACGACGCGTGCACCGATATCAGAGGAGGTGGATTGAAGGAGCTCGAAATCGGTATCGCGATAATCGACGCAATGGCGAATGATATCAGCGGCAGGGGACGGATGGGAATCGCAGGCCGAGCGGATCTCATCAAACTTTCCTTCCTGGAAGAGTGGTTTGACGGCTGCGAGGAGCTTTTTGGGCGCGAACTTGTTTGCGCGCAGCGTGATAAAACGTTCCAGAAGGAAGGTGAGGAGGGCAATGGAGAGAATGCCAAGGGCGACCATGGTGAGGCCGCCTTCTTTCATCTCCTCGAGCCAATTGACCTGGACGAGTTCGGAGCCGAGCGGGTCTTCGATTACCGATGGCTCTTCGACTGATGTGTCCGTCATCGTTTCCGCCTGAGGGTCGGAAGGTGGCGTTGGAGGAGTGGCCTCTTGTGCGTGAATCAGGATCGTAAAGAGGAAGACCGGGACAACAAAAAGCGGGAGTCTGAGAAGCATGGAACTCCTTCCTGATACCTTATCAGCCCCGCTTTTGTTTCGTGAGAATAGGTCTTTTTTAGAAGAGCTTATACTCAAAGCCTTCCGGCTTAATGGTGAGGGCCGAGCACGGGGTATGGTTAATGAGCCCTTCGGCCGTGGTGCCGAGAAGGAGGGACTTGAAACCGGTGCGCCCGCGAGTCCCCAGAACGACGAGGTCAGCTTCCATATCCTTGAGTGCCTGCCAAATACCACGATGAATGCTGTGGGAAGTGACGACCTCCCCGGAGACCTCTTTGAGTTCATACTGTTCCGCGATTCTCTTCGCAAATCCGGAGACCCGTTCGGTCAGGCTATCTTCAATGCTCTCCTCCTGGGTGATGGGAAAAGCAGGTCCCAGCCACCCCATCTCACTCTCGGTGTAAACAGGTGGGCGGTAAACATGGATCAGTTTCAAGCGGGCCTGATCCTGGGATGCCAGCACGGCGGCACGGTGAACAGCCCGATTGGAGTTCTCCGAGAAGTCTACGCAGGCCACGATGTCGTCGAAGGGATGGTCTTGATAGTTACGAACGAGAAGGACTTCGACAGGAGCTTTGCGAATGCAACGGGAAGCGAGGGCCCCCACATGGTGACCGTCTTCATGCGAGTATCCTCCGGATCCCAGAACAAGAGTTTCGGCATTGTGCTTTTCGATTTGATCGAGAGTCAATTTGAATGGGTTCCCCAGAAGAACTTCGGTGACGATGTCGTGGGCGGTACCGATGACGTCGCGGATGAACCCGGCAACTTTTTCATGAGCAAAGTTGAGGACACCTTTTTCAGTCTCCACGTCCATTTTTTTGATTTGAGTGAGTGCCTCCTTGTCGAGGGCGTGAAAGCAGACCATTTGTAAGTTCCGGGAATTAGCCATGCGTGCTGCGGCGCGAAGAGCGTTCTTGCTTTGTTCGGAGTAATCGACTCCAACGAGGATGCTTTTTGGTTGGTTCATGATTTGAGTAAGGGATTTGAATTATTCGGTGATTGGCACGATTAAAAGTGGGGAGCCAAGGTGGCGGATGAGGGTCTCGGCGGTGCCTCCCATGAAGTCAGTGACGAGGCCTTTAAAGCCTTTGCCGGCCCGGCCAATGATGACAAGATTGTAGTCATTGGAATCCAGGCGGTCGAGCAGGGTATGAGTGGGGTCTTCACTCTCAAATTTACAAATTTTGATGGGGCTGGAAGTGAGCTTTGTCGCTTTTTCTTCAATGACCTCAAGTTGACCGTCAAGGACTTCCCGGAATTGCTCTTTGAGCCCTTTGTTTTCAAAGACTTCCTTGCGGTAACGAATCTTGAAGGGGTGTAGCCAAGGAGGACGGGCTACGTGCACGAGGTGTAATTCGGGTGAAGAGATGGCGCAAAGACGGGCCGCGTTTTCGAGGACGGGATCTGTCGAGCCCGATAGATCAAGACAAGCGGCGATCGGACCGTCGGGACTAGGAAGTATGGACAAAATCATTTTCGGGTCCAAACGCTGATGGCAGCAAGAAAAACGAAGCC